>JAEWAX010000025.1 GCA_023391425.1 Bacillota bacterium | reverse complement strand
TTAATTTTTGTTTTTAGATTTTTTCAAAACCCATTAACTCCGATTAATTTATGTGTTGTCGTTTGCGACAGCTTGGTTAGTATACCTCTATATCGAGTTGGTTATCAACTAACAATATCGCTATATTCGCCTATTTATTTAATTTACCCACTTTATGCTCCGATATACACACAAATGTCTCATGATTCATCATTTATACTCTGGTTTGAAAAACGGATTAAAATAATCTTCAAACTAGTGCTATTTATACTCTTTTCTTATTATTGCCACACAAAAATAGCACCCTATTAACAGATCTCTAAGTTGAGTGAAGTTTATATTCCCTGTGATTTAGATATCTTATAAATCAAGTGCTATTTAATCATATGCCATTATTTTAATTTAAAACTGTAATCTACTATACTTTTGTTGTAAAGTCATATGTGATATAATGCATCCCATTTATATGGTTCTTACCTATACTAAATACTTGGAATACAATGCCTTCTATATCTTTGTTCTTACAGGCATATATAAATCAACTCCGCCTATATGGTTAAAATCATCATCAAAGCCCAAATGCTCCTCTAGCCACTGATGACCACCATAAGCATATTTACTGTCGGCAATCCAGGCTTGGAAGCGTTTCCAAGCCTTCATTATCTCACTTCCTATATCTCCATTTTCGTCACGTTTAACACCAGTGATAGCATATAGGCCTCCTTCAAGCATTTTCTCTTTAACGTTAGTATCATTTACTATAATGTCACTTCCAATTGCTATACATACTTCATACCCGTATTCATCCTGATCTTGCGAAGTTGGGTTTGGATTATTATATCCAAATATTCGATGCCTTTCTTCCTTGAGATTCAAACCATTCTTATTCACCCAATCTTTCATAACTGCAAAAGCGCCTTTCTCTGGATTCTTTCCAAAATAACAATAGTATGCTACTCTAGTTGGTTCAAGTTCCTTCAAAACCTTTATATCTGGATACTTATCCATTAAATCTTTATCTTGAATTTCGAAATATTTATCCATTATACTCATCCTTTCAAAACTATACTCTTTATTAAGTTTTCTAAATTCACTAGGCAAAAATCCTGTTATACGTTTAAAAGCTCTTGAAAAAGAATCCCCACTCTCAAAATCATATTTAACAGCAATATCAATTAAACAATTATTACAACTCAATACATCTAATGATGCTAAGCTAACCCTGCGAAGCCTTATATACTCCTTTACAGAATAGCCAACAAGGGCAAAAAACATTCTATAGAAGTTGGATAGTGACATAAATGCTTTCTGGGCAGCTATATTCAAATCAATTTCGTTTTCAAGATTGCTTTCAATGTAATCAATAGATTTTTGAATCCTTTCATAATAGTTCATTAAGGAGCACTCCCTTTATATCTTAAGATGGGTAAATAATACCATTTGTCTGTTTTCTCTGTACGACTTTTTTTCTAAAAAAAGCCTCAAATGAGTTAAATGTACTGAACCCAGGATATAGACATTAAACATAAAATAATCTTTTATAAACATGGTTCTAAGTATCAGGTGGAGTTTTTACTCCCCCTAATACTTAAAACTCATTATCTAGGGCCGTATCGCCGCGTATCTCCCACTTATAGGAAAGGGGAGTATTAGCGACGGAGGCAGGCATCAGATAGATTTCTCTAACCAGTGGGTTCAGTACATCAAAGTTTATCGAGACTTTTCTATGTATGGCAACATATATATACTTATACCGTTGACACCATTTTTGTACTTATTTAAACAAATATTCTTTGTTGTTAAGGGTTATACTTTTAATTTCTTCGATATTTTTTAATTTATTAAATATAAAAAGATAACTAAACTTATTATCACTTCTAGTTATCATCCCTGATAGCAACTCTCCTGATTCAGATTTCCACGAGATCTTTTCTGTATTTCCGTTTTGAAGGTTTAACTGAATTTTGTAAAATATAGGCTTGTCAGTTTCTTTTTTTTCCGTCCCTTTTACCACTAAACCCATAGGGCTAATAGATACTTCTGTAAAGCAATAATTTTTGCTGTCTTCTTTTTGATCGTCTATAACTGCATGTTTATAGTTATCTCTACCGGTATAATTAACTTTAACAGATAAATTACTCTTTAGAGAATACTCATTATTCTCTTCATTTTTATATATTCCACGTAATTCTATTGCTGCACCGTATTCCATAATCTTAGTATCGGAAGACACCTTTATCATGTAGTATTTTTTTGAATCAACATCGCCTTCACTCTTAATTTCTTTTACACCTGTACCATGGCTACCTCTTATTTTATTCACTATACGAAAATCAGGGCGTTCATCAATATTAAATTTACTTCCATCCAGCTTTTCCAATGATACAACAAAATAGCTAACATACCCATCTGAGAGAACACTTTCAATACTCATTTTTATATTTGAATCAGCTGCTGTCTCAGTTGAGTTTACTATGTTACCCTGTACTTTTGATATGTCTTCGCCAAAAAATCGTTCAAAAAGTACTGAATTGTTTAATGCAAAAACTGTAACGCATGATAGGCACAATATTGTTGCTGCAATCAGCAAAGCTTTAAGAGTCTTGTGTTTAGCAAATATTCTCTTTTTTTTGCTCTCAATTTTAATGTTTTTACTTTCGATTTTATCAAGGGCTATCCTTTTAATCCGTTCAGAGGATGTACTTATTTCATCTTGGTCAATTGGTTGTATTTCATTGAAAGCATCCTGCTCTAGATCGTCACAAAGATCTGAAATATTAAGTTTCACAGTCATATCCCCTTTCATTTAGATATTGCTTTAACTTTTCCCTGCTTCTTGATAGTTTTGTCTTTACTGTAGATTCATTCATATTCAAATGTTGTGATATATGCTTTACCTTTTCATATAAAAAATAGTATCGGATAAATATTTCTCTTTCAGGATGAGAAAAAGTATCAACGAATTGGTTAATGATCTCTTTTTGCTCTCTTTCTATGGACTCCCTTTGAACATCATCACCTGATAGTATTAGGATATCCTCATCCAATGAAACAGGAATCACCCTTAATTTCCGCAACTTGCTTTTTGTCATATTTCTCGCCATTGCTGCTATGTATGGTTTTATGTCCACATATCCTATATCAATTTTTTCAGCTTTATTCCAAATAGCTACAAAAACATCTGCCGCCAGTTCTTCTATGTCTTGAGTTGTCATTGCCTCACTAGCGACATTGTGTATTATTACTGAAACATAATTAGAATACTTATCAATCAGCATTTCAAAACTAGTTACATCTTTGTTTTGAATACCAATAATAAGCTTTTGATCTTCCATTGTATTACCTCCTTAACAGCTGCCAATTAAATATACGCTTAAAAAGATGACATGGTTTCACTTGATTCAAAAATTTTACTCCTTATAATAAGAATTCACAGACTTATATCATCTGTGAATTCAAAAAACCTATTTTTCTAAGTAAAATGTAATTAGTGTTAATCAAATGGAATGAATTATTTATTATTCCTTTGCCATTAGCGTTCATTCGGAATAAGCCTGCTCACCTCACCAGTATAGAAAAGTGTTAGCCTATGAAGGGCTCTTGTGCACGCAATGTATAAAAGCTTCTTGTCATCCTCATTATTGTAGCTGTCGTTATTTGTTTGATATATTATTACAGCGTCGAACTCTAGGCCTTTTGCCATATATACAGGTAGAATGACCACTCCAGTCATAGTATCAAAAGAATTACTGTTTATTAAAGCCGCACCTAACCTGCCTCCTATGCTCTCAAATAGTTTCTCAGAGTCATGCATACTTTTGCATATAATAGCAATTGATTCATAGTTTCCATTCTTGTATTCTTGGACCTCTTCTATGATTGCTGCTTCCATTTGTATATAGTTAGTTAAACCTAAAACTTTAGGTGTGGATTCGTGTCTATCAAAGCTCTCTATATCTATATACTTATCACTAAAATATGAGCTAAAACTATTTATCTCATATGAGCACCTAAAACTTTTCTTCATAAATACAGTTGAACACCTTTTCCTGTTGAGAATTGCTTTTATGTCATCGTATATAGATAAATCAGTCTTTTTCTCAATAGATTGATTAATATCACCCATAATTGTATACTTTGCATCGGAATATGATTTCTTTAATATTTCATACTGCAAAGGGTAATAATCCTGTGCCTCGTCAACAACTACCTGCTTAATATCTTTATATAGACTACATCCTGATATTTTAAGCTTTAAGCACAATAGTACCATTCCATCCTCGTAACTAAGAGATGGTTTCTGTAGATTGTAATTTGTAGTATCTAATATTTGCTCAATATTTTCCGGGAGTTCCAATCCTTTAGAAAGTGTATAGAATAGGGGTTTATTGTTTATTAGTTTTTTAAGCATTTGAAGTTCATCAATTCTTGTAAACGTGACAATTTCTCTTCTTAAGGCTGCATTTTCCTTAAGTGATATAAGCCTAGCATATGACTTTACCTCAAAGCTATGTTCTGGATAATTGCTTATAAACTTCTCCAGCTTAACTAGACGCAGTTTCCTCATTTCATGTATTCTGCTCATGATTCGGTTTTCAATAATGGCAAGACGTTTTTCCAATGGCATTGATATATCGTTATGTTTAAGCAATTCATCCTTTATCAAATGTCTATTTGCTATACACTCCCCATTATAAAAAACATCTTTGAACTCAAGCATTTTATGTTCAAAATAATACAAATATCTATCTAGAATTGTTAAAAAGTTTTTTGACAGCTTAAAATCCATACTAGATTTTATAATATCCTTCTTTTCTGGATCAGTTGTGCTAATCATTTCTTCGATTAAAAAGTTACGTTTATTAATTATTATTCTGTCTTCAAAAACATTATCAAACATATCTTCCAAAGTAAGTGTTTGTATGTTTTTTTCACCAAGCTCAGGCAACACATTGTCTATATATTTACCAAAAAGAGAGTTGGGAGTAATTAAAACAATATTATTTGTATTCAAATTTGCAGTGATACCATGGTACAGTAAAAAAGCTACTCTATGCAAAGCCACGGAAGTTTTGCCACTTCCAGCCACTCCCTGCACTATTAATAAGTCGTTTTCAATATCTCGGATGATTATATCCTGTTCTCTTTGGATGGTTTCTACTATACTCTTCATCTTTGTTGAAGAATTCTGTGATAGTGCCTGCTTTAAAATATCGTCCATAATTGTTAAGCTTGAGTCAAAAAAGTACCGAAGTTCACTGTTTTTTATCTCATATTGCCTCTTTAATGTAACCTCTCCAGTTATAGTTCCATATGGAGCTTTATAGCTTGCTTTGCCAAGCCCATACCTATAGAATATACTTGAAATTGGTGCACGCCAATCGCATATATATATTTTACGTGTTTTATCATTTGTAAGATTACCAAGCCCTATATATATACTTTCTAGGTTGTCACCCTCTTCAGTAAAATCTAGTCTTGCAAAATAAGGTGCCTGAAGCATTCTTTTATATTTTTGTATGCGTGCCTCTGTTGCTTCATAATCATTCGTCTGTACTTCAAGGGGTCTTAAATACTGCACTGCATCAGATAGTTTATCAAAATCATTAGAAGAGTGAATAGTGTTTTCATACATGTCTCGCCTAGCAGCAACTAGATTGCTTTGCTTATTATAGCTACTATTAACTTCCTTTTCAAGTTGCTGATTAATAATATGTTTTATTCTGTCTAAAAAAAGTTGTTCCATTTTAAATTGTTCAGCATAATAATCCATACAAAATTACCTTTCTACAAGTAACTGCATTTGAAGCATCTTCATTGCTTCATTAACTATGTACTTCCGAAGTTCTGACTCATCTCTAATAAGTGAGTGGCTGGCAATAAACATTGAAATTTCTCCATAAATGTAGCAGTGAACAACATGAATTGTATTTTTAAGTTTATTTCTATCTATTATGCATTTGTCAGCGTTAATCAAAATATCACTAACAATATCAGCACTTATGTCTAAATTATTTGAAACTAAGATTTTATTTGATTCTGGACGCTCTTCTCCAATAATTTCAACCCACATAAGTCGAAACCATCCTTTATTATCTAGATAAAAACTTACAATTCCTGTTATCAACTTCTCTAACTGCATCCGATAGTCTACCATACCCGAAATACTATTCTTAATATGTTTTGAAAGCCTTTCAAGTATAGCATTATATGCTTCCCATAAAAGAGCTTCAAATGAAGGAAAATAATTGTAGAGATTAGTATGTGCACAACCTAATTCCCTAGCTATCACTCGTAGATTTACACTTCGTATATCTCCTTTATCTTTCATTAATTCAAGAGCCTTATTAATAGTCTGTTCTTTTGTTATACCCTTTTTCATGATATACCTCTAAATATTTTAATTACCAGTGGTAATTAAAATATAATTCATACTTACTTAGATGTCAAGTATATGTTTTTCTATACAAAAAGAGGGTACTTGATTTCTCATACCCTCTTCTGAAGTTTACTCTATATAGTTGTCTTACCAGTTCTAATACCCTTGTGCTTATCCGAAGCCTACCCGCACTAATGCTTATAAACCTTCATCATCTGATGATTGTACATCTTCTGTTTTGCTATCCATAGTCTCGCTGTCCATATCATCTACATCTAAACCATCTATAGCGTCTACATCTTCTTCACTTTCCTCGTTTATCATTCTTGCCATACTCACAACATTAATCCCTTCGCCCATTCTCATAAGCGTTACACCCTGTGTAGCTCTGCCAAGAATGCTAATTTCATTTACCTTCATACGAATAATTGTTCCATCGGAGCTAATTAGCATTATATCATCGTCCTCGGATACCAACATCATACCTATAGACTTACCTGTTTTTTCAGTAATCCTGTAGGTGAGAACGCCCTTACCACCTCTAGTCTGAACCTTGTACTCATCTAACTCTGTTCTCTTTCCAAAGCCATTCTCTGTTACAACCAAAAGGGTTGTATTATCTGTACAAACTTCCATACCTATAACATAATCGCCTTCATCAAGCTCAATACCTTTAACTCCTTGAGACACTCTACCTATTGGTCTAGCATCTTTTTCATTGAAACGTATAGCCATACCATTGACAGTAGAAAGCATAATGTCTTGATTTCCATCAGTAAGTTTTACGTCTATCAACTCATCATTGTCTCTTAATGAAACTGCAGCAAGTCCACCCTTCCTAATGTTGTTATACTCCATAAGGTCAGTCTTTTTAACCAGACCATTTCGAGTAGCCATAACAAGATATTGACCTTCTTTGTATTCTTGAATAGGAATTACAGTAGTGACCTTTTCATCACCATCAAGCTGCAATAAGTTAACTATTGCAGTTCCTTTTGCCTGCCTTCCAGACTCTGGAATTTCATATGTTTTAAGCCTATACACTCTTCCCTTATTAGTAAAGAACATAATGAAATGATGTGTAGTTGTAACAAAGAGATTCTTCACAAAGTCTTCTTCTCTCGTACTGAGGCCTATAATACCCTTTCCACCACGTCTCTGACTCTTGTAGGTGTCAGCGGGCATTCTCTTGACATATCCAAATTGAGTCATAGTAATTACACTTTCCTCTTCTTGAATAAGGTCTTCCATATCTATTTCATCTTCATCAATTTCAATCTTTGTTCTTCTATCATCAGCGTACTTATTTTTTATAACAGCCAATTCATCTTTTATTATTCCATGTACCAAGTTTTCATTAGCTAATACGTTTTTATAATAGTTTATTTTCTCAAGAAGCTCATTGTACTCATTATCTAGCTTCTCTCTCTCCAAACCTGTCAATCTACCCAATCTCATATCTACTATGGCTTGGGACTGTTTGTCACTAAAACCAAATCTCTCAGTTAAGCCTTCCTTTGCAATAGTCTCAGTTTTGGATGATCTAATTATTTTAATGACTTCATCTAAGTGATCAAGTGCAATTTTTAAGCCTTCTAATATATGAGCTCTAGCTTGAGCCTTATCAAGTTCAAATTTAGTTCTACGCCTAATAACATCCTCCTGATGAGCTATGTAGTAATCAAGCATTTCTCTAAGATTTAAAGTTCTAGGCTCATATAACTTGTCCTCAGTAGGTACAATTGCTACCATATTTGCACTAAATGTCTCTTGAAGTTGAGTGTTTTTGTATAGCTGATTTAAAACTACACCTGGATTAGCATCACGCTTTAATTCGATTACAATTCTAACAGCTTCTTCTCTTCCTGATTCATCCTGCAGGAAGGAAATGCCCTCTAATCTCTTTTCTTTAACTAAATCAGCAATTTTTTCAATAAGGCGTGCCTTATTAACCATATAGGGTATTTCAGAGATAATTATTCTATGTCTGTTTCCAGGCATCTCTTCAATAGTTGCTTCTGAACGGACAACAATTCTACCCCTACCAGTCTTGTATGCGTCTCTAATTCCTCTCTTGCCAATTATTTTAGCCGCTGTTGGAAAATCGGGACCTTTAATATACTTCATTAATTCATCAATAGTTATTTCAGGGTTATCTATTACTGCACCAATACCATCAATTACCTCACCTAAATTATGTGGTGGTATATTTGTTGCCATTCCAACTGCAATACCAGAAGAACCATTAACCAAAAGACATGGAAATCTAGATGGCAAAACAACAGGCTCAACCTCATGCTCGTCAAAATTGGGTTTAAAATCTACAGTATCTTTATTTATATCAGCAAGCATTTCCATCGATATCTTTGCCAGCTTGGCTTCTGTATACCTCATTGCGGCTGCAGAATCACCATCTCTGGAACCAAAGTTTCCATGTCCATCAACAAGCGGATGTCTTAGTGAGAAATCTTGTGCCATACGCACGAGGCTATCATAAACAGCTGCATCACCATGTGGATGATAGCTTTTTAAACATTCACCAACTGTTGCAACTGATTTTCTGTATGGCTTATCTGGTGTAAAACCAGATGCATACATGGTGTAAAGAATACGCCTGTGTACTGGTTTCAAGCCATCTCGAACATCAGGCAGTGCCCTGTCAATTATTACACTCATAGCATAGTCTATAAATGACTTTCTCATTTCATTTTCTATGTCTATGGGAATAATATTTTGCTCCCTTATTTCATCTGCCATTTTAACTTTTTACCTCTTTTCATATTATAGAAACAATCTTTTCCACTATATATTGTAATAAACTTTTCGCCACCTGTCCACTTTTTTGTCACTATATCCCTGTAGTAGAACTAGACTATAATTTACTTACACTTTTTGCAACTATACAAAATGTAACCAATTAAATATTAAAGCAAATACTATTATTATTTATCTCTTAGTACTATTATTCCCAAACCATTACTCTGTTAGCCTAACTTTGTTCATCGTTCGTAAATAAGATTTTTTTAATGTTAAAATAGATATTACTGTACCAATAACCCAAAGTGAAATAATCACTATATGTGCAATAGAATTATTAAATAAGCTGTTCATGGTTTCGGGCCCTGCTAAAATAAGTATGGACATGAACAAAAATATAATTGCTGTCATTATCATAGCACTTATGACAATATTAGTCTAAAATTAATCCCTCAAAACTTCCTGCTCCCTTTCTAACACCTACGAATTCCTGCTCTTTTCCTGTTAATTCTTCAAGTGCACCCATCACGATAACATACTTTTCTTCAATTTTATCTATTGAAAGACTCTCAATCACTTTTCCCCTGTTGATAATTGTGATAAATTCAGCTACTTTATCCAGACCTGATGTAATATGTGTGGAAAACAGTACTGACTTTAGGCCATCTGAAACAAACTCTCCCAAAATATTCAGCACTTTAATTCTAGCTACTAAAGAAAGATATACTGTATATACCATATATACGCAGTATATCTTTTAGATAATATCTCCAATACATTTTTATAAAATAATTGAGTACACTTGAATTACTAGATCTGCCTATGGCTATAGTTCTTGACATCCACACATATATTTATGTAAAAACAAAAAAGTGGCCTGGCTAACCATCCACTTTTAATTATATTTAATCCTTTTAGAACCGCTGTACTCTATACTTCTTAGCATAAATAGTACTTGTATAATAACTAACGAGCTATACTTTTACTAAATACTGATTTCATGCCATATTATTCTTAGGAACGCGCACAACAAACTCGATATAGTCTCCCCTATCAATCTGTGCCGCCTTAGCATTCACACCAGATTGCTTCATTATATCAATGGCCTGCTTTATTGTATTTACAAAGATTCTAACATCTTTAATAGACTTAGTTATTTTTCTATCACTTGGCTTCTGCCTTATATCTTTTGAGAATTTATCAATTGCTTTCTCAACTAGCTCCTCTGTTCTTTTAACATTGAGCCCTCTTTCACACACTAATCTGAGTACCTTTAATTGCAACTGTTCATCATGAAGCTTTAGTAGAGCTCTCGCATGTCTTTCTGTAAGGTTGTTATCTGCAAGAATTTTCTTTACTAGTGGAGAGAGCTTCAATAGTCTTATCTTGTTAGCAATAGTAGACTGGCTTTTACCTATCTTCTGAGCCAGCTCTTCTTGTGTAAAGCCATGCTCGTTTATTAAATTACTATATCCCTCAGCCTCTTCCATGTAGCTCAAATCTTCTCTTTGTAGATTTTCTATCAATGCCATAACAGCAGAATCATTATCATCAACATTGATTATTATAGCTGGAATTTCTTTAAGACCCGCCAATATTGCAGCTCTTAGCCTTCTCTCTCCTGCTACAAGCTCATATGTACTAAGTGAAATTTTCCTCACATTAATTGGCTGTAAAACACCATATTGCTTTATAGATTCACATAGTTCTTCAAGTGCTAATTTATTAAATTGCTTTCTTGGCTGGTATGGATTTGGCCTAATAAAATCAATACCAACATAAGTAATGTTTTTTAATTCATCTTTCTTTTCCTGCTTTGGAAATTGAATCTTACTTTCTAACATAACGGCACCATCCTTTGTACTTTTTTATTTATTTTCATTAGTAATCTACTATATATTGTAAATTACATTACAAAGGATAGTTCTCTTGTTTTTATTTCATTTCCTTTATTGCCTGCTTAGAATCGTTCGATAAAAAGATGTAAAATACTGGATATTAATTCTTATATCAACGGCTCTTTTACAGGTTTGCCTGCTTTTCTTGGGTATTTTGTCGGCGTCTGTCTAAACTTTCTTACCACCACGACATTTCTTTCTATATTACTAAAAGGTAATTCCATTTTTTCAATTTTTTCAATTTTTCCACCTAATATGTCGAGAGCCTTACCACAATTGTCAAACTCCTCTGTGTTACTACCTTTCATTGCGATAAAAATCCCATTTATTTTCACAAAAGGGAGACAATATTCGAGTAAAACCGGTAAATTTGCCACCGCTCTTGCGACAGCTATGTCGTACTTTTCTCTATGAATAGTACTTATACCCATATCTTCAGCTCTACCATGAACAGCCTTTATTTTGGAAATGTTTACGGAATTTATAACTTCATTTAAAAACTTAACTCTCTTTTCCAAAGAATCAAGTAAAGTAACCTCTATATTTTTATTAGCTATTTTTATGGGAATACCAGGGAATCCAGCACCTGTTCCAACATCAATCAGCTTTTGCTCCTTATCCTGTACATAGGGCAATATACTCAGTGAATCACTGAAATGTTTAATAATTATTTCCCTGTCATCTTCTATAGCAGTTAAGTTTATTTTTTTATTCCAATCCTTAAGCAGCTCCATATATTTTGTAAATTGCTCTATCTGCTGACTTGTAAGAGTCTTCCCGTAATGCAGTGCTCCCTTTTCAAGTAGTTCACTTAATTCAAGCTCTAATGCCATACTTTCCTCCATATTGTCCTGTCAAAAAATTTCTATCTTCGAAATTTTAGTAAATCTTAGCCCTTGTATTTAGTCATTATTTATATTTTTCTTTCTATTCATTTGCTCAAGATGTATAAGTAAAACAGATATATCTGCTGGTGATACGCCAGTTATTCTTGACGCCTGTCCAATCGAATCAGGTTTTATCTGAGATAACTTCTGTTTTGCCTCTAATCTTAGGCTTTGAACCTCATTATAATCTATATTTTTAGGTAATTTTCGTCCTTCTAGCTTTTTGAACTGCTCAACCTGTTGTATTTGTCTTTTTATATATCCCTTGTATTTAATAGCTACCTCGACCTGTTCCCTTACAGACCTAGAAAGCTCTGGTAATTCGCATATTTCAGCCAAGCTATCATAACTTATTTCGGGTCTTCGGAGTAGTTCTGCAAGATTATACCCACTCTTTATTGCAGTACTATTTCTGCTCTCAAGATATTTTAGTACCTTTTCATTAGGTGAGATATAGATATTTTCTATTCTCTCAATTTCCTTTTCAACGAGCTCCTTCTTTTTCAGAAACTCTTCAAAACGCCCTTCGTTAATAAGTCCAACCTCTCTGCCAATTGGAGTCAGCCTTAAGTCAGCATTATCCTGTCTAAGAAGTAATCTATACTCTGACCTTGAAGTCATCATTCTATAAGGCTCTTTTGTACCCTTTGTCACAAGGTCATCTATTAAGACCCCTATGTAGGCTTGTGACCTATCTAATATCATAGGATTTCTGTTTTGTATTTTCATAGCAGCATTTATACCTGCCACAATACCCTGAGCTGCTGCCTCTTCATAACCTGAACTACCATTAATCTGTCCAGCTGAAAATAAACCTTCTATTTTTTTATACTCAAGTGATAACTTTAGCTGGGTAGCGTCTATTCCATCATATTCAATTGCATACGCACTTCTCATTACTTTGACATTTTCCAACCCAGGAATTGTCTTCATAAATTCAATCTGTACATCCTCTGGAAGACTGCTTGACATTCCTTGCAGGTACATTTCCTCTGTATCAAGACCCATAGGCTCTACAAATACTTGATGTCTCTCTTTATCAGCAAATCTTACTACCTTGTCTTCTATTGAAGGACAGTATCTGGGGCCAATACCTGTTATAGTACCACTGTAGAGAGGTGAACGATGTAAGTTTTCCTTTATGACATCATGAGTTTGTTTGTTAGTATACGTTAACCAGCATGGAACTTGATCTTGTTCTATGCTCTCAGTTTCAAAAGAGAATGGGATAATCACATCATCTCCTGGCTGTTCAGTCATTTTCGAAAAGTCTAAACTTCTTTTGTTAAGTCTAGCTGGAGTTCCAGTCTTAAATCTTAATAGTTTTATTCCTAAATCCAAAAGGCTTGCAGAAAGCTTATTCGCTGGGAAGATTCCATCCGGCCCTCCACTATAGCTAACATCTCCCAATATTATTCGTCCCTGTAAATACGTTCCGGTTGTAAGAACTATTGCTTTGCACTCAAATATTGCACCAGTATGGGTTTTGACTCCAGTTATTTTTGTTTTAGAATCATCTGTGAGTATCTCAACTATCTCAGCTTGCCTAATATCAAGGTTTTCCTGCATCTCTAATGTATGTTTCATCTCTATCTGATAGCGACGTCTGTCTACTTGAGCACGTAATGAATAAACTGCTGGGCCTTTAGAAAAATTGAGTATCTTAGACTGAATAAAAGTTTTATCAGTATTCTTACCCATCTCTCCACCTAAAGCATCTATTTCTCTTACTAAATGCCCCTTTGCAGTACCACCAATGCTAGGATTGCAAGGCATATTCGCCATACTATCGAGATTAATAGAAAAAACAATCGTTTTACATCCCAATCTTGCTGCTGCTAATGCAGCCTCGCAGCCAGCGTGTCCGGCTCCAACAACTACTACATCATAACTTCCTGCGAAATAATCCATAAGGATTCTTCCTTTCTATATCAAAAATATTTATCACTTTCCAATGCAGAAGCGGCTAAATATATTGTGCATAACAGCCTCATCAATTGACTCACCAGTTATCTGTCCAATACACTCTGCAGAATTTTTAATATCTATAGTAACCATATCTAATGGCATTCCCATATCAAAAGAATTAAGTGCTTGATCTATAGCGTTAATAGACTGATCTACTAAGTTTTTGTGTCTAGCGTTGGTTAATAGGATTTCATCATTTTGAGAAATATCCCCTTTAAAGAATAGTTCAGCAACTTTATCCTCAAGTACGTCTACCCCTTGCTCATTTATAACTGATGCCTCTATTACTATGTCAACGTTAATCTGTTTCCTTATTTCATCAACTTTCAGCTTATCCACCAAGTCAGTTTTATTAATCATTACTAAGCTTTTTTTACCTTTAATGCTTTCTAATACCTCTGCATCCTCTTGGAGAATTCCAGTATCAGCAGCGATAACCATAATTATTAAGTCTGCATCATTAATTGCCTTATAAGCTTTGTCTACACCAATTTTTTCAACAACATCTTCTGTGCTTCGAATTCCTGCTGTATCGGTGATTTTTGCAGGAATCCCTTTAATATTTACATACTCCTCTATAGTATCTCTAGTTGTGCCGGGTATTTCTGTTACAATTGCCCTCGTACTTCCAGCAAGTTGATTTAGAAGAGAGGATTTTCCTACGTTTGGCTTTCCTGCAATAACAATATTAATGCCTTCTCTAAGGATTTTACCACGTTCAAAAGTTTTTGCCAGTGTCACAAGTTCACTTTTAATTAACTTTAAGCTGTCAAGTACCTTTTCACCTGTAATCTCTTCAATATCATGCTCAGGGTAGTCAACTGTAACCTCAATATGTGCCAATAGCTCTACTAGTATTGCTCTTATCTCTTTTAATTTTTTTGATAGCCTACCTTCTAAATGATTAATAGCAGCCTTTGAACTTTCAACTGTTTTTGAATTTATCAAATCTATAATTGCCTCTGCCTGTGATAAATCAATTCTACCATTTAAAAATGCACGCTTTGTGAATTCTCCTGCCTCTGCAGGTCGTGCACCATATTTTAGTAAAAGCTCAAGTACTCTATTTATAACAACTATACCACCATGACAATTAATTTCAATAACATCTTCTCTAGTGAAGGTTTTTGGCTTGCACATTTTAGTCAGTAATACTTCATCAATAACAGCTTTAGTTACAGGATCTACTATTTTTCCATAAGTAATAGAATGAGAAGCTATATTATTCATCGGTTTAGCAGATACAAATATCTTTGATACCACTTCAAATGTCTTTTCTCCGCTAATTCTTATAATACCAATTCCACCAGTTCCTAATGGTGTGGAAAGAGCCGCAATTGTATCTTCAAAGTACATAATTTACCTCTTTTTTCTTTTCAAATATCGATATTTCGAGGAAGTACAAAACTTCCACCTTATCCTACAACTCTATCTTAACATGCAAACGCACAAAATGGTTCAAGGAAGAACTCCTGAACCATTTCATCTCATATTTTAATTATAAATTATTTTTTTAATGCAATAACTACTTTCCTTTTTGGTTCTTCACCGGTGCTATATGTTTCAACATATTTATGCCCCTGTAGAGATGAATGAATAATTCTTCTCTCATATGGATTCATAGGTTCGAGAGTAACTGGTTTCTTATATTTAACAACCTTTTCAGCTAATCTGTTAGCTAACTTTACAAGAGTTTCCTCTCTTTTTTGCCTGTAATTTTCAACATTCAGTATTACACGCTTATAATCCTCATACCCCTTATTTACAACTAAGCTAGTGAGATATTGAAGGGCATCCATAGTTTCTCCACGACGTCCAATTATTATACCTATATCATCACCATTTACATCTACTACTATGCTTTCATCATCTTCGCTAACGCTTATATCAGCTTCAACTTCCATGTTGCTTAATACAGTATATAGAAAATCTGAAGCAATATCGCATCTATTATTTTCCTCTTCTTTAACGCTAGCCCTAATTCTTGCAACTTTTGTTCCAATTAGTCCAAAAATTCCTTTAGTGCCTTCATCGATAATCTCAATGTCAACGTCTTCCTCTGATAGATTTAGTTCTGACAATGCAGCTAAAATGGCCTCTTGAACTGTTTTTCCTGTTTTTTCAATACTATAAGCCATTATTTATTCACTACCTCCTTCTTATTAAGGACATATTTATTAACATAGTATTGCTGTCCAATAGCAAAGATATTACCAGCAATCCAATATAAAGCTAGACCTGCAGGAAATTGAAACGAAAATATCAATGTCATCAAAGGCGATATATATAACATGGAATTTCCCATAGGGTTAGCTGCTTTATCTGTAGTTTTTGGCATAGACATACGTGCTGTCAAGTAAGTAGTCGCAACTGCAAGCAAAGGTAATATTAACAAAACGATTTTTGATGGGTCTGCTGCCAGCTTATCTATATGCCATGTAGGTATAGTTCCTAGGTTGATACCAAATGCATGGCTTGGAAAATACATGTTTAAGTTTCCAACCTGGTCTCCCAACCCTTTATTGATAAAATCAGTAATTGTATCAATTTCACGATATGTGTTTTTTGCTACATTAGCAGTTGTTGCCAGTTTATTAACTGTTTCTGTTGTAAAACCTAGCATAAACGTAAGTGGCTTTGTTATAACCTGCCACAATGTAAGTAAAATAGGCATTTGAATCAGTAATGGTAGGCATCCACCTGCTGGATTAATCTTGTGCTCTTGATAAAGCTTCATGGTTTCTTGATTTAGTTTTTCTTTATCATTTGCATATTTTCTTTGAACTTCTTTTAATAAAGGCTGGACCTTTTGCATTTCTCCGGTAGACTTGTACTGCTTTAAAGTTAAAGGAAACAAAGCAGCTCTTACAATTATCGTAAATATGATAATTGCTAACCCATAATTCTCAAAGGCCACTGTATTATATATCCAATAAAGAAATTTTCCTAGTGGTTCAGCAATAATGTTTAAAAATCCCATATTCTTATTTTTCTCCTAAGCTTATACGTTTATTATATCTATTTCACAGGGTCATACCCTCCTGGATGGAAAGGATGACACTTTAATATTCGTTTTATTGCCATATAGCTACCTTTAAAGCAGCCATATTTTGTTATAGCATCTATCGCATATTGCGAACATGTAGGATAAAATCTACATGTAGGCTTCATTTTTAATGGTGATAAGAACCTTTGATAAAACCGTATCAAAGAAATCAAAGCTGTTTTAAACAATTGTATTTCTCCTGATCAAATACCTGTAATTTTTTTATCAAATATTTGAATTCCTTTAACAATGCAGCATATTTTGGAACATTCTCTTCCGCTCTAGCAGCAATTACTATGTCATAGCCATTTAGAATACAATCCTCATAATGCCTGTAACTCTCTCTAATAAGTCTCTTCTTTTTGTTTCTCAAAACTGCATTACCAGCTTTTTTTGAAACTGATATTCCTACTCTTTTAAAGGATTGTTTATTTGGAAGGACATATACTATTATGTGCCTTCCAACATAAAACGACCCTTTATTAAAAACTCTTGAAAACTCATAGTTCTTCTTCAATGTTACAATTCTTCTCATACTATACTACCTTTATAAGTATTAATCTGTATAGAGAATAGCACGGTTTAAAGAAAAAGACCACATTTATGCGGTCTTATGCTGAAAGAACCTTTCTTCCTTTTAATCTGCGTCTTCTTAATACTTTTCTTCCATTAGCAGTGCTCATTCTTTTTCTGAAGCCATGTTCCTTTTTAGCATGTCTCTTCTTAGGTTGATATGTTCTTAACATTGTTCCACCCCCGATCCAATTTCCTGTATATAAATAGTTAAAGTGTTTTCTTTTAAAGACACCGAATCTATTATATATTAATCTTTTTTAAACTGTCAAGGTTCATTTAAGCTCTTAAAACTATTTATATTTATTTTTATATTTTTTTTAATTGTTACAATTTTAATGAAAATCAATATATTGTACTTAAAATTATATCCTTTTCAACATGTTGTTACTATATTAATTGTTTACATGAAAACCTGTGGATATAATTTTAATAAAAATATTTTTTTGTGGATATCTTGAATTTTTCGTATTGAATTTTCCACAAAACTCTGATATATTTATAAATACTTGTTGATAACTTGTGTATTTTGTTTATTAAGTTGTTAATAACTTTTATTTTTTTTTGCGTTTTTTTGTTTAAACACTTCACAAAAGATTAAACTTATTACAAATAAGATTATTATTACTATTATTTTATTTTTGTTTTTTTGTAATAAACTTATAGGCTTTTGTAACGTGTTTTTATTTTGCAATTTAGAGATGACATTATGAATACCAAGGTGGTCGAAAGAACATGAGCGTACAGCTAAATGATATTTGGAATAGAACACTTGAATTACTGAAAGATGAAATGACTGAAATAAGTTATAACACTTGGATTTTAACAATAGAACCTATTTCTATTGATTCTAATACTATTACTTTAGGTGTCCCTGCCGATTTTCAAAAGGGAATTCTTGAATCCAGGTATTCTTATTTAATAAAAAATTCTCTTAGGCAAATAACTCATAAGGATTATAACCTTTATTTTTCAATACCATCACAAGCCCAATCAAAGCCGACTGTTCAAGAATATACTGAAGATACATCAGGTTTAGTTCTTAATCCTAAATATACATTTGATACTTTTGTCATTGGTAATGGAAATAGATTTGCACATGCTGCTTCATTAGCAGTAGCAGAAGCACCAGCTAAAGCATACAACCCTCTATTTTTGTATGGGGGAGTTGGACTTGGGAAAACACATCTCATGCATGCAATAGGGCACTTTGTTTTAAGCCAAAATCCTGCATTAAAAGTTTTATATGTTTCATCAGAAAAATTTACAAATGAATTAATTAATGCCATTAAAGATGATAAGAATGAAGAATTTAGATATAAATATCGTAATATAGACGTTCTTTTAATAGATGATATTCAATTTATTGGTGGAAAAGAAAGAACACAGGAAGAATTTTTCCATACTTTTAATGCACTATATGAAGCAAACAAACAAATTATTATATCAAGTGATAAGCCTCCAAAAGAAATTAATACTCTTGAGGACAGGCTTAGGTCTAGATTTGAATGGGGGTTAATAGCAGATATTGCTCCACCTGATTTAGAAACTAGGATTGCAATTCTTAGAAAAAAGGCCCAGCTGGAAAAACTTGATGTTCCAGATGATGTTATGGCTTTTATCGCTAGCAATGTTGCATCAAACATTCGAGAACTTGAAGGTGCATTAAACAGAGTTATTGCATATTCATCTTTAACTGAAAATGTAATTAGTGTTGAAATGTCAACTGAAGCTCTAAAAGATATGTTCAACAATAGTAAGCAGGTTATAATAAACTCTAAAACTATACAAGAAGCAGTTTCTAGATATTATCACTTGAAGACTGAGGAACTTAAGTCACAAAGAAGATCTAGAGATGTATCTTTTCCTCGTCAGATTGCTATGTACCTTTGTCGTGAAATGACTGATATGTCGTTACCAAAAATCGGGGATGATTTTGGAGGACGCGATCATACTACAGTTATGCATGCATGTGAAAAAATAAAATCTGATATTGAAGAAAGCTCTGAATTAAGAAGAACAATTGAAGATATCAAAAAGAACATAGTAGGACCATGATTTTTTTAACCAAAAAGATATACACAGTTTTTGTTGATTTGGTGATTATTATTTGTGTATAACTTTGAGAATTTAATAACTTTGTTGTTGTGTTAATAAATTGTTGTAATTAGTCAACATATTATTAACAACCGTTAGATGTTTGTATTACTTAATTTCAAGAGTTATGCACACATTTAACAGCACTTACTACTATTATTACTGATTTATTATCTTTTAAATATATATAAAAAATATGGAGGTAGCCATGAAATTAATTTGCTCAAAGGAAAATTTATTAAATGGTATAAATATAGTTCAAAAAGCTGTTTCAACCAAAACAACATTACCAATACTTGAAGGTATTCTCTTAAATGCAGATGGTAAATTTAAGTTAACTGGAAATGACCTTGAAATTGGAATAGAGTGTTACGTTGAAGCTGATATTAGAAAAACAGGTTCTATTGTTATTAATTCTAAAATGTTTGGAGATATAGTAAGAAGATTACCTGATGCTGAAGTACTCATTGAAGTAATGGAAAATAATCTTGTTATTGTTGAATGTGAAAATTCTCACTTTGAGATAAAGGGAATAAATCCATCTGGATATCCTACTTTGCCTAACGTTGATAAAGAAAATATTTTGTCTTTGACACAGAGTGATTTAAAGGATATGATTAGACAAACTGTTTTTGCAGTAGGAACTGATGAAAACAGACCTGTTTTAACAGGATCTCTTATTGAGGTCAAGAGTAATGAGTTAGTTTTCGTTTCAATCGATGGATTTAGACTTGCATTAAGAAGAAAACAAATAAATGGTGATATAGCTGATTTTTCGGTAATTGTACCTGGAAAAACATTAAATGAAATCTCCAAAATTCTTCAAGCAACTGACGATGAGGTATTTATTTATAACTCAAATAATCAGATTGTTTTTGATACACAATCTTGGAGAATTGTATCAAGGCTTATTGAAGGTAAATTTTTAAATTACAACAGTTTGTTAAATAAAGAATTTGAGACGAAAATTGTTATTAATATAAAAGAGTTGCAATCTAGTCTTGAGAGAGCATCTCTTATTTCTATGAATGACAAAAATAGCCCAGTTAAATTATTTATTGGTAATGATAAAATAATTATAACTTCAAATGCTGAATTAGGAGCTGTTCGTGAAGAAGTAAAATGTGATATCGAAGGGAATAATTTAGAAATAGGGTATAATCCAGCTTTTTTAATAGATGCATTAAAAGCCATTGATGATGATAGAACTGCAATTTACTTTATAACAACAAATGCACCTTGTACAATGAGGCCTGTAATTGAAAATAATAATGACTATGCTTATTTAGTACAAGCAGTAAGAATTTAGATTTGCCTAAAGCTGTTCACGTTATTAGGCATGGAGGAAATATGGAGCAGGTTGAGATAAATACTGAGTATATAAAGTTAGATCAATTTTTGAAGTGGGCGGGAGCTTGCGAAAATGGAGCTATGGCTAAGAGCTTTATAATCGACGGCTTTGTTAAGGTTAATGGTAATATAGAAATACAGCGTGGAAAAAAGCTGAGAAACGGTGATATTATAGAATTTGAAAACAAAAAATATGAAGTTGTTCAAAAATAGTTATATTGAGGTATCAAATTGATTGTAAAAAGTTTGGCTTTAGAGAATTTTAGAAATCATATAGATACTAAAATTGTATTCTCTGACCGTTTTAATATTATTTATGGAGATAATGGCCAAGGTAAAACCAATATCCTTGAAGCCATTTATTTATGTGCTTCCGGAAGATCACATAGAACATCAAAGGATAGTGAACTAGTGAGATTTGGGAGTAGCTCATATAATATAAATTCATTTGTATATAATGGTGGTTTAGATAAAAATATTAGTATAAAGTATTTACTAGATCAAAAAAAACAAATAAGCATTAATGATATTCCTCTTAAAAAGTTAGGAGCGTTAATGGGAAATTTATATGCTGTTCTTTTTTCTCCTGAAGACTTATTTATTGTTAAACAGGGGCCAATGGAAAGAAGAAGATTTGTCGATATTACACTAAGCCAAATTAAACCTTCGTATTTTTATAATCTTCAGCTGCTAGCGAAAATTTTAAAACAACGTAATATGTTATTAAAGAATTTATATAATAAAGCAGGATTGCTTGATACTATTGATGTTTGGAACAGTAAGTTAGCTGAAGTAGCAGCATCAATAATTATTGCACGTCAAGACTTTACTAAAGCACTTTCTGAGTTAGCTCAAAGACAACATAAGTTTTTAACAGTCGAAAAAGAAATAATTTCATTCGACTATAATTGCAACTTTCAGATTTACAATGCAAGTAATAAGAGTGAACTTATCGATTTATATTTAAAACATTTAGAGAAAAGTATAACAAGAGATATTGCCCTTGGATATACTTCGATTGGACCTCATAGAGATGATTATGATATTTTAATAAATGGAAAAAGCCTTAAGTTATATGGATCACAAGGCCAACAGCGTTCAGCAGTTTTATCATTAAAAATAGCTGAAATAGAACTAATAAATAGCGAAACCGGCCAATTTCCTGTTTTACTATTAGATGATGTAATGTCTGAATTGGACGAAAATAGGCAAAAATATTTAATGAATAGTATAAAAGATGTCCAGACATTTATTACTTGTACAAACGATGCTCATTTTAAAGAATATTTAAAGAGTTCAGCTAATTATTTTAAAATCGAAAATGGAAGAGTAATAAATTGTTTTGAAAATGATAATTTGCAATAAATATATTAATAATGTAAAATTAAATGTAGATGTTTATGGGAGGACGTGGAATATGTTTTTGCATATTGGTGGTGACGTTGTTATTCCAATAAAGAATGTTATAGCTATTATGGATATTGATACAACAACGATATCCAAAGATACAAAAGAATTTCTAAAGATTGCTGAGGAAGAGGGTTTTATTCAGAGTATTTCTGAAGATCTTCCAAAGTCTTTTATTATTACAGAAACAGATAAAAAAAGTAAAATCTATTTGTCGCCTATATCATCTGTAACTCTTCAAAAGAGATCAAGTTTTATACGTGAGATATCAAATATATAAGTATTATATTTTAAGTTTCTTTAGAAGTAATTATGTACAAAATCAGTGTTAATAAGATAATATGATTTTTGAAAGGAAGTAAACCAAAAGCTTATGAGTGATAATAATCATACAGTTTCATCATATGATGAGAGTCAAATTCAAGTGTTAGAAGGTTTAGAGGCTGTTAGGAAAAGACCTGGTATGTATATCGGCAGTACTTCTACCAAAGGTTTGCACCATTTGATTTATGAAATTGTTGCAAATAGTATAGATGAGGCTTTAGCTGATAGGTGTGACGAAATAGAGGTTATAGTTCATAAAGATAAATCAGTTACTGTTATTGATAATGGAAGTGGTATACCTGTAGGAATTCACCCTAAAATGGGAATACCTACTCTTGAGGTTGTTCATACTATTTTACATGCAGGTGGTAAATTCGGTAGTGGAGCATATAGCGTATCTGGTGGATTGCATGGAGTTGGAGCTTCTGTTGTAAATGCATTATCTGAAAGTATGGAAGTTATTGTTTGTAGAGAAGGACATATATATAGACAAAAATATTCTCGTGGTACACCAATTACGCCTGTAGAAGTAATAGGTGATACAGATGAGCATGGAACAACAACAACATTTAAACCTGATCCAGAAATATTTGAAGAAGTCGATTTTGATTTTGAATCAATGATAATTAGATATAGAGAAATGGCGTTTTTAAATGGTGGAGTTAAAATTAAACTCGTAGATGAGCGTCCTGAAGAAAAAATTATAAAAAACTTACATTATGAAGGTGGTATTTCATCTTTTGTTGAATATTTAAATAAGACTAAAGATTCAATTCATGATGAAGTTATATATATTGAAGGTAAAAAAGATACAAATATTGCTGAAATAGCTTTGCAATATAACACTGGATATACCGAGACAATTTTTAGCTATGCAAATAACATCGCCACATCTGAGGGCGGGACTCATTTAACTGGTTTCAAAACGGCAATAACTAAAGTTTTAAATGACTATGCAAGAAAATTTAATTTTTTAAAGGAAAATGATAAAAATCTTTCGGGTGAAGATGTTAGAGAAGGACTAACTGCAATTATTAGTATAAAGCTTCTTGATCCTCAATTTGAAGGCCAAACTAAGACAAAGCTAGGAAATAGTGAAATCAGAAGCTTTGTTGAAAATATAGTTACTGAAAAGCTTACAAGTTTTATGGAGGAAAATCCTTCTGTAGCTAAAATTATTTTAGATAAATCTCTTACCGCAGCAAAGGCAAGAGAGGCTGCAAGAAAAGCAAGAGATTTAACTAGAAGAAAAAGCGCTTTAGAGACAAGCACACTTCCTGGAAAGCTTGCTGATTGTTCCGAGAAGGACCCATCATTAACAGAAATATTTATAGTCGAAGGAGACTCAGCAGGTGGTTCTGCCAAACAGGGAAGAGAAAGAAGAATTCAAGCAATACTACCACTTTGGGGGAAAATGTTGAATGTTGAAAAAGCCCGATTTGATAAAGTATTTGATAATGAAAAACTTTTACCTGTTATAATAGCTCTTGGTGC
>JAEWAX010000076.1 GCA_023391425.1 Bacillota bacterium | reverse complement strand
ATAAAAATGGTAAGTTGAGACCTTACCCAAAAGCGTGGAATTGGGATAATAAAATTATGTTGCAATCAATACATAAAATATCTCAGATTCCTTTTAAATTAGTATGTCCAAGCCATGGGGAGCCTATTAATCGAGGCGGCTTTTTGTCAAATTAATAAATCAATTCTCAAAGAACATTGCTAAAAATGCATCAAAAAGCGAATAAAATGAGTGCGCAAAGATACTGAAAGCCATCAAAGGGCTGTGAGGATAATTGCACACTCATTTTAATTTTATCGTCACAGAATCATATCAAAAAACACAAATTAGTAAAAATTTTGAAATAAATATTGACTATATATATAACATGTATAATAATATATAACAAGTGATTATTATACATGTTATATATTAACTAGTTACTATGTTATTGTAATATGCAATTTAATATTTGAAAAATTGAATAGGACGGGTTTTCCTGCTGAGATCGATTGTATATTAATTAAGAATATTCTCTTATAAATATTGACATTTTTATCGAATTTACGTATATTTAAAAGTGAATAAAAGATTCGCTTTTGATAAGATTAAGGAGGAAAGATTCGGAAGAGGAAAAACAGTTTTTA
Source organism: Bacillota bacterium (assembly GCA_023391425.1). Taxonomy (GTDB): domain Bacteria; phylum Bacillota; class Clostridia; order Acetivibrionales; family DSM-1351; genus Ruminiclostridium. The sequence continues at coordinate 3,144 of JAEWAX010000076.1, read as the reverse complement.
TATTTTAACCACCTTTTGAATTTACTAGCTAATAACTGAGAACTATTACTTATTCCTTTTGCTGGAAGTGATGGGGCTAAATACGAAAATTTCAGAGTTGAATCGGTACCTGGGATATTAATCAATGTAAGCAAAAAGTAAGATATAAGGAATATGCTTGAGTTCACGAATAGATATCATTTGAATGGAATTATAAGTTTGGTTAAAAGATGATTTATATTAAAGGAGGAAGTTTTGTGAGAAAAATTAATGCTATTATTACTGCAGCTATCATAATTGTTTTTATCTTTCATGGGGGGTTAGGAAGCTTTATGATGGCTGGTATAACTGAGCAGGGAGATCGTATTGTCGCATGGCTTGGATGCTTATTAATCATTATACATACGGTCATTGGGTTCATTATTACTGGTAGAACCATTAAGAGCGGAATTAAATCAAAGAAATGGTACTTAAATCAGAACAAAGAATTTTGGATTAGAAGGATAAGTGGATTAATTATATTTGCTATCATGTTTATTCATTTTTCTTCTTTTAGGAAAATGGATGATAATAATATATATCAGTTGACTAAATTTCTAGCTGATAATATGATAGTTCAACTCATTTTCTTGATATCCATTTTCATTCATTTATCTACAAATATACGTCCAATGCTTATATCAATGGGAATTGTTATCAATAGTAGAATAAAGAAAATTCTGATGCCCTTATCTGTTGTAATACTTGTGTTGTTTTGTGGAGCAGTTATTTTTTATTACATAAGGTGGAATATATTATGAAAAATACAATTATAGTTGTTGGAGCAGGAGCTGCAGGTTTGAGTGCTGCTATTACTGCCGCTGAATTAGAATATAAGGTTATTCTAGTATCTTCAATGGCTTCGGAACGCGCACAGTCTGTTATGGCTATGGGAGGAATAAATGCTGCACTCAATACAAAAGGTGAAGATGATAGTTTAGAGGAGCATTATAAAGATACAATGAAGGCTAGTGTAAACCTTGCAAATCCAGAGGCAGTTAGTGGCTTGGTTAAGGAGGCTCCTACTATTGTGAAACACTTATCTGATATAGGAGTCCAATTTAATCGGGATGAAAGTGGACAGATTGATTTGAGAAATTTTGGGGGGCAGAAGAAAAAGCGCACAGCCTTTGCGTCAAGTGGCACGGGAAAGCAAATCATTACTGGATTGGTGCAGGAGGCTCGTAAATATGAAAGCAAAGGACTCATAAAAAGATACATGAACCATTCCTTTGTTACGTATATTGGAGGAGATTTGAACGAGTGCATTGGTTGCATTCTTTTGGATAATTCTACAGAAGAATTAGTTGCAGTAAACGGATGCGCTGTAATATTAGCTACTGGAGGAATGAATGGAGTTTTCGGTAAGACCACAGGCTCTGTGCTAAACACTGGATATGTAACAGCTGAGGTGTTTAGACGAGGTGTTTCATTGGCTAATTCTGAATTTATCCAGTATCACCCCACGACATTTGAACTTTCTAATAAGCGTATGCTAATCAGTGAATCGGCTAGAGGTGAAGGTGGAAGATTATTTACCTACAAAGATGGAAAACCGTGGTATTTTATGGAGGAGCTTTACCCTGAAATGGGGGCTTTAATGCCCAGAGATATAGTATCAAAGGAAATATACAGGGTTTGCAATGAGCTGGGTATATTAATAGATGGCGAAAAAAAGGTGTATTTAGATCTCACACATATATCTAAAGATATTTTTGAACGAAAACTAACTGATGTTGTAGACCAATGCAAAACATATTCGAATATAGATCCCCAAAAGGAGTATATCCCTGTTTATCCAGGAATTCATTACTTCATGGGGGGTATTTATGTAAATGAACTGCACCAAACGACATTAAAAAATCTATATGCTGTAGGAGAATGCAGTTGCCAGTATCATGGAGCAAATAGATTGGGTGGTAATTCACTGTTGGGAGCAATATATGGAGGTATGATAGCTGCAAAGACTGTTGCTAATTCTGAAGATCCTATTTATAGCATTGAAAGGATTAGACAACTTAATGAATGTGAAATAACAAAGGTTAAAGAACAAATGGAATTCATATCAAAAAACAAAAATAGCTTTTCCATCCCTCAAATTAAATACGAGCTAAACCAAATTATGAATGACAGCCTTGGAATAGTTAGAGATCAAGAAAATATGGAAAAAGGGATTAATGCACTTGATAAATTATTGCATGGTAAAATTGAGAGCAATTATGATAGAACAAGTAGTAAATATGAAAATTATATGATAAGAAAAATAATTATCCTTGGGAAGGCGATTTTAACATGTGCACTTAGTCGAAGGGAAAGTAGAGGAGCGCACATTCGGAGGGATTTTCCAACCAGTAATGACGAATTGTATTTGAAAACTACTATTGTTGACTATGATGGTGAGAAAATTATTGTTAGCTACAAGAATATATGTCAGACAAGGAGTATAGAATGAGCATACATATAAAAATTAAGAGGCAAAAATCTTCCCAAGAGAAACCATACTATGAAACCTTTGAATACATTGGTGACTTGAATATTACTTTAGCAAGTCTACTTGATGAACTGAATTCACATGAGGTACTTTATAATATAAATGGAAGTGTTTCTGAGAGAATCACTTGGGAATGCAGTTGCCAGCAAAAAATGTGTGGGGCTTGTGCTATGGTTATTTGTGGAGTTCCTTCACTAGCCTGCAGTGTTTTTTTATCAGAGATTACTAAAAATGAAAACACTATTTTACTGGAACCACTTAGCAAATTTCCTGTTATAAAAGATTTGATGGTAGATAGGAGTATTCTTTTTGAAAACATGAAAAATATGTCCTTATGGCTTGAAAACGAAGCTGTTATAAATAAAAATAAGTGTCGAGAACAATATCAAGCATCTAAGTGTTTAATGTGCGGATGTTGTTTAGAGGTGTGCCCAAACTTCGTATTGGGAGATAACTTCTATGGAGCTATTTCTATGGTAGCAGCGTATAAGATAATTAAACAAAGTGAATATGGCGATCATAGGAAAGATATAAAGAAAAAGTATAAAAAGTATATCTATGAGGGCTGTGGGAAATCATTAGCATGCAATAAAATCTGTCCAGCAGGTATTCCATTGGAAGATTTATTAGTAAAA
>JAEWAX010000019.1 GCA_023391425.1 Bacillota bacterium | reverse complement strand
GGTTACTATCTACTAATATTTGCCTTATTCTTTATTTCTTTTAATACTTCTTTCAGATGGTTAAGCTGGACATCATATTTTATGCTCTTCATATCTGGGAAAGCCTTAATAATTCTCAATCCACTACCTTTTCTAGCCGTAAGCATTTCAAACTTCTCTCGAAGCTTATGATTAAGTTCACTTTTACTTTCTTCAGCAATAAGTTTAAGCTTTTCAAAGCTCTTATAAAATTCACTTTCATTAAACCATTGATGCATATCTGCGTTCTTTTTCAAGTACTCAGTAAATTCATGCAACTTCTTAAGACGTTCGTTTAAGTTAACCAAAGTATTAACAGTAACTATGCTGTCAACTACAAAAAAAGCAAGTATAGCCGCACTTGATAGTCTTAACCAAAAATCTGGGAGTAACCCCACAAGATATGAGGTGGATGGATATACTACCTTCATTAATACAACGCACAGCACTCCAAATAAAAGCGAGTTTCTCAAGCACACCCGCCCATCTATATTAAATCTTTTATCGCGATAGTCCCACCATCTTGTACTGAAAAATACCTCAAGCAGCCAGCCTGTGATATATTCTATTGTGCTTGTAATAACAATTCCACTTAAAAAAATTATCAGGATGTTAGCCTCTACTGGCTTTAAGAGATAGATTACAAAAAGTGCACCAAACCCATATACAGGGCAAACAGGCCCGGCCAAGAAGCCCCTATTTACTATTCTTTTTGATAAAATTGAGCAATATAGAACCTCACATATCCATCCAATGAAGCTAAATACAGAAAAATATATAATTAATACTCCAACCTCATGCAAACCTACATTTCCCCTTTATCCACTGTCTTCCAAGCTCTTTGCTATAATAATTATACACTGCTAATCATATTAAGCAAAGTTTAAGTAGATAGGTACGGACATATCTGTTCACCCGATGTCTACTGGTTGAAACCCCCTTCAACCAAAAAATCAGTTTACAATTCTTTAAACTTCCTAACGCCTACGATATTAAGTATTTTTATGAGTATCGCATTAAATATTAACAATACTAAAGAAATAATTTCAAGGAACAAGTTAGTGTTGCTTGGCTGTATAATCGCAAATAAAGCCACTATAATACCAATAACTGCAAAATTAGCTAATACGGCCACAATCACGCTCGCACTTTGCTTGACTACTGAAACTTGTGTAGTCCATTCAAGTTTTGGAAAATATAGGTTTATTAGTATTCCAATGATTGGTGAAATGAGGCAATACAATAGTGAAACACTGAAGGTAGCAATTATTGTTTCTATATTCATTTTAAAGGTAAAAGCCACTATTATAATGTTGATTACCAATACAGGTACAGTGAGTGTCATGTTTATAAGTATTTTGCTCCAGAGTATATTTTCAACCTTTATAGGTAGTGACTTTATAATCCAGAGGCTTTTGCCCTCAAGAGAAATTGATGTCGCAGTAGGATTTGTTAAGCCAATGCAGAAATAAAACATTAAAACAATTATCAGGGAGACATATGCATCAGCCATAGGTATTTCAAGTGCTTTAGCCACAGTATCCTTCCCAAAAATAGCTATGCCCAGAGAGAATAGCGTCATCATCAACATACCAATTGCAGTATTCATCACATAAATATATGAAGAAAAATAAAACTTGAGTTCCTTTATATATAGGGCTTTCAAGAGAGTTGATGTCTTAAGCCTTTTCATTTTATAGTTTGATGTCTTGTACTTTTCAGACATCTTCGCATTGATAGATTTAAAGCCTCTTGAGAAAATCGTAATAAATACTCCAAAAATTATCAAACTTACAAACACAAATGCTATCAAGTATAATACATTGTTATCCTTAAGTGCACTTACATATAATTTGGTCCAGAACAAAATGTCATTCAAGATGTTAACTGTAGGAATACTATTTTGTAACTGTTCTGTGTTTATTTGACCTATCATTGTTGATCCCACTAATATTATAATAAATAATAAAAACGTTCCTATAAGCATAATTGCGTTAGTAGATCTGAATCTTACAGATATTCTTCCTAAGAAATATGCCAAAAACGCACTTATAGCTATTGGAATTAATGGAATAAACAATGTGGTTATAGCAACGAAGAAATAATACAATACCCCTCCCGAGGCCTTCATCCCATAAACTATCAACGGAGGTACTCCTATTACAACTGATACCATCAAATTTGACAGGTAAATGAAAATCATTTTACTTATTAGAACAGTTGATGACTTTACCGGCAAAGACATTAGCGTGTCATAATCCTTAAAGGAAAATAGGTACCCAGGGATCTTAATTGTACTCATTGTTATTGCAAAAAACGTAGTTGATAAGATTGAACTGCTTATTAAGAGCTCGAGGGCATCCAATTTTTCCAAGATATCTCCCATTTGATAGCTCATCATAAGCATTGCAAAGGCAAGTGAAAAAAATGCGTATACAATAGCTATACCAATAAGTCCAGCCTTTATCTTTTCACCTTTTGACTTTGACTTTAAGACCTTATTTATTCCCCAGGAATTTATCATATTTGCCTTAATTAATGTAAATAAATTATTCATTATCAATCAACTCCAAAAATAGCTGTTCTAGTGAATTATTCCCCTTAACAGCTGCAGTTTCTCCACTTGCAACAAGCTTACCATCCTTAATAATTGCTATTTTTGTGCACAATTTCTCAGCCACCTCTAATACATGTGTGGAGAAAAATATAGCACATCCATTTTTACATTGTTCCTTCATAATCTCCTTAAGTGTATGTGCCGCCTTTGGATCAAGACCTACAAATGGCTCATCCATAATATAAAGCTTTGGTTTATGGATGAGAGCAGATATAATAGCAAGCTTTTGTTTCATACCATGAGAGTATGACGAAATCAAGTCTCCGAGGCTAGATGTAAGTTCAAGTAAATCAGCATATTTCTGTATGGCATTTTCTCTTTCGACGCTAGGTATTGCAAATATATCGGCAATAAAATTCAAATACTGTATTCCAGTCAAGTTTTCATATAAATCCGGGTTATCTGGAATATATGCTATCAGCTTTTTACAGCTAATTGGGTCATCCTTTATTGACTTTCCTTCAATTAGAATATCACCTTCAGTGAATTCCAAAATACCTGTAACACACTTAATGGTAGTTGTTTTTCCTGCACCATTATGTCCTATAAAACCATATATATCACCACTAGCAATTTCTAAGGACAGGTTATCTACTGCCTTTTTCCCACCCTTATATGTCTTTGATAAATTGCTTATTTTAAGCATAATAATCACCTTCCTTGTTATAAACATGTCTACTATTTTTAATTATACAGTATCAAACATAGTAACACTAATAATTTATCTCATGCGTACCAGCAAAGATATTGCCAACATCAAATATTAATTGTATTGATTGTTAGTTTAGTCCTCTGGTTTCTAGTTTATACTGTATTATTGTATTAAGTGATTAATACAATAATACAGCGAGGGTAATTTATTGTCAATAATTTTTTGAGAAAAAACAAAGCTCTGTCATATAGGAAGTTGATATAACCTCAATAGTTATTATTTTATTTAGTTACTATTTATAGTAAAATAAGTCTAAAGAGAAAATATCACATTATTATACAAACTTTTTAATCTAAGTAGAGAGGTGATTTTACTTTGGAACTTAATATACCAATCACTGACATAGTTTTGTCCTTAGCTAGTGCTATTGACTTAATAGACCCAAGTATTACAAATCATCATAAAAGGGTTGCATATATATCATATAATATTGCAAAAGAAATGAATTTATCCGATGAGGAAATAAAAGATTTAGTATTAGCCAGCTTATTACACGATTGTGGTGCAGTAAATTTGGCTGAGAGAAACTCACTATTTGATTTTGAATTTGGAAGTGATATGCTTCAGAGAAATTCTCACGGCTATAAAGGATGGTTTATCCTTCGTGATTCATCTCAACTAAAAGCTGCAGCCGAAATTATCCAATTCCATCATACATATTGGGAAAAACGCTCAGATATCTACTTACAAGAATATACAATACCCATGTCAAGCTATATACTTCATTTAGCTGACCGAGTTGATATTTTAATCAACCGTAATCAGGAAATTTTGAAACAGCGTAGATATATTGAAAATATGATAACAAGTGGTAGCGGTACAATGTTTATGCCTGAAGTTGTTGAAGCATTTAATAATCTGGTATCCAAACCATATTTTTGGTTTGACATAGTAAGTCAATATTTGGATGAGATTATTAAAAGAGTAATGTCTCCTTATAAGGTTTATATCAATAGCAGCAGTTTACACGAATATGCAAATATTACACATCGTATAATAGATTTTAGAAGTAGATTTACCGCTACACACTCTATTGGTGTAGCAACAAGCTCGAGTCTTATTGCCAATAAACTAGGCTTTAATGTTTCAGATACTGAATTAATGCATTCAGCTGGGCTAATGCATGACCTGGGGAAGCTGTGTATTACTGAATGTATTCTGGAAAAGCCTGGCCCTCTAGATACAAATGAATATAACCTTATAAAATCTCATACATATCACACTTATCGAATACTAAATTCAATTCCAGGCTTGAGCAAAGTCCGAGATTGGGCTTCATTTCACCATGAAAAGCTTGATGGAACTGGGTACCCCTTCGGGTTGTCATCAAATCAACTAGACTTAGGCTCGAGAATTATGGCCGTCAGTGATATGTTTACAGCACTAACAGAGGATCGGCCATACAGACATGCTATGCCATTAGAAAATGCTATGGAAATAATAAATAATTCTAAGAATTTGGATTATGATGTTAAGGCTTGTCTAAACGAAAATCTGGAAGAAATAAATGAAACGAGAAAAACTTCACAACAAGATGCATTTAAGAGCTGTCATGAAATATTTGACAAGCCATAGCGAGGTAGACATAAGATAATCAGATTTCTTAGATTCTGTGGGAGTACTTCTTTTCGCAGGACCTTAGAAATCTTAATCTAGTGCCATAACACTGCATATTCTGCCGATTATTCAATCGGGGGAATTAACATCAGTAAACATCGGATAGAAGTAAGTTATTAAACGCACTCAGGCATAAACTTCCTTAAAAAACACGAATTAACAGTGTAAAATAACATTAAACAGTTTACACTAATAAATGTGAAATACCCTTAACAATAAATTAACTCTGCTGGCATATTGCCAGCATTTTTTTGCCTATAGGGAAACTCATTAAGCTTAAACATTGATAACGCATGCTATGATAACGCAAACTATATGGCTGGACATAAGTGACATATTGCAAGTTTTATAGTAAAACACCTCTCTTATAGCAAAATATTTTGAATATAGGTAGTATTAGGTATAATGTAACTAAGGCAATTGATACTTTCTAAAAAGTTTAGTGGTTGACAAGTTATGTGCTCTATTGTAAAATATAAAAGCAGTTTAACGGCTGAATTAAATATTAGATTATGGAGAGTTCGCCTAGCTGGTCGAGGGCGCATGACTGGAAATCATGTAACGGGCAACTGTTCCAGGGTTCGAATCCCTGACTCTCCGCCAAAAAAAGGCTTTCAAGATTTATTCTTGAAAGCCACTTACTTTAATAGAAAAACCTTTGTAATATCCTTTCCGATATACTTTTTCTTTAAATCTGCAAACTTCTTAGGAGACAATGTTGTTAAAAAACTAGAGTACATATCTAATATAGTTACTTTCTTTTTCTGAATGTCATATTTGCAGGTCACTACAACGCTATTATCACAATCAATTCCAAACTTAAAATAATAATTTCCATTATAGTCAACATTAGCAAGGTAAATGCCATCGTTGCTGTATATAAAGTCCTTTCCGATTTTAGACTCTTTTATTTGAAGTTTATTGGTATAATGATAATCACTTACGTTCAAAAATCCGATAGAGTCTGGATTTAACATGTAAAAATCACTATCACAGCTTTTGTAGCACTCATCACATATAGTGCTAAAATATATCTTATTATCAAAAGGATATAATCCTGCAACTGGTCTTTCAAAAATATGCTTCGAGGCCTCCTTAGAAAGATCTATCACATATATCCCAATTGAATAGTTCGAAAAATAAACCTTATCGCCTATCTGAGCTGAATAATTATCATACAGCCCCCCTCTCACTGGCATTAGTTTTTTTGAATTGCCAGTATCATAATCAGACATATACACATACACAGTATCTGTTGAAGCTTGTATGTGATCTTCTAGTGTATAGCAAATTCTATTATCGGTAATTCCAATTAACTCATAAAATCCTCCTTGAACCATTTTTAGATCTGTAATAGTATCATTACGCGTATCTATTACTAAAAAAGGTTCTGGAGCTAGTGTCGACGAAAATACAATTTTATTACTAGATGTAAATACTTTTGACAGATTGAATTGTTCAATATCAGTTTTACTAATCCTTGAATTATACAATACCTTCTCAATAGTCCCATTTGACTCTACAAGAAGATTTTGTGAGATAAAATAGTATTTGTTATTTTTACAGCCAAGTATTGGGGATTTTGAATCATCACAAAACTTCTTTGTATAAGAATAATTCAATTTTCTTATTGCCAAAGTATTTTTATTAATAAGTACATATTTATATTTATTACTACTGTCAGAACATGCTAATATGTAATCGCTTTGCCCATTACTATAGAACTTAATCTTTAAGTTAACCTTCTTAGAAACTCCATTTGTTTTAACATATAAATATCCATCTTTCATAACTACTGTTGACGTATTATCATTTTGCTTTACACTTTGTGCAGCTAAAGAATTTGAAATAGTAAATGAATTCATTAACAAAAACAAAGTAAATACTATAGCGAATGCCTTCTTCATCTTTCTACTCACCTTTTCTTATCACTATGGTTATATTTTAAAAAATGTTTATTTAGACTTTACCATATAAATGTAATTTTGGCAAAACTTTTTGGCGAATTTCTTTTGAACGTACACCCCTATATCACTTGCTCTAAATGTTCATTTATCCAATTTAAAACATCTTTGGTTACGTAATCACGATTTAATTCATTCAGGAGCTCATGTCTTGCATCCTTATACAGCGTAATTTTTACATCTGATATACTTAAGTTATTATAAACATCGTATAGCTTTCTAACATTCTTGCCATACTCGCCCACAGGATCCTCTTCTCCTGCAATAACGTAGATTGGTAAGTTTTTCTGAATACTATCTAATTTATTTTTCTTATACAGTTTTGTCAGTCCATCGCAAAAATAATAGTAAAAACCAGCTGAACAAGTAAAACCACAATTAGAATCTATGGCATACTTTGTAACCTCTTCGAAATCACGGCTTAGCCAATTAGTCTTATCACCTGAAGTTATTCTGTTGTTGTAACTCCCAAACGATAAGCCTTCCAATAATTTTGCTTCCTTCTCTTCACCAAATATTTTCATATAAACAGAAGCTAATATTTTTGCAAATTTAAATTTTAATCCCTTCTGTGCAGCTGAACCGCAAAGTATAATTCCATTTATATCTTTACTATACCTTGTAATATATTCTTGTCCTACAAAGGATCCAAAGCTATGCGCAAATACATAAATAGGGGTATTGGGGTATTTCTCCTTGAGTATTTGTGTAATCATATATTCATCATCAACGATATTATTAAAACCATCTCTTCCGATTAATCCTAATTTACCATTAAGAGCTGCAGTTTTACCATGCCCTCTATGATCATCTCCAAAAACAGCAATCCCCTGAGAATTCAGATACTTTGCAAACCTATCATATCTTCCTGCATGTTCACTCATTCCATGAAATATTTGTAAAATTGCTCTTGGTTTCTTTACGTTATCCCAACAATACACGTTGATTATATGACCATCTCTTGCTGTTAGGTTAATAGTTCTACTACTAAACTCGCTTTGCATTTTTGATACTTCTATTCTTTCATTTCCTGAAATCACTTTAGAATGCTCCATTTGTTATCCCTCCTCTATTTATATTTTTTATTGCCATAATCAATAATTATCTTGATTTGTTCTTCTACTTTAACAATATTTATCACTCTCTAAAACATTGCCTCTTAAAATCAGTATATGACACAAACTCACTTGATAGTTTAACTATCATTATGATATTTATTGTATAATTCTGATTATAACTGTCAATCCCTTTATAAATAAAACTAAAGTTAACTTTTTAACATAAAAAAAGAACCGCCTCTATTATCCGAGACAGCCCAGTCCACTTCTTTATAAATTTCAATTGTGCTTTTTAAATCATTCCTCTTCAAACCATTTACAAACTTTAGCCCTTTTTGTATAAAATGTCTTAAGAAATTTTGTATTAATTCCATATTTGTCATACCCACCTGTTCCCCTTTGATATATGGATAATGCTACATCTCGTTGTTTTTTGCCTTCAAGGTCCTTAACACGCTTATCTGCCAGTATTTCGCTGTACATGGATGTACCCCAATTTATATTTATAGCACCGTCAAAAGGTTTGTTCTTGGTTTTTAATGTGTCTGCCAGGTTAGCACAGTTCCCTTTGCTAATCTGGAAATAACCGTAATACTTGCCGGTAGAGCATTTCTCATCGAAACCACTTTCGGTATAAATAAGCGCAAGCATATCAATATAATTTATTTCTCTTTCTTTACAATACTCCCACAGCAGCATTTGATGCTCTTTTTTCATAGGATTTTGCGATCTATACCATAAATCCTCTTTATCTTCTTCATCTTTTTTATCTTTTTCATCTATATCATCTTTTTTATCTTTTGCATCGTCCTCATCTTTTACACCTTCAACCTGTGTTGTAGGCTCACTTATTACCGGACTCGTGGTTGTTACATTATTGTCCGACTTGGTTGTCCGATCATCTGTTGTATCATTTACCTCTTTATCTGCTTTATCTTCTTCATCCGCTTTGTCTGCTTGATCCGCTTTGTCTGCTTCATCCGCTTCAGTTTCTTGAGGCTTCTGCGTAGATATAACTCCATTACTTGTGTCTGTTCGATTGTCTGTGGTAACCTTCTTCGATAGTGCATAGGATTGACTTGGCAAAAAACAACCTATTATAAATAAAATAGTAATAATAGTACATAAAAGTCTTTTAGCCTGCTTCAATTTTACACCCCCGTCACGGCATATTATGGTACTGTTGAATATTATATCAATGCCGATACTTTTTTGGAAGATATTTTTGAATTTGCTAAAGTACTTTTATTTTCTATAGTACTTTTTTTTAAAGCATTATATTAGCTAGTTAGTTCGTAATACCCCTTTTCTTTTTTGAACTTCTTTACACATTTTAATAAGTTCTTCCCCATTTATACATTCAATTACATTTTTGTTGCAAAATTTCTTTGTGCTTTGCTTATAATCACCTAAGGTTACAATGATTCCTCTGCTAATTGAATTTATTTGCATATAGTGCGCTAATTTCATTCCAGATTCTACATCTACCATATGACTTAAACTGTGTTTCCATATTTCAACAAATTTTATATCATTAATTATTAATCCATTACCGAATTCTCCACATTTATTTGTAACCTTTACTTTATCTCCTTTTCGCTTAAAAACTTCAGCTATCACATTTTGAAAATCCAAAGAACGCATATAAACTAAGTCTTCTCTCGAGTTTACATTTTCAAGAAGATTATTTATTTTGACTTTATATGATATATAATGAATTATTAAAAATAATTTGTATACAAGTATCACAATTAAAAATTGTAATAGAAATAAAATTAACATAGTAATCACCCATATTTAAAATGCTCAAAAAAGGTAATAATATACTAACATCTATAATAATCTACGCCGCCAATTACTTATGCTATAGAAGCACAATATTTGTTTAGCAAGTGAAGAAGTATACATAGTAATGCTTTTTAACTTAAAATTTATATTCTGCTTAAAACTAAGCTATGAAATTAGTAGTCCTTTCGACCTATTTCTTCATATCCCCCCCTTTTAAGTACATAACTTATCGAATACTTATATACATTAAAAAAAAGGAGAGTAAATTATGATTAAATCAAAAACCAAAAGTTTTCTTGCTTTAGCATTAGCATTATCTGTATTTTCAACAGCGCTAATCGGAATCTCAGCAAAATCACAAAATGGTGCTGAAAAAAAGGTGGCTACAAACAGCACTCAAAGTGTAGAAAACCATAAAAGCAAAGTCGAATCAAGCACTCCTTTAGTTAAAAATACTAAAGTCAGCACTTCTAAGGTAGCAAAGACTACGAAAGACAGCAAAAAAGTAACAAAGGTTCAGACTAAGACTGTAAAGAATAAGCAATTAACTGCATTAGAGTCAAAACTAAATGTTATTGAGTCAGATTCAAACAAACTTGGCTTACAAATTAATGCATTCATAGTGGCTACTACGACGGGAAGCGCAATCAACATACCTACAGGTTCAACAATTGCTCCAGGTTCTGGTATTTCAACATCAGGCTCAGCAATAACAACCCCTGATAGCACAATTAAATCCATTAAAAACAAAACAGCTTTTATAAATAGCACCTCCGGAAAGCTTAAAGCTTTGTCGAATAGGCTGTCAGCTGTAGAAAAAAACTTAAAATCGCTTAGCAAAAAAGTAGATAAAAACTCAGATCAATACAAAAACCTTGTAAGCAAGATAAACACGATAAAAATAAAAATAACCAATGAAAGAGATTTGCTTAAAACCTTGAAGGCAAACAAGTAATAGTAAAAACCATAGATATACTTCAATATAACCGATGCCAGTAAAGTTTTCTGACATTCGGTTATATTTTTTATACAATTCATGTTATTATAATAAATGCAAAATATCAGAAAATTTCCATTAGATGGACTTACTCAAATAATGACTATTAAACCATTGAGATTGCTTACTTCTATTCCTCTTCAAGATATTTTTTTATCCCAGAAAGCGCCCAGCCCTTCGCAAGAACATCAATTGACTCAAGCTCTGTAACATTCTCCATGCGTTTTTCAACAGCTTTTAAATCATAACCTTCTTTGACAAGAATAAACTTAAATCCGCCAAGTTCAAGAGCCTTTTGAGGACAGCCATATATGCACCTCAGACAAATTACGCATTTTTCACCGAAAACAGGTTTGCCCTCCGTCATAGTAATATTTTCTCTTGGACAATTATTAGCACACCATCCACAACTAATACAGGTGTCGCAAACCTTTATCTTTTTACTAAAATTCTTTCCCACTTTCTTTTCTAGTCTACCTATTATTGAAAAGAATTTATTAATAAAATTTGGTTTCGTCTGTTTTCTTTTGCCTGCAATAATGTCACTTACAATCTGTTCAACCCTTACAGGTGCTGCTTTCAAAAGTCGTATTGCAAGATCATCCTTAATACCAACAATCCAATTTGATGGCATAACTAACATTTTTTCATAAATAACGTTATATCCCTTGCTTTCTAACTTCTTTATTGTAGCTCTGCGGCACGCTGTGTTTGGCGTTACTTCGCCTCCACCCGAAACAGAAATAACTACTGCTGGCTTTCCATTAACATTGCGCACATTTTCAAGCCATTCAGCAATTGGTAATGGTGCATTCATTGCATACACTGAGAAAAGAATCACAAGTAAATCAGTATCATATGTAGTATTCATTGTTTTTGCACAAAGCTCAGTTTTATAAGGTACAATATCTTGTTTTTTAAAAGCTTCTTCAAAACAATTAGCAATACGAGTTGTACCGCCGGTACCTGTAAAATATACCAAGCTAACGGTTTTAAATTCTAACATAAATATCCACCCCCTACTATATAGATAGCTTACTTGCAAAATAAAATTAATTCACATTAAAAATATTAGTAAATACTTTTAATGCATGACAACACTTGCACATCTTACGATGTTACACCGCCGTATATTAAAAAATTAATAGCATACTTCTGTTATTTACCTACTATTTTAACATATTTGAACAAATGGAAACCATTTTTCTTAACACTTGGCTTGGTTTCACCAAATTTTACAAAGCCCATTTTTTCATAAAAGTGTTGGTTTCTAAAACTTAGATACGAAGTCTCCAAATACCATGTTTTTGCATCTTTGAACTCATCAAATAATAGGTTCATCGCTTTTGTACCAATTCCTTTATCCTGATTGTTTACATATAAATAAATTGCCCCAATCCAATATTGACCTTCACCGTTATCCCGTACTCGAATTCCTCCAATTATTTTTTCTTCATCAAGAATCTTGAAGTAATTTTCTTCGTTTATTAAATAAATTAACTCTTCCAACGAATCATAACCACGTGGCCCAAATCCGTATAGTTCAACTTCTTCTCTATAAGCATCAATTTTACACTTTATAATATCTTTTGCATCTTCTTCTGTTGCCTTTTCAATACGAATCATTCTTTCCTCCAACTCAATTCTCAGCCAATGTGAATGACTATAAACTAATTTCTCAGCCTCACAGTAGCTACTTTATTCTTTACGTTAGTTCTTAATACCCAATTGTCTATCAATATCATAATATATAACCTTTGTAGGTTACAATATTTTAAATTATCACAAGCTTTAATCATTAGCTATTATCAAACTATGTAATTTTTAATATTACTAATCTAAATATAACATTAACACAAAAGGAGTATGGATATACGGTTAGTACGTAAATTTCTTTTGTTTTGAACCATCGATTAAATAAACTTGCAAAAATCAAAAGTGTGAAACACAAATTTGCATCTATCACATGCAATTTGCAATTCAAAGTGGATTTCTCATTCATTTTTATTGACATAATTTACTTTATATTATATGATTTTCAATGCGAACAATGGCGTTCACAAAGGAATAAAAGATTTTAACTTTTATTCCTTTGTGAACGTTTTTTATTTTAGTATTATATATAATTTTTTACAAAGGGGTAGAATTTATGAAAAAAGGTGTATTAGTTATTTTGTCAGGTATTATTATGACCTTAATAATGCCATTTAGTGCTTTTGCAGAAACAGCAAGCACTACCGACGTAGTTGAAAGCGTTAGACAGGTTCAGCAGTACAATTTTTCTATTAACATTCTAGCAATGTTGCTAGTGGGCTTTGGATTTTTAATGGTATTTGTTAAGAAATATGGCTATAGTGCAACAACTGGAACATATATGGTTGTTGGTGTTGGAATTCCTCTCTATTTGTTACTTCGTTATACAGGAGTCCTCTCCTCAGAAGCAGTTAATCCTCAAACAATTAAAGCATTATTATTTGCAGAATTTGCTGTTGCAGCTGCACTTATAGCAATGGGAGCAGTACTTGGAAGACTAAAAGTCTATCAATATGCTCTTATATCAGTCTTCCTCGTGCCTCTATATATGCTAAATGAATGGCTTGTACTAGATGGTGGCTTAGGTGCAACCAAAGGCTTTGTTGATGCAGCAGGATCTATTGTTATACATGCTTTCGGTGCTTATTTCGGATTGGGACTGGCTGTAGCTCTAACAAAACAAAAACATATGGATCAACCAATTGAAAGTGATGCTAGCTCCGATAGATTTTCCATGCTTGGATCAATGGTTCTATGGATTTTCTGGCCAAGCTTTTGTAGTGCTATTGTACCTGCAGGAGATTTGGAAAAAACAGCTGTTAATACGATTTTAGCTTTATGTGGTGCAACAATTATTACATATTTATTTAGCACGTTATTTAGAAAAGGTAAACCGTCAATTGCTGATATAGCAAATGCTAGTCTTGCCGGTGGAGTTGCAATTGGGGCAACCTGCAATCTGGTAAGTGCTCCTGTCGCCTTTTTAATTGGAGTGTTGGCTGGAGGAATATGTGTAATAGGGTACAATGTTATTCAACCTAGATTGCAAAAGTTACTAAAGATGGTCGATACCTGTGGAGTTCACAATTTACATGGTATGCCAGGTTTATTAGGTGGAATAATTGCTATTTTTGTAGTACCAGGTGCCTCAAAGCCACAAATAATAGGTATTTTATTTACTGTAGCACTTGCATTTATAGGAGGCATCGTAGCTGGCAATATTATAAGGCTAACTGGTTCTAAAGAAAAAGTCTATGAAGACTCAGATGAGTTTGCAGATGTACCTGCAGAAGAACATGCAAATGAGTTAATTGATGCTTAAAATTTAACTTTGGCTAGAAATCCCCAATACCAGCAAATGGGGATTTCTAGTCAAAAAATAAGCTATTGCTAATAATCAAGTTTATTATTTACTACCATTCCATTGACCCTTATGCTCCCCCCTGAATCTAAGAACTCTGTTTATCTTGGTTATTGTAATTACTACAATACTCTCTCATTGTTTTAATTTCATCAGGCTGCATACCTAGTGCTGTTAATAAATGCTGATGCTGCTGCGGTGAATTTTTTTCTAAGTCAGCATGCCATAACATTGCTTGTTCTTCATTCATACCTATAGAAGCTAATATTGTTTCCCATGATTCTTTATCTAAGTTTTTAAAATTTCTGCATAATTCTATATTTCTTAAGATGCTAACAATGATATCTTGTTGTTGCTTTATCAAATTAATTTTCTGATTTAAGTCGCTTAGCCTTGTCATTAGTATAGCTACACAATCATATTCCGAAGCTGATATCAGTCTATCAATTTCACTTAATGGAACACCTACATCTTTATAAAGCACTATTTGTTTCAATCTTTCAATATCTGAATCATTATAAATCCTATATCCAGAGGTGCTTCTTCCTGATGGAGCTAAAAGCCCAATGGAGTCATAATAAAGTAACGTAGTTCTCGATAAATTAAACTTTTTAGCGACCTTTCCAACAGATAGCTCCATATAGCACCTCCAGCAAATTCCTTAATACTAACTTGTATATAGACGGTTAATAACAATTTGTATAGCCACAATATGCGAATTAGTATTATATTAAAATTAGACGACAAAAATTAACCCTAGTCAATACAGTAAAACATAATTTTATCCCGCACAATTACAAATACTTATTAAGCCATGCCCTAGCATTATTCCACATAGCATCTGTAAATTCATGTGCTATATCCTCGAAAATAATCAATTCTAGCTTTGATAAATCGTCTTTATAAAATTCTTTGACGTTCTGGTGAAATAGTTTTAGTTTTTCAACATTAAAGTGTTTATCCTCTGAACCAGCTTGCATAAATAAAGCAGTTGGATAGAATTTATCAATGAAATTCGAAGGACCATATTGCTCTGATAAGTTTCTAAGACCTTTTATGATGTCCGGGTTATCATCTGCATGCAAATCTCTCGGTATATCTTCCCACGCTGGTGAACTAATAATGGGTATTGCAACCTTAATTCTTTTATCTATAACTACTGCTCGAAATGTTGTAAATCCTCCCATTGACACGCCTACCATGCCTATTCTATCCTTATCAATCTCAGTTTTTGCAGTAAAATAATCAATTAATACTGTAATATCCTCTGCATTGTCTTTTATTGTCCTGAATATTTCAAGAAAATCGATTCCTTTTTCACTCATAATTGAGTCAAACCCTGCATCTTCTCTTTCTCCATGGAGTCTGTTATCAAGTGCTACTGTATAATAGCCTATTTCCGCAAGTTCCTCCATATATCCTTTCCAATCTTCCTTTTTACGGGTAAAGCCATGAGAAAATATAATCAGCGGTTTTGGGTTATTGCTTTCCTTTGAACAAATTAATACAGGTATACCCTCTATTACCTCGTTTGAAAAATTAATTTTATTTTTTAAGATTGAATTCATACTTTTCACTCTCCTCATTTATTAGAATAATTTAATCATAAACTATAAAGTTGTAGACAGGTCAATAGAAAGCATATTTAACGACCGAAAATGAAAAGGTAACTTCTTGATTGCAATAGTAAATTCATCATTCATGATTTTAGTATTGCACTCGGTTTAAACAAAGCAAGAATTCACCTTTTCACTTACGGCATATTTAACGAGCTTATTTAAGCGGCTTATTTAATAGAATTACTCACATTAAGGTAAAAATTTCTTGACACTTATCTAATTGGTTGATATATTAACTATTATCATGTTAACAGTTAACAATCTAACGAAAAGGAGTGAAAAATAATGAATGTTATTATTGTAAATGGTAGTCCAAGAGTGAATGGTGCTACAGGTAAAATATTAAAAGAAATAGGTACATATCTTACGGCAAAAGGTGATGTTGTTGTTAAGCATTACAATCTGTCAGAATATAATATGAAGTTTTGCAAAGGTTGTATGTTGTGCTACAAAACTGGAAAGTGTATAATTACTGATGATGGTATTGAAGCTCTTACCGATGAGTTAAAACATTCTGATGCAGTAGTGTTTGGTTCTCCTACATATGGAAGTGATGTAACAGGACAGTTAAAAACACTGATAGACAGAGGAGGGTTTGTTTTCGGTCAATTACTGGCTGGAAAATATGGTTTTGCAGTCAGTACTTATGAAAATTTTGCCGGCAAACAAGCACTAAATATTATTAATAGGTTGTTTCTTTATTCCGGGGCATCACGAAGAGGGAGCTTCCTACTTAAACTTAATTTTAATACAGAACCCTTCACTAGTTCAAAAGTTCTTGATTCTTTACATAAAGAAATCGATAGCTTCTACAGCTCGGTGAAAACACGTAAAGGGATGACCATACTTGAACGTCTTTTATATAAAATTATTCTTAATATAGGGCTTAAACCTCGTATACTTAAGTATAGAGAAAGATATGCTGGTAACATTCAGAGGTGGAAAGAATTAGACTTACTATAAAATGGAGATTACAAAATGGATAGCGTTAGTCAGATCAGTAATATATATGACTCACTTGGATACAATATCATAAATGTTTCATGGCAGTTAAAAGAAACTTTAAGGAAGGCTTTTTTATCAAAAGGATTTGACGTCACACCGGATCAATTTGCCGTTTTATTGAGACTTTGGGAACTAGATGGTATATCTCAAATTGAATTGTGCCAAAAAACCTGCAAAAATAAATCAAATCTTACAAGAATATTAGATAGCATGGAAAAAAGAGAATTAGTATTTCGCCAGTTAAGTAAACAAGATAGACGAAGCTATAGTATTTTCTTAACAGAGAAAGGTAACAGCCTAAAAGATGGTTTAATAACAACAGCCTTACAAGTCCAAAATGAGCTTTTTAACGGCGTTTCCAACGAAGAAGCTAAAATATTGCTAAAATCTTTTACTACGCTAAGCAAAAATATTAAAAACATATGTATTATCAGTTCTAGTGATGATTAACAGCTTACTATTGAAAACAATAACAATAAACTAAGTCCTTGGCATTAGGCGGAGTTTTGGCTCCATCTGATGCTTAGACATCGGATAAAATCAAGGGTTTTGAGGTTAACTCAAAACCCTTTACCATAACCCCTCAAATAATTCTTTTCTTCATTAACATAAACTGAACGTAATGAATATTATGGTGTAGGTATTATATTTAGGATGTGTTTTATGCTAATAATTAGTTCAATAACCTTTGGAGGAATAAATTTAACCACTTGGATTTTGATCCTATGTATTGCTGTTCTAGCAGGTGTTGTTGCTTTTACTCCAAGAATTTATAGGTTTATCACCAATTGGCTCTTTAATGATGAAAAAGCTCGTTCAACAATACTCCCCGGGAAAAGAGCATTAGATGGCAAAATTAATTTTGATGCACTAGGGGAGATAATAGATACTGCTGGCTATGCCTATAATCCTGAAAAAGATATATTTTTCTCTACTATGGAGGCATGGCAAAGGAAAATGGGTTATTGTCGTCTATATGACGAAGCGGCAGCACCTTTAGGAATGATTATTGATAGTGAACCTATTTATTTTTCATATGGTGGCAAAAAGTGGCTAATAGAATTTTGGAAAGGCCAGTATGGTATGACTACTGGCTGCGAGGTAGGTGTATATACAACATCAGGACCCGATTTAAATATCCCAGAAGTATTTAATGGGACTTTCTATACCTGTGCAAGCAACAGAGATAGGCTATATATGCAGTGTTACTTAAGTAAGAATGGTCAAAAACTCCTTTCTAGGAAGCATAGGCACTGGTGGTTAACAGGTTTCAAATTAGGTGAATTCTCTGAGCCCTCAGAATTGGTGTTGGATATATATATTACCTTTAAAGATAAGAAAATGCGTAATGCTTTTTTAACGTCATTAAAAGAGTTAGGATATACTGAAGATGAATTTGAGATTAGAAAAAGAATCGTAGCTATACGATTTGACAAACCACATTCAAAGCAACCTTATTCAAGGTCAGCTTCAACAGATGCAATTGTACTAAAGAGGAATAAAATGTTCTGCGAACAGTATCAGGCTATAACAAAAGGATATGCAAGTTTTACTGATAAATTAAAAGCAGTTAAAGAACAATCACCTTCACTATATAAAGAAATTATGAACATAGGAAAAACTTTGCCTCTATTTGATACCTTCGATAAAATAACAAAATATCTGAATCAAAATAATCAAACGCCTGAGTGAGGTCCTGAAAATGAATAAATTGGAGAAGGTAACTCAAATCTTTGAATCTGCTGAGCAAATCCCCTTCGATGATACCTCAAAATTCGTTCTAATGAGTGATTGCCATAGGGGTGACGGAAGCTGGGCAGATAATTTTTTAAGAAACAGAAATATTTACATTGCTGCCCTAAACCACTATTATAATTATAATTATACCTATATTGAGCTTGGTGATGGAGATGAACTATGGGAAAATAAAAAGCTTTCAGACATAATGAATATTCATAAAGATAGTTTTTCAATTCTGTCAAAGTTTCAAAATGTAGGTAGACTATACATGTTATTTGGGAATCATGATATAGAAAAGAAGAATTATAATTTTGTTAAAAGAAATTTAAGAAGGTTTTTCAATCAACGTGAGGAAAAAGCCTCATCTATATTTGAAAATATTAAAATTCATGAAGGCTTAGTACTTAGGCATAGAATCACGGATGATAAAATTCTTTTAATACACGGTCACCAAGTAAATACTCTTACCAGTACGTTGTGGAGGCTTAGTAAGTTCCTAGTAAGGCATTTGTGGAAGCCATTAGAAGTTTTCGGAGTAAACGACCCAACCAGTATAGCCAAAAACTATGATAAAAAAATATCTGTAGCAAAAAAGCTCACAGAATGGGTAATTGAAAAAAAGCATATGCTTATTGCTGGGCATAACCATAGGCCTTCGTTCCCTGAAGTAGGCCAACCTCCGTATTTTAATGACGGAAGTTGCATTCACCCGCGCTGTATTACAGCTATTGAGATATCAGATGGTAGTATCAGTCTTGTAAAATGGAGTGTTAAGACAAGAGAAGATGGTATCCTGTACATCGATAGGGATATACTTGCAGGGCCAAGAAGCTTGAATGATTACTTTTTATCGCTAAAAATATAAACAGAGTTCTTAGGTTCAGAGGGTGGTTTTTCCCTATGAACCTTAGAAATCGTTATCCAGGGTCTTACTGCCGCTTAGTTATTGATTTTTAGCGGCAGTAGGCATCGGATAAACAGAGTTCTTAGGTTCAGAGGGTGGTTTTTCCCTGAACCTTAGAAATCGCTCACTGCTGCTTAGTAATTGATTTTTACCGGCAGTAGATATCTGATAAACAATTTTATTTAAAAGGTATACTCTTCACTAAAAAACGAAACAATATTGTTGAGGTGAAAAGTATGGCAAAGGCAGGAATGAGAAGACCCGACCCTAGTGATCCTCACGGAACTGAAAGTAATCATAAAACTAAATTTCCGAAAAATGATTCTAAACCGGTTCCAGAGATACAGGGTAAAGCAAAAAGCGGCAAGGATAAAGCGAGCTCTTAGGTTAAGTGGGAGTTTGCTCCCGCTGAACCTTAGAGATTCTTAACCAGGGTCGTACTGCCGCTTAGTTATAGATTATTAGTGGCAGTAGACAGCGGGCAAAGCGAGTACATTGGTTCAGAGTGCGGGTTTTGCCTATAAACTTTAGGGATCATAATCCAGAAGTGTAGTGCCGCTTAGTAATGGATTATTAGCGGCACTAGACATCGGTTAATGCGAGTTCTTTTAGTTAAGCACAATCTTTGAACTATATTGTATCAGATATAGTTTTTCAACAGCCACTTTTGCTGAATTTGCATGCAAAGTCTCGCTAATCAAAGAAAATCAGATTAACATTAATATATACAGAGTTATAATGCATTTATCATAATTATTGTGTAATTTTGAACAAAATCCGCATATTTTCATAATATAATATTGATAAATAGATTGTATGGGAGTATAATTAGCATGTTCAAAAGGATTTATCCGATTTCTAAGATTCAGAGGGAGAAAAACTCTCCTAAATCCAAGAACTCTGTTTATCTTAGTAACGATACTATTTTTCTATCTACGCTGAAAAAAGTACCGCAAATTTGGAACTAAGTCTGTTAAAAATATTTTGTTATTTGGAGGTTACTGCGAAATGGACGGAGACCCTGCGGATATATGCAGAGTGTATTTTAAATCAAAATTTAGTAAAGATATTACTACAGGGAGTAGTCTGTTTGTCGTGCACATAGTTCTCCCTGTTTAATCGGAAGGGGGCGGACTATGCAAAAGTCCAATAATTTTTTCTTTAGCAAAATTCTATACAAAAACATTCAGAACATCACAGGTACTGTGATTGGAAAATTGAATGATTTAATACTCGATTTCAATTCCCCTAAGCCTATAGTTAAAGCCATTGAAGTAAAAAACGGTAGGCGATTAACCTATGTTTCATCTGACTTTCTTGAAATTTATAACGACGGTAAAGAAAACTATACTATTAAGATCAATACTAGTAGTGTCAACTATATGCCCATTTCCGAGGATGAATTCTTCCTTGCAAGGGATTTCCTTGATAAACAAATTGTAGATATAAACGGGAAAAAAGTTGAGCGTGTTAATGATGTTAGAGTCGGAATAATAAGTGGAAAATGGAATGTTGTTGCCGTAGACATAGGACTTCGTGGATTATTGCGGAGGCTAGGAGTTGAATATATAGCAATACGTATTACAAGCCTACTTAACAAAGAATTTAGGAATACCTTGGTTTACTGGGGCAATGTTCAGCCATTATCAACAAATATTCAAAATCTGCAGCTTTCTACCTCAATGAATAAGCTAAAAACTCTTCATGCTGCTGATATTGCGGATATTATTGAAGAGTTGGATACGAAAAGTCAAATGACACTTTTCCATAGCTTGGATGATGAAACAGCTGCCGATGTTTTAGAAGAAGTTGAAACTGACGTGCAATTAAGTCTTCTAAATACTTTACCAGACGAAAAAGCTTCAGATATTCTAGAAATTATGCCTTCTGACGAAGCGGCTGATATCCTTGAAGAAATTGAAGATGATCGTGCAGAAAAGCTGCTTGTTCAAATGGAAGCTGAGAATTCAAGCGAAATCAGGGAGCTAATGGAATACGATGAAAAGACCATAGGAAGCGTTATGACAAAAGAGTTTATATCTTTCCTGCCTGACGTAACTGCAGCAAACGTCTTGTCATATATAAAAGAGAATAAACCTTCAGATGATATTTCACATTATGTCTATTTAACAAATACCAAGAATAAGCTAGTCGGGGTTGTTAGCCTTTTAAGTATTGTTGCTGCTGACTCTAATGCTAAGCTTTACGACTTAATGGTAGCTAATGTTAAAAGTGTAAATGATGAAACAAAAATTGATAGGGTTATGGAGCTGATGCAAAAATATAACCTACTATCAATTCCGGTTGTTGATGAAAACAATGAATTATTAGGCATTACTTCATTAAATGACTTACTTAACGAGTACATTCGATTAAGGAGGTTCGTGGCATGAAGGCTACTACTTCTAAAAGAACGAGAAATATTTTCTTAATACTCAGTATAATTGGTCCAGGTATAATCACTGTTAACGCTGGCAATGATGCCGGGGGTGTATACACATATGCTTATGTCGGTGCAACTTACGGTTACAAAATGCTGTGGGGACTTTTGCTAATTACCTTTAGCCTCGCAGTAATACAAGAGATGAATGCGAGAATGGCTGTTGTAACCGGAAAAGGTCTATCAGATCTAATCCGTGAGAAATTTGGTCTTAAGTGGACCTTCTTTGCTATGACTGTTTTATTTATCGCCAACTTTGGAGTTGTTCTTGGTGATTTTGCAGGAATAGCTGCCAGCATGGAACTATTCGGTATAAGTAAATACATTTCTGTACCGATAGTTGCAATCTTTATTTGGTTACTTGTTACCAAAGGTTCTTACAACAAGGTTGAAAAGGTATTTTTATTGTTTACCTTTGTATTTTTTGGATATATTATATCAGCATTTATGGCTAAACCCGATTGGGGTAATGTTTTTCAAAGCATGGTAACCCCTACTATTTCGCTTAAAACAGGTTTTTTACTTACATTTATAGGTATGATTGGTACAACAATAACGCCCTATATGCAGTTCTATTTACAATCGACTATAGTAGATAAAAAAATGAGTATTAAAGACTATAAATATGAAAAGCTAGACGTCTACCTAGGGTCTTTCTGGGGCAATGCAGTCTCATTTTTTATCATAGTTTGTACTGCGGCTACTCTATATAAGTCAGGAATAACCTTCCAAACTGCAAGCGAAGCAGCAAGTGCGCTTAAGCCTCTAGCTGGGCAGTATGCCTTTATACTTTTTGGTGCTGGGTTATTCGGTGCGTCGGTACTTGCCGCCGCCATAATACCATTATCTACATCTTATGCAATTTGCGAAGCTTTTGGTTGGGAAAGTGGTGTTGATAATAGGTATAGAGAAGCTCCTGCATTTTTTGGCATATATACCACTATCATTGTGATATGCAGCCTTTTAATACTTATTCCAGGAATATCATTAATGAAATTAATAATTGTTACTCAGCAGGTTGCCGGAATTCTATCACCTGTCATTTTAATCTTTATGACTATTCTTATAAACGATAAGAGGATAATGGGCAAACATATCAATTCAAAAGTTCAAAATATAGTATCAATAACAACTGTTGCGCTCATTGTAGCTTTGTCGGTAGTATTACTTTTTTCACCATTGTTTTAGTTTCAATTAAGTAAATAGACGTAATTTGTTTTTACATTTCTTTATCATTTCTAGCTTGACAATTACATGTATTATTTGTAAAATTATACCAAGTAGATGAGTCAGGCTTTTTCTTGACCATTATAAGATTTTGCGTACAGTGTGGGTATTAGATCCGTGTGTAGAACGTGGATACTTGAGCCCTAGGCCAACATGTTTAACATGAATTGATATCCCTTACAGGGATTGTCCGCTAGCGTTATGTTTGGCGGTGGCTTGGTACGACAAACACCCTCCCATAACTCTGTGTATTATGGGGGGGTGGCTTTTATAAGGAGGTACTAATATGTTATTGTCTTTTCAATTTCCATTTCTAGATATCCGTTCCTTTATAAATAATCCTACATATAGATTAGAATGCTACGATATTAATCACCCAGTATATTTAAACCAAGAATTCATCCGCTCTTTTGGAAGTATTAAGGAGCGCTTTAATTCTAATCAGACAGCCGAACGTTATTATTGCACTGCTAACAAGGCAGTAGTACTTGATGAAAAGAATAGCTTCATTTACGGAAATAACAGAAAGTTTAATACCAAATATGTTTTTAAGCGTTTCTTTTCCAATGGTATTAATTGTCGCTTGGATTTAGGAGTTAAAAATATATTACATAGCAAATATTCTTATGAATATCTAAAAGAAATAATCATAAGCATTTTGAATTCTAAAGCAAAAGTCAAAAAATCAAACATAAAGCTTTATAACATAGGAAAAGCTCTTTCAGAACTATATATTCACTCGACTACACAAAAACCAAAAAAAAATATAAAAGAAGTCTCTCCGAAATGGGTAATTAACGGAAATCCCATGCTACTTATTGAGGTCGAAGATAATTATTTAGGAAATTTACCCACCTCTTTTCAATTGGTAGAAACAAATGAATTGAAGCAGTGGGGTGTTTCTTTATATTATACAATTATAAATAATAAAGAAAAAACAATAAATTTAAGTACATGGGTCCTATGTAAATCTAGAAATTGTAACAAAGATAACATTCGCAATCTGAGAATCTACTTAATGAAAATGCATCAGGAACGAGAATGTTTTTGCAACTTGATATCAGCAATACGCTCTCGAGTTATTGTATACCCCTCCTCCTCCGAAGAAGTAAATTCTGCCATTGAAGATTATGTAGACTGTTACTACAAAAATTTTTGTAGAGAAAAACATTATGGTGTTTCTAACAATATTGTTCTGAGTACTGTTAATGAGATTGATAAAATCGTAAATACATACCAAAGGGAGCAGCTACTAGAACAATGCGCGGGCACTAAGTTATATAAGTTTATTAAAGATATTATTAAGGAGGGTACTATGAGAAATGATAGCAAACAAACTACCTATAATTTTAACGGAACAGTTAATGGTCCTGTCACAGGTCCCGTCTATGGAGGTAATGTTACTGGGGACTACGCAAATTCAGATAATACTGCTTTACAATTAAAAATCAATGAATTAGAAACTTTTATTAAAAGTCTAGAAAATCCTACTGATGAGATAAGGGAGTTATCAAACTGTGTCCAAGAAATTTCAAAACAAGTAAAATCAGGTATTTCACCCGATAAGAAAACAGTGTTGGAGAAGCTTGGTGATAGTCTTACAAATATCCCGAAATTAGGTATGCTAATTACTTCTATAATAGATTTAATCAAGTAATCGCTTCCGCTTTCAAAATGTTGTTGGTTGCAATATAGTAATATCAAAGCATTCCAATAGAGGGTTGTAACACCGTCTAATCCCGCACTTACAGATGTGTGGGATTAGCAGCTCAGTAGTCACAGGATATATCTTAAATGTTGCATTAAGTCAGTCTAATATAACTTGATGGAGCTCGAATGCACTGACTAAGCCTTCCTTATAATAAATGGTTAAGGTTCTATAGTAATTAACTTTTAGTTCACCATCTGTTTGATTGCAAAATTTATATTCTACACAAGCATCTCCTGAAAACCCTACATCAGGCTTTCCATACAAGCTTTCAACCTTTTGAATGCTGTCACCTACTTTTAACCCCCTCTTTGTTTCATACTCTGGCGATTCTATATAAATATCAACAATTTCATTGCAAAATTCACTTAGACCTACACCATTTAACTCTATATAATCTGAGTACTTAAAACTCTTTAGGTCTCCCCCTAAGGCTTTGTAAGCCTCTTCCATACTCATACCAAGTGCAGGACCATTAGGCAAAGATCCCTCTTCCTCAAGCATCGGCTTAACGTTCAATAACCCATCATCATTGTACTTTATTTCACTGAGCACTTTATAAATCTTTGGACTTTTGCTGCTTGTATCAAACACAACATCAACTCTAGCCAAGTCATTATACATAAATCCATTATCCTCCATATTATCATCCGGCGGACCCCAATAATATCCAAGCATAACTATATTCACAGTATAGCGATACTTGATATACCATTTTCCATTTTCTTGTACAACACTCCACTGAGGATATATATATAATAACTTGTTTTTATCACTTGCAGTTTTTGTATTGTAAAATACTCGATCTGGAATAATTGACTTTTCGCTAACCTGATAATTTCCAATATCTATATTCAGGTTTAGAACGTTTTGATTAATATTTGCTTTAATTCCACTACTATAAAAATTAAAGGAATCAGTGTCATATACCCTAATAAAATCATCATTGGTAACCTTATAAATACTATTCTCAATTTCGTAATTACCGTTTTCATATACATCGCTATTTCCGTGAAGATACAATTCTAAATTACTATCTCCTATAAAGTTTCCGACTTCAAGTTCTTCAGCATATAGATATCCCGTATTATATTCTCTTAATATCTTTTTATTTGAAGTATCAACTATTATTAAACTAGTACCATCTAAAATAATTGTCTCATTACCCTTATTCTTAAAAATATCACAACTCTTTTTCTGCAATCCTGCTGGGTAGAATTCTCTTTCACCAACTGAAACTGATTCAACGTCTCCAGCTTCTGAAACCTTCAATTTGATGCCGTTCTCATATTCATATATCTTACTGTCACGCTCTTGATAAGTTCTATATGGGTTTCCATAGATCTTCAGAAGGTTTTTTAATGAGTAGTCCTCTTGTAACAATAGTTCAACAAATAGCCCCTTATTTGAGCAAGTATAAAGCAATTCTCCAGGTTTACTTTTAATAAATCGATTAATTTCTTCATTGGTCTTTTTGCAGAGCCAACTAGCTACCCAACCAGTCACGCCAAAATCAATATCAATCTTATACCACACTTTTCCCTTTGAATCCTTGCCTTCACCGAGTAATTCATATACATCGTCCATAGCTACCTGACCAACTATTTTGCTGCTTGCTGACTTATCCATGCGCACGTTCACGTCATTAGCAACAATCTTTATATTCCCCATTTTAGGATTAGTAGTTTTTGCTTCAGCAAGATTATCCTCACCAAAAAAGCCTAGAGTGGATAAACAAATTGCCATGATTATCAAAATCACTATTTTTTTCATGATTACCTCTCCTATCAAAGTAATTTGTTGATTGTCACACTTATTTTAGCTAGCAGAATAGTTGAAGTATTAACCTTTTATTATTGTAATTTTACCATATATTGTATATAAAATAAAATATTCCCTATCAAAAAATCAAACAATGCACGAAATCCTTCTGAAGAATCATTCAAACATATGTACTACTTAATCCACCCTTCCAAAATATTTGTACATAGGGTACAATAGTAATCGAAATGATTTTTCTGCAACTCATAATACTTATCGGAGAACTATCAAATGTCTATCATAAAAAAATTTATCAAATACTATAAGCCCTATAAAACTCTATTTTTCATAGATATGTTTTGCGCTTTAATTGTATCTGCTATTGATTTAGCCTTTCCGCAAATTTTGAATTTTCTTACAAAGGGCGTATTTACAGGCAGCTCATCTGAGATAATTCATGTTCTATGGATTATAGGTTTAGGCCTGCTTGTTATGTACTTAGTACGGTATTTTTGCCAGTACTATATAACCTCATGGGGACACATAATGGGTGCGCGTATGGAAAGTGATATGCGACAGGATTTATTTGACCACTTTCAAACTCTTTCATTTTCTTACTATGATAGGAATAATACCGGCGAAATGATGTCAAAACTTATATCAGATTTATTTGATATATCTGAATTGGCACATCATGGCCCAGAAAATATATTCATATCAGCTATAAAAATAATCGGTTCCTTTATTTTATTAACAATGATAAATGCCCAAATGACTTTAATTCTTCTGGCAGTTACTCTCATTATGGTAATTTTCAGCTGGAATAAAAATAAAAAAATGCGTACAGTATTTATGGATAACCGAAAAAAAATTGCCCATGTAAATTCACGCGTACAGGATACTCTTTCTGGCATAAGGGTAGTTAAATCCTTTGCAAACGAGGATCTTGAGCATGATAAATTTAGTGATAGTAATTTAAAATTCCTTGATTCAAAGAAAAGCAGCTATATTATGATGGGTGGCTTCCATGCTGGCAACAGCTTCTTTCAAGGGCTGCTATACTGCGCTGTGCTGGTAAGTGGAGGGTTCTTTATCGCTAAAGGCAGCTTAAAACCAGCTGATCTTGCAATTTATGCATTATATATCGGAATATTTCTAAACCCAATTGATGTGCTTATCAATTTTACAGAATCCTTCCAAAAGGGTTTTTCAGGTTTCAAGCGCTTCTTAGAAGTTGTAGAAACAGAACCAGAAATTGTCGATAGGAACAACGCAAAACCATTAATAAACCCACGCGGTCAAATAAATTATAACCATGTATCCTTCCGCTATGATGGGACCTCAGAGGTACTGGACAATGTAAGCATCTCAATTGTGGCAGGTAAAACTATAGCCTTTGTTGGTCCATCAGGTGGTGGAAAAACAACTCTGTGCTCATTACTCCCTCGCTTTTATGAAGTTACGAGTGGCGAAATTACTATTGACGGTATTGATATACGTGATATTACCCTTAAATCCTTACGAAATTCTATCGGTATTGTTCAGCAGGATGTATATATGTTTTCAGGCAGTATAAGAGACAATATTTCTTATGGAAAGCCTAATGCAAGCGATGAAGAAGTTGTTGAGGCGGCTAAAAATGCAAATATCCATGACTTTATAATGGGTCTTGACGAGGGCTATGATACTTATGTTGGCGAGCGCGGTACACGACTCTCAGGTGGTCAAAAGCAGCGAATAGCCATCGCTCGCGTATTTCTCAAGAATCCACCCATTTTGATTTTAGATGAAGCTACATCTGCCTTAGACAATGAGAGCGAACGCCACATCCAGGCATCGTTGGAGCACCTCTCCAAGAACCGTACTACCATTGTAATAGCTCACAGGCTAAGCACAATACGCAATGCTGATGAGATAATTGTAATAAGTCAAAATGGCATTCAAGAGCGCGGTAACCATGAAGCTTTGATATCACGAAACGGTCTATACGCTAAATATTATAATATGCAGTTTGAAGGGTTGGACGAATTAGATAAATAAAAAATACACGCTTCTTTCTAATTGTAAAGTAACGTGTATTTTTATATCGATTTTACAAACATACCTTTTGCTTTGTTTCGCCCTCAATCTTCCCTATACCATAGCCATAACAAAAGGATTGATACATACTTGTTATAATTAGTGAATGTAAACAATTCCTTTCCTCTTCATTTAGCCCTAAGTCCATCGTACGCATAAAACTCTTGGTTTTATCCTTTGCAATAAGCTTAATGGCTTCTCTTGTTCCTACCAAGTCATTTTCAAGTTTTTCCTTACCTTGATGAAGATAATCCTTTATAATACTCTCAAATTTTTGCGATGGTGTTGTATTTTGCAATTCTTCCATTTCAACCTCCCAGTAATATCTTGCCATATTACTAAGTGTTCCCAAAACAGGATTGCCTATACACTAATATTGAGGCATATTTTTTGTTTTTGGTTGAATAACTTAATCTGTAGCCGAGTTCTCTCCGCTATTCGCTAAATTAGACTTAATAATCTTTTTTACACTCTTTTCAAACTTTGTCCTAGCAAGCATGACTTGATGTGCACACCCAACACACTTTATCCTAAAATCAGCCCCTGTACGAACTATTTCCCATTGCTTGCTTCCACAAGGGTGCTGCTTCTTCATTTCTACAATATCACCCAAAGCATATTTATCAGCCATACTACCTACCCTCCACTCCATGAGTCGCTAATAGCAACTTTATATTTTTCACTCCGGCTTTAAGAAAGCTGTTTTGTCGAAAAACTCTACTCTGTTAGCCTCAAAAGCCTCTTTTATCTTCATTCTAATGCGCCTTTCTACTGCCCATTGCTCATTTGGAAAGGTTCTTGCAGTAATTCTCAAATTCATATTATTATTTCCTAATTCAGTAATACCTAAGACCGTTGGCTCCTCTGTAAAAACTGAAAATTCCTCTTTTACTTCGTCACAAACTCTCTGTGCTATCTCATTTACTTTTGCCATATTGCTAGAATACGCAACAGGAATATTTACAATAACCATCTTGTTATCCCTGGTATGGTTAGTTACCTTTTTTATCTCTCCGTTAGGGATAATGTACACATCTCCAGTATAATTCTTTAACCTAGTAACCCTAAGTTCCATACGCTCAACAGTTCCAGTCATAGTGTCAATAGTTATCAAGTCCCCCACAGCAAACTGATCTTCAAGCAAGATAAAAAAGCCTGAAATTGTGTCTTTTATAAGGCTTTGAGCCCCCAAGCCAATTGCAATACCACCAACCCCTGCTGCTGCAAGTACTGCCTTTAGATCAAGAATATCGGACAGGCTAATTATAATTGCTCCAATATATATAACATATTTAAATATGCTAATTGTTAAAGTCATCATAGTATCAAGTCTTTTTTCATCTAGCTTAAACTTAAAATCTTTCTGTTTCTCAAATAACTTCCTTATAAGGAGTTTTCCAATTTTAACAATCACTATAGCTATAATAAATGTCAAAACAATTTCAAAGGTCTTTAAAACAGGGGTGTAGAATATTCCAAGTGACTTACTAAAAAAAGTATCTAGTTTCTCTAACATTAGTTCCTCCAGTTCCTCAATCTGCTCAAAAAACAGAGAAAAGAATAATCAAATTTACGCTTCTCTACTAATTTTATTAGCACAATAAGACTTCTCTATTTTAGCATACCGAAACAAGCCTTTCAAATAACTTAAGATGAGTATTATCTTTCCTCCACAAGTTTTCTGGATGCCACTGAACTCCTAAAACGAATTTTTTATTTTCCTGGCTTATTGCCTCAATAATTCCATCCTCTGCGTAGGCATCTATTGTGAATCCTGATGCAATTTCGCTAACAGCTTGATGGTGAAAGGAGTTAACTTTTAAAGTGTCTCTTCCGAAAATGTTGTGGAGGCATGTCTTACCTTGAATATTAATATTATGTATTTGAAACCATCTCGGTGCCTCTTGACTATGTTTTATAATTGGATTATTAGTATTATTCTCAGCATAAATGTCTTGAAAAATACTGCCACCTGCAGCAATATTAATTACTTGTATGCCTCTACAAATGCCTAAAATTGGTTTATCTATAGTTATAGCCTGTTGGGCCAAAAATATCTCCATACTATCACGAATTGGTGAGATCTCGTTTGCATACGACATATTGCTTTTCCCAAAATATGTGGCATCAATATCAGGACCACCAGATAAAATTATGCCATTACATATCTCGAGATACTCAACCCACATACTTTTTTCCTCTGTAACCGGTATTAATATTGGCACTCCTCCACAGTGTATAATTGCATCATAATAATCATCCTTTATACAGCTGCTGCCCTTTTCAAAATCATATGCGCATGTAATGCCAATCACAGGCTTGCCTTTATACATAATAATACCCACCCTTTCAACCTAACAGTCTCTGGATTCATTTTTAGCTTTGTTATATTATTTTTTCAAATATAGTCAAAAACGGCTTTCCTATAATCAGGAAAACCGTTTTCAGTAGTTTCTATCAATAAAATTATTCTTTTTCAAACATACTTTTGTCAACACCGCATAATGGACAAGCCCAATCATCTGGAATATCTTCAAAAGCTGTACCTGGCGCTATTCCGCCATCTGGGTCTCCTACTTCAGGGTCATAAACATAACCACAAACTGTGCAAACATATTTATCCATTTGTTATTCTCTCCTTGTTTTTTAATAGTCTGAGTTTGTATCAGAGAACGTTATATTCTCAACACAATGTATTTTATATATATTCCCACTTTTTATCGAGCATAACACCTTTTTTTAAAATTATTTTCAACCCTATAAGCTTTCCTATGCTTCGAAGGCCTGAACCTCTGAAGTTTGTTCTCTACTCCCTGATTATCTGTGAGCAATTGTTGGATCTCCTTATACATGTAACCCTTAATATTTTCTAATCTAACTTTTATAACATCACTATTACTCATCTATATGCACCCTCTATTAATCAATAATACATTATATGCATTAGATGATTAAACAGGGACTTAATTCCTTTTGTTTTTAGTAACTATCATTATTCCACCTACAATTAGTATCGCAGGAATAAGGTATGTTCTTAGCACCCAAATTCTACCTAGAGACATTGTAAAGAATATTAGGGACAATCCACCTAAAATGAAAACTGGTATTAAGAGACCCTTTTCTCTTGTTCCAAATAGATATAGTTCAAATAATCCTACAGCTACTGCAAGAATAAATCCAGGCCACATAAATCCCCACAAATCAAACAACATAGAAATCTGACAGGTAATACCAATAGTTAGAAGTATTCCTCCTGGAACAAGTAATCCAGCATCAGACGTCTTGCCTGTAAAAAATGTGTAATGAAAAACTAATCCAACAACAATAATAATCATTGGCCAGAAGTGTGCGAAAAGAAAACCAATATCAAAGATATTAAAGTAAATCTCAAATATACCGAAATTATCCAAAACAGCAAGTACACCTACTAAAATAAGCAATAACCCAATAATCATAGTACCATTACGTCTATTATTCATAAAAACCTCCTAAAATTTAACTTATACAATCCATGTATAATATTACTTAATTGCAACCGTTGTAATTCTTATATCATATTATAAGTTTAAAATTTTAAAAAGTCTGAACAAATTAGAACTATAATGACTCTACCTTAAAAATGCTTTTTTTAGGTCATCTCTTTGGATTCTCCAAATTACGTATCGTATACCGCTTGAAATAACATCAGCTATTTTCATAACTGTACCTAACCTAGTATTTTGAAGAATCAAGAAATCCATAAAGCCACTAAAATTAACTATCCCAGTTATATGCATATTCCCAACAGGCTCTAAATCTTTATTCACAGCTGACCCAGGCTTCAAGGCCCCAGTTCCAACAGTGATGTGACCTACATGCTCCATTTTACCAAGACAGGCATCTATTGCAATAATAAATGGCTTTTCATACTTATCACATATTAAGCTTGTGGTTTCACACAGATTTTTTGCATGAACTGGGGTATCTAAATTGCCAAATACATGCACATTTTCATATTTCATTTCCCTTAACTTATGCCCAATAATTGGCCCTAAACTATCTCCTGTCGAACGGTCTGTTCCAATACAGACAAATACTATGTCACTATATTGCTCCGTCTTGCAGCTTAAGATAGTTTGATATAGTGCATCTGAGAATGTTGCAAATGCATTTACGCCCATTGCATCAATATACTTTAAATCAACAGCCTTAATTCCAAAACTCATGTTTTTACACCACCAATACTATTCATTTAGTCTTCTATATTATTGCCAAAAATTGCTCTAAATATTATTTTCATAAGATTACATTCCATTTAAGGTTATGTATGTTAAAATATATATAGCCTTAATAATTATGTATGTTTCATTTTCAAATATATTCATACAAGAAGGGTTGATAATTTTGCCATACAAATTTAGAAAAAAGATTGGTCCCTGCGCTTGCAATTTTATTGAGGAAATAATTGATGGAATGCAAGACTGGGTTCGCGTAATAAATAAGGAAGACACTATTATTTTCGTAAATAAATCAATGCGTGAGGCTCTAGGTGAGGATATCGTAGGGCAAAAATGTTATGCGATTTTAGGCAGAACTTCTCCATGCCAAAACTGTATCTCAAGAAACCATCTTCCAGATTGGTCGGGTTGCAAAGAAGAAACCATCAATGGTCGTACTTTTTCCGTAACTAGTTCACCATTAGAAAGTGATGAAATAGTATCAGAAGAGGCTGTTATTGAGGTTTTACATGATATTACCGAATTAAGGGAAATGAGTATAGCACTTGAAAATCAAAATATGCTTTTAAAAGAAGACCTATTAATGGCTAAAAGATTACAATGTAGTCTTCTGCCAAAAGAATCCTTGTCATGTGATAAGCTTGATTTTAACTTTATTTATCGACCCTGCGAGACATTAGGTGGAGACTTTATTGATATTTTTAAGCTAGATAATGATCATATTGGTGTTTATATTGCTGATGTTTCTGGACACGGAGTAGCTGCATCAATGCTAACTATGTTTTTGCAAACTGCACTTGATAAATCCATACTCTCACCTTCCAAGGCTTTATC
Source organism: Bacillota bacterium (assembly GCA_023391425.1). Classification (GTDB taxonomy): domain Bacteria; phylum Bacillota; class Clostridia; order Acetivibrionales; family DSM-1351; genus Ruminiclostridium. Next base: position 17,780 of record JAEWAX010000019.1, on the reverse strand, counting down.
TCAGCTTTATTCTAATTATAATAAAAATGGCTTTTTTAGTGAGCTTTACATAGCAGTTTTTTACGCTATAATAGACATAAATAACTATACAATCACTTACTCTAATGCAGGGTTAAACGTGTGTCCTATAATTTTCTCAGGAGATGACTTTCAGATACTCAGAGCTCGTGGTATTCCAATCAGCAATTGGGTTGAAAGTCCAGATTATACTGAGATTACAACCAGAATTAAACCCAAAGATAGGCTTTTCCTTTATACTGATGGTATAATTGAGATTAGAAATAAAAAGAATGGTCAATTTGGAGAGGAACGCGTAGTTGAGCATTTACTTGAATCAGAGCTACCTCCGTCGCAAACTCTATCCGAACTAATAAAAAAAGCTATAGCTTTCTCTGATAGTAACAGTGAAAATGATATTATGGATGACATAACTGTCGCCCTTATAGACATAAAATAAATAAAAAAACCAAGGAAGTGCTTATTGTGTTATCAAATGAAATAGCCGCAAATATAGAAAAGTATAAATCGCAGGGGTATATTATACCACACCCATCACTGATTAAGACTCCTGAGCAGATTGAGGGAATACGTCAAAGCGGACAGATAACTACTCAAATTTTAGATTTAGTAGAAAAAGAAATAAAGGAAGGCATGACAACTGCTGAGGTAGATAAAATTGTGTATGAATACACAGTAGCACACAATGCTATTCCTGCCCCACTAAATTATATGGGTTTTCCAAAAAGTGCCTGCATCTCAATAAATGAAGTTGTATGTCATGGAATTCCTAATGACCGCACAAGATTAAAATCGGGAGATATTGTGAATGTCGATGTCTCCACGATATTAAACGGATATTTTTCTGATGCAAGCAGAATGTTTATGATTGGTAACGTTACACAAAGCGCAAAGAAATTAGTAGAAACTACAAAAGAATGTCTTGATATTGGAACAAAGCAGGTGAAGCCTTTTAGTTCAACAAATGATATAGGCAGAGCTATTGAGCCATATGCTAACCAGAAAGGCTATACCGTTGTACGTGATCTCGGTGGTCATGGAGTTGGGCTGAAATTCCATGAAGACCCTCATATAGATCACTTTGAGAAGCGCAGCAAGGGAGTTCTAATGCTGCCTGGAATGGTATTTACTATTGAGCCCATGATAAATGAAGGTGGTTATGCAGTAAAAATTGCTAGTGATAAGTGGACTATCACCACTCGAGATGGGTCCTTATCTGCTCAATATGAATATACTCTTGCAGTTACTAAGGACGGTTATGAGATACTTGCACGTTGAACGAGACTTCAATCAGCGGAAGATTCAACTCCCGCTGATTGTTTTTACCGCTCTTTGCCATCCTTGGCATCGCGGTATTAGTCCATCCGTGGACGTCACCGCTCCTTGCCATCCTTGGCACCGCGGTATTAGTCCATCCATGGACGTTAGTTAAGCGTTAAGCATCCATTTAGCAAGCCTTTCTATACCTTCTCCTGTCTTGCAGGATATTTCAATTATCTCAGCTTTTTCATTTAGTGCCTTTACGCCCTTATAAAAGCTGTCTCTATCAAAATCTATATACGGCATTAAATCAGTCTTGTTTAAAACTACTATATCTGCCGCTTCAAACATTGACGTGTACTTGTATGGCTTATCGTGACCCTCAGGAACACTTGCAATAACCATCTTTATTCCTTCTCCCAAGTCAAATGAGGATGGGCATACAAGATTTCCAACATTCTCGATGAATAATATAGATCCATCTTTCAAATTGAGACTTTCAACAGCAATTTTAATCATATTTGCATCTAAATGACAACCTCCGCCAGTATTAATCTGGATAACAGGTATTCCTAGCTTATCTATTTTCTCAGCATCAATACTTGATGCAATATCTCCTTCTATAACTGCTACATCAACTTTTTCACCAAAGGCTTCCATCAGTTTCAATATAGTGCTGGTCTTACCAGAGCCAGGTGAAGCCATTATGTTAACTGACTTTATTTTCTTTGCTAAAAAAAAATTTCTATTTTCTTCAGCAAGCTTTTGGTTTGCATGCATAATATTTTTCATCACTTTAATTTCCATTGGTTTACCTCCATAAATTCGTTTACATATCTAACTATCCCAGTTAGAATCATTCCCGATCACAGCCATGGTAGATGTATCCCCTTAGAACACTTAGCAAAATTATTTGCACTTTAAAAAGTATAAGTGCAACTAGGCTTTTACCTTCGCTGTAGCTCGGTACAGGCCAAGTTTTCTTTATAAATTTGTAATAGCTCATCACAGTATTTTTGCCGTCGCACAAACTCGACCTCGTGTCTCGGGTTGATGCTCAAAATGTCATCCCGACATTTTGACGGCAAAAATTCTATTCTTTCGCTAACAAATTTTACAAATAATTTCAATGCGCCTTCTCATCTGATACATCACCCAGAGTTGTTATAATTAATAACTCTCAGATGGGAAAGTTGGGTTATATATTCTTAATTTAATTACTCTTCACCTGTAAATTACTGCCTCAACTAAGAACACACTCCAACTACATTTTCACTGTATGAAAACGGACTTGGAGTGTGCAATAGGGATAACTAAATAATAATTTCACATTTTTGAAGGGGCTATTTTCCGACAATACTTCGTTGTCGTCAGTTGTAATAAAACAATTATTACGCCCTCCTCCGCCTTGTCTTGTCAAAAAATCTCTCCCTTCAAAATCGTGTTTTATTATTTAGTTATCCCTTTACTTATCAATTTCTAAACTCTCAATATAAAATTCTCTTCCTACACCCGTTGGAGTTCCTAATCCACCACACTTTGGGCAATCAAAGCCCGTCTTTGGCTTGACAAAAATCTCCCCGCAGGCCCTGCACTTAAACTCAGCCTTAACGCGATTAAATACTAGTTTGGCGCCTTCTGCGATGGTTCCTTCACTCATTACATCAAAATACATTTGTACAGAATCATCTATTATGGTTGATAAATCACCAATAACAAGTCGGATTTCTATTATTCTAGAAGCCTCAGCCTTGTTTGCCTCCTCTACTGCCATTGTAATCATCGACTGGGTTACCGCATATTCATGCATCTTTACCAACACTTTCTGTATCTTTTTGAGCCTGAACAATCTTGAGCTTGTCTTTCTTGTATTGCGCTGTTTTGTGGGATGAGCTTGAATTTATGCATTTTTTCGGACAAACCTCTACACACGCATTACATATAACACATTTAAATTGATCAATCTCCCAAGACTTCTCAGCCTTATTAACCACGATAGCATCGGATGGGCATTTTCTTTGGCACATACCGCAGAAGATACACATATCTATATCGCAACCCTCAATATGACCTCTTGAGTCCTTAAAGGGTTCTCTCTTATCAACTGGATACATTCTAGTTGCAGGTTTTGACACTAAATTTTTTAATACGTTTTCCACCATCTTAAACAAGTTTTATGACCTCCTATCTACTTTCATTTACCTCTCGGTACAGGATATACATGGGTCAATCGTCAAAATAAGCAATCCCACATCTGAGAGCTCACTCCCAGGTAACATTTTCATTAATGAAGGGATATTTGCAAAGGTCGGTGTCCTAATTCTGAGCCTCTCCAAATTCTTAGTGCCATTTGATCTTAAATAATATAGCACTTCTCCTCTTGGTTGTTCAACTCTGGATACTACTTCTCCCTTTGGTGGGTTTCCCTTCACAGCAACCACATGCTCACCTTCAGGTATTTTAGCTATAGCCTGCTTAATAAGATCAATAGACTGGTAGACTTCATGTAGTCTAACATATGTCCTAGCATAGTTATCACCATCATTGTGTACAACTGGTTCAAAATCCAATTGTCCATATGCAGAATATCCAGTAGTTCTCAAATCCATGCTTATTCCGCTAGCTTTTGCCATTGGTCCAACTGCACAGAATTCTATCGCATCAGCCTTAGTGAGTATTCCTCTTCCAACCAATCTGTGTTTAACAGTATAATTATTTAAGAATACAGCTTCAACTTGCTCTAAATCCTTCTTTATTTCATCAATAATAATATTAATTTTTACCATCTGTTCTTTAGAAAGGTCACGTCTTGTACCACCAATAGTGTTTGCAGATATAACAACTCTTGCACCTGCAGTTTCTTCCATTATATCCATAACCTTTTCTCTATCTCTCCATACTTGCATGAAAAGACTTTCAAAACCAAAAGCATCAGCCAATAGCCCCAACCAAAGCAAATGGCTGTGCATTCTGTGAAGCTCTGCCCAAATAACTCTGAGGAACTTAGCTCTGTCAGGAATCTCAATATTCATCAATTCCTCTATGCCTTGGCAATATGCCATAGCATGCATAACACTACAAATACCGCATACTCTCTCAACAATAAATACATTCTGAGTAAAATCTTTAGTCTCAGTAAGCTTTTCAAGCCCTCTATGAACATAACCTATCGCAGGTATTGCTTCAACAATTTTTTCGTCTTCCATAACCAGCTTGATATGGAGGGGTTCTGGAAGCACAGGATGCTGTGGTCCAAAAGGAATTACAGTTGTTGAACTCATAATTATTTACCCCCTCTTTGTTCAATAGTTATTTGACGTCTAAGCATTGGTGAATCTAATTCTTCTTCTGATAATAACATGTGTCCACCAAAATCCAATGCCATATTAGTAATATTTATCCCAAACAATTCTTTCATCTCATTTTCAACTAATACACCACAGAAAAATATTTTTGAGATACTTGGAATTTCTTCACCTTTTTTGACAGTAACTTTATAATTTCTCATTTCATAATTCTTGTCAAAGTGATAGAGAACATCAATAGTGTCATCACCATTATCTGCACAAGTAGCAGTAATGAATCTATAACCTTGGTACTTGCTCTTTGAAACCTCTGCAAGTAATTGGTCAATCGTAATTTCCACTAAATTTTCAATCATATTTACGTACCTCCATGAGCCTTAAAGCGGCTTTCCTACTTATCTTCGTCCTTCATTAGCTCTGCCTTTTCATCAAGCTTGCCTATTGCTTGCACTATTCCATCTATTATTGCCTCAGGTCTTGCGCAGCAACCTGGAACGAATACATCAACAGGAATTACATTTTCTATGCCACCCATTACATTGTAACACTCTTTAAAAATGCCTCCAGTGCAGGCACAAGCTCCTATTGCTACTACAACCTTTGGATTTGGCATTTGGTTATATATATTCTTTAATACATGAGCATTCCTTTTATTAGCAGAACCAGTTACAAGCAAAATATCTGCATGCTTGGGATTACCAACATTAACTATTCCCAATCTTTCAGCGTCATACAATGGAGTGAGGCATGCTAATGTCTCAATATCGCATCCATTGCAGCTTGTACAGTCATAATGCATAATCCAGGGTGACTTTTTCCTTGACTTGCTTATTATACCCATACCATTCACCTTTCTTACTTTTTAATAATCCCAATTTTAAGGAATTAGATACATCCAAACTATATTTACCAAGGCTGCTCCAATTCCTGCAACCCATGTTAGTTTTACCATCCACTGCCATGTTACTCTTGCACTGATATTATCAACAACTATTTCTAAGAAGTAGCAAACTAATGCTATTATAATACCTACCCATAAAGGTTGTGCAAAAAACAATGAGATTAAACCCATAAATAACACCAAATCAATCCAATCGGTCAGTTCAAGTAATGCCAGCTGTGTTCCTGAAAACTCAGTTGTCAAACCCTTGATAAGCTCTTGGTGACCATGGTGTGACGTTGCAAAGTCAAAAGGAGACTTTCTGAGCTTAATTGTCAAAATAAATAAAAATGATAGGAACACTAATGGGAGACTGTATAATAGAGGCTTACCGTGTGTAAATATGCCTGAAATCATAAAGCTTCCTGTGGCCTTATATACACCTACTACCATTAAAAGTAGTACTGGTTCATAAGCCATCATCGACATAATCTCTCTCTGTGCACCAATCTTACTATATGGGGAACGAATACTCATTGCTCCCATTATTAGTGAAACACCAGAAAAAGCAAGAATAAACATAATCATTAATAAATCCTGCTGTAAAACCAACATAACTAATGCACCTACAGCAAACAATAAATGACCTAGTACATATACCATCTGAGTTTGGTTAACTGCAATACCCTGCTTGCCAATAAGCTTAAAGAAATCATAGAAAGGCTGAAGTATTGGAGGACCAAACCTATTTTGCATTCTAGCAGATATTTTTCTGTCAATACCCGTCAATAAACCACCAATTATCGGGGCAACTAATATGGCAATAACAGCAATTAAGAAATTGTTTATGCTCATAGTCCAATCACCACCCCTAAAATAATTATAACTAACGCACCTGCTACAATATTAGACCAGAAAGTAAGTTTTTCCTCTCCAAAAACAGATTGCATATAGTAATTTCTTACTACAACAGTCTCTACCTTGTCACCAGGGCTTATAAATTCTATTCCCTTATAATCCTCATCAGTATTATCGCCACATAAATATGGTGGTTTTAGCCTCGTTGGCTTAATCCTATGAGAGAAGAAAGGTATCGCAACCATTAAAATCAATATTATTATAAAGAACAGTATTGAAGCAAATCCTCCATATATTGTATTATTAACTTTCTCAAGCCAAATACCCATACCAGTTCCTGCAAGCTCCCCTTTATCTGCAATTTTAAATGCAATTATCTGAGGCTTTACAAACTGATTATACAATGGAACAATGCCTATACTTGCTGCCATAACAAAAGTTATTAGCACAGACAATGCAGCTTTCATTGATAAGGAAAGCTTTTCTATATCGAACTTTGGTTTATATGACATTGTTAAAATAATTCCTATCCATTTTGCCCAGAACACAACAGTTAATGCACTACCAAGTATAATAAATAGTAGTACTAAAGGTTGATTAACTGCCGTCTCTATAGCAAGCCATTTTGTAATAAGAACTCCAAAAGGAGGCAACATCATTGAAATCATGCCTATTACTGTTATTACAGTAGTAAATGGCATTCTTTTGAACAAACCTTGCATATCTTCAATATCACGACTTCCAATACCAAGTTCTATCGTACCAACACATAGGAATAATAGTCCTTTTGATACAGCATGGAAAATCATTAATAGTACTGCTGCAGCAAGTGCAACCCTTGTTCCAATACCTGCACAACATACTATCAACCCTAAGTTCGCGATAGTTGAATATGCAAGAACCTTCTTTCCATTGCTTTGGCTTATTGCTATTCCAGAAGCAACAACAAATGAAAATGCGCCAACAATAGCAACTAGCTGCCCCAAAATAGTTCCTGAGAATGCTGGTGAAATTCTAACTATCAAATAAACACCGGCCTTAACCATAGTACTTGAGTGTAATAATGCAGATACAGGAGTTGGTGCAACCATCGCTCCTAATAACCAGCTTTGGAATGGGAACTGAGCTGACTTTGTGAAACCAGCTATACATAGCAATCCAAGTGCAATTGGCAACATACCTGTAAATGCGCCCTGCATTCCTGATTCTGAAATAGCTTGTATTGAAAGCGTATTTAAGCTTGAATTTACCATTATAATTGCTATGATAAATGCCACGCCTCCAACTGAATTTATCCATAAAGCTCGTAAACCATTCTTAATTGCTATCTCTGTTCCATCATGCGAAATCAGCAAGAATGAACAAAGGGTTGTTACTTCCCAGAAGAAATACATCCAGGAAAGATTGTCTGTCATCACTAGTGCGTTCATCGCACTTAAAAATACAAACAGTATCATGAAAAACCTAGGTTGCCTTGACACTTTCAAATTTAAGTGATGCTCATGGTCCTTCATATAACCTAGTGCAAAAAATGTGATAATGGGTCCAATAATTGATACAAGCATTATCATTATTAATGCAAGATTATCAATTACAAATGCTTTTTCCGGCTCATTAACTTTGCCGAAAACACCAAAAACCTCAAATAAAGCCCATGGTATGAATTGTAAAACACATAATATAACTACTATTGCCTTTTTATGCTTTATACCAACGTACGCAATGTAGCCAAATAGTAATAGGTCTAAGCCCTTAATTATCCAGCTAATTACTTCGAGTTTGCTCTCATCAAAATGATAAACTATCTTCCCATCTGGAGAGCTCATCAGAAGTGCAATAAATCCACCTGCTACTGCAAAAAGTAAGAGAGTTGAAATACTCACTATCGCAATACGTGCCTTCTGATTTTTAATAATAAAGCATAGCGCTGCACTTAATGCAGGCAGCAGAATAGCTGCCAGTAATAAATACCAATCCACAGCTAATTCTCCTTTCAAAATGTTATTTTAACCCCTCATATTTTTCAGAACTTTGCATTGTAATAAATGAAAAATTCTAAAAGACAACATAATTAGATACGGGAAAATGTTTTGTTGAAAAATCAATTCCCTTGTCAATCATAATTATAAATTGTGCATTAGTCAACCTCTTTAAAAGGTAAAAGAAATATTAAAATAAGACTTTTATCGACTTTGCTCCACCAATGTCGTCCGCTTATCATTTTACAATACTTTTAAATAAAATACAATCTAAATGCCCTAATTTGAAGCATTTGCTAAAAAATATCTGAATATTGTATACAACATTTTAACTATATACTGCATTCCGTGTAATATTATGTCTGGAGAGGCATATTTTCTTCAAACGCCTTAGTCTATTGCTTAAAAACTTGAGAGGAAATATAATAAAGAAGACTTAAATTCATTTGTTTTGTATAAATTTATTATAGGGTAATTATTTTATCTATTGGGGGATACACTGATGGAGTTATTGATAAAATATCAAAGTGCAATCAAAAAGCTTGTATTAATTATCATTATATTTGCAAGCATATATATATCCATAACTTATCTATTCCCATTTTTTGCCCCCTTTGTCATTGCATTAGTTGTATCCTATATAAACGAACCTGTAATTCGGCTTTTGAAAAGATTAAAGATATCTAGAAGGATAGCCGCAGTCATTTCACTTCTTGTTACAATGTCGGTTCTTGGATTTGCAATAACTGTGGGAATTATAAAAATATATGATGAATTAACAATTCTCCGAACTAATTTAAATGCCTACTCTAATGAAATATCAGCACAAATAAATGACCTAATTTTCAAGGCAACAAATTTCTATAATGCATTGCCTGTCGAAGTAACCGACACCATTGCCAAGAATCTTGCCTCACTATCTAATAAGATTACAGGTCTAATTACAGCCATTATCCAATATACAATAAATACAGCATCCTCACTACCGAGGTTGGCGGTGTTCATTATTGTAACAATATTAGCAACATATTTTATTAGTAGTGATAAAAAGAAAATATCTTTATTCCTTTACAAACAACTCCCTCTTTCTTTGAGAAAGGGGATTCCGGACTTAAAAAAAGATACCCTTAAAGCCTTAATTGGTTACTTCAAGGCTATACTGATATTAATGGGATTTACTTTTATTGAGGTAAGTGTAGGTCTATTTATCCTAAATGTAAAATATGCCTTCCTGATTGCTCTTATTGTTGGCATCGCTGAAGCCATACCGATTGTAGGTACAGGAGTAGTAATGATCCCATGGATTTTATGGCAGGTTTTTACTGGAAATATGGCATTAGCTTTCGGATTGGCAATCTTGTATATTTTGGGAATATTGATAAGGCAGATAATGGAGCCAAAAATAGTAGGAAGTCAGATTGGCCTTCATCCTCTAGTAACGTTATTAAGTATGTATGTTGGTTTGAAATTTTTCGGAGTTTTAGGAATGTTTATAGGGCCTATAAGTTTAATTATTGTAAAAAACCTACAAGATGCTGGGGTACTTAAGCTATGGAATGACTGATAACTTCAAGAAACTATAATTAAATATGTCATCGCACACATACATGCAAATCCATATGCTTACTTAGTATAAAATTTTGCAAATCTGTAGCGGCTCACTCTTTGTACTTTATTATTTCGCAGAACCATAGTTACTTATTCAGTCGCCCAATAACAACTCTATCGTTTCCACTTAAATCTTTGTAAACCTCAATGTCATAAAAATATTGATGCATAAGGGCTTTAACACTCTGCCCTTGGTTATATCCTATCTCGAAGGCTAAATAACCTCCATTAGTTAAATAATCTGGTGCTAATGTTATTATTCTCCTATAGAAGTCCAAACCATCTTGTCCACCATCAAGTGCTAGATTTGGTTCGTGATTCTTTACCTCCTTTTGAAGTTCAGATATTGTATCAGTTTCTATATATGGAGGGTTACTGACAATTATATTAAACTGCTGCTCGCCTTCGAGTGCCTCAAACAAATTACCACAGCGCAGTTCCAGCCTATCTTGTACTTCATTTCGCTCGCTGTTGGTTCTAGCTATACTTAGAGCATCTCGTGAAACATCACATGCCACAACCCTGCTATTTGGACAGTAGTGAGCTATGCTTATAGCTATACAGCCTGAGCCGGTGCACATATCCAGTACCTTAAGCACGTTCTTACCATTACTAGTGCATTTATCCACCGCTATAGTTTTTGTTTCATTCTCTCTATTCATTTGCTCTGATACGCTCATCCCATTGACAAGCTCAATGCATTTTTCTACAAGTATCTCAGTATCCTGCCTTGGAATAAGAACAGCCGGGTTGACAATAAACGAGAGAGACATAAACTCCGTTTCCCCAATAATGTACTGCAGAGGTACATTATTAGTTGCCCTTTGCACAAGCATATTGCTTAGAACTTCTAATTCTTCCTTTTCAAGCAATCTATCATCATGGGCATACAAATATGCTCTATCACATTTTAAAGCATGACAAAGCATAACCCCGGCTTCAAGCGCCGGGGTTTCAATATTTGCATTTTTTAAACTATCTGTAGCATAACTTAAGTACTCTTTAATATTCATAACCACTACCTTATCTTTTCACTATTCATTTCTTCACTTTTGAATATAGTATTAACTCTTTGGATTCATTGGCGCAAGTTAATCTCTATAACTCTTTATACCAAACTTTTCTCTATAGTTTTAATTTAGTCTTTTCCCCACTCATCGCTACCTTCTTGGACAGGTAGAACCTCCATAAACGCTGCTATCGCAACCTCAATTTGACTATCATCAGGTTCCCTAGTAGTGAATGCTTGAAACATTAGACCTGGTGCAGTAACAACTTTAAACAACCAATTCTCATGCTTTATAGCAAACTTAATAATTTCAAGCGAAACGCCTGCAACCACAGGTACTAGTAGAATTCGTATTGCGGCATTTATAAAAACATTGTGCCAGCCTGTAAATGCAAAAATCAAAATGCTAATAATCATTATTGTAAAAAAGAGTGATGTGCCGCAACGAGGGTGTTTGGTAGTATACTTCCTTACGTTCTCTATTGTAAGTTCATCTCCATGCTCGTAACAGTGAATTGTCTTATGTTCTGCTCCATGGTATTCCCATACTCTCCTCATTTCCTTCATTAGAGAGACAAGTGCAAGATATCCAATAAACAAACCTACTCTAATAGCACCTTCAATCAAGTTCAAAATAACAATGCCTGAAGAAGTATCCCTATTTACAGGAATAAAATTAGCTACAAAATTGGGAAGTAGAATAAATAAACCTACACTAAAACATATCGACAATATTACCGAAAAATATATTGCAATATCTGTTACCTTATCTCCAAACTTTCTATCAAGGAACTTTTCAAATTTTGAAGGTTCATATGGCTTGTCACCATCCTCAAGATCAACAAAGTCCGCAGAATACATAAGAGCCTTTACTCCAATAACCATCTGTGAGAAAAGGTTTACTGCACCTCTAACTATAGGAATTTTTGAAAGCTTACTCTTCGGTTTCATTGGCTGCTTTTCAACCAATATCTCTCCATCCGGTTTTCTTATAGCTGTAGCTCTATACTGAGGCCCGATCATTAGAAGTCCTTCTAACAATGCTTGACCACCTATTGTCGTTTTTTTCATTTTGCCTCCCCATTACAAACTAATATATAACAATTAGCTTATTCAAACTTTTAAGAGCATATATTACTAAAATAATAGTAGCCATCGGATAAGCAGATTTCTTAGGTTCTGTGAGAGTGTTTTTCTTCAACGGGGTCGTAGAAATCGCAATCCAAGGTCGTAGCGCCGCCTATTCCCACTTATTTATGTAGGTGTATTAGCAGCAATTGACATAGGACAAACTAGTATTACCCTAGATAAATCATACGCAAACTAGCTGAAATAGTCAATTGTAATTATATAACTTTAAATCTTTATTAATTTATTTTTAATCCATTCTTAATGTTCTCTTCTAAAAATTTATTTTTATAGTAAATTCGAATTTAAAATGTAGCTTTTCTATATTTTAATTAGAATATTATTACTTCTCACTAACTTTTAAATATTAAACAAAAGACTGGGAAAAAACTTTCCCAGTCTTTATAATGTCTTCAATCTTATAATGTCTTGAATTACGCGTTATCAACAATACCATATTTCTTTTTAAACCTATCAACACGTCCACCAGTATCAATGAGTTTCTGTCTTCCTGTAAAGAATGGATGACATTTTGAACAAATTTCAACGTGAAGGGCCTTCTTAGTGGAACCAGTTGTAAAAGTTTCACCGCATGCACATTTAACTACTGCTTCTGCGTAATCTGGATGAATACCTTCTTTCATTGCTTTTCACCTTCTTTCAAACATAATGCGTTGTCCTCAATGAACAGCATAATTTCTTATATATTTAACGTACAAAATGTACTTAATTGCTTATTAAAGAGGCAAGTGATATTTTAACATAAAAATAAATATATCGCAATACCTTTTTAATCACAACTTTTGTTATTAATTTTTAATGTTATTATTAAAGACCTCAAACCTATGAATTTTTATCTAAGAAAGATAAATTAATACTCTTTACGAAGTCCTCATTAGTTCTAGTTTGCATGAGCTTATTAATCAATACCTCTGTAACCTCGGCAGTACCCATATTGCTCATTGCTTTTCTAATAGCCCAAACGCTTTCAAGTTCTTTCTGACTAAGTAGTAACTCTTCTCTACGCGTACCTGATTTGTTAATGTCAATAGCAGGGAAGATTCTCTTTTCAGAAAGTTTTCTGTCAAGGTGAAGTTCCATATTGCCTGTCCCCTTGAATTCTTCAAAAATAACATCATCCATTCTGCTTCCTGTTTCAATAAGCGCAGTGGCCATTATTGTCAAGCTTCCGCCATTTTCAATATTTCTTGCAGCTCCAAAGAATTTCTTTGGCTTATGCAAAGCACCAGGATCCAAACCACCTGATAATGTTCTACCAGTTGGTGGAATAGTAAGATTGTATGCTCTAGCCAATCTAGTAATACTATCAAGCAAAATTACTACATCTTTTTTTTGCTCTACAAGTCTCTGAGCTCTTTCTAATACCATTTCAGCCACCTTAATATGATGCTCTGGTACTTCATCAAAAGTAGAATAAATTACCTCTCCTTTTATAGAGCGTTGCATATCGGTAACCTCTTCAGGTCGTTCATCAATAAGCAAAACAATTAACTCTACCTCTGGATAGTTTATAGATATAGCATTTGCTATTTTCTTTAAAAGTATAGTCTTACCAGCCTTTGGAGGTGATACAATCATTCCTCTTTGGCCTTTGCCTATAGGAGCTATAAGGTCTATAAGCCTTGTTGAGAACTCTCTAGGTGCAGTCTCCAATGTAATTCTACTATCAGGATATATTGGGGTTAAATATTCAAATGCTACTCTTTTGGAAGCAACATCAGGTGTATCCCCATTGATTGATTGAACATAGAGTAATGCCTGAAATTTTTCTCCCTCTTTCGGAATTCTTCCTTTGCCACGTAACTTATCACCTGTTTTAAGACCAAACCTTCTAATTTGTGAAGGAGAAACATAAACATCCTTCGGTCCGGATAAATAATTCTCACTTCTTAAAAAACCATATCCATCAGGTAGAACTTCAAGAACTCCTTGTACTGGATCATCGCTTTCAAATTTATCATTACCCTGCTGCTGAGGCTGCAATTGTTGTTGAGGTGGTACCTGTAATTGCTGCCCAGTTTGAAATTGCTGAAATTGTAATTGTTGTTGAGGCTGAATTTGTAATAGCTGTCCAGATAGTTGCTGCTGAAGTTGTTGAGGCTGCATCTGTGACTGCTGTCCAGGTAGTTGCTGCTGAGGTTGTTGAGGCTGCATCTGTGGCTGCTGTCCAGGTAGTTGTTGCTGAAGTTGTTGGGGCTGCATCTGTGACTGCTGTCCAGATAATGGCTGCTGTTGTTGCTGTGGTCTCCTTGGTGGCGTATATAACTGCTGTCCAGGTTGGTGAGTCTCAATTTTTTGTTGTGTAGAATTCATCAAAGATTTGTGTCCAACTCTCTGAGTTCTTTCTGTAGTATGTGCAGAGGACATCTGAGGCTTTAGTGACCTATGTGTATGTACTCTACTTTGCATTTTATTATCCACTTTTTCGGAAGGCTTTTCTTCGGTATCCTTTGTTGCTATGTGCTTTAACTTTTCAGATAATCTTTCTGGCTTTATATCTGGTTTTTTATCTGCTTTCGATTCTGATTCAGTATCTGCTTTCGATTCTACTTTTGAATCTACTTTTGAATCTGCCTTTATATCTGCTTTTGAATCTACTTTTGAGTCTACTTTTAAATCTGCTTTTATATCTGCCTTTGAATCTGCTTTTATATCTGCCTTTGAATCTGCCTTTGAATCTGCCTTTGAATCTGCTTTTGAATCTGCTTTTATATCTGCCTTTGAATCTATTTTTAAATCTGCTTTTGAATCTGCTTTTATATCTGCCTTTGAATCTTGTTTTAAATGTGTCTTTGAATCCTGTTTTATATCTGCTTTTGAATGATGCTTGTTAATTGTATCTTGTTTTGAATCTGCTTTTGTATCATGTTTTGAATGATTATCTGTATCCAACCCTACAGTATTTTCAACAGCCTCTGATTCTGCTTTTTGAGTATCAGAAGCCTCCAAGCTACTATTTGTCTGCTTGTTAATTTTTGAAGCATTGCTAGGTCTCCCTCTTCGAGATTTCCTCAAAACAGGCTCTTGGGCGCTTTGCGTTTGCTCTTCTTCATTAACTTTAGGCTCATCTGCGTTAGGTTTAGCAGAAATAATATTTATAGCCGGCGCTGGCTCAGATTGGGAACTTTCCTTGGAAATATGCTTTTCACCCTTCTGGCTATCTTCTTTTTTGACTTCACCAGAACTTTTGACCAATAAATCCATCAGCTCATTTTTTTTATATTTGGATATATTTGTAATTCCCATCATTTTTGCAATATATCGCAAATCTTCTAGTGTTTTTGACTGTAAATTATTCTGGTCCATAGTTCACCACCTTATTAAAAATCTTTTGATTGTATAGAATATAAAATTGGAAATTTTTTCGAAAAATCATTTATAGAAAAACCTTAAGTTTATTCTTTTTCTAGAGAAGAGTTTCTGAACATTCCATAGAAATTATTATATCAAAAGTGTAAATACATGTCAATCTTAGTATTGTATTTCCATTATACTGGAATTGTTTCCTTTATTTTGTATTATTATTCATACTTTTGATTGATAATTATATTTAGATTTCTTTTCTAATAGTACTATACTCACCTTTTGAAGTGTCTTTTTTAAATCATTATTTGATGCTGCTGATATAAATTTATTTCCTGAGCACTGTGAACATTTAAGATAAATACCCTTACGTAGCATAGACACTTTTATATCATCAGAGCCACATTCGCAATGTAAATGGCCTTGTTCGGCAATATCATGTATTTTATTCAAAGTATCTAACATAACTTGGGTATTCACAAAATAGTTTTCAAATCCAAGTCCATCTATCATTACATCTAATTCTTTTTCAAAGTTATCAATATACTCTCTTACCACAGCATCTCTGCCAATAAAACATTGCTTAATACCTGTAACTGGGCATTTGTATATCATAATATCCTTACTAGTGAGTTCTTCCCTGTCAATTATTAAAGAATGCTCCAACCCACATCCAATACAAGGTATAACAAACTTATACTTATTCTTGCATAATTCAAGTATCTCTAGCTTCGCTCCCTCACATCTACATTTAGACATAATACTGTTACGAGGGTAAAGCTTAAAAAGATTGATATTAGTAAAATCAAACGTTCCACAAGAGAAACATTTATATGCTATTGTAACATCCATATCAATTAGCATTTTTATCACCTCATCAATAATATTAGTATTCGCTATAAAAATAGAAATTCCTCTTTCATGCATTATGTAAAGATAAATTTTCTATCATTACCATTATCAGCTAATTATGAAGTTTAACTTTATTGAAGGTAGACATAAATACAATGTTGTTTCATCACGGTTCACTTTAAGATGCAACTCACCCATAGAATACACTAATTTGGACATATACAAAAGGGTTTTAAGTGTAATGTTCTCAAAACCCCTCATAATTTTAACTTGCTATTGACATTAAGAACAAAATAAAACAGACTTTGATTTTCATCAAAGTCTGTTTTGGAGCTGGCGGACGGAATCGAACCCCCGACCTGCTGATTACAAGTCAGCTGCTCTACCTGCTGAGCTACACCAGCATAAAACATACTATTTAACTGCATTTGACCATTAAACAAATGATTGTCTCAACTGCCTGTATATAATAACATGTATATTAATATAAAGTCAACCCTTTTTTTAAGAAAATTTGTTAGAAAAATTGTCATATAAAATAGGTTAAATTTTTACAATCTCTTACTCTCCATGACCATACTGCTCCATTCATTAAGTCCGTTTTCTAATAGAACATTACTTATTTAACATTATAAGAAATGATAAAACTTGACACACTGTTGTCATATTTTGTACGCTAAAATAATGGAAAGGAGATGATGTTATTGGATAATAATGTTGACAGGATACTTAAAAGCTTTAAGACAAACACTGGAATGGATAATTACAACAATATTATAGCAGAATGTGGGGTAATGGATTTGAACGCAACGCCTGACAAACAAGCAGAATATGTCAATTCATTATTAAAAAGGCTTAATGAAACCCAAGGTGAAGAAGCTGCTGAAAAAGTGATGAAACCTTGTGGGTATCAATGTATTTCTAATTCAGTAATTGAAAAATCAAAGATACTATATGAGGAGTCCAGCAATATTGATGATTTTTTACAGTTACTCAATGAACAGCAGATTGGTGGCGGACAACTACATACAAGGAATGGAAAAATAATTGGTGTATACGATACCTGCTATTGTGGTCTTGCAAAACAGACTAAAGATATGTCACCTGCGTACTGCTATTGCTCAGCAGGTTGGTTTGAAAAACTATTTTCATCAATTCTTGGGGACTCAGTAAAAGTTAATATAGTACAGTCGATTTTGGGTGGTTCTGATAAGTGTATATTTGAGATTAGCTTTTAATACAATTTTTACTTAACAAAACATAAGGTATTCTTTACAGCAATGAAGAGGAATATATCATGAATTGGTCAATATGAGCATAAAAGAAAGTAAACATAAAGCCCTCCTACCTTCTACTTTTGGATATGTAGACTCTTAAATATGGAATTGAAACTAGTGAACTTGGTTATATTTCTTTTCAATTGAATTTGTATTGAGTCATGACCACACGTAGAACATGTGGCATGCTCTTGCCCTATAAGGGCATGTTACTGGCTATGTCTAAAGACATATTGAATTGTCCGCCAACCGCGTGAATTCTACGGGCAGCCCCTTAAGGGG
>JAEWAX010000008.1 GCA_023391425.1 Bacillota bacterium | reverse complement strand
GCTCTGAGGTGATAGCTTCTGCCTGAGGTTGAATTGAAGTAGCTCCTTGAGCAGGTTTCTTTATTGCCATTGCTCTTGAACCAGGACAGCCACTATGAATAGGAGGCTGTGTAGGGATAGAACTCTGAGCAGTAGCTTTCATTTTCATATTCTTCATAACTAGTTCTTCATCATATGCTTCAGCCTCACGTTCTTCGATGGTAATTGCGTTTGTGGGGCATTCTGGCAAACAATTTCCTAGACCATCACAATAACTGTCTGAGATTAACTTTGCTTTTCCATTCTCAAGTATAAGAGCGCCCTCGTGACAAGCATTTACACATAGCCCGCAACCATTACATTTTTCTTCATCAATACTGATTATATTTCTTTTCATATTAATTACCATAGCCTTTCTGGCTCACAAAAATTTGATTATTAATACGCGCATACCGTGAGCCGGGTAAGGCGATTTCCTTAAAGAGCTGTAGCTCTTACTATATACTAAATTCAATAATGTTTCGTAAGCTTTCCTAAGCTTATGAATTGATTATATTACATGATGAAATAATAATATGTAGCTATGGATACAAATATTATATTTGGTGTATTAGAAGTAGTATTAATGTTGGAAATGAGGTAAGCCAGTAACATAATAATATTGTAAGTATTGACTGACTAATATTAATATGATATTATTTAAATATCATATTAATATTAAAAAATGGAGGGAACATTATGAACGAAATTACTGTAAAGACTAAAACAGGCGGGCCAACGTTTTTTATTTCATTCATAGTACTTATATTAAGTGTTATTGTATTTATATTTGGAGTAGCTTTTGAGCAAGTTATATCTTCTGTTGTAGGAGTTTTGTTATTTGTTGGATATATATTTATATTACCTGGTTTCTTTACTATTCAACCAAATGAAGCAATGGTATTGGTTTTGTTTGGCAAATATGTTGGAACTGTAAAAAATGCAGGCTGGCATTGGGCAAATCCGTTTTACACAAAGAAAAAAATATCACTTAGGTCAAGAAATATAAATGGCGAAAGGATAAAAGTTAATGATGAAATGGGTAATCCAATAGAAATAGCGGCTGTAATTGTATGGAGAGTTGAAAATACCGCGGAGGCTATATTTGATGTTGACAACTATATAGATTATGTTAATGTACAGAGTGAGTCAGCCCTTAGACATTTAGCTGGAATGTACCCATACGATGTTGGGGAGGATACACATACTTTATCTTTAAGAGGTAGCTCAGACGAAGTCTCGGAAGCTCTAAAAAATGAGTTGCAACAAAGGCTTGGCAAGGCTGGTGTTATAGTTGAAGAAGCAAGAATTTCTCATTTAGCATATGCTCCTGAGATAGCAGCAGCAATGCTTCAAAGACAACAGGCAACGGCAATAATAGCAGCTAGGCAGAAGATTGTTGAGGGTGCTGTAGGTATGGTTCAAATGGCATTGAAAATGTTAAGTGAAAATGAAATAGTCGAGCTTGACGAAGAAAGAAAAGCTGCTATGGTAAGCAATTTACTTGTTGTTTTATGTGGAGAAAGAAGCACGCAACCAATTATTAACACAGGAACTTTACACAATTAAGTCAAAGGTGTTGGGAAAATGGCAGAAAAAAAGTCGATTTTACTTAGGCTAAGTCCTAGAATGTGGGAAGAAATATCTAAGTGGGCTGAAGCTGAATTTCGATCTGTGAATGGTCAGATAGAGTATATTTTAAGCGATGCACTTCAAAAAAAATATAAGGCAGCACATAGTAAGAGTGATTCCAATCCGGAAGAAACTGAACAAGATAAAATTTAATAGTTTATAGCTTCAGTAACATAAGTGAGTGCTGCAAACCCATATTTACATAGGCTTGCAGCACTCTTTTTTGCGTCCGATGAATGTCAATTAGTATAAAGGAGAGTTCTTGAGTAAGATTATTTTATAAATTCAAAAACAATTATCAATGTTAGGTTTGTGCCGAAACAGAGAAGGATTTTTGCGATTATTGGTAAATGTCCCTTCATGTAGTTTATTATGTTAATTATCAATTATTTTATTTTCATATATGTGGTATATTTAATATATTGAGAAATAAGCAAGGAGACTTCTATGTTCAAGGTATTTTTAGTCGAGGATGAAATTATAGTTAGAAATGGTATTAAAAAGCAGATAAATTGGGAAAAAGAAGGCTTTGAATTTGTTGGGGAAGCAAGTGATGGAGAACTCGCTTTTCCTATGATTCAACAGCTTAAGCCAGACATTATTATTACAGATATCAAAATGCCATTCATGGACGGATTGCAGCTTAGTAAACTTGTTAAGAAAGAAATGCCTGATATAAAAATAATTGTATTGAGTGGATATGATGAATTTGAATATGCAAAAGAAGCAATTAATATTGGTATAACAGATTATTTGTTAAAACCAATTGCGAGTGAAGAACTTTTAAAAGCAGTTTTACGTGTAAGTAATATTATTTATGAGGAACAATTGAAAAAGGAAGATTTTAAGCTTTACAAAATGGAGATGAAAGAAAAGGAGAAAGTTACATATTCAAATTTTTTTGTTGACCTAGTTTCAAACAAAATGACAGTTCAAGAATTACTGGAAAAAAGCAAGGTGCTAAAGATTGATTTAGTTGCAAGACAATATAATATACTTCTATGTAAACTATTCGAAAAAGAAAAAAAATCTTCTGTATATTGGGATCGAAATAAAGAATTTATAAACCGAATTAAAATAAGCTCAAATATTATTGTTTTTGATAGAGCAAATGAAGGAATAGCAATTTTAGTTAAGGGTCAGGATCAAGAGGAAGTAGTTAAAGAAATAGATAAAATAATTCATTATATAAAGGATGATTTCTGTAATATACAGAATATGGATTACTTTATCGGCGTTGGAACACAAGTGGGGCGTATGAGTGAATTAAACAAATGTTATGATGATGCCAGCAAAGCATTTGCGTATCAGTATATTGTAGAAAGAAATCAAGTGATATATTGTGAGAACTTGACAGCATATCGTGTTGTGGAGGATTTAAAAATTAATATTAAAGATATTGATGTTAATAAAACGGATAAATCAGTTATAAATAGTTTTTTGAGAACTGGCTCAAAAAATGAAGTTAGACATTTTTTGGAAAGCTATTTTCAAAATTTGGGCGAAAATAGTATGAAATCCTTTTTGTTTTGTCAATATATCACATTAGGCATGTATTTTTGTTGTATTACTTTTATAGAGGAGTTAGGTTTCGTCTTTTCTGATATAGTAGAGCAATGTGGAGATTTACTAAATATGAATTCTGTAAATATTACATTGAAAGAGATTATTAATTACTTTGAAAAGGTATTTGTTACTGTAATTGATTACAGGGATAAAAATTCAATGAATAAATACAGGAGTCTTTTGATTGCTGCAAAAGAATATATTAACGAAAATTATTCTAGTGAGGATATTTCATTAAATTCAGTTGCAAACAAGGTAAATGTCAGTACTAGCTATTTTAGTACAATTTTTAGACAGGAGACAGGTCATAGTTTCATTGAATACCTTTCTGAGGTACGTATGGAAAAAGCAAAAGAGCTACTTTGCTGTTCTAGTATGAAAAGCTCTGAAGTCGGTTATGCAGTTGGCTATAAAGATCCTCATTATTTTTGTTTCTTATTTAGGAAAACACAGGGCTGCACTCCAAAAGAATATAGAATGAGGGGAAAAGCATGAGGAACAAAACTAAGGGAAAAATAAGCTTACATGCCATTATAAAAGAGCATATCAACATATCTTTAAAAGCAAAGATGCGGGCATTAATGTTTTTAGCAATTATTCCTTTTTCAGTTTTTGTTATGTTCATGATTTTTCGTATGGGAACTTATTCAGATGACTATGATGCAATATATAATAATATATCAATTGCAAACGAATTTTCTCAGAACTTTAAGAATAATTATGATTATAGTATGTATCAAATTGTAATAGGTTCAAGTGATTTTGAAAAAGAAAGGATATCTGAACAGTTAGATCAGGCCAGTCAAGAGATGAAAAAATTAAGAGATAGAGCATTTATGTTTGAAAATAAAAGTAATACTAAAAAAATGTTTGAATATCTCGATAGTTTGAGACATAGTACAGAGAATATTCGTAAAAATTTAACATTGGATGAACCTAAATATGATAAAAATATAATGATTCTTGATAATGATATTCGTACAACTACAACGATGATTACAGATGTAGTCCAGAAATATGTATACTATGAAACTTTTCAAATGGACAAGGTGCACTATAAAATCGAAAGTGAAACAAGTAGAGCTGTTAAGTTGGCGTGTATTATATTTGCTGTTTTGTTAATCACTACACTGGGATTGATTGAAATCATTTCATACAGCATTACAAAACCAATAAAGAATTTATGTGTATCTGCAAAGCTGGTTGGAAATGGAGATTTTACAACACGTGTTCCTGATTCTGATAGTGATGAAATAGCTACCTTAACTACTAGTTTTAATAATATGATTGGAAAAATCGGTAGCCTTGTGGAAGATGTAAAATTAGAACAGGTAAACTTAAGAAAGACAGAATTAAAGCTTTTGCAGGCACAGATTAATCCACATTTTTTGTATAATACTTTAGATACAATAGTATGGCTTGCCGAAGATAATAAAAATAAGGATGTCGTGAAAATGGTGAGTGCACTTTCTAAATTTTTTAGAAGTGTACTTAATAAAGGGTATGACTTTATAACAATAAAAGATGAAGAAATGTTAATAAGAAGTTATCTGCAGATACAGCAGTACCGTTATCAGGATATTTTAGAGTATGAGATTAATATTTCAAAAGAAATTGAATATTACAAAATTTTAAATCTTACACTTCAGCCTATTGTAGAAAACGCACTTTATCATGGAATAAAGAATAAAAGAGGAAAAGGTAAAATTACTGTAGAAGGTTCATATATAAATGGAATGATAATTTTAAAAGTTAAGGATAATGGTATAGGCATGAAAGAGGAACAACTTGAGAAAATCCAACGAATTTTAAAAGGGGAAAAAGTTGAGATGATGGACAACTTAAATGGCTTTGGAATTGCTAATGTAAATGAAAGAATTAAACTGAATTTTGGAAGTACATATGGACTTAGCGTGGAAAGTACATATGGAGTCGGAAGTGAGTTTACTTTATGTATTCCTGCAATTACTGAATCTTTATTAGCAGAGCATATAGAGCAGATTAGTTAATTTAAATATTTTTAAAATAATGTCATAATGCTTGACATTATAGTACAATAAAAATATACAAGAATTTGCTTTTTGTTTTTCTTTTGTATATGTAGATAGGAGGTACCAAATCTGAAAAGTAAAATATTATTATTGTTTATATGCTTATTTTCTGTGAGTATCATACTGGTGGGGTGTAACATATCAAAGAATTATAATGAAGAAGCATCAAATGAAGATTTAATTCGAATTGGCTTTTCACAAGTCGGGGCAGAAAGTGACTGGCGTATAGCTAATACGAAATCTATGAAGTCTGCATTGTCCAGTGAAAATGGTTTTGAGTTGATTTACTCGGATGCTCAGCAAAAACAGGAAAATCAGATTAAGGCAGTTAGAGATTTTATTGCCCAGGAAGTTGATATTATTGTTATTGCACCAGTTACAGAAAGCGGTTGGGAATCTGTTTTAATGGAGGCCAAGGCAGCTGGGATTCCAGTCATTATAGTAGATAGAAGGATTAACGTATCGGATTCTTCCTTATATACCTGTTGGGTAGGCTCTAACTTTGAAAAGGAAGGAGAAAATGCAGCAAAATGGTTGGTGGATTATACAAAAAGACAAGGAAGAGAAAAAGAAAAATATAACATTGTTGTACTTAAGGGTACAGTTGGTTCATCGGCAACAATTGGGCGCACAAAGGGATTTGATGATACCATCAAACTATACCAGAATTTTAATGTTTTAGAAGAGCAATCAGGCGAATTTACACAAGCTAAAGGGCAGGAAGTCATGAAAGTTCTTTTAAAGAAATATAACAAAATTGATGTAGTAGTTTCGCAGAATGATAATATGTCATTTGGTGCAATTGATGCAATAAAGGCAGTAGGAAAAAAGCCAGGAAAGGATATAGTAATTGTTTCTTTTGATGCAGTAAGAGCTGCATTTGAGTCTATGATAGCAGGTGAAATGAATGCGTCTATAGAATGCAACCCATTACATGGTCCAAGAGTAGCAAAATTGGCAAAGCAGATTTTAAATGGAGAGAAGATTGAGAAATCTCAGAATGTAGAGGAAAAAGTATATTCGGCTGATCAAGCAGCGGCGTTACTTCCTGAACGTCAGTATTAATTTTATTAAAGTTAATACTTTACAAATTGTTAACCATCAATTGATAACCATCATTAAGTTGAAACTTCTTCATACACAAAACTATTTACACTACCAACAAGAAAAGTCTTGCTAATTGATAATTAATCAACTAGCAAGACCCTTTTTTGATGAAATCTAAATTATCTAAGTTTATACTTTTTCAATTTTATATCAAGTTGTTTAACTAACTGATCTAAACTTTCGGCAGCAATTTTCATATCATCGAGAGTTTTAAGCTGATTTTCAGTTGTAGCAGCTACTTCTTCACTCGATGCAGCAGTCTGCTGAGATACAGAAGAAATGTTTTCAATTGAACTAATAACTTCACTCTTGTCGTCTTGCATCTTAATAACTGCTGTGTTTACATCGTTAATCTTTGATACAATGTATTCTATAGCATTTGCAATATCATTAAAGGAACTATTAGTTTTGTCAACGGCTAAGTTCTGGTCTTGAGAAACCTTCTTCATAATTTCCATTGAGGAGATGGCCAAAGCTGATTCTTCTTCAATACTTTGCATCATATTGTTAATCTCTTCAGTAGATTTTCTACTCTGATCTGCTAACTTACGAACTTCGTCAGCAACAACTGCAAATCCTTTTCCGGCTTCACCAGCTCTTGCAGCTTCAATAGCAGCATTTAGAGCTAATAGATTGGTCTGCTCAGCAATATTTTCAATGGATTCAACGAATAGACCGATATCTTTAGTCGTATTTGTTAGATTTTCAACAACTGCAAATATTTTTTCAGAAGTTTCATAGGTTTCTTTTGATTTATCTCTTAAAGTAGTAACAGCTTTGAGACCAACAGTATTTAAGTCGATAATTTTATTTGTTTCGTTTGTAATACCACTATAGCTTTCATAAACAAAATTTATTTGATCAGAAAGTTTATCGACAACCTGTACTCCTAACTGAGCTTCTTCAGCTTGAGAGGAGGCACCCTTCGCTATCTCATCGATAGTCTTAGATATCTCTTGAATTGCACTGATGGCATTTTCAGAAGTTGAAGTAACTTTTCTCGATGCCTGAGTGATGGATAAGGAAAGATTGAAAAAACCTTCAATAAGTGTACGAATATCACTTATTACAAGATTAACTACTGAAGCAACGAAGCTTAGAATTCCATAAGCTTTTGGCTCAATCATATGAGAGAAATCACCAGATTTGAAGCCGTCTAAATCACCCGAAAATTTTTTAATTATAGTTTTATACCGATAACCTGTCGTAAAAGCTAAAACAAAACAGGATATGGCACAGGCAAAAAGAGTATAAATTGCGAAGACTGGTTTCCCACTGATAATACCTCCGATAATGCATAATACTAAACAGTTTATGGCACCGATTATAACAAGTCTATTGCTCTTAGCCACATTTGAATCTTCATTTTTCATAATATCCCCCCGATATATAGCAAAAATTAAATTGATAAAATAATATACCTTGTACTATTCTACAAAAAGTGGTGGATTCCTGCTTATACCTCTATATTTATTAAAATTATGATAAAAGTAGAGTAAAAAAACTCCTTTATACTTCCAATTATTATTGACACCAAGTGTATAATTGTATACAATTATACACACATACAGAGAAATTAGATTATTAAATAGCACATTTGATTTAGGTGATTAGATTTAGGTGATGTGGATTTTATATTTTTGGGAGGTAATAAAATGATTGAGTTTAATAAGAAGTCAAATACATTAGAGCAAACTCAGTATAGATATTCTCTTCAGAATGTTTCTGAGCCCAATCTCTATAGAGAGATTTTTAACTATGATGAAGTGCCTAAATGCGCTTTCAATCATCGTAGAGTTCCAATGAATCCAGCTGATGAGATTTGGTTAACAGACACTACTTTTAGAGATGGACAGCAATCAAGAGCACCATATACAGTGCAGCAAATTGTCACACTTTATGACTATCTTCATAAATTAGGTGGACCAAATGGTATCATTCGCCAGACGGAATTTTTCCTTTATAGTGACAAGGACAAAGAAGCAGTATACAAATGTTTGGAAAAGGGATATAAATTCCCTGAGGTAACTAGTTGGATAAGGGCATCAAAGAGTGATTTCCAGCTTGCTAAGGAAATGGGAATGAAAGAGACAGGTTTCTTGGTCAGTTGCTCTGATTATCATATATTTAGGAAACTGAAAAAGACTAGAAAGCAGGCTATGGAAGGCTACTTAAGTGTTATTAAAGAGGCTCTTGATGTTGGAATTAAGCCAAGATGCCATCTAGAAGATATAACTAGAGCAGACTTCTACGGTTTTGTTGTTCCTTTTGCATTAGAGCTTAGAAAGCTGATGGATGAAAGCGGAGTTCCAATAAAATTAAGGGCATGCGATACTATGGGCTATGGAGTTACATATCCGGGAGTAGCCTTACCAAGAAGTGTTCCTGGCATAATATATGGACTAAGACACCATGCTGGTTTCCCAAGTGAACTGATAGAATGGCACGGTCATAATGATTTCTACAAAGCGGTGGATAATTCTGCGACAGCATGGCTATACGGCTGTTCTTCTGTAAACTGTTCACTTCTTGGAATTGGTGAACGTACAGGGAATACTCCACTTGAGGCTATGGTATTTGAGTATGCTTCACTTAGAGGAACAACAGATGGAATGGATACTACTGTAATATCAGAAATAGCTGATTATTATGAAAGAGAGCTTGACTACGAGATTCCACCTAGAACACCTTTTGTAGGAAGGCATTTTAATGTTACACAAGCAGGAATTCATGCTGACGGACTTTTAAAGGATGAGGAGATATATAATATCTTTAATACCGCTAAGATACTAAACAGACCTATTGGCATTGCAATCACCCAAACTTCAGGCCTTGCAGGTATAGCACTTTGGATAAATAATAATTTCCGTTTGTCAGGAAAAGCTATGATTGATAAGAAGGACGCTAGAGTTGCTAAAATTAAAGAATGGATTGATGAACAATATCAATCTGGCAGAAATACTTCTATTAGCGATAAGGAAATGCTAAAAGGAATACAAGCAATAGAACCAAGCTTAATTCCTGTTAAAGAATAAATTACTATGGTTTATGACTAAAAAATGATATTATAAAATAGTAATTAAACATAAAAATTAAATTTATTAAACAAAAGTAAAGGAAAAACAATATAGGAGGACTAAAATGGGTTTAAATTTAGCACAAAAAATAATTAAAAATCATTTAGTGAGTGGGGAAATGATAACTGGTAGTGAAATTTCTATTAAGATTGACCAAACACTAACACAGGATTCAACAGGTACAATGGCATATTTGCAGTTTGAGGCAATTGGTATGCCTAGAGTAAAGACAAAGAAATCAGTTGCATACATTGATCATAACACCTTGCAGGCTGGTTTTGAAAATGCTGATGACCACAAATATATACAAACAGTTACATCAAAACATGGAATATATTTTTCAAAGCCTGGAAATGGAATTTGTCACCAGGTACAATTAGAGCGTTTTGGTGTACCAGGTATGACTTTACTTGGCTCTGACAGCCATACTCCAACTGGTGGAGGTATAGGAATGCTGGCTATTGGAGCAGGCGGACTTGATGTTGCTGTTGCTATGGGTGGCGGACCATACTATTTACCAATGCCAAAGGTTTGCAAGGTTGAATTAAAGGGTAAGCTAAATGCTTGGTCAACAGCAAAAGACATTATACTTGAAGTTCTAAGAGTTATGACTGTTAAAGGTGGAGTTGGTAAGGTAATTGAATATGCTGGAGAAGGCATAAAAACACTTACTGTACCTGAAAGAGCTACAATTACAAACATGGGAGCAGAGTTGGGAGCAACAACCTCAATATTCCCAAGCGATGAAGTCACACATTCCTTCTTAAAAGCACAAGGTAGAGAGCAGGATTGGACTGAACTTTTGCCAGATGCAGATGCAAATTATGATGAACATATAGTTATAGATTTAGCGACAATTGAGCCGATGGCAGCGAAGCCACACAGCCCAGATAATGTAGAAAAGATTTCTACTATCGGTAAATTAAAAGTTGATCAGGTTGCCATAGGAAGTTGTACAAACTCTTCATACATGGATATGATGAAGGTTGCTGCGATACTTAAAGGGAAAACAATAAATCCTAATGTAAGCTTGGTTATTGCGCCAGGTTCAAAACAGGTATTGACTATGTTAGCTCAAAATGGTGCATTGGCAGATATGGTCGCAGCAGGTGCAAGAATTCTTGAATCAGCTTGTGGACCATGTATAGGTATGGGACAGGCACCATGCACAGATGCTATATCTCTAAGAACTTTTAACAGAAACTTTGAAGGAAGAAGCGGAACTACCTCTGCTAAGGTATACTTAGTAAGCCCAGAGGTTGCAGCAGCAAGTGCTCTTACAGGTGTGCTCACTGATCCTAGAGAACTAGGAACTGCACCAAAAATTGAAATGCCACAAGAATTTTTAATTAATGATAATATGGTTTTAGCTCCAGCACCAGAGGGAAATGATGTAGAGGTTGTTAGAGGACCAAATATTAAGCCTTTCCCACTTAATAAGGCATTGACTGAAAAGGTTACTGGTAAAGCCTTGATTAAGGTTGGAGACAATATAACAACTGACCATATTATGCCATCAAATGCAAAACTGCTTCCATTTAGATCAAATGTACCTCACCTTGCAGAATACTGTTTGACACCTTGTGACCCAGAATTCCCAACAAGAGCAAAAGCTAATGGTGGTGGATTTATAATAGGTGGTTCAAACTATGGACAAGGTTCAAGTAGAGAACATGCTGCATTAGCTCCATTACAATTAGGGGTAAAGGGAGTTATTGCAAAGTCATTTGCAAGAATTCATATGGCAAATCTGATTAATTCAGGTATTATACCAATGACCTTTGAAAATGAAGCAGATTATGATGTAATTGATATGAATGACGAGCTCGTAATAGAAAATGCAATAGAACAAGTAAAAAATGCTGATACTATAGTAGTAAAGAATTTAACTAAGAACACTCAGTTTAATGTAAAGGTATCATTATCGGATAGACAGGTTCAGATGATACTTGCTGGTGGATTGCTAAACTTTACTCGTAATCAGAGCAAATAAAGAGATTTATTTAAGCTGGTGGAACTAACTTCTAATTCTGACAATTCCGTAAAGAGAGGGGTTAGTTCCACAGAATAAAATCACCTTAGGGAGTAGAAACATGGCTAAGCTTGAATATGATGAAAATGAAAACTTAGTGAATTCATTGAGGGGCAGGGTTTTTGCTCAACTTCGCAATCAAATCCTTACAGGAGTATATAAGCCCGGAGATAGCCTGATTGAACTCCGATTGTCAGAAGAACTTGGAGTTAGCAGAACACCTATACGAGAGGCTATCAGACAGCTTGAACTGGAAGGTCTGGTTCAAGCTATACCTAATAAAGGTGCTGTGGTCAAGGGAGTAACTGATCAGGATGTTGAAGACATTTTTACAATAAGGATGAGGATTGAAGGGCTTGCTGCTAGGTGGGCAGCAGAAAAGATAACAGAAGAAGAAATTAATCAATTAAAGGAGGCCCTTGAATTTGAGGAGTTCTACACTATGAAGAATGATGTAGACCAACTTATGAAATATGACTCCAAATTCCATGATATCATTTTCAAGGCTAGTAAAAGTAGTCCACTAATGCATATGCTTAGTACTTTTCATCATTATATACAAAGCGCTAGAAATAATTCGTTTGATACACCGGGAAGGCCAGCAAAGGCATTTGAAGAGCATAGAGCAATATTTGAAGCTATAAGCAAAAAGGATGCAGATACTGCAGAAACTCTCACTATTGCCCATATTAGAAATGCTAGTAAGAATTATAATGAGAAGCATAATAAATAAAACTAAATCTAATTAATAAAACACTGCAATAAATACAGCAAAGTACACAGATGAATGATTTTTTATGAAGTTTCTGTGTTTTATAATTTGAAATAATTCATATACAAATAGATATAAATATTATTTTAGAAGAGGATAGAAATTATGAGTATTAGGTTTAATGAGAAATCAAAATCTTTTAATCTTGAAGCAAAAGATACAAGTTATATTATTGCAATAGTTGACCAAGAGCAGTTTTTAGGACATGTATATTTTGGTTCAAAGATAAATGATGAAGATGTTAATTATCTTATGCGTTTAGAAGAACATCCTTTTGTACCTAGTAAGAATAACCGTGATAGAATCGCATTCTTGGATAGCTTTCCTATGGAATACTCAACTAGTGGTTTAGGAGATTATAGAGAGCCTAGCTTACAGGTGGAAACAAAATCTGGTATGACAGCTTGTGGTATTTCGTATGTGTCACATAAAATTTATAGTGGAAAACCAAAGCTTGAAGGATTGCCAGCAACCTTTGGACAAGAGAAAGATTGCACAACATTAGAAATTACTTGTATGGATCATCATCTGAAGCTACAAGTAATTTTGGTGTATACAACCTTTGAAAATCTTGATGTTATAACTAGAAGTGTAAGGGTGAAAAATTGTGGTAACGAAAATATTAGTCTTAAAAGAGTACTTTCAGCTTGTGTTGATTTCGACAGTATCAATATGGACATGATTACATTGCATGGTTCATGGGCACGAGAACGTCATGTTTCCAGGAGAGCCATTAATTTCGGAAAACAAGGTCTTTCTTCAATAAGAGGAGGATATAATCACCAGGACAACCCGTTCCTTGCGGTAATGGATAAAACAGCAACAGAGGATGCCGGTGAGGTATTTGGTTTTAACTTTGTATACTCTGGAAACTTTTTTGCTCAAGCTGAAGGCTGTCAGTTTGGAACAACTCGTGTTGTTATGGGTATTAATCCATATGATTTTTCATGGAGATTGCAACCGCAGGAGGAATTTACTGCACCAGAGGTAGTTATGGTGCATTCTGACCAAGGACTTGGGAAAATGTCGAGAACCTACCACGATTTGTACAGGAATCACTTAATTCGTGGAGAATACAAGGATAAGAAACGTCCTATTTTAATTAATAACTGGGAAGCAACCTATTTTGACTTTGATACTCAGAAGTTAATAGACATTGCGAAGGAAGCCTCTAAACTTGGAATTGAAATGTTGGTTATGGATGATGGCTGGTTTGGCAAGAGAAACGATGATAATATGTCTCTAGGTGATTGGGTTGTAAATGAGGATAAAATCAAAGGTGGGCTCAAATATCTAGTAGACGAAGTTAATAAGTTAGGTATGAAATTTGGTATCTGGTTTGAACCAGAAATGATTTCTCCAGACTCTGACCTTTATCGGGCACACCCAGACTGGTGTATTCATATTGATGGCAGAGTTGGTTCCTTATCTAGAAATCAATATGTATTGGATTATTCCAGAAAAGAAGTAAGGGATTATATATATGGAAGCCTAAAGAAAATCTTATCCAGTGCAAATATTGAGTATGTAAAATGGGATATGAATCGTCATATTACCGACGTGGGTAACAGTGTACTTGATCCAGAGTGTCAAAGAGAACTTTGGCATAGGTATGTATTAGGTGTTTACGAGGTTATGGAACGCTTAACTAGTGATTTCCCTCATATTCTATTAGAAAATTGCTCTGGTGGAGGAGGGAGATTTGACCCTGGAATGCTTTACTATAGCCCACAAATCTGGTGCTCCGATGATACTGATGCCATTGAACGATTGAAAATTCAGCATGGTACATCAATGGTTTATCCAGTATCAACAATGGGGGCTCATGTTAGTGATTGTCCTAATCATACAGTTGGGAGAACAACACCTTTTGAGACAAGAGGATATGTTGCACTTTCAGGTACTTTTGGTTATGAACTTGATGTTACTAAAATACCTCAAGAAGATAGAGATTTAATTCCTAAACAGGTCGAGCAATACCATAAATATAACGATTTAATTCGTACAGGTGACTTATATCGTATTAGTAACATTTTTGAAAACCAGGATTTCAATTGTGTAGAATATGTTGCTAAGGATAAAAGTGAAGCTTTGGTTACTTATGTACAAGTACTAAATAGACCCAATTATCATAGTAGAAGAGTCAAATTAAAAGGCTTGGAAGAAAAAGCCTTTTATCGCAATGAGGAGACTGGAAGTGTGCATTCTGGTGCTGCTTTAATGCATGGAGGAGTATTAATGACAGGGTTGTATGGCGATTTCAAAGGTAAATTGTTGCACTTTAATCGTGTTGACTAGTTATAAGAACAAAATAGTTGTAATAATTGATTTATCTAATTTTATTAATATAAAAAAAGCAGTGATTGATTAAAGTCACTGCTTTTTTTAAAACAATAAAGATGGCTAAATTGAGTTTTGTCAGCTCTATATAAAAAAAGAAACTTTGCATTTTGCAAAGTTTCTTTTTTGGTGACCCATAGGGGATTCGAACCCCTGTAGCCGCCGTGAGAGGGCGGTGTCTTAGGCCACTTGACCAATGGGCCATTTTTCAATGACAAAAGCTATTATAGCATGGGTAAAGAGGACTGTCAAGGATTCAATTTTTATAATTTTATATTTATAAATTGCAAGTTTAAGTTTTAATATTGAATTTTTTGCGCACGATTTTTCTTCTATATACTAAATAATATTGTTGTCAACATCTGTGCCAAAGATTTATTCTGTGACTGGGTGATTGGTAATGATATTTGCGACTTGTTTTCCTTCCTCCTCCTTTTGCGGCCATTTGCGCCATATGATCAGTAAGAGTAAAAGAGATGAAACAAATAAAATTGTTAATAACCGTAGTTCATAATTGAATATGGGCCCTCCATACATCAGGCCAAAATCAATTTGGATATTAGGATACATCGGAGTAATATAACTAATTGCCTTGAATAAATCAGGCATCATTTGCAAAGACATTGTTCCTCCGCCAGCGATTGTTTGTGAAAGTACTAAAAAGATGTTTATGAAAATGCCATTTTGCCCAAGTAATAATGAAAATACTAATGTAAATTGGAAAGCTATTATCTGCATAAAAATCTGTTGTAGATACAGAACCAGCAATTTTTGGAGATTGACAGAAATTAAGATTCTTGCCATGATTATACCGAACAATGGTGCAAGAATAGCAATTACCAAACCTGCAGCTTCTATATAGTAAAACGCTTTCCTTTTACCAACGATAGGCATAAACGCTAAGAAAATATTCATTAATACAATTGCAACCACCATAGAGGAAGCATATGTTCCAATTGATAAAAACATTGGAGCCATAGTATAATTCATACTTTGTGGGGTCTTATTGATAAAGATGTTCTTTTGAACGACAGAGTTTTGCAACTGAGTAGTGATTGACTGTTGTTGTGAACTGTTAATGTGCATAGAACTTAAAATCCCGACAATCTTTTTCTTGTTTACCGCCTTATTAAAGTTATCAGTAATTGATTGTGCTACTGCAGTCATTGTAGTCGT
The DNA here is from genome assembly GCA_023391425.1 of Bacillota bacterium. Classification (GTDB taxonomy): domain Bacteria; phylum Bacillota; class Clostridia; order Acetivibrionales; family DSM-1351; genus Ruminiclostridium. The sequence goes on along the minus strand of JAEWAX010000008.1, from coordinate 22,403 downwards.
AGTAGTCATAGTATTAGATTGATTTATATAAAAATCAAATTCCGACTTTCCCTTTGCCAGATTGGAAATGAAGTTCTGTGGAATTACAATAATCATCTGAATAGACCGATTATTCAATTCGTCCTTACTCCTTTCCAAATTCAGGTCTGTAATAACGTGTTTAAACGGAAGATTAGCGGCAAGTTCTTTCTGGATGGCTTGTCCCTGTAATTCATCCTGGTTTACGACGTTAACGCTTAGTTCATTTATGCTACCAGGTAAGACGTGATATCCATAAATATATAGTCCTACCATTGCGACTTGGTAAAAGATTGCAAGTATTACAGCGTAGAGCACGCCTTTATTCTTTAGAAATTTAGTAAGATTCATAGACTATTATCCTTTCTAATTGTATTTATGATTAACTTTATAAATGTGTGAAATTATGGGATATCTTCTGGCTTTTTTGCTACATCTCCAATCTCAATTTGGTGGTTTTTAAAGTATATTCTTAAGGCCTTAACAAGAAAATTTTCTATTGGCTTTTTGACATCTTCCGCTTCATCCGGCCAGTTCTTTATGTCTCGACCTACATAGAATAGAGATTTTAAAAGCTTAGCATCACCTTCTGTAAATTGATTTACCATATCCCACCAACGTTTTGCAAGCTCCTGACTATCTTCACCAGCCGGATCGGCATTTGTTTCGTATAGCTGTTCCAAGCAACTAAATATATCTTTAACATGTATGTTGTCTGGAGTTCCAATTAACCGGAGTGCATAATTTTTCAATTGATCGTCATCAAAATAGCGCACTACAAACGTATAAGGGTTTCCACGTTTTATTGATTCCATAATCACAATAGTACGGTCCATGTTGATGTCTTCACTATTTGATGTTTCTGCTATCGCAGTGTCAAGCATTTTTACAGTATAATTTAAATTTTCAATTTGTTCGGTAAGTACTTTTCTCTGTTGGGAGAATACTTCTTTAAAATCGGAACTTGTTTTAAAATCCAATATTTTATCTTTAATTTCTTCCAAAGAGAAACCAAATGATTTTAGAAAAAGTATTTGCTCTAAACGTAATAAATTTTCGCGTGTGTATCTCCTTATTCCACCTTCTGTTCTGGAAGGTTTTAACAGATTTTGCTCATCATAATATTGCAGAGTTCTTAATGAAACCCCTACCATATTTGCTAATTCACCAGTAGAAAACAAGTACTCTTTTTTATCCATTATGGCTCACCCCAGATTCATATTGAGTAATAATAGAATTATCTTTTTTGAATACTATTTCCCTCACTGGAATTGGCTTATGACAGTAAGGACATTCCCCAATTCGCCCGGTATATTTTGCACTTTGCTCTTTTGGAATGCCATATTTCCTTTCAATAATAGCTTCTATACCAGAAAAAACTTCTGTACCATTTTCGTGCTCATTTTTAAAGACAATAGAACTCAAGGGAATACATTTGTGGCAGTTGGGGCAGAATCCTGGATGCTGGTTATCGGACCAGCTTATTTCTACGTCCCCTTGAGGTGTTGCTATTCTAAATTTGCTATCTTTATTTTTGTCAGAATCAATCTCTGTCATGTAAACTCACCTTTCTTTCTGATGCTGTCTCTATTCTAATACATCACGCCACGTGACATGCAAGAAGTTTATAAAAATATTTTTATAAAAATAAATGGTTACATTTAACTACTAGAATAAAACTCTATTTATTAAAATTCCATGTTTTGTGTTATAATAACTTCTGTTAAAGTGGCTTAACTCTGATAATGTTTTGAGTTAAAGATTAATATACAGGAGTATTATTTTTTATGAAGCTGCCAGAAGAATTTGTGAATAAAATGCAGGGGCTGATGGGTGAGGAATTCAACAGCTACCTTGAATCATATAAGAAGCCTAGATTTTATGGTTTACGTGTTAATACATTGAAAATATCGGTGGAGGAGTTCTTAAAAATATCTCCGTTTCATCTTGAACCAGTTCCTTGGACTACTGATGGTTTTTATTATCAAGAAGGAGATAATCCGGGTAGGCATCCTTACTATTATGCAGGGTTATATTACATTCAAGAGCCAAGCGCAATGCTGCCAGGTGCAGTCATAGGTGTCAAGCCAGGAGACAAGGTTTTGGATTTGTGTGCAGCGCCTGGTGGTAAAACTGTTCAAATGGCTGCGCAGATGAAAGGAAAGGGTTTGCTGGTTGCAAATGATATTAATGCAGATAGAGTAAAAGCATTAGTTAAAAATATAGAACTGTGTGGTGTAAGAAATGCTGTAGTCATGAATGAAACACCAGACAAGCTCGCTAGGAACTTTGAGGGATACTTTGATAAAATATTGGTAGATGCACCCTGCTCAGGAGAAGGTATGTTCAGAAAGGATGAAGATGCCATAAAAAGCTGGGAAAAGTTTAAATGTGAGAAGTGCAGCGGTATGCAATGGGATATTCTTCAGCAGGTAGACAAGATGTTAAAGCCAGGAGGAAGCATTTTATATTCTACCTGTACTTTTTCACCTGAAGAAGATGAATTAATGATAGAGAAGTTTATGAATGAATATATGGGTCACTATGAATTACTTGAAATACCTAAGACTGGGGGAATCGAGGGCGGACGTACACAGTGGTCAAATGGGACATATGACTTTAGTAAGACAGCAAGGCTATGGCCACATAAACTGAACGGAGAAGGGCACTTTGCTGCTCTCATTAAAAAGATAGATAAAGCCAGCGGGGACAAAAACAATATAGATGAAGGCCAAAACAACATAAATAATAATGAAAACAATAAAAATGGATTTGAAAAAAATAGAAGAGATGGAGATAAAAATAGATTTGAAAACAATAGTAGAGATGGGGAAATAGATAGATTGAGAAGATGGGAAAAATCAAATGTTATCAACGATGCAAATGATTTAAGAAATTTTAACCCAGAGCTTGCAAATTTCATTGAAGATAATACAAGCCTAAACCTACAGGGGCAAGTTTTTCAAAAAGGCAGCAATATATATCATTTGCCTGAAAGTTGTCCAGATTTAGCTGGTTTAAAGGTTGCAAAATTCGGTTGGTACTTAGGAGAAATGGGTCCAAAGGGATTTATTCCATCACATTCCTTTGCTATTTCATTATGCAATGATGAGATAAAGAATAAGATAAATTTCGAAGTAGATTCTAGAGAGACAAATAGCTATCTAAAAGGTGAAACACTTATTGTTTCTGGAGAAAAAGGCTATACTGGAATTTGTGTAGATGGTTACTTACTAGGATGGGCAAAGCAAACAGGTGATATGCTGAAAAACCTTTACCCTAAAGGTTGGAGGAAAATGTCGTGAAGCAAAAGCAGAGATTGGATAAGGTGCTCTCTAATTTTGGATTTGGTTCAAGAACTGAAATAAAGAGTGCTGTAAGAAAAGGTTTAGTTACAATAGATGGCAATATTGCTAAAGATAGTGGACAATATGTTGATCCAGCTGAGAACGTAATAGAAATGAGTGGAATAAAACTCAACTATCGCAAGTATATTTATTTAATGATGAACAAACCAAAGGGTGTAATATCAGCAACAACCGATAACAAGCAAAAAACGGTTTTTGACATATTGCCAGAGAAATATAAGTGCTTCGATCTTTTTCCAGCAGGAAGGCTGGACATAGATACTGAAGGACTTGTTCTAATGACAAATGATGGACAGCTATCACATGAAATACTTTCACCAAAGAAGCATGTAACAAAGCAATACTATGCGCATGTTCTTGGTGTGGTCAATGATAGTGATATAGTGGCTTTTAGTAATGGTGTAAAGTTGGATGATGGTTACAAAACGCTTCCCGCACAGCTTGAGATTATTAAGTCAGATGAGATTTCTGAGATAAAATTATCTATTGTAGAAGGAAAGTTCCATCAAGTAAAAAGAATGTTTGAAGCTGTAGATAAAAAGGTTATTTATTTGAAAAGGCTGAGCATGGGAAAGTTGAGATTGGATGAGACTCTTGAACTTGGAGAATGTAAGGAGCTAGATGAAGCTGACATAGAGTTGCTAAAAACATCAGTGCAGAAGTTGTAAATATGTAATTACTTGATTTGTATTTAAAAATTAGGTTTAGCTACAAATATACAGGTATGTACATTGAAAGATAAAGTTACAAATGACTATTGAAGTTGAGGATAAGTAAAAAATTTAAATGTTGAGGTACAGGATAAATGAATAAACAAAGCGTACAAAAGTTAGGACTATTTTTAATGGGCTTAGAGCAGCGAATTGCTGAGAACTCAAGCTTCTTCAAGAAGATATCAATGAAATTAAAGTCTGGAACCAAGACTTATGAAGGGAACATTACATTACAGGATAATAAACTTTTGCTTCAATACAATGGGAGAATTGATAAATAGAGATTTCTTGGCTTGGAGCCAGGGTGTCAAAAATTGTTGAACAATATGAAGCAATGAGCCTTATATATGAAGAAAGAGGAAGTACTATTTTCATAGATGCAGATGATAAAAATGTTAAGATGAAAACTAAGGATACAGAAATAAGTGACACTGTCAAGGACCATAATGAAACTTCACAAATTACAAACAGAGATTATTATATAAAAGTTGGAGCTGCTGATGATGTACTTAGGGCTATAGGAATACTTGGCGAGAATGGCAAAATTAAAAATGATATGATTAGAAAATATAATCAAATTGACCATTACATTGAGCTTGTAGACGATTTGCTGAAAACACTTTGCTCTAATCATGAAAGCATCAACGTTGTTGACTGCGGCTGTGGGAAATCATATTTGTCATTTGTTTTGAACTATTATATAAAAGAAGTACTTAAAAAGAACTGTCATTTCATAGGTTTGGATATTTCAAAAACTGTAATTGATGCTTCTAGAAAGATAGCAAATCAGCTTGATTATAGAAATATGGAATTTATGGTTACAGATATTAAAAACTATACTTCACCTAAAGATATCCATTTAGCAATAAGTCTTCATGCATGTGACACAGCGACTGATTTAGCAATAGCACTAGCTGTAAAAAATAATGCTAAAGCTATCGTAATGGTGCCTTGCTGTCAGAAGGAAATATTGAGCCAATATTCTTTTGACATGCTTAAGAGTATAACAAAACATGGCGTTCTAAAGGCAAGACTAGCCGATGTATTAACTGATGGAATTAGACTAATGTTATTAGAGGCGCTAGGTTACAAGGCTTCTATTGTAGAATATGTTTCACCACTTGAGACACCTAAAAATTTAATGATACGAGCTGAGAAAATTGGTGGTATAAATAAAAATGCTTTAGATGAATATAAAAAACTAAAGCAAGAGTTAGGAGTGCATCCTACACTAGAGAAACTAGTTCTGCCTTATCTGTAATTAATTGTTAAATAATGGTATGTTTGACACATATTGAAAACATGTGTTACAATATTGAAAAATAAAATTAGTAACATAAGTATCTTAAATTTATCCGATGTCTACCGCCGCTAATACCCCCACTTCTATATGTGTGGGATAAGCGGCGCTACGACCCTGGATAACGATTTCTAAGCTTCAGATGGAGTAAAAACTCCACCTGAAGCCAAGAACTCTGTTTATGTGAATGTATATAAAATATTGAATTTTTAGGAGGGTTACAATGGCAAAAAAGTCTTATGAAGATAATGGTGTATTGTTATCAAAAAAAACCTTGTATAGTGGTGATAAGATAAAGGTGAGCTATACTGGTTTGTTAGCACAAGAAGGTGCTCAAAGTATTATTTTGCATGTTGGTTTTGGAGATATGTGGGATAACAGCGCATACATACCAATGAAGCTGGAACAAGGAGTATTTAATACAGAATTGGATATCCTAGAGTGTAAGAGTTTCGGTATTTGCTTTAAGGATACTGCAGATAATTGGGATAATAATTCTGGCGAAAACTATGTGTTCAGTGTTTCAAAAAAACCAGTTAAAAAAGAGAAAACTGTTACTATAAAGGCTTCAAAAGCTAGTACTAAAGCAAAAAAATAAATTCATTTATAAATTTATATATTAAGCAGAGGGGCTGATGCAAAACTATATTATACGATATAGTTTTGCATCAGCCCCATTTTAAAAGTCAAATTAAGGTATATTAAAAATCACAATAAACAAGTATAATATTACATATAAAGTTTCTATAATATTACAATAAAGTTTCATGATAAGGAAAACTATGCGCAAATTAATTAATAAAATTGATTTGACTAGGCTGTATGACAGATACAACCGCCTAGTTAAATATGAGGGTAGAAAACAATTTGTTAGAATAGCATATATACTTTCTCCATTTGTAGTGGCCATCGTAGTTATATGGTATTGTGGAATTCCTATGTTTAATATTAAAAACCAAAATCCTGCATCTTCAATAGAATTAACGGATACTAACAAACCATCAGCGCAAAGCAATATTGAGTTTACAGATGGTAATAAGCAAAATATTAATTCTGCTATGAATAAAGATGCTAACAAAAATTCTTTTAACAAGCGAGTAAATAATGATATACTCAATAAAAATACAGAGTTATCAAGACCTTCTGAACCATTAAAACAGGTCGAAGCACCAGAACAGGCAGAACCTTCAGAACAGGCACAACCATCAAAACAAGCTGAGCCTTCAAAAAGCACTGTTCCCTCACAACCTAAAACGGTTTTGAACAATGACAAATCAAAAAAGAAAGACTACGGAGTAGTCAAAAAAACTATATACATGGGAGCAAATACTACGAAAGTAGCCTTAACTTTTGATGACGGCTATAACCAAAAGACTGTGGAGAAAATTTTAGATGTTTTAAAAAAGAACAATGTAAAGACTACATTTTTTATTATTGGGAAAGTCTTAGATGATTATCCAGAGGTATGGAAACGAGCGGTAAATGAAGGACACCAGATTTGCAACCACACAAATTATCATGAGTTGTTGACAAATATGCCGGATAACCTTGTTCAAGACGAAATATTAGGATGGGAAACCAGTGCAAAAAAGGTCCTTGGTGAGGATTACGTAATTAAAATGAAAAAGGAATTTCCATATTTGCGGCTTCCAGGTGGAGGTGGAGCAAAGAGCGATAGAATACTATCTATTGCGCAAAAGAATGGTTACACAGTTATAGGGTGGAATCTGGAAACTTTTAGCAGTGTTATCAATCCTTTAAAGAAAACCAGCACAGTAAAGGAAATTTCAAATAAAATAGAACATCATGTTGTAAATAACTGTGCAAATGGCTCCATTATTTTGCTACATTTTAACCAGTACGATTCAGGAAACATTGAAGGAATAATCCAGGGCATTAAAAATAGAGGATTTAATATGCAACCAGTAAGTCAGATTCTAAAATAAATCAAATATTGAAATAGCCAAATATTGAAATAATATGTTGAAACAAAAAATATAGTAGCTTATAATTTTAAGATAGCATTAAATACATATTAACTTGGAATAACATATATTTAGAAAGAAGAGTTGTATCAAAATAATTGGTCGCATAGGCGGCTTTGCGGAGGTTTTTATTATGAAAAGTGTTATCAGAGATATATCTTTAGCAGACAAGGGTAGACAAAAGATAGAATGGGTTAGAAAAAATATGCCTATTTTAAGAAGCCTAGAGGAAGAGTTCAGACAAACAACACCATTTAAAGGTGTAAGGGTAGTAGTGTCAGTCCATCTGGAAGCAAAAACTGCATATTTGGCAAAATTGTTTGCAATTGGTGGTGGAGAAGTTTCTGTTACAGGAAGTAATCCTCTTTCAACACAAGATGATGTAGCAGCAGGCCTTGTAGCTGATGGACTAGATGTTTATGCATGGTATAATTCAACAAAAAAGGAATACGAGGAGCATTTAAACTTAGCTCTTGGGTATAAGCCGAATATAATTATAGATGATGGTGGAGACTTGGTTAATCTTCTCCATACAACAAGAAAAGAATTACTTCCACACATAATGGGAGGCTGTGAAGAAACAACTACAGGTGTATTACGTTTAAAGGCTATGGAGAAGGAAGGAGCTCTTAGATTTCCTATGATAGCTGTAAATAACGCTCAGTGTAAGTATTTATTTGACAACAGATATGGTACTGGTCAATCTGTATGGGATGGTATTAATAGAACCACCAATTTAATTGTAGCAGGAAAAAATGTAGTAGTAGCTGGCTATGGATGGTGTGGTAAAGGTATTTCAATGAGAGCAAAAGGCTTTGGTGCAAATGTTATTATTACTGAGATAGATCCAATAAAAGCCGCAGAAGCTATTATGGATGGTTTCAAGGTGATGAAAATGTCTGAAGCAGCTAAAATAGGAGACCTATTTATCACTGTTACAGGCTGCAGAGATATAATAACTGCTGAACACTTTAAGAATATGAAGGATGGAGCTATTCTATGTAATGCGGGGCACTTTGACGTTGAGGTATCAGTTGAGCAGCTTGAACAGATTGCTGTTGAAAAGCAAGAACAGAGACATAACATTATGGGCTACAAGTTGGACAATGGTAAATGGATTAATTTATTGGCAGAAGGTAGGTTAGTTAATTTAGCTGCCGGAGATGGGCATCCTGCTGAAATTATGGATATGAGCTTTGCATTGCAAGCTTTATCAGCACAATATATGCTTCACAATTTCCGTAAGCTAGGGAATAAAGTAATTGATGTACCTGCTGAGTTGGATAAGACCGTTGCTGAAATGAAGCTAAAATCATGGGGTGTAAAGATTGATAAGCTGTCAAAAGAGCAGAGAAATTACATTAACGGCTGGTCGGTATAATTGGTAAGTAATATTTTATGTTTATTGGAAGGTATATGGACTAAATGGAGGTAAAATGACCAACCTTGATTTATTAATAAAAAATGTTGATATAATCACGATGGATAATGCAAGCATGGTGATTAAGAATGGACATATAGGAATAAAGGATGGCAGGATTAGCTTAATATCTAGTAGTCTGCCAGAGGATGTTAATTCAAAGGATGAAATCGATGGAAAAGGTAAGATAGCCATGCCTGGGCTTGTTAATGCTCATAGTCACAGTGCAATGACCTTAATGAGAAATTATGCAGACGATATTGCTTTGGAGACATGGTTATTTGATAATATATTCCCCGTTGAGGCAAAGTTAACAGAGAAAGATGTATATTGGGGAACCATGCTTGGTATAGCTGAAATGCTTAAGTCAGGAGTAGTTGCATTTGCAGATATGTACATGTTTATGGACGAAGTGGCACGTGCGGTTACAGAGACAGGTATCAAGGCCAATATATGTAAGAGCCCTGTACAGTTTTTTGAGGGTGGGGAGCTAAAAAGACTAGACAAGAGCCAAGGAACTATAGATTACTATAATAAATATCACAACTCTGCTGATGGCAGGATTAAGGTTTTTGTTGAAATACATTCCACATACATGTTTAACGAGAAAACTTTAGCAAATGCAGCGGCACTTGCTAAGCAATTGAATACAGGTATTCATATTCATCTTTTGGAAACGACTACAGAAGTTGAATCAAGTAAAAGAGACTATGGAATGACATCTGTGGAAATTTGTAAAAAGACAGGTGTACTGGATGTACCTGTTTTAGCGGCTCATTGTGTTCACATGACTGACAGTGACTTGGCGATAATGAAAGAAATGGGGTGCAGTATTTCGCACAACCCAACTAGTAATTTAAAATTGGGAAGTGGTATTGCGAGAGTTCCTGAAATGTTGGACATGGGTATTAACGTGTGCTTGGGAACTGATGGTGCTGCAAGTAATAACAACCTCAATATGTTTGAAGAAATGAATCTTGCAGCACTAATTCACAAGGGTGTTTCGATGAACCCACAGCTGATGAATGCAAATAACGTATTGAAAATGGGTACTTACAATGGTGCTAAGGCACTTGGCTTTAGTGATTCAGGTGTGATAAAAGAAGGAATGAAGGGTGACGTTATATTAATAGATACAGATAAGCCACATTTCTATCCTAAAAACAATCCTATTTCAGCCATTGTATATTCAGCCCAGGCATCAGATGTTGATACTGTTATTATTGATGGAAAAATTATTATGCAGGATAGGACTTTCAAGAGTATTGACGAAGAGAAGATTAAGTATGAGGTTGATGCTTTGTCTAGTAAGTTACTAGCTAGGTAATGATATTCCCCCTTATTCAGTTATGGCATTATTTACATAAAGGATTTTTGTGTTTAATGTCAAATAGTATTATAGATTAAATAAATAATATTATAGAATCTTGGGGGATTATGCATGTCTGTCAATATAAGCTTATGGTCAAATTTGCAAGGAGAAATTCAAAAGTTTTTATCTAGCTATTATCAAAAGCCAGTTCAAAGCGAAGAATATTCACACCGATGGATAGGAGAATTTTCTAACCCTTTAGATTCTATAGATATGATTAGCGCTTTAATGGATAATATTTATAACTATAATGTAACGATGTACCTACATATGGAAAACGGATATTTACATAGAATAACTGAGAATAATTATAATGATGTTATAAAAGGTCTTGTAGAATTATACTACTTACCCGTATAAAAATAATATATTAGTCTTATTCCTATTATGCATTGTTATGGTATAATATCTGTTAGATAATTAATGACTCCTAATATTTACTAATAGTAAGTTGGGGGAACTATATAACAAATTATAGCCGCAATGCGACTTTTGGAGGTAAAATGGATCAAATTAACAGTCAGGAATTGGACTTGAATCAGAAAAATGAAGTGATTGATGAACAATTATTAAAAGATGCATCAGATACTGTTTCGGAGTCCTATAATTATACCCAAAGCCAACTTCAGTGGATGAATAGACAGGTGAGTAATTTGGAGAGAGAATTGCTACTAAATAATAAACCTTTAAATAACAATTTCATGAGTAACTGGGCTAAAGTGATTATCTCTGCATTGGCTGTAATTATTCCTGGGATTGGTCAAATTGTCGGAATAATTTTAGGTTTGGTGTTTGTATCTAGTGACAACAATGCTGACAAGAGATCCTACGGTGCAGCATTAATAACTGTATCTGTAGTAGTATTTATTTTATCAGCGCTTTTTTGGTTTATATTTGCAGTTACATTTGGACCACAAATCTATTATTAATGTGGACACATGGGGGTTTTAAAAATTAATAAATGTGACGTAAGAAAGCGAACTCTTGCTATACGTAATAAGCTAGAGAAAAATGATGTACTGACTAGCTCAATATGTATAGCTCAAAAACTAAATCAACTTGAATATGTTAAAAATGCAAAAAGCATTATGTGTTATGTGAGCTTTGGAAATGAAGTTGATACTCATGCATTAATAAAAAAATGGATATCCGAGGGTAAAAAAGTTAGTGTGCCCTGCTTGGCTGGTACCACCAAAGAGTTTAGGTATATGCACGCAGTTAGAATAAATGATTTTAATGAGCTTACTGCTTGTGGTAATTATGAAATACTGGAACCACCGTTGCTTGAATGTAATATTGTTGCTCCTAATATGTTTGATATAATCATAGTACCAGGAAGCGCATTTGACATAAATAAGAATAGAATGGGATTTGGGGCAGGTTTCTATGACAGGTTTTTGAGTAAAGTATCAAGAGAATGTCATAAAATAGGCATATGTTTTGATTTTCAAGTTCTACAGAAAATACCTTATGATGAATATGATGTACCTCTAGATTTGCTTGTTACAGAGAAAAGAATAATAGTATAGTTATAATGTTGTTCAATACTATGAGCCGTAGCTTATGTACATATCGTAAGCGGTGATTAAAAATATTGCTTTTCTAAATTTTAAATGCGAAATAGTAATATAAGGGCTATTTGATTAATAGATGTTTAATCAATAGTCTTTTTTCATTTTGAAAAATAAAATGATTTATTTACTACAAGCTTTCTATTATACTACTAACCAAAACATTTTTTATTCAATGGACAAATTTTAATATTTTAATTTGGTGAATATACTTAAATAGGACTTAGATATCCTCAATGCTTATCGGATGTCTACCGCCATTAATACTTCATTACTAAGCCGCGGTACCAATCTGGATTGCGATATATAAGACTCAGTAGGAGTGAAAGTACCTCCCATTGAATCTTAGATATGCTGATAAATTGGGTGATGAAAAGAGGTCTAATATATGTCAAAAATTAAGCAGAAGAAGATTTTAATTATTTATAAGGGGAAGGTTGATGTAAAAGACTTACTATATAAAGCACTAACAATAAATATGTAAAAATACACTTCCAAAATACCAAATAGTATAATCTATGATATACCAAATAATACATTCCCCAAAATGCCAAAAATATATTAACAAATTCCAATTGATACACTTTATATTTGCTGCGACTATTATAAACGCTTACGACCGTTTATATGCAAACAGAATTAGTGATAGTAAGGAGGTAACGGTTGCTATGCTAGGGTTTAGTAAGCCTGATATTAATTATCATATAGGAATATATGTAAGACAGAGTAGAGATGAAAACGATGAGAATTTAGAGACTATAGAGACACAAAAAAGACTATTAATAGATTTTGTAGCGAGAAATAAGTTGGGGACCATTTATAAAACCTATGTTGATGATAATGTCTCAGGAGCAGGTTTTGATAGATACGCACTAGATGAGTTGAAAAAAGATGTTTTGGCCTGCAATGTTAACCTAATCGTATTAAAAGACTTGTCAAGATTAGGTAGAAACAATGCAAAAACTCTTTTGTTCTTGGATTTCTTGGAGGAGTATGGAGTTCGAGTCATAACATCAGACGGCAGATATGACAGTATTAAGGATAATGAAACTGTGGGGATAGATACATGGTTTAATGAGTAGTATATGATAACATAGACATATACTACTCATTATAGTAAGTTTCTTGTATTTGTTCAGCAATTTTACTCAAGCTATTGGAAGTTTGAGCAATGGAGTAACCCACGAGAAACGGGGAAGTTACGTATCTCGGAACTACTTTACATATAATTGATTCTTTCCACTGATAGAAGAATAAGTTAAAGCTACTACACTTCATGTGATTAAGAATATACTTTACTATAAGTTGTAAATTATCCGCAATGAAATTATCATGGCGAGGAGTAGTAATAATATTAAATTCGGTTGAACAAGCATTTGGTTTAGTGGAAATATTAAGTAAACAATTTCCTTCTTTATAAATTTCTATTCCGTCAAAAATATCATCCTTTAGGTTTAGCTTATAATCTATATCTTTTAGTCCAACTATTTGCATATGTGAATGATTAATACTGCCACCAGATAAAGGCCCATGGTTTTTATAAAAAACTACGGATTTAAAATCTCCGCTTTCCTCCATTTTTAGCCAATGATTTATTCCAAAGGTAATTATTTTCCGCATATGAGTTGTATCGTAAGTAGATATATTTGCTAAGCAATCATTAGTTTCAATAAGTACTGTTTGAAAAGTATTATCTAAAGTGGGAAATTTGTTTTTTATTAATAATATCGAGTCTTCTTCATCTAAAATATCTGATAGTTCTTCGCGATTGCAAAAGGGACATTGGTATTTATGGTCTTGATAAATATTCTTTTCTCTCCCTATGTGGGAAAGAAAAGAAAGATGTCTATTAGCTGTCATTCTTACACCTACTAACTATATTTTTCAATATAATCATATCATATTACTTGTATTATGTGTTAAATAAGTAACCATTATTTTTGCTGAAAAAATTGAACGTTAAGGCCATTTGGGTCTTTGATACAGAAATATTTTGAACCAGGAGTTTCAAATGGTCCATTATGTACAAGTATGTTTTTACTTTTTACCGTATCCAACATTGCATCAACAGAATCAACAGCAAAACCAATAGATAGGAATTCACTGTAATTGAATATGCTATTGTTGCTATCTGCTAAGAGTTCAACTAATGTTTCGTTGTTAATGCCGTTTCCCATAAAAGCTATTTCCATTCCAGGTCCTGCGGGGAAACGCTTCGTTACTTGAAGTCCCAAAAGGTTAGAGTAAAAAGCAATCGATTCATCCAAATTTTTTACATAGATTGATGTCCATAAAAACTTCATGTTTATATCCTCCATTTTTGTATTATTGTTTTACTATTGATATAATAATACAAGTGTTATACTATTAATAGTAGTGAATTTATACTGGTATAAATAATAATAGACAGGACTGATGACGAGTTTGAATAATGAGAACCATCGATATAAAGAGCTAGCAGATTTTTTAAAAACACGAAGGGCAAAAATTTTACCATCTCAAGTAGGACTTTCGACAGGAACGCGTCGGCGTACTCCTGGCCTCCGAAGAGAGGAAGTTGCGCAGTTGGCTGGTATTGGCCTAACTTGGTATATTTGGCTTGAACAAGGAAGACCAATTCATGTTTCAACTCAAGTAATAGAAAGCCTATCTAAAGTTTTATTGTTGGATAAACAAGAGCGCATTCATCTTTACCTTCTAGCGAACCAGCCGCTTCCAGCAGATATACCGGGATACCAAGGAACTGTAAGTCCAATACTTCAACATGTTCTGGATAGTTTAATATATAGCCCATCTTTAGTTACGGATCAGCGGTGGAACGTCATTGCTTGGAATAAAGCAGCATGTATAATCTTTGGTGAGTTCAGTGAAATGAACGTTCGCGAACGAAATATAGTTTGGGCGATGTTCACAGATGACAAGTATAAACAGTTACTTGTTAACTGGAAGCAGCATGCCAAGGGTTTAATAGGTCGATTCCGTTCAACGTGTGGGCAATATATTGAAGATTCTTGGCTTGCTCAGTTTATTGATGATCTAAAAATGCAAAGCAAAGAATTTAATTTGTGGTGGTCCTTACATGAAATTAATAGTAATAGTGAAATTTATAAACAATTGAATCATCCTACGGCGGGAATATTAGATTTTGAAGTTAGCAATTTTGACATTTCTGATAATTCTGGCTTAAAATTGATTGTACATACCCCTTTATTAGGAACGGATACTGCTACAAAAATGAAATCATTGTTGGAGGAGTAAATTGTTTTTACTTCTTTTTTAAATAGTTAAGTCTAGGAATTATCGTTCCTAATAAATAGCCTACTAATTTTAATATTAGAGTATTTTAATATTACTATCTTTGAGAATATCTTGTCAGATAATGCGATTAATAAATGTAAATAAATAGAGGAAATACAATATATTTAAAGAATAATGAATTATTAGTAAGTCTGATCTCAAGTCTTAAAACTCAAAAGGAGGAATTTTTTATCATGGCTCAAAAAACAATATGGTGTCTGAATGCAGCGATAGATATTGTAGGTCCTAACCAAGAGACTATAAAAGCGGCGTTTGGGGAGGACAATATAAAATTTGGCAGCAGGCCACAGTCTAAAACCCAGATAGCAGCTCCTGCATATGAAACAAATAATCTTATGCCTGGTTGTGAATACTTCGTTCCAATTGCACCAAAATGCATAGGTAGTGATTTTCTTAAGCCAGATTCAGGTGGATATCTACAACAAATACAGAAGTATTATAAAGATAAGGGTCAGGAGGATTACAAATATTTCTGGAGTGATGACTGTAGAGAAAACAGAGGATACCAAATGATAACTGATGGTTTTCAGGGCTATTATTCTTTACTAAAGGCTACAAAACCAAACATCCTTATTGGATATAGTCAGGGTGGCCTTGTAGCTAGATATCTGGAATGGCTTGATAAGGTAGTATACAATAATGCCGGCGTTATTTCAGGTGTGATAACGGTATCAAGTCCTAATTTTGGTTCTCCACTAGCAAACGTTGAAAATAAGGCCTATATTCTCAAGGGATTGTTAAAGATTGGTCTTATACTTACTACTGGAATGGAGGCCACTATAATTCTAGATGGTTTAGCAGATGTGGTATATGGGCTTTTAAGCTTAGAAGGGGACCCTTTGACAGAAATTGTCCATGTCATGGGGGGTATTATTAAAGACCTTCAAAAGGAAGGAGATAAGTTTAAAAATTTAATCAATCACCTTCAATCTCTCATTAATTGGATGGGAGGGTTGAGAAATGACCCAGACGATGCCTTTTTTGACTTGAACATCAACAGCGTAGATGAAAAAAACTCTATTTTGGCTTCTGTAAATAGTGTGGATAGCTCGAGTCGCTATGGTATATTGTCTGCTAATAATAAAGTTGAGGATATCTTACATCCTGAATCGATTGGTATTATACAACAAAAAGTAAAAAGTGCTTTAAATGCTAAAATAGGTGAGAATAGTTGCTATGCTAATGTTAATAATTATGTACCTGCCCAGAATGTGAAAATTGAAGATAAACATTTTAATAAAATAGAGCAGATTTACGATAATCAGATTATGGTAGAGCATCTAACCAATACACCTAAAAATCCAATAATCAACCAGATAATCGGGGATTATAAGAACGGCATAAAAGAATTAAAAGTTGATGCAAAGGCTCATGATTTCATAATTCCGTCAGCTTACCAGCAAACATTTCAAAACAAGTTAGTCAACACTGATAGAAATCAGGTTAATTTGGATGCCAATCACCTGACAGGAAGCTCAGTGAAATATAAAGCAGGAAATGAAAACTTTGACTATATTATGGACAAACTTAGAGAAATTATGAAAAATTCGTAAAAATAATGCGATGGTAGAGGTATTTTTATCTTTGCCATCGCATTTAATTTATCACCACAAAGGATATATTCGGATTTCAAAATCATCATCTCTACAGCTTTTATTTTGAAATACTCCACTTTTCTAATACGCTTTTTAGCAAAAGGCTTTTATATATTTCATTAGAAATTAAAGCTTGATAAATCATATTCCTTATCAGGGGTTATTATCTTAGTGTTGGTGTTTTTAAAAGCCTTTAAGAGGAAAGCATTTAAGGTAATGCCTAGTTATGAAATTACTATTGCAAAATGTTTATTTTAGGTGTAATCTAATAATAGTGAACGTGCACGAAAAAGATTATATCTAAATTGCCTAATTTATATTTTTTTTACGAAAACCGTGCACGTTCACGGTACAATATTAAATATGGAGGTAAAAATGAGTTGAGGAGAGAGTGAGTTATTTCAAATGTCAGAGAAAAACGATTAGTTGCAGTAAATAAGGCAGAAAATTAGATCAAGCTCTCATATAGCATGCATATCACGTGCAATGACTAGTTAAGGGATTATAAAAGGATACATATAGCTGAAAGTTGAAAAAATACTATTACAGGAAGGAGTATTAA
The DNA here is from genome assembly GCA_023391425.1 of Bacillota bacterium. Classification (GTDB taxonomy): domain Bacteria; phylum Bacillota; class Clostridia; order Acetivibrionales; family DSM-1351; genus Ruminiclostridium. Next base: position 5,181 of record JAEWAX010000008.1, on the reverse strand, counting down.
AAAATATACCGAATATAAGTGTAAACAATTAAGTGCACGTACACAAAAAGCCGATAGTTTAAAAAACTTGTATACGTGACTAAAGGAGTATATATATTATGGTAACTATTAAAGATATAGCCAAACTAGCTAATGTATCCAGAGGGACTGTTGACAGGGCATTAAATAATAAAGCTGGAATAAAGGCGGAGACAAGAGAGAACATAATAAACATAGCAAAAGCATTAAATTATGAGCCTAATGAAATTGGAAAAGCTCTCGTTTTGAGAAATAAAATAAAATTGGGTTTTATTTTGGAACCAATAAGTAATCCATTTTTTGGTGAAATAATGGCGGGAGTTAATGAAAGTGCAAAGGAACTTAAAAAAAATGGAATAAACACAGAAGTATGTGTTATGAACACTTATGAAGAAGAAGAACAAATAGAGATGATCAGAAAGCTTAAAAAATCTGAAATAAATGGGCTGGCTTTAACTGCGATAGATTCAGAACGTATCAGATATGAGTTGGATGAATGTGTAAAGAATGGAATAAAGGTAGTGACTTGTAATACCGATATTACACAATGTCAAAGAGCATGCTTTATTGGGACTGATCATGAAAAAAGCGCAAGAGTTGCAGCGGAATTGCTTGGCAAGCTTGCAGGTCAAAGAGGAGAGTTTATAGTTGTAATCGGCTATAGGTATATCCTCGCACACAGACAAAGATTAAAAGGGTTTGAAGATAAAATCAGAGAAGAGTATCCAGATATTCAAATAAAAAAGGTAATTGAAGTAGAGGAAGATGACGAGATTGCATTAAGTAAGACACTTGATGCCTTAGAAAATATACCTGGTATTAATGGAATCTACATTGCTAGCAATGGGATTTTAGGAGTTGCAAATGCAATTAAAATAAAAAACAAATCACAATCGATTAAGGTTATTGCATATGATTACGCACCTTATACTGTAGACTTAGTTAAAGAAGGTGTAATTGATGCAGTTATTTGCCAGGAACCAGTAAAACAAGGCTATCTTGCTTTAAAAATTCTTTATAATTTGATAATTTCAGGTAAACAGCCTAAGAATGAATTTTTTGCTACTAGTATTGATATCCGGCTAAAGGAAAACATTGATGACATTTTCAGCAAGCAAGAATTTTCTAACTATACACTATAATAAGTGTTAATGATTATAAAGTATTGCTGATAAAGCTTGCTTGTGTTTTGATAACTCTTTTCTATATTGAAAATAAGTGATTTTGCTCTTCTCTTTACAACAAAGTCTTTATACCTTTGATTTTGTATATATGTGCTGGAAAACCGGGGCTTGATTTTGTGGATAGTATTATGGCTGATTAATATTGTCTACAGATATAAAGCAAATATAAAAATTATTTATATATAAAATTGGAGAGAGGTGTAATTATATGAGATTAGGTGATAAGGTTGCAATAATTACAGGCGCAAGCAAAGGTATAGGGGCAGAGATTGCTAAAAAATTTGCAAAAGAAGGCGCCAAGGTTGTATTAGCATCAAGATCATTAAGTGACTTAAGCAAAGTTCAAGCAGAAATAGAAGAGATAGGTGTTGAATGTCTGGTGCTTGAAGTTGACGTACGAAAAAGAGAAGATGTAATTGCTATGGCAGACAAAGCATATGAACACTTTGGTAGTATAGATATTCTGGTAAATAATGCTGGCTATCCAATGTTTGGATTTGCGATAGATTATAGTAGTATTGAGGCTGAAGAACGTTATGAAGCTATTATGGAAACTAATTTAAGAGGCTACTGGTATTCATCACGTTTTTCTGTTCCTTATATGAAAAAAAACAGAAGCGGCAGTATAATTAACATTTCTTCAGTTCGTGGGTATAATGGTATACCAAATGATAGCGCATATTGTGCAGCTAAGGGAGGTGTCAATATGTTGACACGTTCATTGGCCGTAGAAATGGCTCCTTTCAATATTAGAGTGAATACAATATCGCCAGGAGCTATCCAAGTGGATTTAGGACACTGGATACTATCACGCTTTGGAAAAGATGCACACAGAACATATGTAGAAAGATTTAAGGATGTTCATGAACTCGGAATGAAAATCACTCAGCCGCTGCATACAATAGGATATCCAGATGATGTAGCTTATGCAGCGGTGTATTTTGCCTCAGAAGAGTCTAGGTTTGTAACAGGGGCTGATTTGATTGTTGATGGAGGGTTAACTTCTATTATGGCAGAGCCTGGGGCTTTGGATCTTACTAGCTTAAATGATTATTATGAGAAGTCAACTGAAATGAGAGAATGGTTTTCACAGTTAGAATAGAGGTGATTGAAAATGAAAATTAAGGAAATAAGCACTATTTTAACCTGCCCGGACAGGAATTATCTAATTGTTAAGATTGTAACAGATGATGGTATAATTGGATATGGGGATGCCACATTAAATGGCAGGGAACTTTCTGTAAAGTCAGTAATAGATAATTATCTTTCTTGCTGGTTGAATGGGCGCGATGCAGATAGCATTGAGGACATTTGGCAGATGGTGTTCCGCGGAACATACTGGAGAGGTGGACCAGTATTAATGACAGCACTGGCTGGCATTGATATGGCCTTATGGGATATTAAAGGCAAATATTATAATGCACCTGTATATTCTTTGCTTGGTGGTAAGTGCAGGAAAAAGCTAAAGGCATATTTTCATGTGCATGGCAGAACAAAGGAAAAACTGTTAGAGCGAATATATCAAAGAGTTTCAGATGGCTGTAAAGTTATAAGATACAGCTTTGATACAGAAGATCCTTTGATTACTGGTAGTTATTTTTGTCAACCCCATCAAGACATTGATTTTGGTGAACGTATAGAGGTGACGGGAGATGCAATTAATTATGAAAAGGTATGGGATTCAGATTCATATGCAAAAGATCTTGTAAAAATTACGGGATACATACGAGAAAATATTGGCTATGATATAGGACTTATTCATGATGTTCATCATAGGCTTACACCAATAAAAGCTGCTGGCATAGCCAAGAGTATGGAAAAATACGATTTGCTATTTTTAGAAGACCCTATAGACCCTATAAATAAGAATGGCCTTAAATTAATTCGCAATCATTCTACTACACCAATAGGGACTGGGGAGATTTATAACGCAGTTAGTGACTGCTTGCCTTTGCTTGAAAATCAATTAATTGATTATTTAAGAGTGGATATCAGTCATTTTGGAGGGATATCTCCCTTGAAAAAGGTATCTGTGCTTTCTGAAGCTTTTGGGGTAAAAACAGCCTTTCATGGGCCTTCTGATATTTCACCTATTGCACATGCAGCTATGGCGCATGTTGGATTTTCTATACCCAATTTCGGAATACAGGAACATGTCTATCATGGAGATAAAACCTTTGAAATTTTTTCAAGCGGACTAACATACAAGGAAGGATATTTGTATATTGAAGATAGGCCTGGCATTGGAGTAGATGTCAATGAAGAAATTGCATATAAATATCAATATAAGCGAAATTTTTTGCCGATATTAAGAGATAGGGAAGGGGCAGTTCACAATTGGTAGTAATACAAAATTTTTATCTATGAGGTGTTGTATATGAATATAAAAATTACATGGCTCGGTCAAGCGGGTTATTTACTTAAGTATAATAACATGACAATTTGTATAGATCCTTATTTGTCAAATAGTATTGAAAAAATAGATGGGCTAAGACGATTAAAACAAATTCCTGTTTATCCTGAGAACTTGATTGCAGACTATTTAATTATAACTCATGATCATTTAGATCATTTTGATGAGGATACGATTAATAAAATTGTGATGGATAACATGGTGTTTATTGGTCCAACAAGCTGTATTAATCACTTGGCTGTACTTCATAAAAATTGCAAAGCTGCAACTGTCTTGAACAGAGGAGATTCAATCAGAATTGGCGAGGTAGCTATACACGCTGTGTTCTCAGAACACACAGACGATAGTATAGGAATAGTAATTGAAATTTGTGATAATAAAAAATCTATCTATTTTACTGGAGATACTGAATTTAATGAAGAACTATTGAAAATAAAAAGCTATAGCCCAGATTTGATAATAGGATGTATTAATGGAAAATGGGGAAACATGAATTGCTATGACCTTGCTAGGCTTGCAGCACATTTAGAAACTAAAAAGGTAATACCCAGCCATTACGGCATGTTTGCTGAAAACACTGAGGATCCCAAAAAACTTGAAAGAATTTTAAAAAATTATAATATTGAATTTCAAGAATTAAATTATTTTGAAGAAATTGAAGTAATTATTTAATAATAAAATATTATCTAAGAGGAGAAGAATATATGGTACATAATACACTTGCTATAACAATGTGGGATTTTTCTTGGCTCGAAAGAGGATGGCCGGGTGCAGGCTATGAGGATTGGGATAAGGCGTTGGATGAACTAAAGGCCAGAGGGTATGATGCAGTAAGAATTGATGCCTTTCCGCATCTGGTTGCAATTGATCCATATAGAGAGTGGGAATTGTTGCCTCACTGGAATCAGCAGGATTGGGGAAGCCCAGCTACTAATCGTGTCAAGGTTCAGCCTTCACTAAACCAATTTATAAAGAAATGTAGTGACAGAGAGATTAAAGTTGCATTGTCTGCATGGTATCGTACAGACAGGGACAATTCAGCACTCTTAATACCTTCTCCACAGAAACATGCTGAGATTTGGATAAAAACACTGGAAACAATAGATAATGAAGGACTTCTTGACAACATATTATATGTTGACCTATGTAATGAATGGCCTTTGGAGGTTTGGGCTCCTTTCTATAAAACAAAGAATCTCCAAAGAAGCTGGACAAGCCAGGACTCAGTTGATTGGATGAAAACTGCTGTTGAAACAGTTAGAAAGAGGTATCCTTCATTAAAATACTGTTTTTCAATTACTAATGATTTTGATAAGTGGAGAGGAGTAGATGTAAGCTATTTTGATTTACTGGAGCTTCACCTGTGGATGGCTCAGTGCTCGGATGAAGAGTTTTTCAGAAGAATTGATTATAACTATGAGAGATTTGATTCGGTTGGCTATGAAAATGTAGTAAAGTATGCAGAGAGACTTTATCAATCGTGCCCTGATTACTGGTTATCAAAATTAAAGGATGGAATTAAGAACTTAGCTGATTGGGCCTCAGATGTAAACCTCCCGATAATTA
>JAEWAX010000002.1 GCA_023391425.1 Bacillota bacterium | reverse complement strand
AGGCTATGCCATGGGTATACCAAGTGCCCGTGAGGAACTTGAGTATTCTATGATGGATACAGAGAATAACATTAAGAATGAAAAAGCAGCAATAGATTTAAAAGTTAGGTCAGACTACAATAGTATTTTAAACTTGAAGGATGATATTGAAATAGCTAAACTAACATATGATTTAAACACTAAACTTCATAGTATTTCTGAGTTAAAATACGATAGAGGATTAATTAGCATTTCGGATTATCTGAAAACTTCAGGGGACAAGGAAACTGCATTAACAAACTACAACAAGGCTCAGTTAGATTACGCTGTTGCAGTTATGAACTTCAAATTGTATATTGAAGAATAAAATTTAATAAAATATTTGCAACCTTTTCAGATTTATTACGTCTAAATTACAAATGGATATAGATAATTACCAAAATATTAATTTTCAATTACAGAGATTTAATGATATAATTCTTATTATGTTTAGAATGTATATAATTTATACAATGAAGTAATGTATTTTGGTTCCAAATTTTATTGTTAGGGGTGCTATATTGAGTAAAAAGATATTAATTGTGGACGATGAGAAAAATATTGCCGATATTTTGAAGTTTAATTTAAAAAAAGAAGGCTATGATACCATAGAAGCTTATGATGGTGAAGAGGCAGTCAATCTGGCGTTATCACAGAATCCTGATCTCATTCTATTAGATATAATGCTACCTAAAATGGATGGCTTTACAGTATGCAGAAAGCTTAGACAATCCATTTCAACTCCAATTCTAATGCTTACAGCCAAGGAGGAAGAGGTTGATAAGGTATTAGGACTTGAGCTAGGTGCAGACGACTATATAACAAAACCCTTTAGCCCAAGAGAGTTAATAGCACGTGTCAAAGCAAACCTTAGGAGATTTTCACCAGGAGAACAGATGGATACGGACAGAGTACATGTGAATAAATATGGAGATTTATCGATAGATGTTGATAAATATGAGGTGCGGAGAGGAGAGACTGTTGTCGAGCTAACTCTTCGAGAATTTGAGTTGGTTAAATTCTTAGCTGCGCAGCAGGGGACCATTTTTTCACGAGAATCCCTTCTTGAGAAAGTATGGGGCTATGAATATTATGGTGATGTTAGAACAGTTGATGTTACCGTGAGAAGAGTTCGCGAAAAGCTTGAGTTAGATCCTGCGAATCCTCAATATATCATAACTAAACGTGGAGTAGGGTATTATTTCAATAGCTAATATTGAGGAAGTTTTATTTTTAACATTTTTGTTAAGGATAAAACTTTCCGTATGTTAATAGACAAAAGAGGAGTTAGCATGAAGTTTTGGAAGGTTTTTTTAAAGCTACTGAGGAGCTTGCAGTGGAAGCTTGTATACATTTTTATTTCAATGTGTATCATTTTGGTTTGTGTAGTATATATAGGAATAAACTCTGGGCTTCAAACTATATATTATCATAACTTTACAGATAATATTGATGTAGGATATAAGAAATGGACTACAAAGAGGGTAAATACAGAATCCAGTAAAGAGCTTTTGACTAATGCTAAGCTTAAGGAATATTTCGGCGAGAACAATGACGGCGCTAGCTGTTTTGGAGTAAATTCTGGTTATCTTAATATTACTATTTTTGATGTTTTACAGATAAATACGCCCTCACGTGGGATTATTTATTCTTCTGACAGAAATTACGAGGTAAACTCTGAAGAATTTGGGGATCAACTTATCAAAAAATCTACTAGTAATTTAATGACAATCATGGCAGGTGGAAAACCAATTAAAAACAATAAACTTATTAAAGTTAACGAAGAGAATGAGTATTTTGAATATATCCTACAGCCCAAAGGACCTGAAGGAAATATTGTGTTTTATTTTACTTACCAGAAATCTGCTTGGGCAGGAATATCACAACGATTTCATGCACTTATTTTCTACAGTGCACTAATCGCTGTATTCTTATCACTGCTTTTAGGGTATTTATTGTCAAAGACAATTACTTCTCCCATAATAAGTGTAATGCACAAAGCTGAGAAGATTGCAGAGGGTGATTTTGACCAGCAGTTGACTATCAAGTCCGAGGATGAGATAGGAAATCTCACAAAGACCTTTAATTATATGGCTACTGAATTAAAAAATACTCTTTCTGAGATTTCAAGTGAAAAAAATAAGGTTACCACCATATTAAACTATATGGCTGATGGAGTAATGGCATTTGATTTAAAAGGGGTTGCTATTCACGTTAACCCTGCGGCAAAGATTTTATTAGGCTCTGACATAGAAGACAAGCCGTTCCATGAGTTTGCTAAGAGTGTTGGCTTGGATGTGAATATTCAGAATATAGTATATTTGCAGGAGTCACCTGTAAGAGAATCAGATACCATTATAAATGATATGTACGTAAAGGTGTATTTTGCGGTATTTACTGATACAAATAGAAAGCCAGAAGGAATTATTGTTGTTCTGCATGATGTAACTGAGCAGCAAAAGCTGGATAGCATGAGACGTGAATTTGTGGCAAATGTCTCTCATGAGCTTAGAACACCTATAACCTCTATAAAAAGCTATACCGAAACCTTGCTTGATGGTGCAGTGGAGGATGTGGAGACTACAGAGCACTTCTTGAGTGTAATTAATTCTGAGGCTGATAGAATGACTAGGCTAGTTAAAGATTTATTGCAATTGTCAAGATTAGATAATCAGCAAATGAGCTGGAAGATTGAAAAGGTTTCGCTTAATGAAATTGTCAAGAACATTGTTAATAGAATGCAGCTAGAGGCAGGACAGAAGAACCAAAAGCTAGAGAGCTTCGTTATAGGTGAAATACCAAGCATAAATGCTGATAAGGACAGACTTGAGCAGGTAATGGTTAACTTAATTAGTAATGCACTTAAATATACCCCTGAAAATGGGCAGATTACTGTTTATGTGGGAAAACTGATTAACGATATATACGTAAAGGTAACAGATACTGGTATTGTATTCCAAATGAATCTTTACAGATGGTGTTTGAGAGATTCTACAGAGTTGACAAAGCTAGATCTAGAGATTTGGGTGGAACTGGGCTTGGGCTTTCTATTGCGAAGGAAATTGTTGAGGCACAGGGTGGAACAATAAGTATTACAAGCGAAGTTGGTAAGGGTACAGAGGTTACAGTGAGGCTGCCTCTAAACCTGTAAATTTATTTTAAATGCCATGTAATGGATTTGTAACATGAAATATATTATAATAAGAGTAGGGTACTGGAAAAAAGTACTTATGCACTTGGCACAGGGGTGAATATCATGAAATCAAAACTACTAATATTCGTTATAATTATTTCGGTTATGTTGCCACTATTTGCAACACCTGCACTAGCGGCGTCAAAAGTTGTTAAGATTACAAGACCTGAAGGTAATGAGATAGTTACTCAAGATATTTTTTCAATCTGCGGTACTAGTATAGGTGATGAAGCTACAATAGAACTTTTTTACTATGACAAAGAGACGAAGAAGTATGAACCACTTTCGACTACTGAAGGTGAGTCAACCTTTACAGTAGGGAAAGTTTTTAGCAAGGACATTCAGTTAAATAAAGGCGAAAATAAAATTAGAATTTTAGCATATACAGATCCAGAAAAGCAGCAAAAAGAGACTTTTACGATTACTCTTGCTGAAGAAAAGAAGGAAGATAATTGGCTGGAAAAAGCGTTGGACTGGTTTACAGATTCAGACTCAACTGAGAAAAAATAATGATGAATACTAATTCAAATAAAGTAAGATATTTCTATGAAAAGTTTAAAACAGTTTTGTTAATTTCGTTACTGATTCTTTGCATTGTACAAGTAGGAATTCTGTGGAGTGGTCAATCCGGCAGTTTTCCTATTTCTTTATTTGCAAGTAAAAACGCATCTACAGTACCAATAGGAAATTCTGAGAGTGAATATTTATTACCTTATCGTGTGGTCATTTCTACAGGCTTTGATAAGGATCATTACATTATTCCGAATGGTTCAAATGAATATAAAACGCTTTGGGAAGGTGCGAAGCTATATATTGCTCAAGCCCTAGAGACTAAACCAAAGCAGATACAGTCGTTTAAAGAGGATGAAAGGGAAACTCTAGAGGATGCATGGGGAACTCTAGTAGCAAATAAACCTTATACCTTTGAGTTCAAAACAGCAATTCCTATCGATATTGTAAAGTGGATAATTTTAAAAACAGACATAAAGACTCCTACAGATGAAGGTTTATTAAGTATACATAAAGTAGTTATTTGCCCGAATGACTCTGATAACAATCATTCTGATACATTATATATAAGAGATGATAAAAGCATATATACATATGAACTAAAAGACTCTAATGATACTTTGAATCAGGAAGTATTTACAAGCATTTATAAAAAGATGGACATTAATAAAAAATATCAGATGGCAATCGAGAAGTTTAGGAATAATCCAATATCCCAAGACCTGCTAGGAATATTTTCGGGAAAAAGACAAGTAAGCTATCCTAATATAACCTGTGAAGCTATAAATGGTTTGAATGAAAATGAGTATACAATTGATAACTTTAATAATATGGCACGAGATCTTTTCGGAAATGAAAGAAACGATTATGAATTTGATAAGGATGTAAATGGTTCAGTAGTTTTCGAAAAAGAAGATGGTGTATACAGGTTATACAAAAATTCTGTTTTGGAATATAAATATACTGGAAATCAAGGATATACACAGGCAAAAAACGTGTTGGAGGCGTATAAGACGGCGATTGCCTTTCTTATAGAGAATAGAAAACAGAACGGGATTATGTCTGGCATATCTGTCTATCTCAATTCTTACAAAGAAGAACAAGGTACTTACATATTTAACTTTGATTACAGTATTTCTTTAGGTGAGGGAAAAGGTGAAATCCCAATTTTTTTAAAAAAATATGAAGTACCTTATATTAATAAGCCATTAAGTAATTGTATTTCAATAGAGGCCTCTTCTAAAAAGGTTATTCACTTTGAGTGGCTAGCACTAAAATTTAATGTTGAGGATAATCCAAAGCCATATGAATGGAATTTTGAGGGCGCGTATCAAAAAATATACGAAACCAATACTGAACTTAAAGGCAAAGAATTTTCAGTAAAGGATTTCGGAATATATTATGTATTGAACGATCCTAAGAAATATGAACAAGTAGCTCCAAGTTTTGTTTTGCACACAAATGATGGGATATATGACGTATTAATGGAACCAAATAACAAATAGAGGATTATCAGGTGACGATTCTATGGACTGGAAAAGAGCGAAGACAATTCTAATATCAGTGTTTTTTATGTTGAATATAGTTTTAGCTGTTGTCCTATATAATAATCTCAAAGTGGAAGAGGTTTCTCAACAGACTA
>JAEWAX010000158.1 GCA_023391425.1 Bacillota bacterium | reverse complement strand
GTTTGACACATAAATATATTTATTATACAATATCATTTAATGTGAGGCTATGAAGGTCTTTAGTACATAATTGTTAGTATTATTATGATTTCATAATTTAATTAGACCCACGAAGGGCTAGAATTTGATACCCTCTATGGGTCTATTGTTATGTTAAGGAGAGATGATATTATGCATATGGGAGACGCTTTGATATCTCCAGCAGTTGGAGGTACAATGTTAATAGCTGCAGTAGGTGTAGGTGCAATATCGATAAAAAAAGTAAAAGATATGGATGAAAAGAAAGTACCTCTTATGGGGGTTATGGCTGCTTTTGTCTTTGCAGCTCAGATGATTAACTTTACAATTCCGGGTACAGGTTCAAGCGGACATTTGGGTGGAGGCTTGATACTGGCTATTTTATTGGGACCATATGCAGGGTTTCTATCAATGGCAGCAATTCTGCTGATACAAGCACTGTTTTTTGCTGATGGAGGACTTCTTGCATATGGCTGTAACCTAATAAATATGGGATTGTTTTCTTGCTTTATTGCATATCCTTTTATTTATAGATTTATTACAAAAAAAGGTCTCACAAGGACTAGAGTTATAATAGGAAGTATAATAGCAGGTATAGTCGGATTGCAGTTTGGAGCTTTTGGTGTTGTACTTGAAACAATGCTCTCGGGTAAAACATTACTTCCATTCTCTCAGTTTACTTGGTCAATGCAGGGAATACACTTAGCAATAGGTGTGGCTGAGGGAATTGTAACAGCATCTGTTATTTTGTTTGTATGGAGAGTGAGACCTGATATAATACAGGATAATTCAGTGATTGGCAGTAAAAAGCCAGAGTACAAATCAGTTATTATTGGCTTCCTGGTTGCTGCATTATTGCTAGGTGGGATTGTATCATTATTTGCATCATCAAAGCCTGATGGCTTGGAATGGTCAATTCTGAAAGTGACAGGAGTAGAAGAGTTGACTGGTGATACAAAGATGCACGAGTCTTTGGCAGAGGCACAAGAAAAAACTGCACTTCTACCTGATTATAATTTTAAAAAGTCTGAAAATGATGGAAGAAAAGGGAATATGGGTAGTGAGACGACAGGAACTGTTGTGTCAGGAATAATGGGCTCAGCAGTTACAGTTGGTGTAATAGTGCTTATTGGTTATTTGATAAAATTAGTAAAGCGAAAAAGGCTAAAAAAACAGACTGAGTAAATATCTGGACACAATAATGAAAAGCAAAGTGTAATCAAATTTAGCAATTTCAATTATTCTTGTGACCATCATTGAGATTTATGGAGATATGTATGCCAGACATAATGGGTTCAATTTTTAATGCAAAATATCTGGATGAGTTGTCCAGACAAAAAAACTTAATAAATGATTTACATCCTTTGGTTAAATTAATCATAACATTAGTTTATATTTGTGTTTTGGCTTCTTTTGATAAATATGAAATTGTTGGTATTTTACCGTTTGCACTTTATCCTGTCATAGTTATAATAATATGTGACATACCATTTGGAAAGTTAATAAAAAGGGTTCTCATTGTAGAGCCTTTTATTATAGTTGCAGGGATATTAAACCCTGTATTTGATAAAAATGTAATTGAAATAGGGAGCTTTGTGTTATCTAGTGGTTGGCTTACATTCTTTTCACTAATACTAAAAAGCACATTAATGGTTACAGCTGGTTTTTTGCTTATAGCGACAACAGGCATAGATGACATTGCAAGAGCATTAAGTTTATTAAGGATTCCATCAATTTTTGTATTATTATTTTTATTAACCTATAGATATATTTTTGTGCTTATGGATGAGGCAAGTAGGTTATTAAAAGCATATGCCTTGCGTGCACCACAACAGAAGGGCGTAAAGATAAAAGTCTGGGGCTCAATGGTTGGTCAGCTCCTCATTAGAACCAACAACAGGGCACAGACGATATATCAATCAATGATTTTAAAAGGTTACAATGGGAGATATAATATAACAATTGACAGTGGTTTGAAACTTAATGATGCAGTTTACTTTGTAGCGTGGGTCGCATTTATCGTAGTAGCGAGAGTTATTAATATCCCATTGCTTATTGCTTCGCTTGTATAAATAAATTTGCTGATGGTGAGTTCGCACGACGACAAAAATGCTTGCGATGAGCCGCTACAAATTCATGACTTTATTTTGTAAGCGCAACCCCATTGATACAGTAGGTACATGATAAAGCCGTCATACGATAGTTGATTTATCCGATGTCTACCGCCGCTAATATCGCCACTTCTATAAGTGTGGGATAAGCGGTGCTACGACCATGGATAGCGATTTCTAAGCTTCAGATGGAGTAAAAACTCCACCTAAAGCCAAGAACTCTGTTTATTAAATGTTTACCAAATTTGCACTTAATTATGGAGGACGAACATGAGTCATCACAAAATAGAACTTAAAGAGGTATGTTTCAGCTATCCTGATGGACATCAGGCTCTAGAAAACATTTCTTTTTTACTGAAGCATGGCGAGGCTGTTGGCGTAGTTGGTGCAAATGGAGCAGGTAAATCAACACTGCTGTCTATTCTGACAGGAATATTGTTTCCTCAAAAAGGCTCGGTAAGGGTTGGAGATTTACCAGTAAATAAAAATACATTGGCTGAGGTTAGACGTAGTATTGGATTAGTATTTCAAGAACCAGATGACCAATTATTTATGACATCAGTTTATGATGATGTGGCCTTTGGACCGCGAAACTATAAGCTCAATGAAGAGGAAGTTGATATTAGAGTTATGCAGGCACTTGAAGAAGTTGGTATTGCTCATTTGAAGGATAGACCACCGTATAAGCTTTCTGGCGGAGAAAAAAGGTTAGCTGCAATTGCTGCTGTTATTTCTATGCAACCTGATATCCTGATAATGGATGAACCTACCGCTTCATTAGACCCAAAAGCAAGACGTAAGGTAATGAATATTTTAAATGGCTTTAGCCATACCAAAATTATAACCAGCCATGATATTGATATGATTATGGATATGTGTTCAAGAACAATTGTACTTAAAAATGGGAAAATTGTTGCTGATGGCAACACAGTTGATATAGTGAGCAATGAGAAATTAATGGATCAATGTGGACTTGAAATTCCACTTTCACTCCAGAACTGCCCAATATGTAGGGCAAGCAAATGTTTTTGTTCAAATGAAGTAAAATAGGTATATAATTGAAGTATACGAGTTGCAGTAATGCTAAAATAATTAGATATTACAGTTAACAAAGTTAGTTATTTAACTTAGTTGATTAGGAGTAAATATTCATGAATAGTATAACAAAAACAAGTATTTCAAATGAAAAAATAATTCAAGTGGTTAAAAAAGCATTTGGGGAACATACAACTGTAAATGCAATAAAAGAATTAAAAGAGGGTTACATTAATACTGCCTATCTGTTGACTATACAAGGCAATCAGCAAATTGTCCTTAAGGTATCACCTCCAAAAGATGTAAAAGTAATGAGATATGAGAATAGTATTATGAGAAATGAAGTATATGCGCTAAATAAAATAAGTTCTATTGGTGATGTACCAGCGCCTAAGGTTTTGTACTATGACAGTGATAGGGATATTATTGAAAATGAGTACTTCTTTATGGAATTTGTACAAGGCTTTCCTTTAAATAATATTTATGATGAGTTGTCAGAGCAGCAACGAAATTCCATTTCTTCAGAACTTGGATATTATGTGAAACAGATTACAGGTATTAAATCAGAATATTTTGGTGATATTTCAAAAAAGAATAAGCAATTTAAAACTTGGAGTGAAGCCTTTTTATTTATGATAAAGGAATTATTAGATGATGCTAAAGATAATAAGGTTAAGCTCAATTATGATTATAATGAGATTTACCAAATGATTGAGATACATAGCGATGTGTTAGACCTTGTTGAGAAAGCATCTTTGATACATAAGGATTTATGGAAAGGAAACATTTTTGTTGACTCGCAAACTGCAAAAATAATGGGCATACTTGACTGTGAAAGAGCAATATATGGAGATGCATTGTTGGAGCCAGTATGTGCCTTCCTTTTACAGGATACTGTTTTTATGAATAGTTTTATGGGTAGGTCATATTTAACAAAGGATGAAAAGCTTCGGTCAATATTGTACAGAATATATTTATCACTTATTATGGTTATAGAATACTCATTTAGACAATACCTTTGGGAGAATGGCGATAAATGGGCAAGGGAGCAACTCAGTGAAGCTTTCGAAGAACTGTTGAACTATAATATGTAAATGCAGATAGCTATTACGGAGGTAGTATGAGAATTGCAGTTGTTGATGGACAGGGCGGAGGCATTGGTAAGCTCATTGTTGAGAAGCTTCGTAATGCTTTTGGAAATGAAATTGTAGTACTAGCCTTGGGTACAAATGCTCTTGCATCGTCTTTAATGATAAAGGCTGGAGCGAACGAAGGGGCATCAGGTGAAAATGCAATCGTTTTTAATACATCAAAAGTTAATATAGTTATGGGAACTATAGGGATAGTTTGTGCAAATTCCATGTTGGGAGAGCTAACACCTACAATGGCAAAGGCGATATCTGAAAGTCCTGCAATTAAGGTGTTAATACCACTCAATAGGTGTAATATACTTATTGCGGGTACAAAGGATGAACCTCTTCCTCATTACATAGACGATGCAATTAATATAGTTGGCAATATTATAAGGAGCGATAAAAATGTGTGAGGCTAATGTTTATTTTATTGATGTAAACGGAAATGAAGTGTTGATTTTGGACTCAGTGGATAAAGTAATACCAAATAATGATGAGGTAATCCTAGAAAATATATATAGTGAGAGAAAAACTGTGCGAGCTAGAATAAAGGAAATGGAACTGGTTCAACATAGAATAATATTGGAGAAACTTGGTTAATAAACATGCACAGGATAATTACTGATTTATATATATATTGTTTTAATGTATTGTATTTTTTGGCTGGATTATTGATGAATATTATACCTAAGCTCTCATTAATATTCTATAACAAAGCACTAAGTCTATATTTGAAAAAAGGCTTAAATATTGATTTTATTGATATTTTGCTGGATATAGCAATAAATCTTGATGTTTTAGGCAGACAAGATGAAGCAATTAAGACTTACCAAAAAGCAATTGAGATAAATCCTTTAGAGGCTAGAGCATACTATGGCTTAGCCATTATTTTTGACAGTAAAAAAGAATATGACAAATCAATTGATTTTTATAAAAGGTCTATTGAATTAGATCCGGGTTTTTCAAAGGCTTATTTTTTCATGGCGAACGCTTTTGATGAGAGCGGTAAAAAGGAGGAAGCAGCAGAATATTATGAGAAGGCGGCGGAACTAGATCCTAACCACTTTTGGGCATATAATAATCTCGCAGCGGTATATGAGGATTTAGGTAAATATGATAAGGCGTTAATTGCCATAAGAAAAGGCCTTGAGCTAGTACCAAATAACTTTAGAGCGCTATTTAACGCCGGAGTTATTATGAATAAGCTAGGGTATCCAAACAAGGCAGTAGAATATTACCTTCAATCTATTCGTAGAAATAAAAAATATTCATACACATATTTAAATCTATCAGTTATTTATTTGGAAGAGAATGATTATCAGAAAGCTATTGAAGTAATATCAAGAGGGATAAAAAATTGCCCGAAAACATCATTTTTATATTATAATAGGGCTTGCTTTTTTGTTCATCAAGGCGAGTATGATTTAGCTATTAATGATTTGATTACAGCTGCAGATTTGAGTAAAGAGCTTGAGGAATATATGAAGTCGGATAAAGAACTAGAACCTTTAAGAGAAATGGAACAATACAGAAAGCGATTTACTATTTAGGTACGCTGGACTTACGAGGTGTTTCGAATAAACAAATACCACAGTAATTTGATTCTGTATAATCCTTTTTAGTATGCTTTATAGTACATAAACTGACTTACTGACATTATCTAAGAGAAGCTTCACTTGTTCCATGAAAGCTATTGTTAACCAAATGAAAAATTTTGGTTGACAATAGCTTTTTTTTTATTTACACTTAAGGAAAGTAAACATGAGTATAGGAGAAGAATATGAAAATTAGAAACATTGTTTATATTGGACTTTTTGCAGCACTGACTGCTATAGGGGCATTTATTAAAATACCACTGCCCAATATGCCAATAACCTTTCAAGTTTTTTTCTGTCTGATGAGTGGAATATTGCTAGGTGCCAAATTGGGAATGACTTCACAAATAGTTTATATAGCAGTAGGTCTTTGTGGAATACCAGTTTTCACTATGGGCAGCGGCCCGGCATATGTACTTCAGCCCACCTTTGGATATTTATTAGGAATGATAGTATGTACGTTTGTGGTTGGAAAGCTGACAGAACGACTAGAAAAACCAAAAATTTTAAAGCTATTCTTGATAAGTATAATTGGTATATTATTTATGTACATAATTGGTGTACCCTACTTATATTTAATAAAAAATGTATATCTAAATAGTCAGACTTCCTTCTGGAAGGTCTTGTACTACGGCTTTGTAACCACAATCCCAGGTGATATAATCAAGAGCTATTTAGCGGCATTGATAGGTGCAAGGTTGATTCCTGTTGTAAAAAATTACATTATTTCATCCAAAAGCAAATAATGTAAAAAGAATATTCAAAATTATAGGGAGCCTTCGTGTATCCCTATTTTAATGCAAATTAGTATAAATAAGCCCATTATTGGACTAATATAGGCGAGAATAAAGAATATCTATATTTAAAAATCTGATATAATAAACAAATGTATTAATTTTGTGACAGGAGTGGGTGATTATGTCAGATAAGCATACAAGTACTCTGTTTGCACCGGACCAGATAGCTGAACAAACAGTTGAAAATGCATGCAAAAAGGTAAATACAAAAGTAACACGGCTTTTAGTTTTAGGTATTCTTGCAGGATCGTTTATAGCATTTGCATCAGAGGGCTCAAATGCTGCAATATACAATATACCTATGGCTGGTGTAGGGAAAGCTTTAGCGGGTGCTTTATTTTCAACTGGGCTAATGTTGGTTATTGTTGCAGGCGGTGAGCTTTTCACTGGGAATACTCTTATGGTAGCAGCCCTTGCACAAAAAAGAATTGGATTGGGTGGGCTTCTTAAAAACTGGATTACTGTATATGCAGGCAATTTTATTGGTGCAGCGCTGATAGCTTGGCTTATTTCTAAGTCTGGACAGCTAGGCTTTTCAAACGGATTACTGGGTGGATTTACTATAAAAACGGCAACTTATAAAATTTCATTGGGATTTTCAGAAGCTTTTGTGATGGGTATTATGTGTAATTGGTTGGTTTCACTAGCTGTATGGATGGCATATGGAACAAAGGATATGGCAGGCAGACTTTTAGCAATATTTTTTCCGATTTGGCTATTTATAACTTCTGGATTTGAGCACTGCGTTGCAAATATGTACTATATTCCAGTTGGAATAATGGCCAAATCTAATCCGGAATGGGTTAAGCAGGCTATTACATTAGGCGCCTCTGCTGAAAAAATAAATTCTTTAAATTGGGTCAGCTTTATTACTCACAACTTGATACCTGTTACTTTGGGGAATATTTTAGGTGGAGTGGTGTTTACTGGTATGGCATATTGGTTTGTGTATTTATACAAAGAGAAATAAAGTATTTGATGAGTTTACATAAAGAAACGTTATACTAAGATGGCTCATTATATTTAGCTCAGTTCATTAATAAATAATAGAAGTAATAATTTCAGATGTTTGTTAATGAATAACAATCCCATTTATGTTAAACTTATAAGGAAGTAAACATTGAGAGGATTAAGATTAATGGGAAAAATATTAGTATTAGCTGAAAAACCATCTGTAGCTAGGGATTTAGCAAAAGTGCTTAATTGCAATCAAAATGCAAATGGCTACATAATGGGTTCGAAATATATTGTGACATGGGCTTTGGGACATTTGGTAACACTTGCAGATCCAGAGGCTTATGGAAATAAGTATAAATCGTGGAATCTAGAAGATTTGCCTATGCTGCCCAATAAGATGGAACTTGTGGTTATTAAACAGACATCCAAGCAATTTGGTACTGTAAAGAGCCTTTTGAATAGGGCAGATGTGGATGAGCTTGTTATTGCTACAGATGCTGGAAGAGAAGGAGAACTAGTAGCTAGATGGATTATATTAAAGGCAGGCTTTAGAAAGCCTATCAAGCGCCTATGGATTTCATCTCAGACAGATAAAGCAATCAAGGAAGGTTTTGCACACCTGAAGCCCAGCAGAGAATATGACAACTTGTTTTACTCAGCACAGAGCAGGTCTGAAGCTGACTGGCTGGTAGGCTTAAATGTAACTAGAGCACTAACTTGCAAACACAATGCACAGCTCTCAGCGGGAAGGGTTCAGACTCCTACTCTGGCAATGATTGTCGCACGAGAAGAAGAAATAAAGAAGTTTGTTCCAAAGGATTTCTGGAGCATAACAGCTCAGTTTAATGGATTTTCTGTGCAATGGCAGGACAAAGTAACCAACCAGACGAGAACCTTTAGCAAAGAACAGGCAGATAGTATAGTTCAGAAAATAACTGGACAAATGGGCGAAGTGGTTGAGGTAAAGAAGGAATTAAAGAAGGAACTTCCACCTCTGGCATATGATTTAACCGAACTTCAAAGAGATGCCAACCGTAAATATGCCTATTCTGCGAAGCAAACTCTAAATATAATGCAAAAGCTGTATGAGACACATAAATTGGTGACATATCCTAGAACTGATTCACGATATATTACTACGGATATTGTTCCAACTCTATCTGAAAGATTAAAGAGTATAGCAATTGGGCCTTATGCAAAATTAGCACAGGGCATATTGAGGAATAGAATCAATGTGACCAATCGTTTTGTTGACAATAGTAAGGTGTCTGACCATCATGCAATTATTCCTACAGAACAGTTTGTAAACTTATCTTCTCTAAGCTCAGAAGAGAGAAATATATATGACTTGATTGTTAAGAGGTTTATTGCAGTACTAAGCGCACCTTTTGAATATGAGCAAACCACTGTAAAGCTCAATATAAGTGGAGAAACCTTTAATGCCAGAGGAAAGATTGTTAAGTCCTGGGGTTGGAAATCTGTTTATGAAGGCTTTGGTAAATTGGAGGAAGAAACAGACGATGATGACAATGACCAGTCCTTACCAGATGTGCAAAAAGGGCAGAAAGCAAAGGTCATTTCACCAAGAGCGATAAATGGCAAAACCAAACCACCTGCAAGATACACAGAGGCAACACTCTTGTCTGCTATGGAGCACCCAGGGAAGTTTGTTGATAACAAAGCCCTAAAGGAAACGCTTGAGAATACGAGTGGACTTGGAACACCAGCAACAAGGGCTGATATTATAGAGAAATTATTTAATACCTTTTATGTTGAGCGAAGAGGAAAGGACATATACCCAACTTCTAAGGGAATACAACTAATTGGACTGGTTCCGACAGACTTAAAATCACCCGAGCTTACAGCAAAATGGGAGCAAAAACTTACTTTAATCAGCCAAGGAAAGGTTAACCCAAGCACATTCGTAGGTGAGATGAAAGGATATGCAACAAAGCTAGTTGGAGCTGTTATTGCAAACTCAGAACAATTTAAGCATGACAATGTTTCCAGAGATAAGTGCCCAGAGTGTGGTAAATACATGCTTGAGGTATCTGGTAAAAAGGGCAAAATGCTTGTCTGCCCAGATAGAGAATGTGGATATAGAAAGAATATTTCTGTTGTATCAAATGCCCGATGCCCTAATTGTCACAAAAAGATGGAGATGCGAGG
Organism: Bacillota bacterium; assembly: GCA_023391425.1. Classification (GTDB taxonomy): domain Bacteria; phylum Bacillota; class Clostridia; order Acetivibrionales; family DSM-1351; genus Ruminiclostridium. Next base: position 111,846 of record JAEWAX010000158.1, on the reverse strand, counting down.
AGATGGGGAAAATAAGTCCTTCTATTGTATATGTGGTTACAGAGAAAAGTTAGATGCCTTCAAAAAACGAAAAGGCGAGCAGGTGGATAAAAAGGAAGTAACCAAATTCTTAAGACAGCAGGATGAAGGAGAGCCTATTAATTCAGCACTTGCAGATGCATTGTCGAAGTGGAAGAAGTAGTGCTAATTGACAAAGCATATTAACCTATAGTATTATCTATATAATTCACATAGAAATACTAGGAATATTATTAGTATTAAACTGTAAGGTACTTAGGACAATAGTTTATATTACATTTTATAACTATTATGCAACTTATGGAGGAAGCATGAACACAAATGAAAAGTTAGACATTTTAAAGAATAATATAAAGTCATTACAGAGTGTAGCAATAGCATTTTCGGGAGGAGTAGACTCTACATTTCTTCTTAAGGTTGCAGCTGATGTGCTTGGCAAAAATGTTGTTGCTATAACAGCACATTCCTCAACGTATCCAGAAAGAGAGTTGAATGAGGCTATTGAGTTTACCAAGAGCAACTCTATCAGGCATAGGGTGATTGTATCTGAAGAGCTTGAGGTAGAAGGTTTCTCAGATAATCCTGTCAATAGATGTTATCTTTGTAAGAATGAACTCTATGAAAAAATTCAGGTTATTGCAAAGGAAGAGGGAGCTAAATATATTCTAGAAGGTTCGAATTTTGATGACCTTGGCGATTTTAGACCAGGACTACAGGCAGTAACCGAGCATGGAGTATTGAGTCCACTGCGAGAGGCACTTTTAACAAAAGACGAAATCCGTTTATTTTCAAAGGAGATGGGACTTAAAACCTGGAACAAACAAGCCTTTGCTTGTCTTTCATCAAGATTTCCATATGGAGAAAAAATCACAAATGAGAGACTTAGAATGATTGATAAGGCTGAACAGCTTTTGCTTGATTTAGGTTTCAACCAAGTTAGAGTGAGGTTTCATAAAGATATTGCCAGAATTGAGGTTAGCCAAGAGCAATTTGCAAAAATGCTTGATGCGCAAGTAAGAGAAAAAATATATAAAGAATTTAAAGAAATAGGTTTTATGTATACTGCCTTGGACCTTAAAGGATATAGAACTGGGAGCCTGAATGAAGGGTTGAAGAAAGCAGAGAAAGATACAAATTAGTACTAGTATTGAACAACGTTTTTTACATCTTATGTTGCTACGAAAGAAGACTAGTTAAAATGATAATACGAAAATATCCTGCCAACCATTTTGATTGGACAGGATATTTTTAGTTAAATAATTGTTAAAACCTCTCAGTTGGGATTTATACTAATTTGTATTTAAAATGTGGAATCACATTTTAAATAGCCGCGTTTGCGGCGTTTGGAAAATAGTATTACTAGTCTAGTAGTGGTATATGTTGATTTAATTATTTAAAGCATCATTAATTACAACATTATTAATTACCTTTCTATCAATTTTATCAATCTTTGGCGTAGGTAACGTGAAGGCTATTAATGTTGCCAGAATGGGCATTATCGATAGTATTTTTAATACCGTCAGAATTCCATAATTATCAGCAACAATGCCTAAAAAAGGTGCAAAAACTCCCCCGATACTAACAGCCAAACCAAGAGTGACACCGGATGCCAGACCCATATGATTAGGGATATATTTCTGTCCTAATACAACCATTGGACTAAATGGAGCAAACATTGTAAAACCTACAGGAATGAGCATAAGTGTTGCCATTTGAACGTTTTTAGTAAAAGTAAAAATAAACATTACAGGAATCAGAATTCCAAAACCTGCTTTAACAATATTGCGATGTCCATATTTATCTGCCATTCGTCCTGCAATAAGTGTTCCAATAGCTCCTACTAAAAGCAAAGTGGTCAATGCAGTACTCCCTGAGGCTTTGGACTGCTTTAATACATTAATAAAATATAAAGGCAAAAAAGTATTTAACCCAAAAAATAAAATTGAACGGCAGGTAATGACTCCGGTAAGCCGAAAAAATGAATTCCATTCATCTTTTGGCAAGTTCTCTAGGTTTTCTTTTGTCTTTTCAGATGAACTTTGTTGTAAGGCTACTATGTTTGATGACTGTTTAAAGAATATAGCAGCTATTATTATAACTGGAAAGAGCAATAAAAGGCTTCCTTTAATACCTAGTAGTGATAATGCAACTGTTGTGAAAATTGGACCAATGGCAAAACCTATATTACCACCAGCTGTAAAGGTACTGACTCCTGTTGCCTTTTTTTCACCGGCAGCAATGTTAGCAAGTCGTGCTCCTTCAGGATGATATGCAGCTATGCCAATACCACTTATGGCAACTGCGATAAAAATCATCCAATAACTAGGCAAAAGCCCAGCCACTGCTAGCCCTGAACCAGCTAATAAAATGCCAAGAGGCATTATCCATGGTACAGATATCTTATCTGAGAAATATCCAAATATAGGTTGTATGACTGATGAACTAATATTTGCTGCAAATACCAGGCTGGCTGCGGCAGCGTAACTTAAATTGTGTGATGCCATTAGAAATGGTAGTAATGCGGGCAGCGCGCCTTGATTTATATCGGTTACTATATGTCCGGCTGTCAATAATGTAATTAATCGGCGTTTCATTTATTATATCTCCCTTTGACTATGTTGAAAATTTCATATATTATTATAGCAAAGAAAAAATTATATGAATAATACTTAAAAAGTTACACATATATATTTAAAAAGTATACCTTTTAAAGGAGATGTCATTTTAATGGATATAAAGCAGCTTAAGTACTTTTTAGCAATAGCAGAAGAAGGAAATATACTAGGTGCTGCTAAACATTTGCATATGGCACAGCCTCCACTTAGCCAGCAATTGAAGTTGCTTGAAAATGAACTGCAGATCCAATTAGTTGAGAGAGGTAGCAGGAGAATCCGATTAACAGAAGCGGGCCAGAAGTTAAGAGAAAGAGCTACGCAAATAATAGAATTATTAGAGACAACAACCTCCGAATTAAAGGAAATGAAGGAAGGGTTTGAGGGAATGCTATCAATCGGTACGGTTGCTTCTTTAGGTACCTCAATTCTTCCGGACTATGTGCATAGTTTTAATCAAAGTTATCCAAAAGTCAAATTTCAGCTATGGGAAGGAGATACTTATAAAGTAACAGAATTATTGGATAATGGAATAATTGAAATTGGAATCGTCAGGTTTCCCTTTAATTCAGAAGTCTATGGTTACAGATACTTACCCAATGAACCGATGATTGTGGCTTGGTCAGATTTTTGGCATTTTGAAAATGAAACTGATTGTTTTAATATAAATATACTGGCTGACAAGCCCATTATGCTTCACCGTAGACATGAGAAACTTGTGTTGGAATGTTGTAGGTCAGCAGGCTTTGAGCCAAACATTCTTTGTAAAAGCGACGATGTCAGATCGATATTAACATGGGCTTGTGCCAACATTGGTGTGGCAATTGTGCCAAAATCGGCAATAGACTATATTCCTGGTATGAATTTATTTCATAAAGAAATTTTGGAACCATCTCTTGAAACTACAGCAGCAATAATTTGGGCAAACAACAGACATTTATCCTCAGCAGCAAAACATTTTCTTGCAATGTTTTCTATAAGCATATAATTAAAATTATTATAAAAGGCTAGATATAAAACATAAATTGATCGACTGTCTTATTTTTCTCTGCTTCTAATACTAGGTCATCAAGAGTTACTTCCTTCAGAACATGAACAATAGAATTATCCAATCTGCCCCAAACCAAACTGTTCAAGGAGTTTTCAATTTCCGGTGACGAATCTGTTACAGAATGCTCAGTTTTCTCGAATAAGCTTGTCTCGACAGCTTGCAATATATCAAAAGCGGTTATCTTGTTAGAGGGCCTTGAAAGCTGGTATCCGCCCTGGGAACCTTTGATAGAGGTGACTAATTTTGATCTTTTCAAGAGAGAAAAAACCTGTTCAAGATATATCTTTGAAATACCTAATTTGTATGCAATACTTATGACGGTAACAAATTCTCCGCCACTTCCCAATTGTGCGACGCTAATCATAGCAGCAAGACCATATCTACCCTTGGATGAAATTCTCATAAATACCTCCAAATCATACTAATTATATATGTTTTATTTAAACACATATAAAATATTGTGTCAAGGTACTTTATTGTACAAATATAATTGGTTGTTGTATACTATTATAATAAGAAAAGGGAAAAATAAAATGTTTTGACGAAAAAGATGATTACGAGATAAATAAGAATTTCTTGTATATTAAGGGGTGAACTTGTTGGATAAAACTATTCTGATTGTAGATGATGATAAGCTTATCACAAATACTTTGAATATTCTTATGAAGACAGCTCTAAAACTAGAAGTAATCACCTGCAATGACCCTATTGAGGCATTAGAAATATATAAAAATACTAATAACATTAATCTAGTGATTAGTGATTTTATGATGCCCAGTATGGATGGTATTCAATTCTTGAAAAATATAAAGAGTATCAATACTGATGCTGTAACAATTCTATTAACTGGGTATTCAGATAAGGAGAGTGCTATAAAAGCAATAAATGATATTGGAATATATCACTACATAGAAAAACCATGGGATAATAATTATTTAATTAAAATTGTTCAGAATAGTATTGAAAAGGATGAACTTTCAAAGCTTTTAAAGAACAAAGTTGAGGAGCTTGAGAAGAGTAATAATGAAATTGAAAGGTTATATTCATTACTAGAAATAGAGCATAAAAAAACCCTGAACCAAAACGAAATGCTTGAAAAAATGGTTGATGAAAAGACTAAATCAATCAGAGCATTAATGGATAATGCAGGGCAGGGCTTTATGTACTTCGGAAATGATATGCTAATTAGAGCAGAATACAGCTCTGAGTGTGCTAGGATGTTTGGCGATAACTTAGAAGGAAGAAATTTCATGGATATTTTATACCCTGTAGAATGTCATGAAAAAGAGATGTTTAAATTTGCATTAACTATGTTATTAAACAGTGAAGCTGATTACGAGGATGTAGAGAAGCTTTACATTCCTCTTTTACCGGATGAGTTTCAAATTGATAAGAATTGTATACATATTGAATACAAACCAATTAGAAATATATCTGAAAATAGCCTTTTGATGATGGTAATAGTAACTGATATATCACAAAAAAAAGTATTGGAAGATGAGATAAATAAAGATAGAGACAAGTTGGCTATGATTGTAAATGCTTTTATAAATCGAAAAGAGCTCTTGGATAGCATTTGTGAATACAAGACATTTTGCATGTCTATGATGGATGAGATGTATTATCAAGGCCACAATATTAATAATGCAATTGTAAGTATTTACAGAACATTACATAATTTTAAAGGCATATTTAGCCAATTTGGTTTGGTAAATACTACAAAACAGCTGCATAATATCGAAACAGAACTATACCAAATAAACGATTCTGGAAAAATATATGATTTATCTCAATTAAAAAACTATATTGAAAACAAAAATATACTATCATATATAGATGAAGATATATATATATTAACAAATACATTAGGAGACGATTTCTTAAGTAGTGCTAATCAAATTCAAATTAGCTCTGAAAAGCTAAATGAAATCAAATCAAAGGTTTTGGCTACAGTTCCTCCAAGCAAATATCCTGCAATAGTTCATGAATTTAAGGAACTTGAAATGTGCAGCTTAAAAATATGCTAAATCCATTTTCCCACTATACAGTTTCTTTGGCAGGTCAGTTAGAAAAGTGTATTGAGCCTTTTGAAGTAGAGGGAGAAGATTTTAAGGTGGATTACAAATACTATAGGCCATTTATTAAATCACTGGTTAATGTGTTTAGAAATATGGCTTTCCATGGGATTGAGCTTCCAGAGGAACGATTGGAAGTGGGTAAGGATGTGGTTGGAAAAGTAAATTGCAAAATAGAGAAAAATGATGATACGATATTAATTGAAATATCAGATGATGGTAAAGGAATTGATTTGGATAAGCTTCGTAAAATAGCAGTGCTCAAGGGGTATGGTTCCGAAAAGGAAATAAATGCTTGGGATAGTTCAAAGGTATTAGAACTGATATGTGTGGATGGAATTACTGTTTGTGAGGCAGTAAATATGGTAGCTGGGCGTGGAGAAGGCATGGCTGAGGTGAAATTGCAACTAGATAAAATTGATGGACATATGATGACTCTCACTGAGCAAAATCAAGGTACTACGTTTAAATTCTACCTTCCTTGTAAAAATCAAGCTCAAATAAATCTGGTGGATGAAAATGAGATAATAACTACAATTGTCAAAGCTAGTACTAACTTTTTGCAGGATAATATATTAACAAATATAATGAATACTAAAATACAAAATGAAGAGGGTTTACAAATAGATTTAGGAAAGTATAACAGCTTTTTAGAAATAAGGGGAGCATTTTCGGGTTTTATTGCAATTAGCGTTCAACAGCCTCTAGGCTTAAAGTTGGCAAGATATTTCTTGGGAGAAGAATATACTCAGGAGGCTAACGATGAGATAAATGAGGATTGTGTTCGTGAATTTAGTAACATTATGCTTGGCAGGTCTTTTGAATTACTTAGTTGCGGAGAAAGATTAATTATAGATGATACGTTTAGTTTGATTTGCGTTCAAGCAAGCTTAAAATATATGAATTCAAAGGTTATTAAGGGAGTAATCAGTACCGTGGATGGTGATTTAGAAATTATACTTTTATTGAAAGGATGAAAATATTATGGCAAGAATACTTGTTGTTGATGATTCATTTGTAATGAGAAAGAAATTGCAGGAGCTACTAGAAAGGCTTGGTCATAAGGTAATAGGAGAGGCGTCCGACGGTATTCAGGCTATACATGCTTATGAAAGATTTATACCTGACTTAGTTACAATGGACATTAATATGCCAAATATTGATGGGATAGCGGCAGTTAAACAAATTACATACAAATATCCTAACGCTAAAGTTATTATGATAAGCTCTTTAGCCCAGAAAATGATGGTTATTGAAGCTATGCAAAATGGTGCTAAAAACTATGTTCTTAAGCCTATTGATGAAAATAAGCTGGACGATGTTATCAATTCTGTGTTATCAGAAAAAACTCCAAGTGATAATACATTTAGTTCGAGTACAATGCCAATGGAGGAGACTAAGGCTAAAGCAATACCAAAAGAATTTATCGTAGAGAATAAAAATGGTACGTTTGTAATAACTATAAAGGAATTTTTCAATGCATCTTGCATTATGTCACTAAAAAACGCCATTCAGGGGTTGATATTTGTTAAGCCGCTAAAGGTTGTTTTCGATTTTCAGATAAAAATTTTTAGTGAAGACAAATTGTTTTTCGAGTTTTTAGAAATTTTATCAATTCTGAAAAAAGTAGAAGGCAATATTCAAGTTATAACACCGATTAAGGAAAATATTGAAGTGTTTAATCAGAATGCTATGGAATATGAGATACAATATTATGAGGGTAGTATAAATTGAAGTGTTTTTTTTGTAGAAGCTCTAATAAATGAGACAATCTACGGCTTGTTCCATTTTAGTGGGAGTCATTGTATATTTAACATTGTTAGCAATAGGCTACTTTATGTTTGTGTTAAATCTTTTGATTAGAAAAAGGAAATCAGATAATGGGATAACCTATGGTTCATAAATTATGGAGTAATGAAAGCTCGCAGGTTCTGTAGTAATAAAGTACATAACAGTTTAATAAAACGAGCTAAAGAATATTTATAAAAGCCGTATTGAATCTAATAATCGGAAAAGAAGGGTTAAAAGTCATGAATGAAATAGATATGTTTTGGAATACGTTCTTAGATAATACTGGAAGAGATAGGGATACTAAGTATTTGGAAGTATTTCATTTCCATTTTACGGAATATTGGGCGAATGAGTTATTGAGATTGGTACTTGAAGGAACAAAACGGGCAACATCCAGCAGTTATAAATCCTTCAAAATAAAAGGCTTGAAGATGCCAGAAACTGGAGACCTTAGCATTGTAACAGATTGGAAGGGAACACCAAGATGTATAATAGAAACATCAACTGTTACAATTCTTCCCTTTAAAGACATGACTTATGATATATGTAAACGTGAAGGCGAAGATGAGTGTTTGGACACATGGCAAAAAGGTCATATTTCTTTTTTTGAGGGAGAGGGAAAAGAATTAGGATATGAATTTGATGAAGAAATGTTAATAGTATTTGAAGATTTTGAAGTCGTTTATAGAGAATAGTATTATAAACAAAATACAAAATTGGTTAGTTCGCATTTTTTATATATTTTGAGCCCGAAAGCGGGCAACAAAAAAACGCATTTTCTTAATTGAATATGCGGTAGTGATTGATTCTTGTTATTAAAGAATGTGAACTATACTAGTTCTTTAACAAAACATATCGTTATCTTTATCTTTATTCCAGATATATTCTATACCCTTTGATATTTTTTCTGCAACTTCTATTCCCATCATGTCACTGACAAAGCCTAAAGTCATATCAATACCTGCTGATACACCTGAAGAAGTGTAGTATTTACTATCACTAACCCATCTGGCTTTTCTTATCCATTTAACTTCTTTATTCTGTTCAACAACCCAATCAAATGCCATCTTATTTGAAGTGGCCTTAATGTTTTTTAATACTCCTGTTTTAGCCAATAATGCTGAACCTGTACACACTGTTAAGACAAACTTGGCACTTATAGATAATTCTTTTAAATATTCAATTAATTGTTGGTTATTTACCTCATTTCTGGTTCCGAAGCCACCTGGAATTAGTAGTACATCAGTTTGTTTTATATCTGATATAGATAATGTTTCCACTCTAACATTTTGACTGCTTCTAATAATACCTCCCTTTTCAGAATAATACTCAACCTTATAAAACTTTTCCAACTTTCCAATTACTTCAATTGGACCAAAAACATCTAATGTCTCAAACTCATTAAAAAGAATTACATTAAAATTCATCATAATACCTCCATAAGAACAGCATTCTATTATAATCTTTGCATTTCAATCTCCAACAAATCAGAATTAACATTAAAACTTGTTACATTTTATACCACATCTGGAATATGGTCAAGTCAATAGGATACTGTTTCAACCTAATACCGCATTATTCAATTATCAAAGAACATTTTTTCTTTTAATTGCACCGCTTTTTATTCAAATTGCGTCCTAAAATGGGCAGTAAAAAACCGCATTTTCATTGCTTAATAATGCGGTACTGATTTAGGGTATATCCAATTTTTTGTTAAGATATCTAGTTCATTATCGTAAGTTAAATCATAGAATGATAAAAGTTCTAATTATGCCTTATTTTTACTTTTCGCCATTTTCGCCAAAACTACTATATCTGGCATACCATCCATCTTCGGTATAAGGTTCTCCATTTAATCCATCACTCAATTCAGCAACATTTTGTCCATTTACAATTACTTGTATTCCACGGTTCAAATCACAACTTACTTGCAAGGCGAATAGAAAGTCATGAATAGCATCATCAAGGGTCGATACTATGCATTGCCTTCTTAGCGTAGGTTGTATCAACGACCTTTTCATATGGTGCCTTTTGCTTTAGCTGACCAGCTTTGTCCATAACTGTTTGGAGTAATTCAAAGGAACTTTCTTTCATTACAGGGTCTTCGCACCAAGCGTCAATGTCTTGATATCTCTTTGCTACTGTTTCAAGGATTGCTAAATCAGTATCAGGGAATGATGACTTTATAGCTTCTGCAATTTCTTTAGGAGTGTGTGTGTCAACCCATTTCTGCCCTTTGTATAGAGCTTCGGTAAATTTCTGAATAACATCTTTGTTTTTGTCTATATAGCTCTTTTTAGCAAAATATGCCGTATAGGGGATTTCACCGCTTTCCTGACCAACAGAAGCTAATATGTAACCTTTACCTTCTTTTTCAAGCATAGATGCAGTAGGCTCGAATAATGTAACGTACTCACCCTTACCGCCAGTAAAAGCACCAGCCATTAAAGCGAATTGTATACTAGTATCAACATTAACATTTACTCCTGGTGTCAAACCGTTTTTGGCTAATACGTATTCCAATGTCATTTCAGGTACGCCGCCTTTTCTTCCACCGATTATGTCTTTACCCTCTAAGCTACTCCAACTAAAATTGGTATCAGGTTTCTTTCCAACAAGAAACGAGCCATCTCTTTTTGTAAGCTGTGCAAAAACTACAGAATAGTCCTCTTTACCTTCGTTGTAGACATAGATGCTTGCTTCTGGCCCAGCAAATCCGATATCACATTGTTCGGACAATACAGCAGTCATAACTTTATCAGCACCTTGACCGTTTTGAAGTTCAACATTAAGTCCAACATCTTTAAAAAATCCTTTGTTAATTGCAACATATTGAGGTGCATAGAAAACAGAATGAGTTACTTCACTTAGTTTTAATGTTGTCATCTCATTATTAGTTCCACATGCACTAAATATGAAAGTTGTGCAAAATAGTATTAATAGGACAAGACATAATTTTTTCATCAAGATCCCTCCCTAAGACAGATAACGGTTAAACTCAAAAAACATTTAACAAAGTCTTCTTAAAAATCTATGTAAATGAACAGCTAATGTAGCGTTCAATATTTTTAACTTACAGTTACAGAATAATTTAGAAAAACCATCTGAACTAAGTCTTCTTTATCTTTGCGGAGATACTAACCTCCTGCTCTTTGAGCATGAGCTAAGTATCTCCAAGCTCGAAATAAGGGCGACTAAGTTCAGAAAAAACCATCTGAACTAAGTCTTCTTTACGAGTATTCTTTGCAGTATGACAACAGCTTTGTACATTAAACCAGCAGCAATGCATAGAATTACTACGCTGGCCATTACTAAGTCGAGCTGAAAAACCTGCCCCCCGTACACTATTAGATATCCAAGACCGGATTTTGATACGAGAAATTCACCCACAATTACGCCTACCCACGATAAACCTACATTTATTTTTAACGAGTTAATTATAACTGGGAGATTTGCAGGAAAAACAATCTTTGTAAAGGTTTGCAACCTATTAGCACCGAAGGTTTTTACCAGTTTTATTTGTTCCTCGTCAGTAGCTAAAAACCCATTTAATACCTCTAAAATTGTAACAATCAGAGATATGGCTATGGCAATGACAATTATTGATGTTGTTCCAGCACCAAACCAAACAATAAATATAGGACCTAAGGCTATTTTAGGTAAGCTATTCAAAACAACTAAATAAGGTTCTAATACTTTTGATAGAAATTCTGACCACCATAGTATGACTGCAATTATTGTTCCAGCAATGGTTCCAGATATAAATCCTACAATAGTCTCCCAGCAGGTAATTATTATATGCTGAAATAATTGACCTTCATTATATAAATTGATTATTGTATTTACTATTCTAGATGGTTGACTCATTATAAAAGAGTCAATAATATGCAGTCTGGCACAAATCTCCCATTGTGTAATAAAAACAATTAGTATTAAAATTTGTGTTAATGTAATAGATACTTTCTTAAATTTTCTAGCTTTCAAATATTCAAGTCTTTCTTTTGAAATATTTATTTGAGTTAACTTAGACATGTACATCAAGCTCCTTCCAAATAGTATTGAAGTAATACCTGAATTCAGGAGCTTCACGACTGCTAAAAGGGGTTCTCATTCCACAAGTTAACTCAATGGTATGTATGCTCTTGATATAGGCAGGCCTTTTTGTTAAAACTACAACCCTGTCAGCCATGCTGATACTTTCAGATATATCATGAGTAACCAGTATTGCAGTCTTATTTTCTTTTTTTATTATCGTGTATATATCATCTGCTACTGCCAACCTTGTTTGATAATCCAATGCGGAAAAGGCTTCATCGAGAAGGAGTATGTCAGGCTTTAAAGCAAGTGTTCTTATCAATGCTGCCCGTTGGCGCATACCACCTGACAACTGTGAGGGGTATTTGTCCTTAAACTCGTACAGTCCGTAGGTTTCTAAAAGCTGATATACATATTCCTTGCTTTCGCTACTTAGATTTTTTCTTATCTCTAAACCAAGCATAACGTTCTGAAGGATTGTTCTCCATTCTAAAAGGTAATCCTTTTGAAGCATATATCCAACTTCCATGCTAGTGTCAGTAACATAGTTTCCGTGTATTATTATACTGCCATAAGAGGGCTTGAGCAGACCAGCAATAATAGACAGAAGAGTGGATTTACCGCATCCACTGGGCCCTACAATACATATAAACTCACCTTTTGATATATCTAAATTTATATCAGCTATGGCTGGAATTTCACCATTCGGTGATTGATAGTTCATGCCTATATTTTTAATTTCTACTATGTATGTCAGCTAAAACACCTCCTTATTATAGCTTTACTAAGGCGCATTATCTCACTTATTCTCCTATTCTTATAAAGAAAGCTAAAAATCCTTAGGTAAATAAATAATAACTTTCAATAGGAGATATTTCATGTCAATGACTTCATTTATCCTTAATATAGTATATAGATGTGATAGTGAATTGGTTAAAGAATATTAAAATATAACGAGGCGTAAGATATCCCCCCACTTCTACAAGTGGCGGGTACCGTTTCGGTTTTCAGGCGGCAAGCATATTTTGACGCCTCGTTGAAACGTCGCTGAGGTAAGTGAATTTTTCTACAACCGAAAAAATTACTTTTGAACCAAGACATTATAAAAAATGAAAGTGTTATTGAAATAGAGATGTTGAATTGCTTAAAATCAAAAAACACTGTAAAATAAGGCGTTTACAGTGTTTTATCTTGAAACTATGATTTGTTTTCTTCTTTTTTTTCAATCCCTTTGTTTCTATAGTACAGATATACATCAATTGATACCATAATGAGGTTAATGATATATAGTGCCATAACAATATCCCTACTATATACTATCTTATGTGTAATACCTGCTAAGTAACCAAATATAACGACATAAGAAAATGCAATGCTTTTACCTGCTGTCTTCCTAGATACATAGGACTTATACAGCTGAATAGGCCAGGCCGCTCCAAAACTCAAAAGCATTAGTGCCTCAAATATACTCATAATTTTGTCTCCTAGTAATAGTTTGTCCGATGTCTACTGCCGCTAATACCCCAACTTTTATAAGTGAGGGATAAGCAGCACTATGACCCTGGATTGCGATTTATAAGGTTCAGCAGAGCAAGAACACCTCCACTGAACCCAAGAACTCGTTTATCAACTTCAACTATTATACACTTTTAAAAGAGAAAGTAAAATCTACGGACATATTTTTTTGAAAAAAGTTTGAGTGGATATCCCGTGTGGGCGATTATTTCGTCTAAGACCAAAAAGTACATCAGGTTTGTTTTTATTAATAATATTAACACCTTCAGTGCAGGATAATGATGCCTTAAACCCCAATTCTTTTAGTATCTCTTTTGAATCTTTACTAATTGCTCCATACGGATATGTAAAGGTATTTGGAGTGATACCAGTTACTTCAGTCAATTTATTTTGAAGCTTAACTATATCAGAGGTAAGCATATTCTTATAATGCTCTGCTGATTCACCTTTGTTTCGTTTGGCTCCATTTCTTCTTTTGGTTATAGAATGAAGGCTATAGGTATGGTTTTGTATTTCAAAATAACCTGAATCACTCATTTCCTTTATTTGATCCCATGATACATGAGCATAGTTGGGATCATTAGTAGGAGGCGGAGATTTTGAAAATGATTCAGAATAACTGCCGATAACTGATATTACTCCTTTCATTTCGTATTTTTGTAGTATGGGTTTACAATAAATATAATTGTTCAAATTACCATCGTCGAAAGTAATAATGACAGGCTTTAGTGGAAGCTCAGCATCATTATAAACATAATTTATGAGTTCTGTCATCGTAATTGCGCTATAGCCATGATTCTTTAAGTACTTACAATCATTTTCAAACTCCGTAGGAGTAATCACATACTTACCCATTTCCCTAGAAGTTACTAGAACACTGTGATACATAACTATCGGAACTGTAATACTCTCATTAGGGATTTCAGCAGGATTCATATCAATAAGGGCATCTGTTGGAATTACTAATACTAAAACAATGGAAATACTAAAAATAAATAGTATCGTTATTACAAGTGAAATATATTTTAATGCTTTACGATTTAGCAAAATAATCATGATAACACCTCAAATAAAAGAAAGTTTTGATTAAAAATCATAACCACTATTGGGCTCACATATATCGTAAACTCTGTAGTAATCACGAGTTTCTTCATCTTTGATAACAGCAGAACGGTTCTTTTGTAGAAGGTTAACAATGTTATATACATCAATCCATATCTCATTGATGCCTTCCTTCTGAGATTCGTCAAAAATAATCTGCATTCCAAAGTGGAGATGTGGTGTTGTGATGTTATTTACATTTTCACGAGTGCTATATCCTGTCATGCCTAGATAGCCTATAACATCACCAGCTTTGACAATTTTACCTTCATATAGATCTGAGTGGAAGGGCCTATCTTTTCGCAAATGTGCATAGTAATAATATCTTTTTTGATCGAAGCTTCTGATACCTATTCTCCAACCACCATACATATTCCAACCCATTACCTCGACAATTCCTGATTCAACCGCCATTATTGGTGTTCCAATAGAACCCATTAGGTCATTGCCTAAATGTTTTCGAGCATATCCAAAGGAGCGCCCAGTACCGAAATCATCATAGTGGCTGAAACTATATCCTCTTGCAATTGGAGAGAATGCCTTGAGACCATATTTCTTCTCCCATTGTTTATTCTCGCCATTATTAGGGTCTTTTACTTGAATGTCATACTCACCAACAAAATTCCCAAGTATAGCATTATAAGCTTCATAATAATAATTATAATACTTCATATTAGCTGTTAATTGCTCCATGGTTTCGCCTTTATTTAGCTTTGCAACCAGTGTGTCCATATCCTTCGACTTATATTTACTGAAGTTCCCACCATATTTTGTTGCAAGATAGGCTAATAACTCTACCCAATGGAGTTGGACATTTTTAGTATGTGATTTCACATCTAAGCTAAGTGCTTTTTCCATTACGGAATCAGTTACATTGAATTCAACCCATTTTATATATTTCTTATCAGTTGTTGGGTCAGTTGATACTGTGATAGTTTGTGTAGAATTGTATTTATAAGTAGCAATTGTAGACCCTGCAAGCAAGGATACTATTAGGACAAAGACAATTAGGAGTTTGAGTATATTCTTATTTATGTTTATTAATTTAACCAAAAAATTTCACCCCTCTAAATTAGTAATACTAAAGGCACTACTATAAAATCTATGCAATCGAAACTAAACATATCCTAAAAAACGAAATGAAACTACTAAATTAATTAAAAAATTTGACTTTCACAAAAGGAACTTTTTTATTAACTACTAAACTTTTTAGGTGGTCAATCTTTATTTTGACAAATTGAAGATTTCCTAATAAAAAATGATAATTAAATAGAGATTTAGTTAGGTTGCTTATGAAATATAAGTAATATAAAAAAGATGGGCGATATAATAATATTCATATGTAAAGGAGTACTAAATAATGACGGAGATAAAATTAGCAACAAGCCCAAGTTCTAAAATACGAAGCCGTTCTGGGTTTCTGAATGAGTTAAAAGTTAACAAGGCTTTATTTTTAATGATGATGCCAGCATTTATTTACATTTTCATCAACTATTATGTGCCAATGTTTGGCGCAATTATTGCATTTAAGAACTTCAATTATGAAGATGGTTTTCTTAAAAGTCCATGGTGTGGTTTAGATAATTTTCAATTCTTATTCAAGACATCTGATGCTTGGGTAATAACTCGTAATACTATTGGATATAATTTAGTGTTTATAGTAATTGGTTTGGTTGTTGCAGTTACAGTTGCTATTGTGCTTAATGAACTTAGAAACCAAGTGGCAAGTAAAGTTTATCAATCAGTGATTTTTCTACCATACTTCTTGTCATGGGTAATCGTAGCGTACCTTGTATATGCAGTACTATGTCCTGATGGATTATACAACAAAAGTATTGCTCCTTTACTTAATATTGCGGGAATAGATTGGTATGCTGAACCTAAGTACTGGATTTTTATATTACCTATTGTTAATACCTGGAAGGTAATAGGCTATTCTATTGTTATATACTTAGCTGGTATTACCGGTATAGATCAGGAGTTTTATGAAGCTGCAGTCCTTGACGGAGCAAGCAAGTTTCAACAAGTCAAAAGTATAACTATTCCTTTCCTAGTACCGCTGATGGTAGTTACAACCCTTTTGGCATTAGGTAATGTATTTAGATCTGATTTTGGTTTGTTTTATCAAGTGCCAAGACAACAAGGCTTGTTGAATGATACAACTGGCGTTCTGGATACATACATATATAATGCATTGATTTTTAATGGTGATTTGGGAATGTCGTCAGCAGCAGGTTTTTATCAATCAGTGGTTGGTTTCTTTACTGTGTTAGCTGCTAACTGGTTTATAGGAAAAGTAAGCCCTGAAAATAAAATATTCTGATTAGACTAAGTTCTTTAGCTAAAAACTGGAGGTTATTATGAGTAAAAAGTCTTATAGTTCAAATTCTATATCAAGACCAACGAACTTTATCTTTAATGTCTTATTTTGTTGTTATTGTGTTGCCTGTATAGCACCATTGATTTTGGTTTTAATGGTATCAATAACAAGTGAAAATTCGTTGGTAGAAAACGGGTATTCTTTCTTCCCAACTGAAATTTCTACCTATACTTATGAATATCTTTTCGCTGATCCATCAAAAATAATAAGGGCATATGGTATTACGATAGGAGTATGTATAGTCGGTACTATTCTAAGTTTATTAATGATAATGTTGTATGCATATCCACTGTCTAGAAAAAGCTTTAAATATAAGAATTTCTTTTCTTTTTTCATATTTTTTACAATGCTTTTCAATGGTGGAGTCGTGCCATGGTATATAATGTGGACAAAGTATTTCCACATGACAGACAACGTTATGATGCTTGTAATTCCAATGCTTTGTTCTGCATTTAATGTACTTATAGTAAAAACATTCTTTACACTTAATTTGCCTGATTCAATTCTCGAGTCAGCTAGAATTGATGGTGCAAGTGAGTCAAGGACGTTTATAAGTATTGTTATACCGCTATCTAAGCCGGTTATTGCTACAATCAGTCTTTTTCAAGTGCTCGCATACTGGAATGACTGGTACCTGCCCTTGCTATACATAAATGATGCCAAGCTTTATAATATTCAGTATGCGATGTACCAGACACTCAGAACGGTTGAGTATTTAACATCTTCACATGCTGCTGCTGTAAGTGGTACTTCGTCAGAACTTGCAAAATTGCCAAGTGAAACATTGCGTATGGCAATGGCAATTATTGGTATAGGACCTATTATATTTGCTTATCCGTTCTTCCAGAAATATTTTATCAAAGGATTGACGATCGGAGCAGTAAAGGGCTAAGTCCAAGTTGTATGATTATGTTGATTGTAGTACCTGTGAGTGAAGTTATACTTATAGATACTAATCAAATATAAATAAAATATAGGAGGATTAGAACGATGAAAATGAAAAAACTAGGTAGTCTTATGTTGGTTATATCTATGATTGCAAGCGTAGCTCTTACAGGCTGCGGAGCATCAAGTGATTCAACAGCTTCAACTGCTTCAACAGCAGCAGTTAGCTCGGCGGCTAGTTCTACAGTAGCAGCTGAAACTACGGCTTCAGGTGATGTTGATCCATCAACACTAGAACCATACGAGTTGAATTGTTACTTTCTAGCTCCACAGTGTAAAGATTTACCTTTAGTACAGGACGAAGTAAACAAGATCTTGAAGGAAAAGATCAATGCAACTATTAAGCTTAACTACTTCTGGTGGGATAGCTATCAGGATAAGCAGAGGCTTATTGTAGCATCAGGAGATAAGGTTGATACAATGTTTTCACCAGCATGGTATGGTTTTACAAACTTTGTAGCACAAAAAGCATGGATTCCGTTAGATGAGTTACTCGAAAAATATGGTCAAGATATAAAAGCAAACATTAATCCAGCTTATTTGAAGGCTCCTATTGTAAATGGAAAGCTTTATGGTATTCCAACTGGAAAAGATATGTTCGGTGTTGGCGGTGTACTTGTAAATAAGGAATTAGCTGATAAGTATAAAATGGACTTTTCAAATGTTAAAGAACCAGCTGATTTTGAACCATTCCTTCAAACAATAAAGGATAATGAACCAGGTATAGTACCATTTGTTACTTCTAGAGGTGACAATGTTGGTTACTTTACACAGGATTTATTTGATAGATTTATTGACAATACTAATTATGTAGGATATAAAAAGACCGATAGTAAAGATATCAAAGTAATAAATGTTTTAGAGGATGAAGAATTTAGCAAACAAATAAAATTGTCTAATGACTGGTATAAAAAAGGTCTTATCAATAAAGACGCTGGTACTCTTATGGATAGTGTGCCTGTTAAAAAGGCTAAAAAAGCATTCATGTGGGGTGAGCAATTAAAACCTGGTAAAGATTCTGAAATGGAAGCTCAATTAGGTTTGAAATTAATTCAAGTTAATGCATATCAAGGAAAGCAGTATTACGTTGGAACAGGTGAATTAACTAACTCAATGCTGGCTATTTCTAGAACATCAAAGGATCCAGCAAGAGCAATGATGTTCTTGAACCTCCTATTTAAGGACAAACAGCTCAAGAACCTACTTGATTGGGGTATTGAAGGCAAACATTACAAGAAGATTGGTGAAAATCAGATCGATTACGCAGATGGTGTAACTGCAGAAACTTCAGGATATACAGGTCTTGCACAGTGGGCAATGGGCGGAAGCCAGTTCCTTGATTACCTATGGGCTAACGAAGCTACAGACAAGTGGGATAAGATGCAGAAATTCAATGATTCTGGAAAACCTATGGAAACATTAGGTTGGACTTTTGACCAGACTAATGTAAAGAACGAAATAGCTACACTTGCAAATGTTGGTAGAACATACGTAGAACCTATGAATGATGGTGTTGCAGATTTTGATAAAAACTATCCAAAAGCTAAGAAAGCTATGGAAGCTGCTGGTATGCAGAAAGTTATAGACGAAGCACAGAAACAGATTGATGCATACATAGCAAGTAAGAAATAATATAAAATAAGATAATAGTTAAAACTGTTGACAAGGAATGTATGGGGAAACCTATACATTCCTTTGTTAATTATTTTGTCAAGTAGCTCTAAAAATAAAAATAAGTTCTTTACCAAGTTAAGGCTGAGAAGTATAATAACCCTATACAGGTATTTATATAAGAGGAAGAATTGTCTGATTAGGGAGGTATTATGCTGAAGGTTTTACTTGTAGATGATGAACCTTACGTTTTAGAAGGTCTTAGGGTGATGGTCAATTGGGCTGCAAATGGCTTTGTTATCTGCGGAGAGGCCTCAAATGGAATAGATGCACTTGAGTTAGTAAAAATGTGTAATCCTGATCTTGTAATAACAGATATTAAAATGCCGGGAATGGATGGTCTAGAATTAATAAAACAGAGCTATGAGAAACTGAATTCAATAGCTAAGTTTGTTATATTAAGTGGATATGATGATTTCTCTTATGCAAAGAAGGCCATGAACTACAATACAAGACATTACTTGTTAAAGCCTCTGGATGATGAGGAAATTAGTGCAGTTATATCAAAACTGTCTATAGAAATAAAGGAAGAGCGAAATAGATTACAAAATACAAATAGGCAGATTGCGTTTGTTACAAATCAATGCATAAGGCGATTAATATCTGGTGAGAAAAAAGAATCACTTATTAGTAGGGTGGGTCTACTACTTGGTATAGGTAAACAAGACGAGATACGTTGCCTGCTAATTGAAATATCTAAAAATCAAAATCCTAACCCTGAAAAGGATCTAAATGACACAAAAAAACAAGTAAGGCAGATATTAGAAGAGGAAGTAGGATCAATCTTTCAATTTAACGTTTTTCAGGATGATAACGACAGAATAGGAATTATAACTTGTGGAAAGATGGCGTTTACTGCAAATATAGAAGAATTTGCCAATAGACTATTATCTAAAATAAAAAGCAGTTTGCTCTGCGAAGCAACACTTTCTGTAAGTAATAATGAAACCGGTCCGGAATCAGTTGGTAAAATTTGCGAATTAGCAGCTTTTACTCTAGAATTCAGATTTTATCTTGGTGAAGGAAAGGTTATCTATTTCAATGATGTTAAAGATCTAAAATTTAGCAATAACGTAGATGTTGAAAGAATTAAGTCTTTACTTATACACATAAGGGCAAATAATGTTAGCGAAATAGATCAAATAGTCAAGGAAATATTTGAATATTTTGAAGAGACACTTATTTCTCCCTCCATAATTATATCGGCGCTAAAAAGCTTTTTATTAGAAATAGTAAAGCTGCTTATAGATCTCAATGTCAATCTTAAAAACTTTTTAGACACCGCCTTGATATTTGACAAGTGTATGGAACAGCTGACAATCAATGAATTGCAGGCTGCTTTTCTTAGGGAATGCCAGCATGCTGCTGCTCTTATAGAAAGCTCCAAATGCTCTTCTTCTCAACTTATTATTTGCGAAATTAAGGATTATATACAACAGAACTATTTTAAGGAGATAAAGCTTAAAAATGTTGCACAGGAATTTTATATGAATCCTATTTACCTTGGACAAGTATTTAAAAAAGCCACTGGTATGCAGTTCAATGAATATCTGAATTATGTGAGGATTGAAGAGGCAAAGAAACTTCTTAGCCGAACTGATATGAAAATTACTGAAGTATCAAAGGCAGTAGGCTTTAATGATCCCAAGTATTTTTTGAGTAAGTTTAAGTCGATTGCAAATTTACCACCATCTGCGTTTAAAACTGAATAAATCTGTCTTGAGGAGAAGTTGGATGAGGCTAAAAAGAATATTTTTTAATAAAGTAAATGATATACCGTTAAATTTTAAATTTTTATTAATTTATGTTGTATGCCTTTTAGTCCCAATAATTATAATCAACGCAGTTTTCCTCAATAGATTCTCGGAAATAGTACGTGATAGAGAAAATAATAACTATCAGATATCAATGGATAGGACGAGGGTTGATATAAATACAATGATTGAAGGTTGTATTGCTGTGAGCCATTCAATATCTACCGACACAGCCCTATTTAATTTGCTGGACACGAATTTTTCAAATAATATTGAATATTATAATATTTATGATAGTTTGCTAAGAGATAGACTTATTATGTACACCTCGGCTTACAATTTTATTGGTAATATTGGATTATATGTAGATAACCCGACAATCGAGACCGGCGGAACTTACTTTTATACAAACGAAAATGTAAAAAAAACTTCTTGGTATCAAGAGGCATCTAAATCAAAAGAAAGAGTACTTATCAAAACATACATCGGACAAACCAATAGCCTTCCAAGGAGGCAGATCCAGTACCTGAGCATATTGAAAAATTCTACTCAGGATCCTATACTGGGTTATAGGGAGAAAATTCTTAAAATAGATGTTGATTTGGATCAATTATCAAGTATATTAAAGAGAGAAAAAGATTATCTGAACTTATTCCTTGTTGACCCTGAGAACAATATAGTATGCTCAACAAATGATGCCTATGATATCGATGGAAAAAACGCGTTTAAAAAATTTGATCAAGGCATACTTAAAAATGATAACATAGTACTTCAGTCTACTTTGGGAAAATCCAGGTATTTTATGGGTTGGAGACTGATAGGGATAGCTAATAGTGAGCGCCTTTCTAAATCGGTTGCTGAAACACTTAAATCGGCGCTTACCTTTGCTATTGCAAGTATTTTTATATCATCATTGTTAATTTTCATAATAGTTCATTCATATAATTACAGATTGAAAAAACTTTCTAAGCACATGCTTAAGTTTCATGAAGGGCAGTTTAATTTGATTGAAATAAATGAAGGGAAAGATGAAATTGGAGTCGTTATACGAAACTTTAATTTTATGGCATCCAAGATAAGCGCTTTGATAAATGATGTATATAAGCTCGAACTTCAGAAAAAAAATCTTGAATTAGAACGGGTGCGTGCCGAAATTAATTTTCTCCAAAGTCAGATGAATCCACATTTTTTGTTTAATACACTTAATGCGCTATTGGTAATATGTGTGAAAAATAATTACACTGAAATAATTGATGTGCTAAAGTACCTGTCCAAAACACTCAGGAGACTTCTTAGCTGGAAAGATGATATGGTTACTATTGAAGAAGAGTTGGAATTTACAGAAATGTATTTAAAAATTGAGAAATTCCGTTTCTGCGGTAAAATGGATTATTCTATATCAATAGATGAAGGATTAACTTCTTTTAAAATACCGAAAATGAGTTTGCAGCCTTTAGTTGAAAATGCTTGTAAACACGGAACACAGGCAATCGTAGGCTTAGGGAAAATTAGTATTAGTATAACAATATCTGACATAGGCCTTAAAGTTTGTGTAGAAGACAATGGAACAGGAATGGATAGTTTTAGACTTGAAGAGGTTCTTAAAGGCATAACCAGTGAAACAGAGATAAATACACATATAGGAATACGAAATGTATATAGAAGGTTGAAGTTGTATTATGGAAATAAGGTGTCATTTAATATTGAAAGTAGCCCAATGCAAGGTACAAAAGTTTATTTTGTAATACCTATTGAAAATCTTCATAACCCAACGGGATTAGAAATTGTGTAAGAGTGTACTTGTTTTGGAAGGAGAGAGGCTATGTCTATGTTAAAAGTTTTACTTGTAGATGATGAACCTATGGCTTTAGAAGCCCTTAAAATAGCAGCTGACTGGGAGAAGTTGGGCTTTTCTATTTGTGGAGAATGCGGAAATGGTGAAAAGGCATTAAAACTTATCGAAGAGTTACATCCTGACCTTGTTATTACAGATATTAAGATGCCTCTCATGGATGGGTTAGAACTGGTGAAACGTGTAAAATCAAATCCTGATTTTTGTGGTCCAATGTTTATTATTGTAAGTAGTTATGATGAATTTAAATACGCAAAAATTGCGATGCAGTATGGCATACAGCATTATCTCCTGAAACCTATTTTTAAGGATGAATTTTCTGAAGTACTTTTAAAGATAATTCCAGAATTAGTGAAAAGTAATGAATATAAGAAAATTCGCTGTGAATGTTCAGAGGTTGATGTTGGGATTTTGTTTGACATGTATTTAAATGAATCCATTACTGAGGATAGCCTGATAGAAAATCTGGATGTAGAATTTGTTTCAGGTAAAACGTTATGGTCGTATGCAATCCTGGATGTAGGACTCGAGAGTACAACTATAGAAGGTTCCTCCGTGGTTGATTCGATGGAGTTAAAATATTTTGAAAGATTGAAACAGTCTATTGATGATTTACAAATTAAAGATTTTTATGTATATCCTATATTTGAAAATGGTGGTTCTTATAGACTTGTTTTGGCCAGTATTGGACAAAAAACCCCGAATGAATTAGCTTCCTATATAATTCCAGGGTTATCAGAACTGTTTAAAGGAGAGTTTTACCTAGCAATTGGAAATCCAGTTCAAGAACTCAGTCTTCTTTTATACTCAATGAAGGAAGCTGAAAAGGCATTAGAGTACAGGTTTTTCAGCCCTAGTGGAAATATATTGAATTATAGAGATATAATAAACCAGACAATTAACTATGACTTTAACGAAATCAAAAATATTGAATTATTAAGTGCATTTGAAAGCCTTGACCAAAATAATATTATTAAATCGATTAATTCCAATTTTAACGTGTTTAGAAGTTCATTTATTGCGCCTGAAATTATTGAAATATATCTGACGAATGTTATATTTAATAGTTTCTCAATTATCAGTAATATGGGAGGAGTTATTGATAAAATACCTGAAATACCTAATATAAGTAAATTATTAGATAAAAGTTTGCCCATTAACCAAATAGAAAAACTTATAGAACAGTATGCAATAAATTTTTGCACATATGCACATAGCCTAATAAATAAAGATATAAAATCCGATAAACAAAAAGTTGAAGAATATATACAACAAAATTTTAAAAGAAACCTGACAATCAGGGAGATATCAAGGGAACTATATATACATCCAACATACTTAGGTTGCCAGATAAACAAATGGTTTGGCTGCAGTTACACAGAATATCTTCATAAACTCAGAATGGAAGAGGCTAAGAGAATTCTGACCGAAACTGATCTCAAGTTGCATGAAATTGCATACTCTCTGGGGTATGTTTCATATAATAATTTTCTAAAACAATTTGTAAAATATTTCTCGATAAAACCAAATGAATTTAGAAGCAAATTAAGGAGCTAACTTTTTTGGTGAATAATTTATAGTATGGTAAATTGAAAGTAAGTAATGATTATATTATATAATTGTTTACTTATTGATGTTATATGTTTATAAATTTTGAGGAGGAGAATAAATGTTAGGAAGTAGGAGAGGTTTATTAGTTTTTCTTTTGATAGTAGTGTTAGCAAATAGTGTTACAACTTCGGGCTGCAATATTTCTACAAGCACAGAAAGAGCTAGTACTTCAAAGGCTTCAGCTGGCATATCAACATCGCAGGAATCGTCTGATGCAGCTCTTGACCCAATTGAGATCAGCTTTTTCATTTCTGACCCTGGTCAGTCACCAACTAACAGTAACAAAATATATAAGTTAATTAAAGAAAAACTCGGTGTTACATGTAAATTTGAATTCCTAGTAGGTGACAAAGCACAAAAGATAGGAGTTATGTTAGCCGCTGGTGACTATCCGGATGTTGTCACTGTCGATTCTGACAGTGTTAGCAGATTTACTGGAGCTGGAGCTTTAATTCCTTTGGAGGATTTGATAGCAGAAAATGCGCCAAATCTTGAAAAACATTATGAAAAATATAAAAATAAGGTTATAGACACAAGCGATAACCATTTCTATGTTATGGCTGATTACGGTATAATTTATGGGAATTATACTGCAAATGTATGGGAAGGCTCAGCATTCTGGATACAGAAAGCAGTATTGCAGGAATTTGGATATCCCAAAGTTAAAACTCTTGATCAATATTTTGATTTAATTGAAAAGTATAAGCAAAAGTATCCTGAAATTTATGGAGAACCTACTATAGGTTTTGAAATACTTTCCGATGGTTGGAGAAATTTTTGTTTGAAGAACCCTCCTGAGTACCTGGTTGGTTATCCAAATGATGGTATTGTAGTGGTAAATGATAAAACTAATATTGCAGATTTCTTCTGGGACAAGGACTATGCAAAGAGATATTACAAAAAACTTAATGAGGTTAATTCAAAAGGTTTGATAGACCCTGAAACTTTTACTATGAATTACGACCAATACATGTCTAAACTATCAAGTGGCAGAGTTCTTGGAATGTTTGATCAGCATTGGAACTACTACGTTGCGGAAAAGGCACTTATTACGGACAATAAAATTGAGAGAACATATGCTCCGTGTCCCTTGGTGTTTGATGAAAAAACAAAGGATCATTATTACGACCAACAGGTCCTAAATGTTAATACCGGTTTTGCATTAACAAAAAATTGCAAAAATCCTAAAAGAGTAATTAAGTTCTTTGATGCTTTAATAACCGAAAAATGGCAGAAAATTATTGGTTGGGGTATCGAAGGTGAAGATTACTTTGTGAATGATAAAGGTGAATTTTATAGAAATCAGGAACAGAGAGAACATTCAACAGATAATGCTTGGATACTTGGAAATCAGGCGTATACCCTTTGGTACTACGGACCGAAGATTGAAGGCACATACTCTGATGGCAACGCAGGTACTCCAAGCTTTCAACAAAAAGAGTTTTATAATTCCTTAAAAGATTATGATCGAGGGTTTCTAAAGGCTTATGGTTATAAGAAATGGACAGATTTCTTTAGCCCAGCTCCCGAAAACCGTGTTTCTTATCCAGCATGGCAGATAGATCTTGTTGATGGTTCTTCTGCAAGCATGGCAAAAATTAAACTTGAAGATATTGCTGTAAAGTACCTGCCCAAAGCGATACTCACAAAACCCGATGAATTTGAGAAAGTTTGGGATGAATATGTAAACGAACTCCATAAGTGCGATATAAAGTCATATCTTAACAGGATAAATGGGCAGTTGAAGTGGAGAGCTGATAACTGGAAATAAGGTTGAGAACTGTGTTTAGATGTAGTTTTAATTTAGTTGGATTTTATTAACTCGCTGATTACTTGGATAAGTGAAGGTATATATTTTTAGTTATCGTTTCTGACACTTAGGTATGGAAGGAGGTTGGATGTGATACCATAAATTATCTAGGCGCAATGACTTTGATTTACCCCACACTATGCTAAGCAACGTATATTCATTCCATAAAAATTCTTTTTTGGTTGGATTGAATGCTGGAAGTTCTAAAAAATAAAATTTAAGGAGAATTTATATGAATAAAATTGATAACTCAAGCAATATAGCACGTAATATGAATAAACATAAGCATAGAATAGGAACCAGAGAACTCAGGCTTATGAGAGCAGATGGTACTATTATTCAGAATCAAGAAGTTGAGGTTGAGCAAATAAAGCATAAATTCTTATTTGGATGTTCAGAGTTTAGTTCCCTTCCATATAAGAATAATGAATTTGATGGTGAAGAAAAATTTAAGGTTGGAGATAGATTAAATAAGTTTGTTGACTTGTTTAATTATGCTACACTACCTTTTTATTGGGGGAATTTTGAGAAGGTGAAGGGACAACCTGATACCAAACGTTTAAGACAGGCAGCAGAGTGGCTGGTATCAAAAGGGATAACACTCAAAGGACATCCATTGTGCTGGCATACATTGACAGCGCCGTGGCTTATGGAGATGAGCAATACCGAAATTATGAAGATTCAACTAGAACGTATCAACAGGGAAGTTACAGAGTTTAAGGGGTTGATAAATATATGGGACGTAATCAATGAAGTTGTTATTATGCCTATATTTGATAAGTATGACAATGGCATAACACGAATTTGTAAGGATTATGGTAGACTTCATTTGGTAAGGGAAGTGTTTAAAGCTGCCAAAGAATCAAATCCCGAAGCTACTCTTCTAATTAATGATTTTAATACATCTGAGTCATATGATATTTTGGTAGAGGGGTTACTGGAAGCTGGTATTCCCATAGATGCCATCGGTATTCAGTCACATATGCATCAGGGCTATTGGGGTGTTGAAAAAACTGAGGAAATACTTGAGAGGTTTTCACGCTTTAAACTGCCTATACATTTTACAGAGAATACAATTGTTTCGGGGCACATCATGCCACCTGAAATAGATGATCTTAATGATTATCAGATTCCTGAATGGCCATCTACACCTGAAGGTGAAGAACGTCAGGCCAGAGAAGCAGCGTTGCATTATAAAACACTGTTCTCTAATCCTAATGTTGAATCTATAACCTGGTGGGATTTTGTAGATGGTCTCTGGCTTGGAGCACCTGCGGGATTTATGACAAAGGATAACAGAGTCAAACCAATATACAACGAAATACACAATTTAATAAAAAATGAATGGTGGAGTAAACCATTTACTACAGTTACTAACGAGAATGGAGCGGTAAATATAACAGGTTATCTAGGAGATTATGAATTAACCTATGGAGGGAAAAAAATTAGCTTTACTATAGATAAAAAAGATGACCTTGTTACACTGGTTGTTTAAGGCTGAATTATATAATAACTGGAATTTTGCTTTGTCATAAACTTTTTATTTGCACAAATCTTTTACAACTCTTACATTTTTACATAAGAGTGCTGCAGTGTAATTTGTAAGTTTACACCTTGATACTTTTTATTTTAAATATTTTGATTGATTAATGATTTACTTTATTAAAGTTATGAAGTAAAATACCTATGTAGAAGAAATTCAACATTGTTTGTCCAATATAGAGAGAAGGGCAAAAGTATTTTATTTTGTGAAGGGATGGAAATAACATGAAAAAGAAAACATTAATCAAGTTTTTAGTAGGTGTAATGGCTGTAACTTTTGCATTTGCAGGCTGCGGGAACTCAAGTACTACTGATACTTCTTGGGATAAAGTAAAGGATAAAGGCGAGTTTGTATTGGGTTTGGATGACAGCTTCCCACCTATGGGCTTTAGAGATGATAACAATGAAATAGTAGGATATGATATTGATCTTGCAAAAGAAGTAGCTACTCGCTTAGGTGTTAAATTAAAGCTTCAACCTATAAACTGGGATACAAAGGAGCAAGAGCTTAACACTGGCAACATTGATTGTATTTGGAATGGCTTTACTATGACAGATGAATTAAAGAAAAATATACTATTTTCTGATCCGTACATGAATAATCAACAAGTAATCGTTGTAATGGCAGATTCTAAATGTAATTCAGAAGCAGATTTAGCAGGAAAGTCTGTGGCATTACAATCAGAATCCAGTGCAAAAGTTGCTGTTGATAGCAAAACCGATTTCAAAGCTTCACTTAAAGAAGTCGTTGAATTAAAAGATTATACAACGTGTCTAATGGATTTGGAAAAAGGCGGAGTAGACGCTGTAATTATGGATGAAATAGTGGCTAGATACTTTATTCAAATGAAATCTGGAAAGTACAAAATAATTGGAGATAGTCTTGCAGCTGAGCAATACGGTATAGGTTTTAGAAAAGCTGATGTACAACTGATGACCAAGGTAAATGATACTCTTAAAGAAATGGCTAAGGATGGTAAGATAGCTGAGATATCAAATAAATGGTTCGGCAAGGACATTTCAACAATCAGTAAGTAGTTTTAAGCACAAGATAATATTTACAGTTATAATAAATTTAGAAATAAGGCTGATATCTAAAGAGGTATCAGCCTTTAAACAGAGTTTGTATTTTTATCCAGCACAAGCAAGAACTCTGTTTGTCCGATATCTACCGCCGCTAATGATAGATAACTAGTGGCGAAACGGTCCTGGATAACGATTTCTAAGTTTCGGTGGGAGCAAAAACAGCTCCATCTGGAACTAAGAACTCTGTTTATGAGAGGAGATTTACCATGAAGCTAATTTTGCTTTTGTGTGAGGGAATGGTAGTTACTATACAGCTTTTTGTGCTGACTTTGGTTTTAGCGCTTCCTTTAGGTCTTATTATTTCTTTTGGTAGAAGATCTAAAAATAGAATAATCAATGGAATTTCAGGTATATATATATCTATCATGAGAGGTACACCACTAATGCTGCAATTGGTGGCTGTTTACTTTGGACCATATTACGTTTTTGGAGGAAAGATTGATAGATTTCCAGCTGCTGTAATTGCCTTTGGCCTGAATTACGCTGCGTATTTCGCTGAGATATACAGAGGCGGTATTGAGTCTATACCAAATGGACAGTATGAAGCTGGTGAAGTTCTAGGATTCACCAAGGTTCAAATATTTTTCAAAATTGTGCTTCCGCAGGTAGTAAAAAGAATTCTACCTCCTATAAGTAACGAGGTAATAACGTTGGTCAAGGATACGGCGCTTGTAACTGCAATCGCTGTTACTGAGATGTTTAAAGTTGCAAATAATGAAATGAATAGGATAGGCTCAATGCAACCATTATTTGTAGCAGGAGCTTTCTATTATATAATGAACTTGTTTATAGCTAAGCTTTTTAAATTTGCAGAAAATAAGCTAAACTATTATAGATAGTAATTATTTTGTGACCGTTTTTGCGGCTCATGGGGGTTAACAAGATGAAAATGATAGAAGCATTAGATATATGTAAGAGCTTTGAAGAAAATGAAGTATTGTCAGGAATATCTTTTGAGGTAAATAAGGGAGAAGTAGTTGCAATAATTGGACCATCAGGCTCAGGAAAGAGTACGCTCCTAAGATGCATAAATTTACTCGAAAAAATTGATTCTGGAAAAATTACTGTTGAAGATGAAATAATGGTATCAACGAATGAAGTAGGAAAAGCAGTTTACGCCGATAAGGTAGAATTACGAAAAATTCGATTAAAGATAGGCTTGGTCTTTCAAAATTACAATTTATTTCCACATTATAATGTTTTAAGGAATATAACTGAGGCACCTGTAAGTGTTGCAGGAATTAGTAAAGAAGAGGCTAAAAAAACTGCAGAGGAACTTTTGGTTAAGATGGGTCTTGAAGATAAGGCAGAGGCGTATCCATGCCAATTATCTGGTGGACAGTGCCAAAGAGTTGCTATAGCAAGGGCACTGGCATTAAAGCCAGATGTACTGTTCTTTGACGAACCTACATCTGCGTTGGACCCGGAGTTAACATTGGAGGTTATGAAGGTAATAAGAAAGCTTGCGCAGGAGCACATGACAATGGTGGTTGTAACTCATGAAATGAGCTTCGCCAGAGAAGTTGCTGATAGAGTAATATTTATGGATAATGGAGTTATTGTGGAGGAAGGCAAGCCGGAAGATATATTTACTAATCCTACTAATGAGAGAACCAAGTTATTCATAAAGGGCTTCAATTAATTGATTTCTTAATAATAACTATCGGGTGATAGAATGGGTAATTAGTTTCTTTATATACACAGAATATTAGTTTCATGGGGAGTTTTTACATTCTCTGAAACTTAGTCATAGCATAAATTAAATGAATATTTAAAAATAGCAAAAGATATTGTTTTTGCTATTTTTTTACACTTTTTAAATAAATAAGTGTGACTAAGGATTAGGAAGTTCCATAGGTTGGTGTGAGTTAAAAATTCTTTACATTTGGAAAAGTATAAGTGCAACTAAGCTTCTGCCATCGCCGTGGGCTTGGCACAAGCTAAGTTTTCTTTATTATATATATTGACATATTTTTTAGTATATGATAATTTATTTGTTGTTTACTCAAAGTAAACAAAAAGTTTACTTTACCCAAACCTTTAAAGATTTGTAATAGTAAACAAAAAGTTTAATCATGTATTAAAAAAGAGGGTAGCGTTATGAATATTGGCGACAAAATAAAGCAGCTGAGAGTCAAGAATGGTTTAACACAAGAAGAACTAGCAAATAGATGTGAACTTTCAAAAGGCTTTATATCACAGATTGAAAGAGATTTGACATCTCCATCCATTGCTACTCTTATGGATATCCTTGAATCCTTGGGAACAAACTTAAAAGACTTCTTTAACGAACCAGTAAACGAAAAAGTTGTTTTCAAAAAGGATGATGTTTTCGTGAAGGAAGATAGAGAGTTGGGCTATGAAATACGATGGCTTGTTTCAAATGCTCAAAAAAATATGATGGAACCTATTTTACTGACAATATCTCAGAATGGAAGTTCAGAAATTGACAATCCCCATGAAGGAGAAGAATTTGGATATGTGGTAAGTGGAGGAGTAATAGTTTGCCTCGGAACTCAAAAATTCAAAGTAAAAAAGGGCGAAAGCTTTTATTTTAAGCCATCATCTCCACATAAAATATTAAATGCTGTAAAGAGTGATTCGGTGGTTTTGTGGGTATCATCCCCACCAAATTTCTAAACGACACCTAAAAAATATACAGGATATGGGGGAAAGGTATGAACGATAGTCAACCATTAATTTTATTAAAAGACATCAAAAAGAGCTTTGGAGATACTGAGGTTCTTAAAAATATAAATTTATATGTACTAAAAAATGAATTCGTTACACTATTAGGACCTAGTGGCTGTGGAAAGACCACAACACTCAGAATTTTAGGTGGATTTGAGACACCTGATTCTGGAGATGTATTTTTTGAAGGGAAACGAATTAACGATTTACCACCTTATCAAAGAAAGGTAAACACAGTTTTTCAAAAATATGCATTGTTCCCTCATATGAATGTGCACGATAATATTGCTTTCGGCCTAAAGGTTAAGAAAGTTGATAAGCCTATCATAAACAAAAAGGTTGATGAAATGCTAGAGTTAGTAAATCTTAATGGTTTTAATAAAAGGTCAGTGGATTCACTCTCTGGAGGCCAACAGCAGAGAGTTGCCATCGCAAGAGCATTGGTAAACCAGCCTGAGGTGCTGCTGCTGGATGAGCCATTAGGGGCGCTGGATTTAAAGCTTAGGAAGGAAATGCAAATTGAACTTAAAAATATACATAAGCGTACAGGAATAACTTTTGTCTATGTTACACATGACCAGGAAGAGGCATTAACGATGTCAGATACTATAGTCGTTATGAATGAGGGTAGAATACAACAGATTGGTACACCTCAGATGATTTATAACGAGCCTAAGAATGCATTCGTAGCCGACTTTATTGGAGAGAGCAACATAATAAAAGGGAAGATGCTAAAGGACTATTGCGTAGAATTTGCAAACCATGTGTTTGAATGTCTGGATAAGGGCTTCGAGCAAAATGAGGAAATAGATGTAGTTGTAAGGCCAGAGGATATTAAGCTGGTAAGTTCCGAAAATGCTATGATATCTGGCATTGTTAAATCGGTTACCTTCAAAGGTGTTCATTTTGAAATTATCGTTGAGAGCCAGGAATCAGTATGGACTATTCACAATACTGAAATGGCAGAAGTCGGTTCTACATTGTATATGGCTCTAAACCCTAATGATATTCACATAATGAAAAGGACGGATAAAAAATGAATAGGAAATGGGTATCATATCCATATTTGATATGGATGGTAATTTTTATAGTTATTCCTTCATTACTTATTCTTTTTTATGCTTTCACAACTAAGGATGAGCAAGGGATAAAGTTTACTCTAGATAACTTCTATAGATTTTGTGATCCTATATTTATTGCAGTACTGTTTAAATCGCTGGGATTAGCTCTGTTTAGCACGGTTGTGTGCCTTATAATAGGTTATCCAGTTGCTTTAATACTTGCAAGTAAGGAATACAGCAAGAAAACAACTATATCCATACTTTTTATAATTCCAATGTGGATGAATTTCTTGCTCCGAACGTATGCATGGCTGACTTTGCTTGAAAAGAATGGAATAATAAATTCAGTACTATCTTTCTTCCATTTACCGGCAATAAATATTTTATACACAAATGGAGCTGTTGTTCTAGGTATGGTGTATAATTTTTTACCGTTTATGATCTTACCAATATACACAGTGCTTATGAAAATTGATTCAAAATTAATTGAGGCAGCACAGGATTTGGGTGGAAATGGGCTTACTGTTTTTAGAAGAATAATAATGCCGCTTAGTATACCCGGTGTTATGTCCGGACTAACCATGGTATTTATGCCAGCAGTTACAACCTTTGTAATTTCAAAGCTTCTAGGAGGTGGACAATATACCTTGATTGGAAACTTAATTGAGAGACAATTCTTAACTGTATACGATTGGAATTTTGGCTCTGCTATTTCAGTTGTAATGATGATATTTATTCTAATTAGTATTGCAATAATGTCCAAGTTTGATGAGGATAAGGGAGGAGGAGCTGCTCTGTGGTAAAAAAGATACTTATGAAGTCCTATTTAGGGCTAGTTTTACTCTTTATGTACCTCCCAATAGTTGTGTTGATTGTTTTTTCGTTTAATAAATCAAAATCAAGGGGAAATTGGACAGGTTTTACTTTTAAATGGTATGGAGAATTATTTAAAAACTCTCAGATAATAGATGCTCTTTACAATACTATAAGGATAGCACTGATATCTTCAATAATTGCAGTAATAATAGGTACGTTTGCAGCTATTGGCATACATAATATGAAAAAGATTAAGAAAACAGTAGTAATGAATCTGACTTATTTGCCAGTGCTTAACCCAGATATAGTAACAGGTGTATCACTTATGATAATGTTCGTGTTCATTGGCACATTTATGAATTTGAAGCTCGGCTTTTTTACAATGCTATTAGCCCATATAACTTTCAATATACCTTATGTTATTTTGTCGGTGTTGCCAAGACTGAAGCAGATGAATAAACATATGTATGAGGCAGCATTGGATTTAGGTGCCAGCTCGTTTTATGCACTGCGAAAAGTAATAATACCTGAGATTATGCCAGGTATAATATCGGGTTTCTTGATGGCTTTTACATTGTCGATAGATGACTTTGTTATCAGCTATTTTACTACAGGTTCAGGTGTTTCAAACCTGTCAATAACAATATACTCGATGGCAAGAACAGGAGTGAAACCAACAATAAATGCTTTATCAACTTTAATGTTTCTAAGTGTTTTGCTATTACTGGTTATTATAAATATTCGTTCCTCTAGAGAGGAAAAAAGAAGGAAGTTTAGTTAGTATATAAAATATTTTGGGGGTAGGTAGATGAAAAGAGTATTAACAAGTTTGTTAGCATTAGCAGTTTTTGTATCTGTTAGTGCTGGCTTTACAGGTTGTGGCAGCGCAGAGAGTGAAAAGGTGACACTAAAGGTTTATAACTGGGGAGATTATATTGGAGAAAATGTAGTTAAGAAATTCGAAGATAAGTATAATATACACGTTGTATATGATACATTTGCTACCAATGAGGACATGTATGTTAAGCTTAAGGCAGGAGGTAGTGATTATGATGTTGCTATACCTTCTGACTATATGATAAAGCGTATGATTGATGAAGATATGGTTAATAAAATAGATTTTAATAATATTCCAAATTATAAATATATTGATGCAAAATTTAAGGATTTGGCATATGACCCTAAAAATGAATACTCAGTGCCTTATATGTGGGGTACTGTTGGTATAATATACAATAAGACCATGGTGAAGGAACCGGTGGATAGCTGGAACATATTATGGGACAAGAAATATGATAAGCAAATTTTCATGCTTGATAGTCAGAGAGACTCAATCGGAATAACTCTCAAAAAGCTTGGGTATTCACTTAATACCAAAAAACTTGAGGAACTCGAAAAAGCTAAAGATGAATTAATCAAGCAAAAAGATATTGTTCAGGCATATGTAGGTGATGAAGTAAAAGACAAGATGATATCAGGAGAGGCAGCAATGGCTGTTGTTTGGTCTGGTGATGCAGTATTTATGAAAAATGAAAATCCTGATTTAGAGTATGCAATACCAAAAGAAGGTAGCAATCTTTGGTTTGATTCTATGGTTATCCTAAAAGATACTAAACATCAAAAGGAAGCAGAGCAGTTTATTAACTTTATGTGTGATAAAGATATTGCATTTGAGAATGCTGATTATATAGGCTATTCAACACCTCAAACAGAAACTAAAAAAATGATGTCTGAAGACCTGCTAAAGGATATAGCAGCATATCCGTCAGACGAGCAAATGAAGAACTGTGAAGTTTTTGAGGATTTGTCAGATTCAATTAAAGTCTATGATAGGATTTGGACAGAGATAACTGCAAAATAGTAGTCTGTTGAATAATTTTTGATAGCTGAAAAAATAGGTCGCTGTAAAATACTAAATTGCGGCATAGGTAATAATTAATAAATATGATATTTGTTAAAGGCACACTGGTGATGACTGTATGCTACCCCTGTATAGGACATTGAAATATAACAAGTCCTATATGGGGGTAGCATATCAATTAGCTGGTGTGCCTCTGTTATAGGAAAAGTTTTCTTCCTTGCATTACCACCCATAATTAAAATCAATATTATTTTTAAAACCAAAATCAATGTTTGACATTTTGTGTATTTCTTGCGATATTATCACCATTCCTCGTTGGATTTCTTCCGTACATGCTGACGATAGGCTTATTCTCAAGGTGTTTTTTTGTTTAAAGTTCTGTAAAAACATATTTTCACAACTTGCTATAAGTACACCCCTTGCTTGTAATGACACAACTAGCTTTTGCGCTGACCTGGCTTCTGGTAATTCAACATATATAAAAAACCCTGTGTTCGGGATAAAAAGTTTAACGCCTTCTAGTATGGATTTGTTACATATACTATTAAACTCCTTCATTTTATTTTCATAAAGAAGTTTGATCTTTTTTTCGTATTTATGAAACATTCGACTACTAATAAAGATTTCAAGTGTACCCTGAGATAAAATTGAAGTGCTTTTATCACAATACTTTTTATACTCTATAAATACATTTGAAAGTAATTTGGGTAGTATAACAGAAGCTACCCGAAGACCTGGAAGTAGTGTTTTTGAGTAACTTTTTACATAAATTACTCTGGATGAATTATCAAAGCAATATAGAGGATCACATTTTGTATTAGTTTCTAATTCACTAAGATAATCATCTTCAACTATATATACATTATATTTTTGTGCAAGTGCTAGAATTCGCTTTTTTTCATCAGTGCTATAGGAAAACCCTGTAGGATTTTGAAATCTTGGCATTGTATAAAAGAATTTGATATTTCCATTTCTAAAAATTGTTTCTAACTCGTTAAAATCAATTCCGTTTATGTCCCTTTTGATACCTAGCGTATTAGTATGTTGTAATTCTAAACAATTGAGCATGCCTAAATAGGTAGGTTGTTCAACTAGAATATTTGAATTGCCATTTGGAAAGGGCATTTTAATTAATAAATCTAGTGCTTGCTGAGCACCTGACGTGATAAATATATTATCAGCTGATGTGAATATGTGATTATTTTGAAAATGCTTTACAAGAACCTTTCTTAAACTCATTAGTCCTTGAGGATCGCTGGAATATGAAAACATTTCTCCTTTGTATATGTCAATTGCTTGGTTTATACAGTGTTTAAACTCTGAATAGGGAATAATTTCAGTATCAGGGGTTGTAGAATAAAAATTAATTTTTTTTTCATCTAATTTCGGATTTAAGGGCACTTTTGATTTTACAACGTAATAACCACTCTTTGATATTGAATATATAACATGATTTTTTTCTAATTCATTGTAAGCTCGGATAATAGTTGAAGTACTTATATCAAAACTTTTTGAAAGCTCTCTAATTGAAGGTAACTTACTTCCTTGTTTTAGCTTCCCTGAATCTATTTCATTTTTAATAAAAGAAATCACTTCTTTATACCGAAAATCCATTTTATCACCTCGAGAATCTGTTAGCATACAGATTGTGAAAATCATGGTTGTATACTAAACTGTATATCGCTATATTTTATAATATAACATAAATAAATAAAATTGAGTATAGAAGGAGGCTGTTTTATGGAGCCCAAGTTGAAAGGTCAATTATATATTTTTATATCATGTCTATTCTTTGCTATTAGTTCTGTATTGGTAAAGTTCGTATCTAGTGAATTTAGTAGTTTCTTTGTTTCATTGTTTAGGTTTGTCATAGGGATTGCTTTAGGTTTTGGTATTCTGATAGTATCGAAGCAGAAGTTTAAAGTACAAAACAAATTTTCATGGGTATTGAGAGGAATTACGGGATTTATATCAATGGTACTTTTCTATCTAGCTATTGAAATGACAAATAGCGGTAGAGCAACGCTTTTAAACAATATGTATCCTGTTTTTGTTCTAATATTCGGGATGCTTTTTTTCAAAGAACAAATACACAAAAAGGGTATAATAGGCCTTGGCCTATGTGTAATAGGTATTTTTATTGTATTTTATGATGGTAATCATTATCGTGTTTTAGGAGATATTATCGGTATACTAAGCGGAATAATAATGGGAATTGCAACTCATTATACAAAAGAATCAAGTCAAAATGAACATCCTGCTATTGTTTACTTATCTGCATGCTTTATGGGACTCCTATTAATTCCTTTTTCATTAGGAGAAATAACTAAAATAAGTCTATATTCATTTTTTTTACTTTTTATGATAGGGCTGACTTCTTTTCTGGCTCAATTATTTATGACAGACGGGTACAAATATGTTTCTGCAACTGAAGGTAGTATGATATCTTATTTGAAAATACCGATTACCATAATCCTTACCAGTTTTTTAGGTGAAAAATTAGGGTGGGAGTTTTTTGTAGGGACTTTGCTAATTATTATTGGGCTATATTTCAATATAACATCAAAAAAAAAGACTTCTTCAGTTAACGTTCTTAAAATTTTAACAAAACAATAATAAATATGCAAAGGAGATAGTATATGCAAAACAGTAATACATATGGTGAATATAATATAGTTGACTGGAAAGATGCTTTAGAAGGTCAATATCATACAATAAAGGGGAATATGAAAATTATTAATGATTTTTATATTCCCCAACTAAATCGAAGTCGGAGAATTTGGGTTTACTTACCTCCAGATTACCTGAATTCATATAATCGGTACCCTGTTTTATATATACATGATGGTCAGTCAGTGTTTGATATACAAACAGACTCTAAGCATGAATTGAATGTAGATGAGACTTTGGAAGAACTTTTCATAGAAGAAAATACGAAAGGGGTTATCGTTGTAGCTATTGATAGCGACTTTAAATTCAGACGGGAAGAATATAATCCTGTAAAAGTTAGTCCAACTAGCCCTAATCCAAAAACAGATGCCTATGCAGAATTTATTGTAAAAACGTTAAAACCTTTTATTGATTTTAATTTCAGAACGAAATCTGGAAGAAATTATACGGGAATAGCAGGAATATCTGCTGGAGCAATCTGTTCCATATATATAGGCCTTAAATATCAAAATGTTTTTTCAAAAATAGGTGCCTTTTCATTTACAATGTTAAAATCTATTGCGATTATGCCAGATAGTTTGAAACAAGTATTTTGTAAAAAAAATAATATGAAAATATATATGGATCTAGGCAGAAAAGAAAGGGCGGGCTTACCATTAGAAATTAAAGACTACTTTGCTGAGGATCTTGAATATGAAATTAAAACATTTTATAACTTTTTATTAAGTGCAGGATTTAATGAAAATGAATTAATGCTGACAATAGATGATACTGGTGAACATTCAATTTCGGCTGTTGCAGTAAGATTCCCAAATGCATATTTGTGGTTGTTTGAGTAAGAAAATATAAATAAAAAATGTATATAACAATTGAATAAGTGCCAGAATAAATATCTTCTTATAGGAAATAATAAAATTTAAAGTACTTAATTAGGAGGATATTTATGGGTAAGTTGGCAGGAACAAAAACATCTGAAAATCTTGCAAGAGCATTTGCAGGAGAATCACAGGCAAGAAATAGATATACATTTTATGCAGAATATGCGAAACATGAAGGGCATAGTGCTATTGAACAAGAAATTAAAATAATTGCAGGAAATGAGTTAGCTCATGCAAAGGTATTTTTTGATTTATTAGTAGATGGTATGGGAACTGGTAACAGTAATGTGAATGTAGATGCAGGTTATCCCTTTGAACTTGGGGATACAGTTGCAAATCTGAAGGCTGCAGCAGAAGGAGAGCATGAAGAGAGCGCAACTATTTACCCGGCTTTTGCAGATGTTGCAAAACAAGAAGGGTTTCCACAAGTAGAGGCAGCTTTTAGAATGATAGCTAATATAGAAAAGCAGCATGAGCAAAAGTTTAATCAACTAAAATCTGAATTGGAGCAACAGACTTTATATAAGAAAAAGCAACCAGTACAGTGGATTTGCACAAACTGCGGGCATATACATCAGGGTACTGATGCACCTGGAATATGCCCTGTTTGCAAGCATCCACAGGGGTGGTTTGAAGTAAAATTATAATATAATAGTAGCTCTCAGAGGTAACCATAAAGTGGTTAAAAACTTCACAATCTTGTGAAAAATTAAGATAATCAGAGCTAATATATGATGGTATACAGACATTGTTAAATAATAAACAATAACATTGTTGATTTTTTAACAATGTAGCTTTACAATAAATTTGTAAAATAGTTAGCTAAAGAAATCAAAAAATATATTATCGGAGGCTCAAAATCATGTGGGAAAATAAAATTGATATTAACCAAGTAGTTGAAATTAGGGCAAAAACAACAACGTTTTTCGGAGTAGGGGCTATCAATAAGATGGCTGACGTTGCTGCAAATTTATCTTCTAAGGGAATTAAAAAAGTAATTGTTATGACAGGTAAAGGTTCACATATCAAGACAGGAGCTTGGGATGTAACTAAGAAAGCTCTTGAAACAAATGGTATTGAATATTTACTTTATAGCAAGGTTACTCCAAATCCAACAGTTAGTCATGTTGATGAAGCAACTGCTGAGGCAAAAAGCTTTGGAGCACAAGCAGTTATCGCAATTGGTGGAGGAAGTCCAATAGATGCAGCAAAGAGCGTTGCAATACTTATTGCAAACCCAACAAAAAATGCTACTGAGCTTTATGAGTTAAAGTTTGTTCCTGATATAGCAGTTCCAGTAATTGCAATAAATCTAACTCATGGAACAGGAACTGAAGTAGATAGATTTGCTGTTGTAAGCATTCCAGAAAAAGAGTACAAACCAGCAATAGCTTACGATTGTATATATCCATTATTCGCAATAGATGACCCTGCTTTAATGACAAAATTACCAGTTGAGCAAACACTTTATGTATCAGTCGATGCTATCAATCACGTTGTTGAAGCTTCAACTTCAATAGTTACAAATCCTTTGGCGATACTTTTGGCAAAAGAGACAATTAGATTGGTTGCTAAGTATTTACCAATAGCTGTAAAAGAACCTGAAAACCTTACAGCAAGATATTATCTTCTATATGCCTCATTAATTGCAGGTACTTCCTTTGATAACGGATTACTTCACTATACTCATGCACTTGAACATCCTCTTAGCGCTGTTCGACCAGACTTGGCTCATGGATTGGGATTATCAATGTTATTGCCAGCAGTTGTAAAAGAAATATATCCTGCATCAGGAGAAGTTTTAGCAGAAATATTTGAGCCTATACTTCCTGGATTTAAGGGAACAGCTGATGAGGCAGATAAGGCATTTGCAAGTCTCCGAAAGTGGCTTAGTGACATTGGTATCAAATCACGTCTTAAGGATGAGGGCTTTGATGAGGGTGTAGTTGAGAAGCTTGTTAATTTAGCATTTGAAACTCCAAGCTTGGATGGTTTGCTATCA
Source organism: Bacillota bacterium (assembly GCA_023391425.1). Classification (GTDB taxonomy): domain Bacteria; phylum Bacillota; class Clostridia; order Acetivibrionales; family DSM-1351; genus Ruminiclostridium. The sequence goes on along the minus strand of JAEWAX010000158.1, from coordinate 71,018 downwards.
ATCGCACCAGTTAAGGCTACTAAAGAAACAGTAAGGAATATTTATAGAAACTCACTTTAATAAAATAAGCTATCAATTTTTTGTTAGAAACAGTACTAGTTACAGGATTGACTTCGAGCAAAGGTTGATTAAAAAATGAAAAAGAACCTCGTATCATGGGCAAACCCTGAAACGAGGTTCTTTTTTGGTTGAAACGTTTCAATACATAAAAAAGCAGATCCCGATATAATGAGTCAAAACACCTAGAAAAACAAATATATGCCAAACCATGTGGTGATATTTGAACCCCTTCTTAGCATATATAGCTGCTCCAACAGAGTAAAATATACCACCTGCAAATATTAACCAAAACATTGTTGGATTTGCTCTTTTAAAAAATAAAGGCATAAATATAACAATACTCCAACCCATTACAAGATATATCATCAATGAAATTTTGGGTATAGAATTACGTGATAATGACTTGTACAAAACTCCAAATATAACCATAGCCCATTGAATAGTAAGTAAAACTACAGCTTGCCAACCTCCGATGACTGAAGCAGCGATTGGTGTGTAAGTTCCAGCAATAGCAACATAAATAAAAATATGGTCCATTATTTTCATTACTTGTTTATGCTTAGTGTCATGCTCCATAATATGATAAATTGTCGACATCAAAAACATAAGAAAAACGCATATGCAAAATACTGTCACACTTGCCACATCAATAAGAGTACCTTTGGTATAAGCTGTTATAATTACAAAAGGAAAGGAAAACAAAATAAGCAAAGCTGGAATGCCGTGTGTTATAGCATTAGCAAGCTCCTCACCGAAAGTTAATTTCAAGACTTTATTAGACATTTTGACCTCCATTCGCCGCTGCACTTGCGGTATAAATTCAAGTAAACATATCTGCTTATATTTTAATTTATCATTGATGTAAGGTGTTTTCAATAAATAATTTTATAGATTCAGGTATAAGAATTCTGGATAGCAAAGAATGGTATAAAGCATAATAATACTAATTCAAACAATAAATAAAATAATTTGTTTGATTGAAGGGTAATATTATATTATAATAATAATTATTACCTGGTACTAATTATTTAAAAGACAAAATTCAATACAAGTGATACTGGATTATTTTTTATGTAGCATATTGGTAATGATATGGAGCTTAATTTGTATTCTCGAAGGAGATTAGCTATGGACAAAAATGGAATTATTTTATCAAGCAAGGACGGTAGGAAAACAGTAACTGGTTTGGGCTACTACGAAAATGCTCAAGTCAACAGCTTTAAAGAACTTATTCAAAGTAGTATTAAGCAGTTTCAAAGTAAGCCTGCATTCAAATACAAAATTGGTAAAGCTATATTTAATAAATCGTATATTGAGTTTGGAGCTGAAATTGATGCTCTTGGTACGTCACTACATCAATTAGGACTAAAGGATAAGAGATTTGCTATTATTGGAGAAAACAGATACGAATGGGCTGTCAGCTTTTTTTCAGTTGTAAATGGAACTGGAATTGCTGTTCCTCTGGATAAACATCTTCCTGAAGTTGAAATAGAGAAATTGATAAACAGGGGAAAAGTTGACGCTATTTTTTATAGTAATCATTTTGATAAAGAAATGCTTGAACTTTCAAAAAAGAATACAAATATTCAACAATTTATCTGTATGGATAGGCTTGAAGGAAATTACCCCTCCGATTTTACGAGCATACAAGTGCTTATAGAGCAAGGTAAAAAGCTATTAGAAAGCGGCAATAACAGCTTCTTAGATGCAAGGGTAGATTCTGAGGAGCTATCAGTACTTCTGTTTACATCCGGTACCACAAGTATGTCCAAGGGTGTAATGCTGAGTCAGCGTAATATATGTTCAGATGTCAGTTCTATCACATCAATCATTAAGGTATACCCAAATGATGTACATTTGTCAATTTTGCCCTTACATCATACCTTTGAGCTGTCTATTGGTATGTTATTTATGATTAAAAATGGTGTTTGTATTGCTTATTGTGAAGGTATAAAGCATATAGCAAAAAATCTGAAGGAGTTTAATGTATCAATACTTGTAGTTGTACCTGCTATTTTGGAGGCAATTTATAAAAAAATGCAAGAGGGCATTAAAAAATCGGGTAAGGAAAAACAAATTCGAACATTAAGTAAGGTTTCCAATGCTTTACAGACAATAGGGATAGATTTAAGGAGAACTTTTTTTAAGAGGATTTTGGATCAGATTGGACCCAACCTAAGACTTGCTGTTTCAGGTGCTGCTCCTATTGATAAAGAAATAATTTCTGGATTTGGTATGCTTGGACTCAACGTAATACAGGGATATGGATTAACTGAGACATCTCCTGTTGTAGCTGCTAATAATGATTTTTATAATAAGGCTGGTACAGTTGGACAACCGATGAGGGGGATTGAAGTTGCAATAGATAACCCTGATGAAAGTGGAATGGGTGAAATTATTACAAAAGGACCAAATGTAATGTTAGGTTATTACGAGGATGAGGAAGCTACAAGAGAGTCAATAGACAGGGATGGTTGGTTTCACACTGGAGACTTAGGCTTTATTGATGACGATGGCTTCGTTACAATAACAGGTAGGGCAAAGTCCATGATAGTTCTAACAAATGGGAAAAAGGCGTTTCCAGAGGAATACGAACTGCTGTTAAATAATATAGAGGGTGTGAAAGAATCCTTTGTATGGGGAAATATTGCACCTGATGGTGATATTCAGGTTTGTGCTAAGCTAATATTGAATGAAACTATAATAAATGAAAAATATGGTAGTGTACCTAGTGAAGATGAGCTATCAGACATATTGCAAAAAGAAATAAAGAAGATTAATCAGGATATTCCCCAATACAAAATGATAAGGTATTTTGTTGTAAGTTATGAGGACTTAATTAAGACAACAACGTTGAAAATTAAAAGACCGTTGGAATATAAAAAAATAATGGATACACTTGAAAAAGCAGATACAAATATGAGAAAGGCAAATGGCCAAAATATTGAAAAGCTCATGAGGTAAACATCAGATAAACAGCAAGTATAACTATGGGGAAGTATCATTATCAATTTGATACTTCCCCATACTAGTATAAGGGGGTTGCTGTACTTATTGTTTGGGAAATGTTACAAGAATACAATTTTTACAAATACTATACAAATCAAATCTTGATTCTCTAAACACTACATAAATCAAGAACAATAATCAATCTATCAAACTTTCTTTAAAATCAACTCAACCATCAACTGCATACTAGTTCTATTTTTTTAATGAAATATCTACATTATAGTTAGGGGATAAATTTTATATAAAAAATAGGAGGGCTTTTTTATGAAGAGGATTCTGGCAATAGTGGTGGCTCTTACACTAGTATGTACTATGTTAGTAGGCTGTGGAAGTGCTACCAGCAAAGGTTTTGAAATTGCACTGATAACTGACAAAGGCAACATTGATGACAAATCCTTTAATCAAGGTTCATGGGAAGGTGTAGTTGAATTTGCTAAAGCAAATGATGTTACTCACAAGTATTATAAGCCTGAGGAAGCATCTGATGCAGGTTACCTTGCGGCTATTGATTTGGCTGTGACTGGTGGTGCTAAGGTTGTTGTAACACCTGGTTACCTGTTTGAGGTTCCTATTTATGAAGCACAGACTAAATACCCAGATGTTAAGTTCATACTTTTAGATGGTGCACCACATACTGCAGACTACAAAACCTATGAAACAAAAGGAAATGTAGCAAGCATAATGTACTCTGAGGAACAGTCAGGCTTTCTTGCAGGCTATGCTGCGGTTGCAGATGGTATGACGAAACTTGGCTTTATGGGTGGTATGGCAGTTCCTGCTGTACAAGCATTTGGCTATGGATATTTGCAGGGGGCTGAGGCAGCTGCTACAAAATTAGGTCTTGCAGATGGAACAATTTCGGCTATATACCATTATACGGGCGATTTTGCTGAAACAGATACCAATAAAGCTACTGCAAAAACAATGTATCAGCAAGGTACAGAAGTTATATTTGCCTGCGGTGGTTCTGTAGGTAAGAGTGTTATGTCTGCTGCTGCAGAAGCAGGGAAAAAGGTTATTGGCGTTGACACTGACCAAAGATATGATAGTGAAACAGTTATTACATCTGCAACCAAGGGCCTTGGTGCTTCCGTTATCCAAGTCCTTGAGTCTATTTATAAGAATAATAGTTGGAGCACTTATGCAGGCAAGACTACATACTTTAGTGCATCCAATAATGGTGTAGGTCTTCCTATAACAGTAATTGGAGATAAAAATGCTAATGCTTTTGATAGGTTTAAATCTTTTTCTAAAGCAGATTATGATACTGTTTACAAAACTCTTGTAGACGGATCGGTAAAGCTTGTTCGTACATTCAAAGTTGCTGATGCTAAAGGTTACGCAACAGATAAAGAGCTTATTTCAAATCTTAATCTTAAAAAGGTCACTGTTATAGTTAGATAATAATTGTTCACCTAAAACATACTGGCCTTAGCCTTATGTGATACTGTTTCGCATTTAAAATATACAAAAGACATTTTTAAATGCAAATTAGTTTGTATAGGTCACCAAGGGGAAAGGCAGCTGCCTTTCCCCTTTACGTAGTGCTTTGTTGAGTAAGACCAGATGAAATATAAATTTATGCTGTCAGAAGAGGGTAATATGGAAGAATATATTATTGAGATGCTTAATATAACAAAGGAATTCCCTGGCATTATAGCAAATAACGATATTACCCTTCAATTAAGAAAGGGTGAAATTCACGCTTTGCTAGGGGAAAACGGTGCGGGGAAGTCTACACTTATGAGTGTGCTCTTTGGTTTATACCAAGCTGAAAAGGGCGAGATTAGGAAGAATGGAAAGGTTGTAAAAATCAATAACCCAAATGACGCCAATAATCTTGGCATTGGCATGGTTCATCAGCACTTTAAGCTTGTAGAAATTTTTACTGTTCTTGAAAATATTATTTTAGGCGTTGAGCCTAACAAAATGGGCTTTCTGCAGAAGAAAAAAGCCAGAGAAAAGATAATTAATCTTAGCGAAAAGTATGGTCTAAAGGTAGACCCAGATGCTTTAATCGAAAAAATTTCTGTCGGAATGCAGCAACGTGTTGAAATCATTAAAATGTTATATCGTGAAAATGATATTTTAATTTTTGACGAGCCAACTGCAGTTTTAACTCCACAGGAAATTGACGAGCTTATGGTAATAATGCGAGGCTTCGCAAAAGAAGGTAAATCCATACTTTTTATAACACATAAATTGAATGAAATTATTGCTGTTGCCGACCGTTGTACGGTATTACGCAAGGGTAAATGCATAGGAACTGTTACAATAAAAGAAACCACTAAAGAAGAACTATCAAGGATGATGGTAGGAAGAGATATAATCTTTAACGTTGATAAGAAAGCTGCTGAGCCTGGTAAAGTTGTACTTTCTGTGAGAAATGTAATAGTTCCCTCTAGGATCCATATAAAAAGTGCTGTTAAAAATGTTTCTTTTGATGTTAGGGCAGGTGAAATAGTTTGCCTGGCTGGTATTGATGGAAACGGACAGACTGAATTTATATCTGCGCTTACGGGTCTTGATAGGATAAGTGGAGGAAGGATTACCCTTTGCGGTAAAGATATCACAAAAGCAAATATCCGCACTCGTTCAAAAGCAGGTATGAGTCATATTCCTGAGGATCGTCAAAAGTATGGCCTTGTTCTTGATTATAGTCTGGAAGAAAATCTTGTACTACAGCGCTATTGGCAGCCAGGGTTTCAGCGTTTTGATTTTGTAAAAAGACATACTGTTCGCTCATATGCTGAAAAATTGATTGAGCAATATGATGTCCGTAGCGGTCAAGGGCCTATTACAGCTGTACGAAGCATGTCCGGAGGCAATCAGCAAAAGGCGATTATTGCTCGTGAAATTGATAAGGAGCATGAGTTGTTAGTTGCAGTTCAACCTACCCGTGGGCTTGATGTTGGGGCTATTGAGTATATACATAAGCAGCTAATAGCAAGACGGGATGCTGGTAAAGCAGTTTTGTTAGTGTCACTTGAACTTGAAGAGGTTATGAATGTAAGTGATCGTATTCTTGTAATTTATGAGGGCGAAATAGTGGGTGAACTAGATCCAAAGTTAGTTTCAGTTCAAGAACTTGGTCTATACATGTCAGGCGCTAAACGAAATGGTAAAGGAGATTAAAAATGCGGAATAATACAGTTGACTCCTTAAAAGTATTTGATATAAAAAAAGTGACAAGAAGCAAGGGCTTTTCGACATTTAGTGCAGCACTGCTAGCTATATTTCTAGGCCTTGTTTTTGGATTTATTATTATGGCTATAGCAAGTCCAGCAAACTCTTTTTCGGGGTTTCAGGCGGTATTATTAGGTGGCATATTGCGCTTTGGAGATGTGTTTTATTTTGCAACTCCTATCTTAATGACAGGTCTAGCTGTTGGCTTTGCATTTAAAATGGGTTTGTTTAATATTGGGGCGTCAGGTCAATATACAATGGGTATGTTTTTTGCTTTGTATGTAGGTTTTATGTGGGACATACCTGATAGTATTCATTGGTTAGTCTGTGTTATGGCTGGTATGGTTGGTGGATTGCTCTGGGGCTTTATTCCCGGTATATTTAAGGCATTGCTAAATGTTAATGAAGTTATTACTTCCATAATGTTTAACTATATCGGTATGTATCTGGTAGATATGCTTATTCAAGGCAATGCAACAATGTATATCTCATCGAAAACGAGAACAGAATACCTTCCAGCTTCTGCACAACTACCCACTCTTGGAATTACAAATTCCAGTGTAAATGTCTCAATTTTTATTGCAATTGCTATAGCAGTAATTTTATATGTTGTTCTGAATAGAACTATCTTTGGATATGAACTTAAAGCAACGGGATATAACAAACATGCAAGTATATATGCAGGTATGAATGGCAAGAGAAACATCATTTTCACGATGATGATTGCTGGTGCTATGGCTGGACTTGGCGGAGCATTTTCTATTTTAGCACCGTCTACCATTGCTGGCAGTAGTATGACCTACGAGCCAATAAGCGTTATTGCTGCAAATGGGTTTAATGGTATTGCGGTAGCACTTCTTGGAAACTCTAACCCCCTCGGTATTATATTTTCTGCATTGTTTATCTCATATATCCAGCGTGGTGGGACACTTGCAAGCCTTTACGGCTATAAACCTGAAATTATTGATGTTGTAATTGCTGTTATTATTTATTTTTCAGCTTTTGCTATGATTATGAATGCAACAGTTGGTAAGCTTATAAAAATGCGTTACAGGAAAAAACATACTAAAGAAACTGTAGAAAGAATCTCTAATGCACAAAAAAATGTAAATGATATTTCAAACACAGGAAAACCTACAAACGTAAATGATATCTCAAACACAGGAAAACCTACAAACGTAAATGATATCTCGGACGCAGGAAAACCTTCAAATGTAAATGATATCTCGGATGTAGAAAAAACCATAAGTGTAAATGATATCTCGCACAGAGATATGCCTATAAAAGATGATAAAACGGAGGAGGCGTAAGTCATGGATACATTATATTATTTGATTCAAAATACGCTTCCTGTTGCCGTCCCTCTGCTTTTGGTGGCGCTGGGTGGTATGTTCAGTGAACGTAGTGGTATCATCAATATTGCCCTTGAGGGTATTATGTTGTTCGGCGCTTTTTCTGGTTGCCTGCTCGTCTTCTTTGTACAGGGGACCTCGATGGATGCACAGGTAATTTTGCTTCTGGGTATGTTTGTTGCAGCAATTGGCGGATTACTTTATTCAATGCTGCTTGCTTTTGCAGCTGTTAATATGAAAGCAGACCAAACTATTACTGGAACAGCGCTTAATATGTTAATTCCAGCTGTTATACTTCTGTTCGCTAAAATGTATTTTAACAGTGACGGTATTACAACTGACAAGGACTTCTATATCAAAGATGTCCCATCACTTAGTAATATCCCCGTGATTGGCAAAATATTTTTTCAGAATACATACATCACTGTGTACATAGGAATTGCTTTAGTTATTATTTCTACTGTAATTTTTTACAAAACAAAGTTTGGCCTACGTCTTCGTGCATGCGGTGAACATCCTCATGCAGCTGATTCAGTTGGCATAAATGTATATATCATGCGTCATGCAGGTGTGGGTATATCAGGTATTCTTGGAGGTATTGGCGGCTTTTTCTACGCAGTCGGTGTAATGGACGGTAACTGTAACGGTCATACTGGTGTTGCAGGCTTTGGTTTCCTTGCACTTGCTGTAATGATTTTTGGACAGTGGAAGCCACTTAAAATATTACTTGCAGCATTATTTTTTGCATTTCTTCGGACAGTTGCCTACTCGATTTCATTAATCTCATTTTTGGATGCTTTGAATATAAATCAAACCTTTTACAAAATGCTACCTTATCTAGCAACCATGGTAGTTTTGGCCTTTACATCCAAGAAATCTAGAGCACCTAAAGCAGAAGGGATTCCGTATGATATGGGTCAAAGATAATTAAAGAGTTTCTTAAAGCAAAAACCAGCTTACCAACTCACTGGTTTTTGCTTTTTTTATTTTTGTATAGTATAATTCACGTGATGTATTATAATAATATAACTATTTTGTATAGAAAGATGGGCAACATATTAATATTGCAAATCTGTTTATGTTGCTTCGTGACATACTGAACTATTTTAAAATGTTAAATGCAATTATAACTTCTAGATGCAATTAGTAACTTTAGATTCAATTAGTAACTTTAGATGCAATTAATAATTTTAGATGCAATTAATAACTTTTATATGCAAATTAATAAACTTTTAAATAGAGGGAAGGAACTATAATATGATAATAAAAAATGCTGAACATGAAATTACGGCTGTAAAGCCCAACCAATACCCAGTTACAGGGTATCCAGAGGTGGCTTTTGTTGGCAGATCAAATGTAGGAAAGTCTTCTATAATAAATACACTATTAAATAGAAAAAGTCTTGCTAGAGTTGGAAGTACCCCAGGTAAGACAAGACAAATCAATTTTTATAATGTAAATGAAAACTTCTATCTCGTGGATTTACCTGGGTATGGCTTCGCAAATGTTTCGAAGGATATGAAGGCTTCTTGGGAGAATATTATAGAGACATATTTGTATTCAAGAAAACAAAACCACCTAAGGTTGGTAGTGCTCCTTTTAGATATTAGGCATTCACCAAGCAAGGATGATATTATCATGTATCAGTGGATAAAGGGTTTTGGTTTGAATGCCTTAATTGTTGCTACAAAGTCAGATAAAATAACTAGATCGCAAATAAATGTTAGACTTAACGAAATTAGAAAAGTACTCGAATTAGATAAATCATCAAAAATAATATCTTTTTCATCGCTAAACAAAAACGGGAAAGATGACATTTTAAATGAAATAGAAAAAAGCTTGAATAGGTTAATGGAAGCAGAAGCTTCAGAAGCTGCAGAAAAAGCAGAAGCCGCAGAAACAGCTGAAGTCACAGAAACAGCTGAGGTCACAGAAACAGTTGAAACAACACAGAATGTAGAGAAATAATAGTAAAACATTGAGTGCTTTTATGGAGTTATGGGTATGGATAAATATAGTTATAAAAACGAAGAAGAAAATTTAAGAAAAAAGTTAAGAAGTATGAGAATAATTGCAACCTCGTTGTTAGTATTTATGACCATTGTTTTTATAGTCTTTAAGAGATACGAAAACAAAGGCTTATTCTTCTCATCTGTTGCTGCATTTGCTGAAGCATCAATGGTTGGCGCACTTGCAGATTGGTTTGCTGTAGTTGCACTATTTAGGCACCCATTAGGTCTAAAAATAATTCCCCACACAGCAATAATTTCAAATAATAAGAAGAGGATTGCACAAGCTCTATCTAATTTTGTAGTTTCAAATTTCTTCACGCCTGAGATTATCAAAGCCAAGCTAGATAAGGTGAGTGTCACCCAGAAGGTAGCACATTATGTTGAGCAGAATAGAGATAAAATTGCAAAAGGTATAGCAAAAAAACTACCTTCTCTCGTTAATACATTTATTGATGACTCAAAACTAGAAGGTTATATAAAACTACAAATTGACAAAAAAATTGATGGCTTGAAACTATATCCTACGTTAGGAACTGTTTTAGAACCTGCATTGGAGTTGGGCTATCATAAACCGTTAGTCAAGGGGTTATTGAATGCTACATATAATTTTATTGGTGAAAATAAAGAAAAGACTATGCTGGTTTTAGGTGGAATAAATAAAACCTTTACTATGCCGTTTATTGGTGATTTGATTTATAAAAAAATATTGGAGTTCTTAAATAAACAGGTTGAAGAGCTTGATACTAATGATGAGGTTGAGATAAATAAGCTAATGCTATCTGCGCTTCCAAAGCTTCTTGACGATATGAAAAATTCACAGGAACTGATAGATAAAGGAGAGCTCCTAAAGGAGCAAATTATAAAATCAGAGTTATATGATGAACTTCAACATAAGATAATTGAAGTAGTAATAGATTTTAAAAACTCTATTATTGTAAATGAAGAAGAGTTAACTGAGAAAATAAGTTCTATCTTGGATAAGATTGTAATAGAAATATCAAAAAACGATGAACTCAAGGAATATATTGATGATACTATAATTGATGCCGTTGAGGGACTGGTTTCACTATACGGGAATAAGGTAGGCTCGCTAATCTATGATACAATGGATGGCTGGGAGACCAAGGATATGGTCGACAAGCTTGAGGTGCAGGTTGGAGCTGACTTACAGTATATTAGGATCAATGGTACTGTTATAGGTGGATTAGCTGGGCTTGCTATTCATTTCTTGTCAATGCTATTTTAGGATAGGAGGAATGTTTTAATGTTGGAACTTCCAGAGGCGAGTGCAATATCTCAGCAACTAAACGAGATTACTATAGGAAAAAGAATTATGAATGTTGTTGCAGCGCAGCATCCTCATAAATTTGCTTGGTACTTTGGAGATCCACAGGGTTATCATGAATTATTATATGATAAAACAATAAATAAGGTCGTAAGTCTTGGTGGCTTTGTAGAAGTAATTGCTGAAGATGTGTGCGTTCTGCTATGTGACGGCATTAACCTACGCTACTATCAAGAGGGTGAAAAACTTCCAACAAAGCATCAGCTACATATTGAATTTGAAGATTATTCATCGATAATAGCATCTGTGCAGATGTTTGGCGGCTTATATGCATACCCTGCTGGACAGAATACTAACCCATATTATCTTACAGCTAAAGAAAAACCAAATCCTTTGTCTAAAGGCTTTGATGAAGCATATTTTAATAGTATCCTTAAAGAAACAACTAAAGATATTTCATTAAAGGCTTTGCTTGCAACGGAACAACGTATTCCGGGACTTGGAAACGGTGTACTGCAAGATATCCTTTATAATGCGAAATTACATCCAAAGAAAAAGATAAGTACATTATCTGACTCAGATATACGTATTCTTTTTCACTCAATAAAAGATACTCTTGCAGAAATGACTATCAGCGGAGGTAGGAACACAGAACGTGATTTGTTTGGCTGCTTTGGAGGCTATAGCACAAAACTGTGTAAAAACACCTCGGATGAGCCATGCAAAGTATGTGGAGATACCATAAAAAAAGAGGCTTACATGGGTGGGAGTATCTATTTCTGCCCCACATGCCAAAAACTATGATTAAAAAGTGCATAGTTATAGTAGGAAGAGATTTTAGTATGAAATGCTTTTTAGTATGAAATGCTTTTTTAGTATAAAATGCTCTGTAAAAAAAGGAAATCAAAAAAATTGTTTTAAAAAATTACTGTAGGGTATATATATATCGTTGCCGGTAAAGAATGAAGTCGGCTACTAAAATTTAAAAATTGAATTATTAAAATTATACATTATAGGAGGATTTAAAAGTTATGAAAAAATTTGTTTGCTCAGTTTGTGGATACGTACATTATGGAAATACAGCTCCAGATAATTGCCCTCAGTGCAAGGCACCAAAGGAGAAGTTTGTAGAGCAGACTGAAAACTCTGCACAATGGGCTGATGAACACAGAATCGGTGTTGCACAGGGTGTTGACGCTGAGATATTGGAAGGCTTAAGAGCTAACTTTATGGGCGAATGTACAGAAGTAGGAATGTATCTTGCAATGGCAAGACAAGCTGAGCGTGAAGGCTATCCGGAAATAGGTGCTTTTTATAAGCTTGCTGCTTGGGAAGAAGCTGAACATGCTGCAAAATTTGCTGAATTGCTAGGAGAAGTTGTTTATCCAGATACAAAGAAAAATCTTCAGTTAAGAGCTGAGGCTGAGGCTGGTGCTTGCAAAGGCAAAAAGGATTTAGCTACAAAAGCAAAACAGCTCAACTTAGATGCTATTCATGATACAGTTCATGAGATGTGTAAGGACGAAGCAAGACACGGCGCAGGGTTTAAGGGATTGCTGGAGAGATATTTTAAGTAAGCCGACCATATATACTTTGGTGGCTCACAAAGCTTCTACAAACCTTTGTAAATAAAGGGTTGTAGAAGCTTTTTTTTTATATTTCATTTTTTTTTTATGTACCAACTCTATGTACGTAGTACACGGATTGAGGAACGAAGGCAAATGCCGTAGGGGTTAATGTTTTTATGGCTTTTTATAAATCTCAAGGGTAAACTCGTGGAAAACTTTCTAAAAATGAGGGGTAAAAAAATTACTCAAGGTACATACCAACGAGAAGTGATTTAAAACCAAGTGTGTCTAATTTATTATGGCAACCATACTCTCCTATTCTTCAATCTACTGCCATTTATTTTTACATGTAGTACATTTTCCAACGCTGCTCTTGCTGCATTTCTGTAATGATTGTTTTTTGCAGTAATGGTTATAATCAATTATAATAACTTAAAACCAATATTTTTAACAAAGGGAGTAAATCTATGCCAAAGATTATTATTATAGAAGATACTGAAACTATAAGAGAAGAACTTAGAACTTTTCTAACCAGATACGGTTATGAGGTTTCTGCTCCAGCAAGCTTTGAAAATATTATTGATTATATTTTCAAGCAAGCACCAGATTTGATACTTTTGGATATAAACCTGCCTATGTTTGATGGATACTATATATGCAGAGAATTAAGAAAAAGCTCTGATACTCCGATAATAGTAGTTACAAGCAGGGACAGTGAGGTGGATGAGCTTATGAGTATGAATTTAGGTGCTGATGATTTTATTACAAAACCATATAATACTCAAATTCTCTTGGCAAGAATCTCCTCTATACTAAGGAGAGTTCAGGGTTCCAACTCTCAAGATATAATTTCTTATAATGAATTGAAGCTTAGCTTGTCAAATGCCACTATAACATATAAAGGCAGTACTGCAGAACTAACAAAAAATGAGCTTAAAGTTCTCTCTTGTCTAATTAAGAACAAAGGAAAGATTGTATCTAGAGATGACTTGATGGACTTTATGTGGAACTTCGACATTTTTGTGGATGACAATAATTTATCTGTAAATGTTACAAGGCTAAGAAAAAAGCTTGAAGAGGTTGGAATGAAAGATAATATAGAAACTAAACGAGGCTTAGGGTATATACTGCCATGAGTATAAAAGAATATTTAAAAGATAGATTTGTATTCTTGATTATTAACTTTATATTGTTCCTTATTATTTGCGGCATTATGCTGCTTATAGATATTAGTGCCAATATAATTCTCTTAACCTTTTTTATATGCTTTCTTCCCTTGGTCTCCTTTATAGCTTTGGAATATGTTAAACTAAACAGATTTTATACTGAGCTGGCAGGTGTAATGGAAAGCTTGGATAAAAAATATTTGCTATCTGAAGTCATAAAAGAACCTGAGTTTACAGAAGGGAAATTTATATATAATCTATTAAAAGTGGCTAATAAGGGCATGCATGAACATGTAAAACAATATAGAGATATGCAGAGTGAATATAGAGAATATATAGAAACCTGGGTTCATGAGATAAAGACGCCCATTGCCTCTACAAGACTAATTATTGAAAACAATCAAAATGAGATTACAAGAAATATTGATTATGAGGTTAAGACAATTGAAAATTACATTGAACAGGTATTATACTACTCTAGAAGTAATAATGTGAGCAAAGATTATATTATTAGAGAGATTTCTTTAGCTTCCCTTGTTAAAGCCGTGATTAAAAGAAATTCAAGGGATTTTATAAGCAAGAGAATATCTATTGATATTGAAGGTGTGGAAGGCTCAGTGTATAGTGACACCAAGTGGCTTGAGTTCATACTAAATCAAATAATAGTAAACTCCATTAAATATTCCAAGGAAAAAGCAGGTAAAGTAAAAATATATTCTATTAGAAACGAAAACAACATTGTACTTAACATTGAAGATAATGGAATAGGTATTGTAGATAAAGACATAAACAGAGTTTTTGAAAAAGGCTTTACTGGCGAGAATGGCAGAAAGCTTAGAAGGTCTACCGGTATTGGACTTTATTTGTGCAAGAAGCTTTGTGATCAGCTTGGATTAGGTATAACTTTAGCTTCTATAGCTGGAGAAGGTACAAAGGTTAGCATTATCTTTCCCCTAGGAAGAAATAATTTATTGAACTGATATTAAAGGATTTATAGCTATTGCTTGCTGCGATGCTGTGAACCCTTTTTTACATTACAAAAATGTAACTTTGGTGAAATATAAACAAATATGTATCTATGAAAAATTCTAGTATGATAATAACTGTAGACAGAACATTGATATATGAGATTTACAATTCATTATATACAGGGAGGAATTTACTATGAAAAAACTATTAGCACCTATACTAGCCGGTATGCTTATAATTGTTGGGGGTGGCGCTTCCTATAAATACTTTAATGGGCCTAAAATCAAAGAGAGTGCAATAACTAAAAGTATAGATAATAAGGGAAAAGCCACTGCTCCTTCTACTACCTTTAAGCCAAATGATACAATCTATTTTTCTGCAAAAGGTAAAAAGCTGGCTATTAAAAAGGCGACAGTTGTATGGTATAAAGGTGAAGTAACAACAAAGAATAGATTTAAAGTTGAGGAGAATATAGAGATAAACGAAGCAGGATACTTTTCTTCTAAACTATCAGCTCCTGAAGGGCTTGAAGAAGGTCAATATGGTGTAACTATCTATTCCGCAGGCAAAGAGATAATGGAAGGCATTTGGAAATTTGAAGTTAAAAACTAAACATCTACAAAGCTGGCATGAAAAATGCCAGCGGTACTTAAAAAGCCGTGGAGGGATTATATATGGAAAATATATTGAGTGTTGAAAAGATTGAAAAGTACTATGGAAACAAGGGGAATATTACTAAGGCTATTGATAATATCTCTTTCAAAGTGGATAAGGGAGAGTTTGTTGGCATAATGGGGCCATCAGGCAGCGGTAAGACTACTCTTTTAAATTGTATTTCTACTATTGATACTGTTACAACAGGACATATTATTATAAATAAAAAAGATATTACAACTCTTAAGTCAAAGGGTTTGGAGGAATTTAGAAGAGATGAATTAGGATTTATTTTTCAAGATTTTAACCTTTTAGATACCTTAACTGCTTACGAGAATATAGCCTTGGCACTAACTATACAAAATAGAAAAGCTTCTAAAATAGATTCAGCTATAAAAGAAGTTTCAGAAAAGCTTGAGATTATGGATGTACTAAAGAAGTATCCTTTTCAAATGTCAGGAGGACAAAAGCAAAGAGTAGCTTCAGCCAGAGCCTTGGTAACCAAACCTTCGCTTATATTGGCTGATGAGCCTACTGGAGCTTTAGATTCAAAATCCTCACGACTTCTTCTAGACTCCTTTGAAAAGTTAAACAAAGAATTTCAAGCTACCATACTTATGGTTACTCATGATGCCTTTACAGCAAGCTATGCTCACAGAATTTTGTTTATAAAGGATGGCAGGATTTTTAATGAACTAGTACGTGGAAATGATACAAGAAAGGAATTCTTCAATAAAATAATTGAAGTCGTAACTTTACTTGGAGGGGATGCAAGCGATGTTTTTTAAAATAGCAATAAATAATGTAAAAAGAAGCTTTAAAGATTATTCTATATATTTTCTAACCTTAACCTTTGCGGTGTGCATATTCTACAGTTTTAATTCTATTGAGGCTCAGACATCATTGCTTGAGATTGGGAAAAGTACTAAAACTTATGTAGCAACTCTAAATAAGCTTATAGCAGGAACCTCTGTATTTGTATCCTTCATTTTAGGCGGGCTTATAATTTATGCTAATAATTTTTTAATAAAAAAGCGTAAAAAAGAACTAGGAATATATATGACCTTAGGTATGGCAAAGGGTAAGATTTCAAGGATTTTAATTCTGGAAACTTTTTTAATCGGTCTATTGTCTTTGGTCGCTGGAGTTTTGCTTGGCATTATAGTTTCCCAAGGCTTATCAGTTATTACGGCTAAGCTATTAGTAGTTGATATGAATAAATACAGATTTATTGTATCAATAAGCGCAATAATTAAATCTGCTATTTACTTTGGAATAATATTTCTTCTAGTGATGATATTTAATCAGATTATTATTTCTAAGTATAAGCTTATCGACATGATAAATGCTGCAAAGAAAAATGAAAACATAAAGCTGAAAAATCCTGTTGTTTCAATAGTTATATTTCTTCTGTCAGCAGCAGCACTTATAAAAGCTTACAGCATGGTTCTAGAGGTTGGGGTAGCTCCTGATAATGCTACTTTTATATACTCCATACTTTTGGGAGTTATAGGAACTTTATTGTGCTTTTACAGTCTTTCCAGCTTCTTAATCAATGTACTGCAAAAGGGCAAGAAAATATATCTTAAAAACTTAAATATATTTATACTAAGACAAATAAACAACAAGATAACTACTAACTTTTTATCAATGACCACAATATGCCTTATGCTTTTTCTGACTATTACGCTTTTATTCACCATGTTTGGCTATAAAGGTACTCTTGATACATTGCTTAAGGGAAATACTTCTTTTGATGCTTCAGCTAAATTAGATATTAATATAAAAGATAAAAAGATAAAGGATATTAAAGAATCTCTTGAGAAAGCAAATTTTAAATTTGAGCCTAACGAAAAACATGTCTTTTTTACTGAATATAAGCTTGAGCTTTCCCTAAACGATTTATTAAGAAAGTATTTAAGCCCAAAAGAGCAAAGAGAACTTCAGCTAAACTATACAGATGGTCCTATATCAGCTGTAAAAGTATCAGAATATAATTCAATAAGACAGCTTCTAGGGCAGCAAGCCATAAGCTTAAAGGATAATGAGATTTTAGTTGTATCCAACTATGAAAAGACTATCAATGCCTTTGATATATTTATGAAAAATGAAAACTCTGCAGTTATAGGTAATAAAACCTATAACATTAAAAATAAAGAATCAATAAAAGAAAATGTGATTAGTTCAAAATCTGGTTTGGATTTCCTTTACTTCATAATCCCTGACAACTTTCAAGGAACCTTGAAGCCGTATACATCGTCCTTTAATGTAATTTTCCAAGGAAACAATTATGAAAAGTCTAAGGAGAGATTCTCCAATTTATTTGCTGAACTTGAAAAGTATAGATATGAAACGGATGACTTCATGCTTGTCTATGGAAATACACTAGAACAGCTTTATGCAAGTGTATATGGTCCATCAGCGCTTATTGTATTTCTAGGCATATACTTAGGTATAGTATTTTTGATATCTAGTGCTGCAGTACTGGCCTTGCAGCAGTTATCAGAAGCAAGCGACAGTCTTCATAGATACAATTCCCTTAAGAAAATCGGTGCTACTGAAAAGATGATAAATAAATCCATACTAGTACAGACCATTATATACTTTATGGTGCCTTTAGGCTTGGCGATTATACATTCAATGGTTGGAACAACTGTAGCGAATAAAATGCTCAGGACTGGAGATAAAAGCATTTTTCAAGGTTCTTCCCTCATGATAGCCTTAGCGCTTATTGTAATATATGGTGGATATTTTTATGCAACTTATTTTAGCTTTAAAAGAATTGTTAAAAACAATAATTAGTATCTGGAATTATAAAGCAGGGCGTCACCCTGCTTTTCTGTTAATCTCTTGGTTATTTCATTCTTATCAGTTTAAGCATTGGATATATTTTAGGTCTTCTCAAGGGAAAACTCAAGGGAAAATCCCACGAAATTCCGTGCAGACCCTATACAGTAGGGAAGTTGCTGTGTACATAATTGTTGAAGCAAGACACGGCGCAGGGTTTAAGGGATTGCTGGAGAGATACTTTGGTAAATAAATAATAACAGAAATAACCCCTTGTAAATGCAATGTACCCAGTTTTCTGGACACATATCATTTACAAGGGGTTATTTAATGTTTTAAATCCTAATATTATTTGTAGTGGGCCAATTTACTGGGGTGGTGTTAATTATGTATTGGTTAAGTGGCTGTTACGATACTGTATGCAATGTTTTAATATTTATGAATAAGGTGTTGTACACTTTGGGTTATACACAGTATATACTCTCAAAACCTTGTGCAGCAGGGGCTTATAGCCATTCTTACTTGCTTAATTATAGGTTAGAAGGTTTAATTGGAGGGCCTTTTAGTTCTGTATATCCATCGATGCTGAATCGGCCTGTTGATATAAGTTTGAGCTTTTATATTTAATTTTGGCTTAGTTAAAGTTTAATTGTTAATATCAGCCAACTAATATATAATTAAGCTAGAGTACAGTGAGAAAATTATGCAAAGCAGAAAATTTATATTTTCTACGAGAGGGACTAAATGAGGAACGGCATCTTTATTAAAAGCTTTATTTTTTTGTGTATCATTACTTTGGGAACATTACCAAGTTTCTCAAGAGTGAATATGTTAGACACCACAACAAGTCGTGACGATAAAGCGTTTTGTGAAATGTTAGATAAGGTGCTTGTGGCACTGGATAGTAAAGATAAAGAAGGGCTCAAAGAACTCTTTGCTGTCTCTGCCATTAAAAAGAACCCCGATATTGACAGCCAAATCGATTCGTTTTTTAAAATATATACAGGTCCATCAAAAATTGAACATATTCATCTTTTACTTTATGCTGGTGAATCAATTGAATGTGGTAAGAGGAAGACGGAGCTAAGTGGTGGGGGGAAAGATATTATCATCACAGCCGGAGGAGTTCGGTATTATGTCAGTATGATGATGTACTCGTATGATGACTTCAACAAAGACAACGAAGGCATCCATACGTTGGAATTCGACACAGAGAATGCACATAACAGCCAATACTTTGAGTATTATAATGAAGAAGATGATGGACCGGGGCTATATTATCAGTACTCTGCAAAAAAACGTGATGATATCAGATGGATTCAAGGAAGGTCTTGGAAGTATACATATTATAAGAGGAAACTGACGGCTGACGAGCTTAGGTCAGCTGCTGAGAAGAGCGATGACTTCACCAATTTTGTTGCTGCCATAGGCAAACCGAACTGTTCCTGGACGGTTTATGGATACTATTATTACGAACTTAATAACGGCTTGTTTGCGGTATGCAAGCTGGACAATGATGTCCGTCCCAGAGTTTCTTCCGGTTATGCTGTAAAGCCTAACTCTATAGTAGCTATTTATATTGCAGACGATAAAGACGACCTCGAAACCATTTGGACGGCGGAAGATATTGTTAAGGTAAATGGTGAGTATCGTTACTTTAAACCATCAAACAAGAAACTGTCCGAAGAATTTTTTAAATCCTTCGCATTACGTAGTCATAGTTTTAAGCAACTAACAAAAGAAATCGGACAGCCAAACGTTGACAGGGTAACTGTTTCACAATCCTATTATTATTATAAGATATCTGATAACCGATTTGTTGGACTCGATTACTCTGGCGAGGACAATATTGATTTGTTTTTTGTAGTAGATTCAGATAATAAACTGTACACAATTTGGGAAGAAAAATCTTCTTCTGATTAATTCTAAAATAAAGGATATATATCACACTTGGGTTAGTTTCCACATCCTACGGTAAACCAATTAAAGCTGCGGTTACCTTATAGAGACTAAATTAATTCGGTAATATACTAAAATTCTTATATCAGAATAAGTACAAAGTCTCAGCTATTGAAAATAAGCGTAATACGAAGTTTAGTTGATTTTTATCTTATATTTAACGAACTAAAGGCAACCTTAATTGGTTGTCTTTGTAATTTCGTCATTGTTGTTATTGAGATATTTTTTGAATTCCAAAGAAAGTAAAAGAAAGTAAAAAGAGGTTGACTCTACACATGCGTCATAGTTTATTATTATTATAGACATTAAAAAAGGCGGTGTTAAAAATGGAGATGTATTTTAAAGTAGGTGATTTGGCAAAAATGTTTGATATGTCAGTAAGAGCATTAAGGCTTTACGATAAAATGGATATGTTTAAGCCGGGATACATTGATGAACAAACTGGTTACAGATATTATACGGCAGATCAGATTCCTCTTCTAAATACAATTTTGGTGTTTAAAGCTATAGGAGTCAAGTTAAATCAAATAAAACATCTGGTTGATAACGGTATTAGCCCCGATGAGCTAATTAAGGTTATGTCTGAAAGACGAGAATTTTGGGAAAGACAAATAGAAATAGCAAAATTTAATATTGAGAATATCAATAAAATAATGTCTGCTACGTCAACTAAGCTTGAACAGGCTGAGAATGATTGTAAGACTGAGCCTGATGCTTATAAAATGTCAAGGTTAGTATGTTTGGAGAATTTAAAGGTAGAGTCGTGGTTGACCGAGGTTCTATGGCTATAGTATATAGCATTTAAGTTATGAAGCTTTCTTATATCGGAGGAATGAATATGGAATATCATAGTATATTATTTGATTCTACAAGGGTGAGTAGAAATACCCCAATACCCGAGCTTTTTTCTGATTTGAATATAGATCAGATTATTCAGGAGATATTGTCCGGCAAAGAAGAATATAACCTGGATGAATTCTATTATCAAAATTTACAAGATATTTATACAGTAAACTATAGATTGGACGTAATGAAAGATTTGGAAAGCAGTGTGGCTTTCAATAATATAATTGATTTTTCCAGTAAGATGAAAAAGGTTCGTGAATATATTGATTATAGCATAAAAGCACATAATATGTTCCAAAGTCAAAAATGGTTTCTTGATGCCGCCAGCTTATATTGTAAAAGCGTTACCAGCTTGTACAATTCACTTCTTACAAAAGAAATACATTCCCACGGTCTACTATCATTTAAATCATGGTTATCTTTATACATTGATACCAACAACTTTAAAGAATTATGTCTTGAGACAAATAATCTTAATAATATTTTTGATAGTATAAAATATAGTATAAAGATTGAAAGAGGTAAAATTACTATTGATACTGATATTATTCAGGAGGATTACTGTCAATCCTTAAATAAAACATTTGAACAGATCAATGATATAGAATACTGCTTCCCGATCAGTTTCTTTACCGGCTTTGAAATGTGTACATTGGAAGTAAAAATTCTTGAGATTGTGAGAAATGATAATAAGAAGGCCTTTGCTAATCTTGAGGCATACTGTAAAAAACATATTAATTTTCTTGATAAAACAATTCAAAACTTTGATAGGGAAATCCAATTTTATATATCATATTTGGAGTATGCGAAAAAATTAATAGATAAAGGTTATGTATTTTCATATCCTATTATATCTACTTCAAAAAGGATAACTATAGAAGGTGGGTATGACTTGGCATTAGCCTATAAAAACTTGGATAATGAAAGTTGTGTTATCCCAAATAACTTTAGCCTTGAAAATTCTGAACGAATATATGTAATTACAGGTCCTAATCAGGGCGGTAAAACGACTTATGCGAGAACCATAGGACAAATCATGTATTTAGCTTCTATTGGGTGTCCAGTACCTTGTTCAAAAGCTGAGCTTTTTCTATTTGACCGAATATTTACGCACTTCTCTAAAGAGGAAAATCTGTGTAACAATGCTGGAAGATTAAAAGAAGAACTTGTCAGACTTAAACCAATTATGACTGAAGTAACAGAAAGTAGTTTAATTATAATAAATGAGTTATTTGCATCAACCACCTCTTATGATGCTTATACCATGGGTAAAAAAGTTCTTGAACACCTAATAATGAAAGATTGTGTATGTTTGTATGTTACGCATATTTATGAGCTCAACAGTATAAGCCCAAAAACAGTAAGCCTGGTTGCTTCTGTACAATCTGAACATGATGCTAAACGTACATATAAAATACTGAGAAAACCAGCTGATGGCTGTGCATATGCAAACTCGATTGTTGAAAAATATAATCTGACATATAGTGAAATAAAGGAGAGAATAAGAATATGAAGCCTTTTCTGCTTTTTGAACAGTATGAGGATAAACCAAGAGAAAAGAAATTTCATAGAGATGGCATAACAAAGGATTTAAATCTTAATTATATTTTTAAAGCAATGGCGCAAGGCGATACATACCTGTATGATACCGCTAAATCTATTGTATTAGACAGTATTACTGATATAAATAAGATAATTTACAGACAGGATGTTCTAAAAGATTGCATAAACAATAAATATATGATCAAAGAATTATATAATATAGCTTCTGATACCATTAATGATGTAGATTATTATGTTCAGTATAACAAACCCAATTATGCAAGAATGATCTCCACTTCAGTCAAGGTTTTTAATGCTGTAGGTTTGCTGGAACTGCTAGCTACAAAGTTAAAAAACATTATATCTGCAATTGATTTAACAAAATATAAATTTCAATCAAAAGGAATGAATAAATTTTGTGATCAGCTTAAAGATTTTTTTACTGATGAATATTTTCAAAGAGTAAAGCAACATATTACAGACTTAAAATCAACAACTGAAGGTACAAAAATAATTATTGGTTCCAGAATCGGCAATGGTATGAAGGGCTGTGGGCATATTCTAAGGAATATTTCTTCATCAAAGGATAACCCGAAAAAGTACATTTTAAAAAATTTTGAACAAAACGTTATTTATCTCGATAATACAAATATTATAAATTGCGCTAGGGAAATAGAGGATGCAGGGTTGATCCATGTTTTAAGGCTGATTAATCATTTTAATGAAGTTATATTGGATTTTTTTAATTCATTATGTTATGAATGTGGATTTTATTATGGATGCCTGAACCTTTATTCTACATTAAAGGAACTAAATGCAGAATTATCTTTTCCAGTTCCGGTGGAAATAGATAGAAGGGACATAGTTTTTAATAAATTATATGATCTGAGTTTATTAATTAATGAAAAGATTAATCCAATAAGCAATGATCTGAGTGCCATCAATAGGAGCCTTTTTATCATTACAGGTGCTAATCAGGGTGGAAAATCAACTTACTTAAGGAGTATTGGCATAGTACAACTTATGATGCAATGCGGTTTATTTGTTCCAGCAGCTTATTTTAGTGCTAATCTATGTGAGAATATCTTTACCCATTTTACAAGGGAGGAAGATGATGAGATGAATAGTGGCAAGTTGGATGAAGAATTATTGAGAATGAATAACATAATTAATAATCTAACACCGAATTCTCTGTTATTAATGAATGAATCTTTTGCTACAACAACTGAAAGAGATGGTTCCAAGATTGCTGGTGACATTGTAACAGCACTATATGAGCATAATGTTAAGATTTTATTTGTAACTCACTTGTTTGAGTTTGCCGATTCTATGTATTATAAAAACCTAGAAATGGCTATGTTTCTGAGGGCAGAGAGAAATAAGAATGGCAGCAGGTCATTTTGTATAAAAGAGGGTAAACCACAACAGACAAGCTATGGAGAAGATTTATATAACGACGTAATTTAGTATGATGAACATCACTACAGTTTATGTAATATAACACCTGTGGGAAAAGATTTTTTGTGGAAAATCGGTGGGAATATCGGACTTTATAACATATAAATAAGTGAAACATTGATTTGCAGCAGCTGCGCGTTTGAAGTCTCATGACGAAGCAAGACACTGTGCGGGTTTCCAAGGCTTGTTGAATAGATATTTCGGTAAGTAAAAACCCACTAATATAAAGGATAGTCGGACTATAATAAAATGTTAGCAAGGAGCTGATTGGAATTTCTGCTCCTTTTTTTGTGTAACGAATACCACGTTCTACGTGTGGTTCTAAAAAGCTTATAGCTTTGACTGGAAAATAAAAACCCCCCTTATTAAAATTATTGCAGGTTCGCCAACCGCAATTGAATAACAAGGAGGTTATCCAAGTGGATAGTGAAAGTTTAGCACATAGCAAATATAATTGAAAATATCATATAGTGTTTGCACCAAAATACCGTAGGCAGGTAATATACGGAAAAATATAAGCAGATATAGGTCAAATATTAAGAAAGTAATGCAACCAAAAAGGAGTAGAAATAATAGAAGCAAATGCTTGCCCAGACCATATACATATGTTGGAGAGTATTTCTCCAAAGATAAGTGTATCAAATTTTATGGGATATTTGAAAGGAAAGAGTTCATTATCAATAATTTGGCTGTATAGTAAAATCTGGATATTTCAATAATTCGAATTTATTTATAATATAACAAATGCTTCCCAAACTTTGATAACTTACATTTCAGGGCGTAAATCTGACATTACAGGTTAAAAATGGTTCTTTTTGGTTTTTTACTGATACTATAAAATCGTAAAGTATTTTTTATAAATAAAGGAGTAGTGGTAATAATGAAAAAGAAATTATTAAGTATTTTACTTGTACTATGCATGACAGTGGGGATGCTGACTGCTTCTGCAACGGCTGCAAATTCAACCGGCGTTGTCGCAACACCGATTAATTCAATTGTTTACATCGACGGCAACAAGGTTTCCTTTGAAGCCTATGCCATTAACGGCGGTAATTATTTTAAAATACGAGACCTTGCGATGGCATTTAATTCCACAAGCAAAAAGTTTAATATCGGTTCCGATAGTTCTAATAAAACGCTTGAAATAACTACCAATAAGGAGTATGTACCAGTAGGCGGAGAACTTACACTGGGAGATGGCAAAAAAAAGACTGCAACACCTGACAAATCCACCGTTCGCTGGGTAGTGGCACAAAGCGATGGGGACCAAGGGCAATCAGTATATAATATTGTACTTAACACGTATACTATTAACGGAAATAGCTTTGTCAATCTGCGTGATTTAATGCAATGGATTGATGTGGGTGTTGGATATGACAGCAAAACCTCGTCTATCGTCATTAATACGCATCAAGGGTATGTTCTGCCAAAATACACGGGAAGCCCTTTGAAATCAGGGGAAGCTATTGATAATAAGTATCGCAATGACTATGGTGCACAACCTGGCTCAATACAAAATGAAGGGATAATAGTATATAATGATGGCTGGTACTATCACTATGGTTTTAAGATAAAAGAAGGCGGGAAGGCCGTTGGTTATAAAACAGATTATGGTGATTACATAGCATATAACTGGCAGGTATATGGCAATAAAATTTTTTTTGAGGGCGATGACTCTACTGGTGTAACAAATCAAAAAGTTTTTAGCATGAATTTAGACGGCTCCGGCTTGAAAAGAATTATTAATGATTCGCGTACCGTTGGACGGTCCATCACAGTATACAAAGGTATGCTTTATGCGAATGCTTGCGTTACAAACAGTGGGCAAAATACCAGTATTGTAAGATATAACCTAGATGGCACTGGTCGTAAGGTGTTATACAAAGGAGATTTATCCATCCTTACTAGAGAGGTCGGATACGGATACCGAGCATATTATATTTTTAACGACAGAATATATTACATGACAAGGGACATAAAAGCTTACTTAGCACCAAGTAAGGAAGTATACTCGATGAAGCTTGATGGTACCGACAAAAAAAGGGTCGCTACTGTCCAGAACACACCACTGCATATCGTCAATGTATATGATGGATACATTTACTACCAAACAGCACGGGAAGGCTTACATCGGATAAAAATTGACGGTACGAATGACGTGTGTGTTTTGCCCGAAGGAGCAAACCAATATGCGATATATGGGGATAAGATTGTTTATAGTATAGGAACTACAATGCTAGGTGTCGTAAACTGTGATGGTACATCACGCTACCAATTCCCAAATGCAAAACAAGACCCAGATGAAACAACGGATAATTATTGGTCAAATATTACTATTTTGAACAGTAAATATACCTTTGCTCAAAATACGATTATTAACAATGATTCTGCTGTCCCTGGACGTATTAAACTTGTTGGAGATAGTTCAGATCCAGATGACGTTAATATTGTGGGTAAACGAGGATGGTTTCCTACGAAAAAACCGTCTGTAAACACATTGACAGATATTATTCCTATTAGTGGTAATAAGGTTAGTGGTACAACACTCGAAGAGGGAATTTACTTTATTAAATCAGCAAAAGATCCAAACTATGCACTAGATATAATGGATGCAAGTACAGAAAATGATGCTAACCTCATTATTAATCATGCCAATGGCAGCAACAGTCAGAAATTCAGAATTGCTAAATTAGATAATAATAAATACACAATCAAGAATCTTAATTCTGGCAGGTGGGTGAGTAGTAAAGAAAAGAAGGGATGGTTGCTCACTCAATCCGGGCCCGTAAATGATAGCCATACTCAGACTTTCACAATACAAAAACAGAAAGATGGAACCTATAGAATCATCGATAGTAAAGGACTTTATTTAAGCATCGCTAATGCAATTATGCAAGATGGAAATACAATAGTACTGTGGACAGTATCTTCAGGCGAAGATCAGGTATATGTATTAGAAAAACTGTATTAGAGTTTAAAATTATAATATTGTATGGGATAAAGGTAATAATGATAGAAAATGAACTGGTACTTTTATTGGGTACCGGTTCTTTTTTTGTTAAAGTTACAGGTAAGCTATTAATGTTAATTTTTCAAATAAACGTTGTATATTATGGCTCACGAGCAGAAGTTAACGAAAATGATTTGGTGTTGTATTTTTTTAACTAGCAAAGAAATAGTAAATTTTAGTGGATTGTATTATAATTATCGCTATAAATTACTTTAATTTCCTTATCATGATTAATAAGGAAATTGAACAAAGAAAATACATCTTAAGGATAACTTATATTATGAGAAGAATGTTTTCAATTATGTTTCTTGTTTTTTTATTATTTACTATTTGCGGTTGCAATATTCGTAATTCAGAAGCATCTGATTTACTTTCAAAAACAGATAACCAGTTAACTCAAAAAGAAAAAGAAGATGACTTTGAGTATATGTATAAGATATTAAAAGAAAACTATCCTTTTTTTGACGTTAATAAAAGGATTAATGGTATAGATTGGCTGAGTAATAAGGATAAATATATTAATAAAGTCAAGGCAACAAAAAGTGATGTGGATTTTTACAAGACTTTAAATGCTATACTAAAAGAATTACATAATGGACACACTGAAATTTTTAATATTCAAGACTATATGTATTTTAAGAAACTTTATAATCAGGATATTCCTTGGGCAAATCAACTAAACAACAATAAAGCAATGAGTAGGTATAATAAAGGTAATAGTTATGAAAGTTCAGTGGTGTCACCAAGTTCCAATGAAAAAATATATGAAAATTCTATAAAAGCTATAAATACTGAAAGTAAAAACAATAATATCTCGGAAAATAATAACTCAAATAACGTAAAAACTAAAATTTTATCAAAAGGAGATAAGGTTGCATATATTAAAATTAGTAGTTTTGATACATTCAAAATGAAAAACGATATGAATACAATAAAGCCTTTTTTTGTGATATCAAAGATTATAAAATACTAATTATTGATATAAGAGGAAATGGAGGAGGAACAGATGCCTACTGGGAAGATAATATAGTGCCTATGCTTATAAATAAACCGCTTAAATTTAAGTGTTATTTTGCCTTTAGAGGAGGAAGTTTTGGAGAGGACTTTATTAAGTATAAACTTAACGTAGGTTATCAGGGGCTAGATCAAATAAATTTTATTACATCTGAGAAGTTAGAAAATTCGCCCTCAGAGTTAACTAAAAAATTCGAATATTATTACAAATATGAGCAAACCATAAATCCTTGCAATTCGATTAATTTTGGTGGAAAGGTTTACCTAATCGTCGATAAAGGAGTCGGTTCATCTGCAGATGGATTTGCATCATTTTCAAAAAGCACAGGATTTGCCACACTTGTTGGTGAAAAAACTTTTGGGGGAGGCATAGGCCTTGACCCTATAGTATGTGTCCTGCCAAATAGCGGATATGTCTTTAGATTTCCGATGGCTATGGGTTTAACTTCTGATGGTACGTGTAATGAAGAATATAAAACAACACCAGATATTGAAATATCCCAATCTTGGTATACAAATATATTTAATGATAAAGCCATTAAATATATATTGATGGGGAGAAGGGAAATTATATCCATTAAAGAAGTAATAGCCCTCATCATTAGTATATTGTTTATTATTGGAATAATATATTTCAAAGGAAGGTTAAAATCCAGAATAAAGTATTTTACTAAGATATAATTAACGTGCGATACTACATACATAAACTCTAACATTGCTTGATGAAAAGTAAGACACACAGCTCAGAAAATTGGGATAGCTCTTGCAAATCATCATCGTATATGACTATTTTCAACATAATACTTAATCTCCACATATTAATACGACTTTATTTTACAATACAAAGTTGCTTCTACAAGTTTGTAAATTACATTTCAGGTTATAAATTTAACATTTCATGTCGAAAACGGCTATTCTTTGTTTTGTGTGATAAGCTTTTCGTATACTCATTAGAGCAGTTACTCAATCTCAATGAAGTTGTTATATGAGCAAATTATTAAAGTTGTTTTTGGTAGAAGCACTAATTTGTGTCGCCAGTGACGGCGGTAATAAAATAGTTCTGGCTGATGAAACTAAGGCAAAGGACGCTGCTAAAATCGCACTTGTTCCTGAAAAGTAGGGAACTTTATAAATTATTGTGTTTATTTAAATTAAGAATCAAATGCATTTATTAGTTTTAGGATTTTTTTGTACAGATTGAATATTTTCATTTGCTTTAATTAATAGTGCCAATACTACGCTTGCTGTTAAAGCCCCAATTGAACATATCAAGGAAGCAATAGTAAAACTTGAACACCTTATTATCAGGCTTACCAAAGCTGAACCAATTGCTGTACCTGTCCACATAAAGGAATTATTAAGTGCCATTATGGTTCCACGATATTCTGGATTCAATTGGGTGACAAAGACCTGCATAACTGTAAAAGATGCCCCTCCAGCGCCAAGCCAGAAGAAAATATCAATAGTAGTAAAAATTATATTTGTTTTGAAAAATGGTAATAGTAGTAAAAATATCATTAAAATCAATAGGGATATAACAGCAACCTTCTTTTTGCCAAATTTATCACTAACAATTCCACCGACTTGCATACCAATTAAATTACCTACTCCTGCAATTATTATAAGTAAGCCAATTGTTGAAACCTCTAAAGAAAAACATTTATTAAGCCAATAGCCCAAATAAGTGTACAATCCAAAATTTGCAAATGATATGAAAAAGGTAACTATAAAACTATAGAGAACATTTTTTTGATTAAAAACTTTCGCAATTTGACCACTATATTTAGTTGTATCAATTGACTCTGGTGGATCTATAGCAGGAAATATTATAAAAATTAATATACCGGCTAGTAATGAAAATATTCCCATTGCATGAAAACTTATAACCCAACTTTTCCATTGTGCTAGAACTGATCCAATTGGAACCCCTAAAATCATTCCTAAAGATAGCGCGGATGCTACAATTGCTGTTATTTTTCCCCTTTCTTCATACTTGAATGTATCACCAATAAATGACCATACATTTGGTGCTACAAATGCAGCACCAATACCTGTAACACTTCTTGCAATAAGAATTAAAATATAATTACTTGATAAACCAGTTGCAAACGAAGAAATTGAGAATATAATCATCCCAATACCTATCATCTTTTTTCTTCCAATACGGTCAGATAAAGGTCCTAGAATTGGAGAAAAGACTACATAAAATATTGAATATACTGTTACCAAATATCCACCACTTCCAGAGTCAATATGTAAACTGCCTACTATTAGTGGAATTAATGGTGAAATTATAAATGTATCACATCCTATTAAGAAAAATGCTAAAAACAATAAACATATTAAGTTAAGCTTTTTTTTCATTTTTATACCACCTTTTTAATTGATTGATTTTTTAGTAAATTTATGTTTATAATAGTAAGCGCAATAGTATATTTGCGCAAGTAAGCACTTATAAGTGCTATATGTACCTTTAGGTAACTAATGTGAGGGGTTTTTATGAAAAAAGAATTGCCACTTTGTCCAGTTGAAACAACTCTTTTACTTATAGGAGAAAAGTGGAAGGTATTAATATTGAGAGATCTTATAAGTGGAACTAAGCGCTTTGGAGAGTTGAAAAAATCAATAAGTTCTATTAGCCAAAAAGTTCTCACTCAACAGTTGAGAACTATGGAAAAAGATGGGCTTGTTAAGAGAAAAGTATATGCAGAAGTTCCGCCTAGGGTTGAGTACTCACTTACTGAACAAGGATGTAGTCTTAAGCCAGTTCTTGAAGCTCTGTGTGTATGGGGAAAGTATTACAAAGGACTTGTAGAAAAAGAGATGGTTAATGAGGAGAACATTGATATATAAGAACCTCATTAGAAAAGATTTTTAGAAGCTTCTATTTTAGGGGCTTTTCTTTTGTTTTTTAAATAACAACAATTTTAGCCACCTATTCTAATATAAACTGTTTTTAATAATAACAATTCGCTGATTTTCGGACTTGTAACAAATACCAAGTGTGTACTGATAAGTCGCTCCTATTTCTGAATTATTGCATATATTTTAATTTTATACATATGGTTTACATCAAGATAATTTTATATATAAATTATTATTAAAAAATTAAATATTTATGGTTTAGATAGGTATCAATTATAAACAAAATAGGGGTAAAATTAATTATATGTTTATAATTGGAGGAAATAGCGTAAAAATGTCGAAGAAGATTATTAAGAGGGAAAAATTAGAACATGGAATAGATATTTCTTTGTGATGGAGGAAAACTTTGATGTACAAAATTAATTCATTTAGAAAAAGGATTCGAATTACTTCACTTTGTTTACTATGTATTTTTTTAATTGATGTAATTTGTCCAACTACAAGTGTTGTATATGGAGCGAACATGACTAAAGAGGAAAAGACAAAACAAGCAAGCCTCGAAGAACTTTATGGCATAACTATTGATATGGAGCATGGCTTTTGGGGATATACATACTTTCTTGATGAACTGGAACAATGCTACAATAATTTTCCTCAAAATTTAATAAAGGAAATGACTAAATATTATAAATCTAAAGGCAAAAAGGTAGTTGTTAAACTTAGATATAGGGATGATACTGAGCTTGGTGGCTCTTTTTCAGAAGAAGGGAAAACAATATATATAAATACTACTCCACATGGTGTTAATGATTTGGCAGGCAGACAGGTATTAGCTCATGAAACAGGTCATTTCTTACAGATGTATATTAATGATAAATATGGAGCTAAAAAACTTAAAAATGAATGGATTAAGCTAAATAATAAAATTGCTTACACAGGAGATAAATGGTCTAAAGAAGGAGATAAATTCCCTACGTATTTTCCACGAAATTATGGTTCAAGAAATTACGGTGATGACTTTGCTGTAATAGTTGAATATTTAGCAGGGGCATCAGATGCAATTAGAAATATTCTTTATTCTTCGCCAAGTTCTCCAATAGCCAAAAAGGTGAATCTTATAAATGATATTCTTGTGAAATTAAGTCCAAGTTTTAAAACAGATACAACTCCCTGGGGTACTTCTATCCCTGAAAAACTTACAGATGTTTATAAAAATGATTATTATGCAGCATTAGAAACAGGAATTATTCCGTACCAATTAAATAGGGAGGAAATTAAACAACCTATAGATACTTTCAATGCGTTATATACAAGTGGAATTGAACGAGAAAAAGCTATTGAACTTTTTGTAAACTTGTTTACGGTAGGAAGTGGTATGGATATTCAAGCATTTACAGAAAGTAAAGGAAGAAAAGTGGATTGGTATTACAGTGATTCTATAAGTTCAGAACCAAATCCTGATGGAAGTTTAAAAGTAGAAATAGATACAAATATACCATTTAAAGATACCACAAATTATTCAGTACTCTATTTGTACTCACTGAAAGTTGTAAAGCTGCCAAAAGATAAGAAATTTAGGCCAAATCAAATTCTTAAAGGAAATGAATTTGCTGATATGTTGAAAGCAGCAGCAAAAGTTAATTCCGTAGATTTTGAGACTAATGAAATTATTTCTGACAAGATTATAAAAAACAACATAATAAGCTATGAACAAGCTATTTCAGCGGTATATAAGCTGTATAAGAAAATGGAAGGTTCTTTTTAATACCGTATTTGAAGTATTATAAACTTTGATTATGTTTATCTGTTTTTTAGTTACTATCAGTAAATCTGTCTGAAAACCGAAAGTATTATGTAATGTATCTGCACATATAGCAATACCTGTCCAAATATGGTTAATAAATTGCGAGATTTTTCGGGTAAACTAATGTAATATCATCTTTAACTCAATGAAACCTGAATATAGAGTTAATGACGTATCTATACAATTGCTCTGTAGTGATAATGAACACAACCTGATGCTTAAAATTACTCAGTTTAACGAAGTCATTATAAATAGCTTTATTGATTATGCACCGCATAAGATATGTCGATTTATCTATGATTTTTAGAATTAAATTAAATAGGTTTTATTATGAAAACAGGATTATTCCAGAACAAAATTCATTAAGACAATCTTTATGGATAAAGCTTATTATTTTAACAAGAGGTATTTTAATTACTTATTTGGATTTACAAGGAATAGAAGTTCCCGGCAGAATGTAATGGAGAATTATGAAATAGCTTTACACAAAGAGTTAATATAAGCATAGTACCCTCTACTTATATTATATCACATAAAAATTTTTAATATAAGACTTATATGTAGCTTTGATTGTGTGTATCATTATTAAAGAAGTAACTCTATAAAAAATAAACTTCATCTCAATGTTTTTCCAAGGCAAATTGTAAAAAGTTTTACTGACCGAATTTTGAATACCAACAATTTTTATTTAATACCTGCGCATGAATTGCTGAACAGGTTAAATTGCTATCCCGTTAAATCTATTTGAAAATGATTTTTGAGGAAATAAAAGTATTAAAGGAGGAATGTGATGATTACTGACAAAGAGACATGGGAGTATGAAAAGATTAAGCTGGAGAGAGTAGTTAATGAGATAAAAATACAACTTGATACTGGGATTAATTCTGTAAGCAGCTACAAAAAAGAAGCTATCGCTATGCAAAAGGAAATGTGGGAAGATGCTAAATGTATGCCCACTGATTTGTTTGACCTTGAGGCTGCAACTACGGCATGGCAATATCAGACAAGTTTATCTAATCAAGCCCGAAAATATAAATTTGCATATGACAAGGTAGGCCGTCTTGAAAAGATGTATCTGAGTCCGTATTTCGGGAGAATAGATTTTATTGAAGATGGAGAAGAAAAAGCAGAACAAATCTACATCGGTATATACAACTTAAGTACTGGTAATACAAGGGAGATTCTTGTATATGACTGGAGAGCCCCAATATCAAGCATGTTTTATGACTATGAAATCGGTTTATGCAACTATGACTGTCCTTCAGGTTCAATCAGCGGACAGATGCTGCTTAAAAGGCAATACAAAATTGAAAATTTAAACATTGTATACATGTTTGACAGCAGCATAAGTATAAATGATGAAATGTTAAGGGAAGTCTTGGGTAAAAGCACCGATAATAGAATGAAAACAATCGTGACAAGTATTCAGAGGGAACAAAACACTGTCATCAGAAACAGCCAAGACAGAATTCTTATTGTAGAAGGCCCTGCTGGCAGTGGAAAGACTTCTATTGCACTTCATAGAGCTGCATATCTTTTGTACAAATACCGAGATAGTATAAAGTCGGAAAATATTCTTGTATTTTCTCCGAACCATGTGTTTGAAGATTATATTTCCAATGTGCTACCTGAATTGGGGGAAGAGAACATTCAAAGAAGTACATTTACCGATTTTTTCGGTAAAACGCTTGTGACAAAATACAAAATTGGAACTATGAATGAACAAATGGAACACATTTTGTCAGATAAACCGAATAAAGCAAGGCTTGGTAGTATTAAATTCAAATCATCAGTACAGTTTATGACCATTTTGAAAAAATACATTCAACAGCTTGAAAAGGGAATGGGTTTGGAATTTAATGATTTAATGTATAATGATACTCTCATTATTTCTGCTGATGATATCTACGGGCTTTTTATAAATGACTATAGTCTTTTTTCTTATGCCAAAAGATTGGAAAAGTTGCGTAATAGACTCTTTTATCTTTTAGAACAATGTGAACAAAAACGGCTTCAAGAATTAATACAGAATGGTATAGATGAAGATTATTCTGTTACCGCGTATGAGAAAAAATTATCAGATCAGAAACTAAAGGCTGAATTAGAGGCACTTAAATGTTATATTATTCAAATGACAACTTTCGATATTTACCTGCTGTACAAGAATCTATTCAGGGATATCGGTTCATTTGTACAAGATATTGATAGCCTGGTAATCGAGGACTTGGATAGTTGGAGCATTTACACAGCTTGCCAATTGGAACAGGGGATTATAAATTACGAGGACGTTGCTCCCATTATATTTCTTAAAACTGTTCTAGATACTGCAGGTAATACAAAATCCGTTAAACATGTTATCATCGATGAGGCTCAGGATTATACAATTATTCAATACGAAATTTTTAAGAAGGTTTTTGAACATTGTAATATGACAATTCTCGGAGACCTAAACCAGTCTATCAACGGATATATGAATATTGAAAACTTTGAAAATATCTCAGGCATATTCAATAAGGAAGATACCAAAAGCATTTCTTTAACAAAAAGCTACCGTTCAAGTAAAGAGATAGCAGATTTTTGCAAAAAAATCCTTATATCTCTAAACCACTCAGAACAACTAAATCGTCATGGTAATAAACCTAAAATCATAAAGATTGACAAAAGTGATTTATATAATAGGATTGCAAATGATATAATTGATCTGAAAAGCAGGAACTATAAGCTTATAGCGGTTATATGTAAAACGGCCAGCCAATGTAACGCTATGTATAAAGCTATAAAATCCTATATGGATATAAGTCTTATATCAAACCAAAATGAGGTATATCAGGGAGGTATAGCAATAATTCCTTCCTACCTTGCCAAAGGACTTGAATTTGATGCTGTTTTGGTAAATTCGATTGAGGATATGGATTATTCGGAAGCAGAGGACAGAAGGCTGCTATATACAGTTTGTACAAGAGCTTTGCATGAACTATATTTATACTACTTTGATAACATGTCAGGCTTTATAAAGAAGATAGATAACGACTTTTATACAAATGATATATTGAAAATATAAATTTTAAAAGAATACTTGAAATAAGCTTCTTGCGCTGAAAAAAAGTCTAATGTAAAAGCAAGACAAGGAGCAGGGTGTTGACGAAAATAAAGCACATATAGCAATACATGTCCAAATATGGTTAATAAATTGCGAGATTTTTTGGGTAAACTCATGTAATATCATCTTATACAAAACTGTTGATGTAGGAGAATGCAAAAATGAAGAAAGCAAAGCTGGTAGTAAATAAGGATTTTATTATTTCACAGGTTGACAAGCGTATTTTCAGTACATTCATTGAATCGATTGGGGATATTGTTTACGGCGATATTTATAATCCCGACCATCCAGAAGCTGATGAACAAGGCTTCCGTAAGGATGTCCTGCAGCTTATGAGAGAATTGAATTCTTCTGCCATTCGCTATCCAGGCGGTAACTTTGTGTCGGGATATCACTGGATGGATGGAATTGGTCCGAGAGAGAAGCGTCCGGCACGATTTGAGAAGGCATGGAAGATGATTGAAACTAACCATATGGGTATAGATGAATATACTGATTGGGTAAAAAAGGCGGGCTCAGAGCCTATAATGGCTGTGAACCTTGGAACGGGCACGCCGGAAGAAGCTTCATATGAGATTGAATATACCAACATGGAAGGCGGTACTTATTACAGTGATTTGCGCAAGGAGTACGGACACGAAAAACCTCATGGAATCAAGATGTGGTGTTTGGGTAATGAAATGGACGGTTCCTGGCAAATGGGCGAAAAAACTGCCGACGAATATGGACGCATTGCATATGAGGCTGCAAAACAAATGCGTATTGTTGACCCTGATATAGAGCTGATAGCCTGCGGTAGCTGTGCCAATGACAAAACCCATCCAAGCTATCCGGATTGGGATAGGATTGTATTGGAGCATTGTTATGAGAATGTTGATTATCTTTCACTGCACCGTTATTACAGCTATGATCCAGAGAGTGTCAAGGGAACGATGTTCCCAGCGCAGTTTACACCTGAAGATTTGCCGTGTATATCAAGTGATATGAGCGATTTTATAGACACCATCTGTGCTGCAGCAGATTTTGTGAAGGGAAGAAAATACTCTAATAAAACAATAAATATTTGTTTTGATGAATGGGGAGTTATATCCAGCCGTACAGCAAAGGCCGAAGGACTTGATTGGTGTGAGCGCGCTGAAGATGAAGGCAGCCGTACTTTCAGAATGAACATGATTGATGCTGTTTTGTTTGGAAGCATTCTTATTACTTTTATTAATAAGAGCGACCGTGTAAAAATTGCCTGTCAATCTATTGTTATCAGCAGCATGATAGCTGCAGCCCCGAATGGCGGTTCTTATAAGCAGACTACATTCTACCCATTCCAACACGCTGCAACCTATGCAAAGGGAGTTGCACTGAGGCCTGTACTTGAAAGTCCGCTTCAGAAAACTAATGGTTATGGCGAGCAGCCTTTTATTCAGACAGCATGTGTTTACGATGAGAAGGCAGGTATTGCTACTGTATTCGCTGTAAATCTCAGTTTGCGTGAGAGCGTTGAATTGGATTGCGAGCTGCAGTTCAACAGTGTGAAGCTAGCTTCGCACATACAGATGTATGACACACAACCGATGGCTGTTAATACGTTTGATAATCCTGAGCGTGTTATCCCAAAAGAAGTCAAGGTTTCTACAAATAATGTTATATTACCACCTCTTAGCTGGAATGTATTACGTTATGAGGTCAAATAAGTAGTAGTTCATTCAGAATTATAAAAATATGATTCTAAAAATAAAATGTTATTACAAATTAAAAGCACTTAATAAAACAGAGTGCTGGTAAAAGGAGTGTTTAATAATGAAAAAACAAGGACTAAATCCATATCTTCCGTCGTGGGAATATATCCCAGACGCTGAGCCATATGTTTTCAATAATAGAGTATATATTTATGGTTCACATGACCGCTTTAACGGATATGTATATTGCATGAATGATTATGTATGTTGGTCAGCACCAGTTGAGAATCTTGGTGACTGGCGGTATGAGGGTGTTATCTATAAAAAAACAGATGATCCTCTTAATCCTGATGGAAGTATGTGTCTTTACGCACCTGATGTTACTGTTGGACCCGATGGAAGGTATTATTTATACTATGTTCTTGATAAGGTGTCCATCGTGTCAGTAGCAGTATGTGATACTCCTGCAGGTAAATATGAGTTTTATGGTTATGTACATTATTC
The DNA here is from genome assembly GCA_023391425.1 of Bacillota bacterium. Classification (GTDB taxonomy): domain Bacteria; phylum Bacillota; class Clostridia; order Acetivibrionales; family DSM-1351; genus Ruminiclostridium. The sequence continues at coordinate 33,195 of JAEWAX010000158.1, read as the reverse complement.
TGATGGAACCCGCTTGGGTGAAAAAGATGGCGATCAGCCCCAGTTTGATCCAGGAGTTTTGACAGAAGGGGATAGAACATATTTGTATACGGGTTTTTGCCCAATGGGAGACAAATCAAGAAAAGGTCCTATGGCAACGGTGCTTGGACGGGATATGCTCACCATTATTGAAGAACCTGTATTTATAGCACCAAGTGAACCTTACAGCAAGGGCAGCGGTTATGAAGGACATGAATTTTTTGAAGCTCCTTCGATAAGGAAGAAGGGCGATACCTATTATTTTGTATATTCTTCGATTGTCTTTCATGAACTGTGTTATGCTATCAGCAAATGTCCCACGAAAGGTTTTGTGTACCAAGGTGTAATAGTGAGCAATAGTGATTTGCATATTGATACTTACAAGCCGGCAGAAAAACCTATGTTTTATGGCGCTAATAACCACGGCAGCATTGTTCAGATAAATGAGAAATGGTACATTTTTTACCATAGACATACAAATGGAACAAATTTCAGCAGGCAGGGTTGTATTGAGCAGATAGAATTTCTAGATGACGGAACAATTCCTCAGGTGGAGATGACATCCTGCGGTTCTAATGGAGGAGCACTGCTGGGACATGGAGAATATCCGGCATATCTTGCCTGCAATCTGTTCTGCAAAGAGGAATCAATTTATACTGATTGGATTGCATGGATGAACAATCAGTTCCCTAAGATAACTCAGGATGGAAGAGATGGAGATGAAGAAATCGGCTATATTGCTAATATGAAAGAATCTGCTACAGCTGGTTTTAAATATTTTGACTGTAAGGGAATTAAGAAAGTCAAAATCAAGGTACGTGGTTATTGCAAAGGTGCCTTTGAAGTGAAAACATCATGGAATGGCACAGCGCTCGGGAAGATACCTGTTGATTATACAAATGTATGGAAGGAATATTCTGCAGATATAGCAATTCCTGATGGTATACAGGCACTGTATTTTTCATACACTGGCAATGGAAGCGCAAATCTGGCATCCTTTACATTAGAATAAGTGAAATATAAAAATGGGCTGGATTTGCTAGTTACCAGAATAGGAAATTCCAAACAGAAAAATGAGGGGGACTGTTATGGCAGTTACCCTCATTTTTTATTTACAAAATTATTTTAGAAAAATTTTAGAATTTGTTTAGAGGCAGTTTAGTCTTGACTTCTATAATTAAATTGTAGCAAGGAGCTATAATTTAATTATTTGAATGGAGAGATTGAATATGCAAAACAAGAAAGTAAAACTTGGAGCATTGGTACTGGCAGCAGTTACATTATTCACTGCCACTGCATTTGCCTCTGCCTCTACCTATAACAACGGAGGTTATGAAGCATTAAAAGAAATCATGAAAAGCTCACAGGAAACAAAACATTTATCAAGTACTTCTTTCAATGGTACATTTAAAATGTCAGACAATGGTAAAGTAATTGCAGAAATGACAGGTGATGTCAAAGAAAACCATGATGACAAAGAAGCTAACGGAAATGTCCGAATTAAGCTAATGGGCAAGGAGCAAGACCTATCCTTCTATAAAAGCGGAGAAGCATCCTACCTTGTGGATCAAACCAATGACAAGTATTATCAATTGGTCAACATGACTCAAGACACTGACAAGAAGCATAAAGAAATCAATAGAAAAGAGAGCATGGAAGAGCAACACATGGGAAAGGCAGGAGAGGCTCTCATGGACTACTTAGTTGGGGATTTGAAATCTCAATTTGAGTTGACTCAAAATGCTGATGGCACCAAGAGTATTACAGTGGATTTGGACGAAAATGAGATTCCTGTACCGATGAATTTATTGGTTGGAATAGCAGCTGAAAATAATAGCAATTGCAGCAAAAAAGAGTATGAAGATGGTATGGATATAGCCCAAAAAGAGCTGATGTTTAAGAAGATGCCTTTCTTGGAGCAATATTCTGAATTAGGAAAAGATATGCCTAAGTTAAAACAAGACGTCAAATTAACAGGTCTTTTCTTGAAACTCAATGTAGATGAAAATAACCAGATCAAAGCATTTGATGTAAAAATCGCTACCACTGGAAAAGATGCAAATGGAACATTTCATGAAGTTTCTTTCTTAGGATCATCATCTATAAATGACACAAACAGCACTTCTGTTGACACCTTTAGCCCCGATGGAAAGAGTATTGAAATAATTGATGCCAAAGACTTTAACCGTAATGAAGACTAAATTTGTGCAAAAATGGAGAGAGAAGAAATGTTACTAGAAGTTGTGAATTTGACAAAGCAATATCACGGAAAGCATGGTATACAAGGGCTCAACCTCACCGTCTCGGAGGGTGAGGTTGTTGCCCTTTTAGGGCCAAACGGCGCCGGAAAAACTACAGCCATGAAGGCTATGATGGGGATAATTACCCAAGATAACGGCGAGGCAAATTATAAAGGCAATTCAATATTGAATATGCCAGAATTGACAAAAAATGAAATAGGCATGATGATTGGAGACCCTTCGCCATACCTTCATTTAACGGCGTATCAATACCTCAAGATGCATCAAAACTTATACGGGGAGATAACTGGTGAAGATATTCAGGAAGTTCTGGACATGACCGGTCTGGGTGACAGAAAAGATAGCAGAATCAAAACCTTTTCAACAGGCATGAAACAACGAATTTATCTGGCAAAAGTGCTACTGATTAAACCAAAGTTAATCATGTTGGATGAGCCATTCTCAGGAATGGATATTGAAGGCAGAAGCCAACTCGTACATTTGCTTAAAAAGTTTGTTCAGGAAAAAAATGTTGGGATGATAATATCCAGCCATTTGATTCATGATATTGAGCAGATAACTTCGAAGGTTTGTATAATAAATGACGGGAAATGGTTAGAAACCACACCAATAAATAAAATCAAGCCTGATTTTCCTACAATTGAGGAGTACTACTTGGATTTGGTTTCAAAAAGGAGAAATGAGAAATGAATCGATTATTTTTGTTTACAACAAATGAGTATGTAAAGCTATTTTATCAAACCAAAACAAAAATTTTGATGGCCCTTTCAATGCTTAGTACATTGGCAATTGGTATAGTCAGTTTTCTTATTAACAACGATACAGGTGTTCAGATGGTTGCGCCTGAACGATTTCCTGTGTTTGTTCTGGAACTTCTAAAAGGTTTTGTTTTGCCAGTTCTGACGATATTTATTGGTAGTGAGCTACTATCGAGCGAATTTAAGGATGGCACTATTAAAAATCTATTTGCATTACCTATCTCAAAAAGTATAATATACGTAGGGAAAATATTTGCTGGGGCGATAGAAATTGGTATATATTTATTGTTAATAGGTGTTTCTAGTGTAGCTGTCAGTGGTGTAATAAATGGTACTGAAGCTTTTGAAAATATTGGAGGCCTCTTTATTAGCTACCTGGGTGTTTTCGTATTTCTGGTAATGGTTCTGATAATTACAAGCTTTTTCACCCTGCTGATAAACAGTCCAGGTATGGCGATTGTTATGAACCTTTTTATATGGTTTGGAATTGGTGTTGCTGGTATATTTTTAACAGATGTAAGAGGATTTTTGCCAACAAGTTTTGTTAACTGGTATCAGCCATTTGTGCATGGAGTCAATTTGTCAATGGCATTACCACCCTTACTGTACATGATTTCATATTGTATAATATTTATAATTGCTGGAATGATGATATTTGAGAAGAAAGAAGTGTAAAAGATGTCTCTAAGGGTCAAGCTGATTATCACATATTTAATAGTATTGATTGTATCAGTCATGATAATTGTCTTTTTTGGAGTGGGCATGATTACAAGTGCCATGAGTGATGCTGCTAAGTCTGTGCTTGGTGAGCAGACGCCAGAAGAGGCTTTCAAAAATGCGATTGATATTGTTGTGGATGTTCGCTATACGGAAAAATATCAGCCTGAAATGCTTCTACAGGATAGCCTTCCTACAAAAATAGCAAAACAATTAAATGTTTTTGACGGATTCGTAGTGGTAGAAAACAACAAACAGTATAGAACTTATGGTGTAGAGAATTCCAGTGAGAGTTTGTATAGTCAGATTGAATCATCTTATAGAAGAAGCCGTCACACTGGATATGGACTTAATTATTTAGACAAAAGCATTACTTGGAATAACGAAAAGTATGCTGTTTTAAAATATGACTTTCAAGATTATTCAGGTAAACTTACCTATTACTTTCTCGTTAAAATGAGAAGTGCCCATACTGCAGTTGGTCGTTACTACTATATATTGATTCTAGGGCTCATATTATTAACTATTATAATTATTGGCCCGTTATTATGGATAACAACACAAGACATAGTAAATCCACTAAAAAAACTTGAGAATTGTGCACGGCAAATATCCATTGGCAATCTAAATTTTCATCTGCAATCAAAATCTAATAATGAAATAGGCCGTGTTATGCACTCTTATGAGAAAATGAGGTATGAGCTTAAAAAATCAATTGACAATCAACTTGAAATGGATGAAAACAGGAAGCAGCTTCTATCCAATATCACTCATGACCTAAAAACACCTATAACCTCAATCAAGGGCTATGTCCAAGGAATACGTGACGGTGTCGCAAATGATCCTGAGAAGTTATCAAAATATCTTGATGTAATTTATACCAAGTCAAGTGATATGGATGCTATGATCGATGATTTGTTTCTCTTTTCTAAGCTTGACTTGCGCAAAGAGGCTTTCAACATGGATTATGTGGATATAGAAGACTTTTATACGAACTTTATAGAGGAGTTACACCTTGAACTTGATAACAAGGGAGTGGAATTGGTTTCGGAATGCTTGACAGCTAAAGGATTAAAGGTTTATATGGACAGCCAGAAAGTTAAACGCGTCATGCTGAATATTGTAAGTAATTCCCTAAAATTTATGGACAAACAACAGAAGCTATTTAATATCGTGTTTGATGAGCTAAATGATTGTCTAGCAGTTAAAATTAAAGATAATGGCATAGGGATTGAGCAAAATGAGCTTGAAAAAGTATTCGATCGTTTTTACAGAACGGACCCTTCTAGAAACAGAAATACTGGCGGGTCAGGTTTGGGACTTTCTATTGCAAGACAAATCATAGAGCAGCACAAAGGTACAATAAAAGCTAATAGTAAAAAGGGTGAATGGACGGAAATATCGTTTTATATTCCGATAGGTAGGTAGAGAAGAATGGAAAAGAAAAGAATATTGATTATTGAAGACGATACAGCTATTGCAGAGCTGGAAAGGGACTATCTAGAAATCAGCGGATTTGAGGTCATAATCAGGCAGAATGGAGCCGAGGGCCTTGAACTAGCTTTAAATGAGCCATTTGATTTGATAGTTCTGGATCTTATGCTTCCTGAAGTGGATGGCTTTGAAATATGTAAAAAAATAAGGGAGAAAAAGGATATTCCAATTCTTATGATTTCTGCACGTAAAGATGATATAGATAAAATCAGAGGCCTTGGACTTGGAGCAGATGATTATCTCACAAAGCCTTTCAGCGCCAACGAGATGGTTGCCCGAGTCAAAGCACATATAAGCCGTTATGAAAAGTTGATCGGGACAGGACAACGGCCAAAACAAGCCGAGTTGTCTATTAGAGGCCTTGTAATAAATTTGGACTCAAGACGTGTGACATTAAATGGGGAAGAAATATTCTTTACAACAAAAGAATATGATCTGTTACTTTTTCTGGCACAGAATCTGGATCGTGTATTCAGTAAGGAGACGCTGCTAGAGAAAGTGTGGGGCATGGATTATTATGGCGACAGCGCTACGATAACTGTTCATGTGGGAAAAATCCGAGATAAAATAGAAAAGGATAAACATAATGAGCAGTACATTGAAACAATATGGGGAGTTGGGTATAGGTTTAAAGTTTAATCACTTCTCAGAAGGAGGAAAATAGTAATTCAAAACAGATTTTCTTAGGAAAATACAGATAGATTACGAACCAAACCTTATCCTATCTTTATCTGTGGGAATACCGTTAACTACTTTTTGCCACTTACCATCTTGAAATACTTCATATTGTTCAAAGGCACAAGGCAAACCGTTTGCAGTAGATATGTCACTGCTATCCATAAGCTGAAAATGCAAATGTGGAGCAAAAGAATTGCCTGAATGACCTACTTTACCAATAATTTCACCTTTTTTTACACTCTGACCAACTGAAACCTGAATAGACCCTGTTTGAAGATGAACCAGCGCAGCATATACTTGGTTACCACATTCCATAATGATGTAGTTGCCGGCAACTGATTGTATGTTGTCTTTTTTAGGATTGAAATAATGAGCATTTTTATAAGCGTTAGACATATCTAAAAGCAAATTCGTTCGTTCACGTTCTTCATAACCATCTTCCGCATGGACAATGATCCCGTCGCAAGGTGCATATACTTCTTGACCCCAACAATAATATTTATTTAAGGGAACCCCAAAAATAAGATATTGTGGCAAGCTAACACGATAGGCGGGCCAGCCCTTTCTTTCCCAATCCACTTGTATAAAGTCATAAGCATATCTTGTTCCTAACTGGTCTGTTCCGTGGCTTGGAATTTTTGTCCCTGGACTGTTAGGAGAGAGCCATTCTCCCCTCAAAGGAAACTCTACAATTATCGGCTCATGCGCTTCAATCATCTCACGCCTCCTATCTATATTATTAAAAGTGACTAGTGTTACAAGGGCAAATGCCAATACGATACTGATACGTGCAGGCATGTGCTTTTTCTTATTCCACTTTGTAAGGGTGTTATGTGATTTACGCCTTTCACTCCACCCAGATTCATTTGTTTTGATTTCAGCTATCGGTAAAACAACAGCATTACCCATTCCTTTTGCTATATCACGAGCAATTTGTAGGGAGTTATCTGGAGCAGAGAAATAAAAAATTTTTGTACTCATTAGCTTTACTCCTTGCTCGGCTTATAGAAAATTTTCCTAAGCTCATCAAAGTATTCGTCAATTGTAGTAATGATATGTTGATAATCCAAGTTCGAAGTTTTCGAATTTCTAATATCATCTAAAATTTCATTAGTAAATCCAACATTAGCCCAAAGGATAATTTGTTTACATTTGTCAATATTTAAACCAACTCTAAACTTAGAAACATCAATCATATCGAATATTTGATGGTCGCATGATGATTGCTTTTTGTCGGCCCTTTTCGCAAGTGCTTTGTTGATTTCATCAGAGCTTGTTAAAGTAGAAAGTTTATTAAACTCAAAAATCCAAGGATATTGCTTTATCAAATCAATTTGAAGTAGATAGGTTTGGCGCAATCTATCAAAAATATCTTTTTCTTCAAAATCCATTTTCGTAAAATATTCGTTATCAAGAAATTCAGCAAAGTAGTCATACACAAACAGAAAAAGTTCTTGTTTACTGTTTATATAATGAAACATTAGGGCTTTGGAGATGCCTGCTTCTTTCGCAATTACATTTGTTGAAGCGTTGTCAAATCCTCTCAATGCAAATTCTTTCAATGCTGCATTCAAGATAGCGTTACACCTAAGAGGTTCCAAATCCAATAGTTTTGTAGACATATTATACAATTCCTCCTTGAACAATGCCTTGTATTTACCTAACAGGTCAATAATAACATTGTTTACCTAAAAGGTCAACAAAAAATCAACTATATACCTATATTTTTTTAAGATTCCGTTAACCGACAAGCAGGGTAAGTGTATTGATTATGCCCTTATAAGGTTAAATTAAGCCACCAGCAAAAAAAGCTGGTGGCTTAATTTAATTCTTTTAGGAAAAAATTATTCTCTTATCGATGACTCTTTTTGCTTTCCCTTCACTTCTTTCGATAGTCTTGGGTTCTACCAGCTTAACATTTGCATTAATACCCAAGGTACTATCAATTTCTCTCTTGATTTTCTTTTCGAGGTCTTCAATTTTCTTAACTTCATCAAAAAACATATTCTGGGACATTTCAACCCATACCTCTAGTATATCCAGATTATCAACTCTGTCCACTATCAACATGTAATGAGGTGCCGTTTCGCCTACCTCTAAAAGTACGCTCTCTATCTGCGATGGAAAAACATTTACGCCTCTTATTATAAGCATATCGTCACTTCTTCCTGTAACCTTGCTCATTCTTACAAGCGTTCTTCCACATTGACATTTTTCATAATTCAACGATGATATATCATGTGTTCTATATCTAATTAATGGTAGTCCTTCTTTTGTAATGGTTGTGAAAACAAGCTCGCCGTTTGTTCCAGGAGGAAGGATTTCCTCTGTTTCAGGATTTATTATTTCAGGTATAAAATGGTCTTCCTGTACATGTAAACCACATTTACAGGGGCAGTCAATAGACACTCCTGGCCCTATTATTTCACTAAGACCATATATGTCCATTGCCATAATTCCCAAACGTTCCTCTATTTCTTTCCTCATGTTGCTCGACCAGGGCTCAGCTCCAAAAATGCCAGCCTTGAGTTTTAATTCACCCCTGCTGAGCCCCATTTCCTCCATTTCTTCAGCCAAATAAAGAGCATATGATGGGGTACATGCCAGAATAGTAGTTCCGAAGTCCTTCATTATTTGAAGCTGTCGTTTAGTATTGCCCCCCGAGATGGGTATAACAGAGGCTCCTAGCTTTTCGGCGCCATAATGAACTCCTAGCCCACCGGTAAATAAGCCGTAACCATAGGCGATTTGTACTATGGATTCCTCATCGGCGCCAGCACTAGACAAGGACCTTGCTATCACTTCAGCCCAAGTATCCAAATCCTTGCGTGTATAACCAACAACTGTTTGTTTTCCAGTTGTTCCCGAAGACGCATGAATTCTTACAATCTCACTCATTGGAACAGCAAACATACCGTAAGGATATGTGTCCCTTAAATCCTGTTTGTTCGTAAACGGCAGTTTTTTCAAGTCCTCCAGAGATTTTATGTCGCCAGGCTCAATATTGGCTTTTTGCATTTTGTTACGGTAGAAGGGTACATTGTAATAAACCCTTTTAACCGTGTTTATAAGCCTTTCTGTTTGAACTTCTATCATTTTATCGCGTGACATACACTCGAATGTCGGGTTCCAGTATTGCATACATTTACCTCCTATATTTGACTTATCAATCCAATAAATATCCGCTAATATTCCTTAATAGGGAGATAGGCAACGCTACGTCCTTGGATAATGAGTTCACATTCAGGGTGAATAAAAGCTTCTACTGAATCTGAGAACTCTGTCTGTTCACAAGCCAAAGTTTTAGTATCTTGAAATTAATACTCATAGAAATAATATATTTACATAATCTACGAAATGTACCTATTTCTTAAAAAAAATTGACATAATGTGCTTCATGATAGTTTACATATTTAATAATTTGTAACAGTAGCATAGAGGAATACATAATATAAAATTATGGGAATATCACAATAAAAATATATAAATATAAGCCACTATAAGGTATGTAATGAGACTAAAGCACTTATCAAGTTAGTAATATGGCATTTAAAATTTGTTTAAATGGAGTGAGAGTATATATGGAAAATACACCAGTTATTGTACCAACCGGAGGGTATGATATATGCAATTATTTTGCAAAGTATAACATAGCGAATTCCCAGATCCAAGCTATAATGAAGCTCGATGGGAGAATCGATTTTGATAAGCTAGTAAGAGCAGTAAAATTATCATTTGATGCAGAACCAGTCTTGGGATGTCGGCTTATTAAAAGTAATCCACCATATTGGAAACGTTTCGATGACATTGATAATATCAAGTTTTGTTCTATGGAAGAAACTGATAATTCGAATGAAGCTGTTCAAAGGTTCTTAGAAAGTCCAATGGATATGCATAAAGATCCAATGACTATGGTAAGGCTTATCCGTTCAAGGGAATGCGATACATTGGGGTTAAAGATCAATCACGTATGCAGTGATGGAGCTGGCGCAAAGGAATATATTCAACTCCTTTCGGATATTTATACCCATATAGATAATGAGGAAAACGTTTTTATTCCAAATGTAAGTATACGCAGTAGGAAGGATCATGAAAAACTCTTAAGTACACTTAGTGAATATAATCGTAAAACGGAATGGGGGCCTCTAACACAAGTTCCATTAACTACATGGAAGTTTCCTTGGAAGAATCTCCAAACGGGCACTACAGGTTTTGCAATATGCCGACTTCCTTACGGGCAATTGGATGTATTAAGCAAATATGCGAAAAGCAGAGGTGCATCAATCAATGATTTAATTCTGACGGCTCTCTATAGATCCATGTTTGAAATAGCTAAGCCTCCATACGGTGTACCAATGGATATTCCTATCACAATGGACCTGAGAAAGTATCTCCCTGACCATAAGGCTGAAGCAATAAGAAATTTTTCAAGCGGAGTTATACTAAGATTAGACAGGAGACCGAATGAATTATTTGAAGGAACTCTATACAGAGTAATGACTTTGACTAAAGCTATGAAAAACAGCCATCCAAGTAAAAAGAACGTAATGGGATTAGATATTATTGAAAAGATAAATTTTAATCAAATGTGCGATTATTTTGGGGCGATATCTCAAATTTTAGAATTAACATTAAAAAACCCTTTTCTTATTTTCAATAGGTGTTCGCCCACATTATCGAATGTTGGTTTCATCTCAAGGTCTTTACTTAAATTCGGTAAAAATACTGTATCTGAGGCGTACATCATTCCGCCTGTTGTACGCGCCCCCGGAATTTTGCTTGTAGCTAGTACTTATAACGGAATAATAACGTTAGCAGTAGGGTATTACAAGCCTTCGGTCCGTAAGTCTGATATGGAGGGGCTTATTAATAAAATTAAAGATGAGCTGATAGAAGGGTGCACGCAATAGTTCTTGCCCCTTTTGAGCCTTAGAAATCGTTATCCAGGGTGGTAACGCCGCTTTTCTGCCACATTTTATTTAGGAGAATTAGCAGCGGCAAACTAATTTCTAAGGCTAGAGTTTTTTAACTGTCTAATTAATTTATAAGGGCATTAGTATAGAGATAATAGGGGCTGTTGCATTAGCAATGTCAATAAGTTAAGAATTAGAGAAATCTTTAACTAAGAGTAGATCATATGAAAATATGTGACCTACTTTTTTTGCAGTAAACTTAAAAAATAACTTGACAAATATCCAAAAATTTGCGACGAAGCTCTGATTGCGTTTCTTCTTCTACATTTTCTCAACAAAGAGCGAATATTTTGCCGGAATATCCCAACCGAGATATTTGAAAAAACAAAAAGATAACGGTTACTCGTAGAAGTAATGAATAACCGTTATCATGTCTGTAAAATCAAGTGTACACTTCTTTTATGGAGTGGGTTAAGTGAAAAAGTAAATTTCCCTTTTTTAAAAGTGAAATTTAAAATTCATTTAAGTTCTCAAAAATTATACTACTTTAGTATTGACCGAAACGGTTAAATAGTATACAATCAAATTGACCGAAATGGTTAATGCTTAAAAGGAAATATTTATGAGACCAAAAGAGATTAATAAGCAAGTGAAACTTCAGATAATAAAAGCGGCAATGCTTTGCTTTTCAAAGAATGGATATAAAAAAACTTCTATAAATGATATAGCTGTAGAAGCTAAAGTGTCAAAAGCTCTTGTTTTTCATTATTTTAATAATAAGAAAGCACTATATTTATTCATTTACGAATATTGTACTGAGATAATTCAAGATGAAATTAATACAAAGATTAACTCATCAGAAACTGATTTTTTTAAAAAAATTATAATGATACAAAATATCAAGTTAGATATTATGACAAGGTATCCAGGGGTGTTTAAGTTTTTAAATTCTTTCAATTCTGAAGATGATAAAGAAATTGAACAAAAAATACTTGCTGCAAAACAAAAAAATGCAATTCAGCCGTTTTATTCTGCGTTTACTAATATAGACTATTCTAAATTTAAGGAAGGATTTCCTAAAAATTTGATAATAAAGAATGTATTATGGAGTTTAAATGGATTAATAAGTGAACTTACAGCCAAGGAGGGTTATGATTTACAGAGTATAAAAAAAGAATTTGATGCATATATGAGTTTCTTAAAGGAAGTATTTTATAAGGAGGAGAAATAGATGCAATATGAAGATTATTATGTAGTAAATAAGAATAGAATGGTGAAATCCATTAGAGGGTCATTAAAGAGTTTAAGAAAAATATTGAACAAATATTATGATACTGCATTTGCGTCAGAAGTAATTGAAAAAGTAAGTTGTATATTTGAAGAATTATTACCCAAACTGCCATATATAGGGGGAATGGATAATCTTCTAACAAAGCAAATTGTCAATACTGCTCCTTACCTTGCATTATATAAAGTATTGAAAAGTAAGAATATAGAGATTACACAAATTGGCAAAATAATTTATGATTCATCCGTAGAATATTGGAACTCTTACCCTAAGTTAATACGTATATTTATTAGAAAGTATTTAAAAAGCAGAGGGTATTTGAAAGTGTTAAAATCTAGTGCTATAAAGTCATTTGAAAGAAAGTATTCTGGAGATTTTGTTTTTTCATCTGTTGATACAGATAAAGAACACTTTGATTATGGGATTGACTATTTTGAGTGTGGGATATGCAAATACTTTCATGAACATGATGCTGACGAAATTATGCCATACATCTGCTTATGTGATTTTGCTTCTAGTGATGCTTTAAAAACAGGCTTATCGCGGACTAAAACAATTGCAGAGGGTAATGATAAGTGTGATTTCAGATTTAAGATAGGACAAAAGGTAGACAGAGATTTATCGGTTTATTTCAAAAATGTTTAAAAGTAAACTTAATAGAATTATTTTAATTGAACCTATGAATTGATATGCAGAATAAATCAATAATAACTGGAGATAGAACAACTATTTTGTATATATATCCCATGTGCAGATAAATAACAGAAGTCGCAAACCTCCTATTCATAGGCGTTTGCGTGTACGGGGATTTGTTCGAATCCTGTCCCATGCATAATGAAAAGGAGCCTTGCACTAATTTTTATTTTAATGTGAACAGCTCCTATGCTTATTTTTTTACGTATCAATAATTCTTTGTCTTTTAAAATATATTCCTAACCCTAGCGCACATTATTGGTACAATTTATATCTTCTCTTAGTAGTATTTGGTGTATTGCTGTTTTGCTCATCAAATTTCTTTTCATCAATTAATCTCTGTACCATTCTTTTTAATTCATCTTTTACGACCTTACCAGTTGAATTGACTGGATACAAATCAACATTTATATAGTATTCAGGTATTTTATTTTTTGATATTTTGTTTTCTAATTTTCCTTCTATTTGCTGACATAAATCCTCTAGATTCTTTGTACTTATAATAACAGCGGCAATCTTTTCACCCATAACTTCATCATATACTCCTATAACTTTTGCATCATTAACACCTTCAACTTCACATAAAGCTATTTCAATTTCAGAAGGTGAAATGTTTTCACCACCTCTTATAATGATATCTTTTATTCTCCCCTCAATTTTAATCCAGCCCTCATGAGTCTGACTTGCCAAATCACCTGTGTGTAACCAACCATCTTTATCTATCACTTGACTTGTTTCATATTCTTTTTTATAGTAGCCAAGCATACAATTGGAACCACGAATAAGTAGCTCTCCCATTTGACCTTCTGGCTTTTCATTACCACTATCTTTGTCAATTATTTTTGCCTCGACATTGGGTAAAGGCCGTCCTACCGTATTCATTCTCACATCATAGGAATCATTTATACTTGGTACAACACATAGAGAGGATGTCTCTGTTAATCCATATCCGTTAATAATATTTGTAACTCCAAATGCTTGTGCTATCTTATTGACCTGACTAGGGGAGGAATAGGAACCACCCATTACTAATTTATTTAATTTACTTAAATCAAAGTTATTAAAATCACTATTATTAATCATTGCAAAATACATTGTTGGAACACCACAAATAAATGTACAACCTTCTTCCTCTAATATCCTTAATGCATTTTTAGAAACAAATCCACTAGGAACAACGATTGTTGCACCATAAATCAAGTAGGATACAGCTGCCAAGACATTCCCAAAACAATAGTGAAATGGTATTGGTATGAATATTTTTTCATCAGAAGACATTTCTGTTAACTCGCCATAATAGCTGGCAGAGTACAAAACCCCTTTTTGTACTAAGATTGCGCCTTTCGGTCTTGAAGTGGTGCCAGACGTATATTGAATGCTATAAATATCTTCAGAAGTTATCTTACTTCTAAAGTCGTTCGCTATATCCTCAGAAATTGTATCTGACATTCTAATAAAATCTGTCCAATTAATAACAGAAGCATTTGATATAACATCACCTATTACAACCACTTTGTCTAAAGAAATAAATTTTTCTTTATCTATAGAATTACTCTCGCCAATAATATTTTTTAGACATTCAGTATTATTTTTAGTATCATTCTTTATAAAAAACAAGACATTAACATCTGCCTGAGCAATCAAATACTCCATTTCATCCAATGAACTATTAATATTAACCGGCACAACGACTGCGCCGATACTGGAAGCCGCATACAATACTGCTAACCATTTATCAGTATTATGCATACAGATTGCCACATGAGAACCTTTTTTTATACCTAATGAAATAAGTCCTTTTGTAGTTTTATCTACTAAAGCTTTTAACTCCGAATAAGTATACTGCTTTGAATCATCAGGAAAAATTGCAGCTATTTTATCAGGTTTTTCGTTACATGTATTAGAGAATACTTCATATATTGTTTTCTGCGTTTTCTCATTCATAAATATTGCTCCTCACATTTTATTGATAGAACTATCCTACATTATGTTTACTACACAATATATGCGTTAAATCTGAAAATTGCTCCACATAACGCCTCCTAATGATAAAAGATAACAATTTATCCGATGTCTACTGCCGCTTATACTCCCTCATTATATGCGTTAGTTTCGCCGCGAAGATAACAATCTGTAAGGTTTAGGGGGACAAGAAATCAGTTAATATTTGTAACAGTTGTGCAGAGGTATACATAATATAAAATTGTAGGAAAAGTGCAATAAAAATGCGTAACTATGTATAGATTTAGCAGGGGATAATTCCAACCAAAAATCTGAAATATATGGAGAGAGTGATATGGAAAATAAAACGAAGACCGAAAACACTAAAATTAAATACCCAATGTTTCCACCGCCCCTAGAAAGTTATTATAACAATATTAAAAAGATGTTTGAGAAATACGTGAACTTCAATAGACAGGACTATAAGGATAATTTCAATAGTACGGGAACTATACCAACCATTATACCAGCCAATGGGTATGACATATACAATTATCTTGCTAAGTATGGTATAGCAAGTTTTCAGCTTCAGATCATAATGAAGCTTGATGGTAGATTGGATTTTGATAAGCTTGTAAAGGCAGTAAGATTATCTTTTGATGTAGAACCAGTTTTTGGATGCAGATTTATTAATAGTAATCCACCGCATTGGAAACGTTTTGACGATATTGATAATATTAAGTTTTGTACCATAGAGGAGACATATAATTCAGAAGAGGCTGTTGAGCGGTTTTTAGAAAGTTCGATGAATATGGATAAGGATCCAATGGTTATGGTAAAACTCATTCGCTCTAGTGAAGGTGATACTTTAGGTGTGAAAATCAATCATGTGTGCTGCGATGGAGCTGGAGCAAAGGAATATATTCAGCTACTTGCGGATATTTATACTCGTATCGATAATGAGGATAGTGATTTTATTCCCAATCCGAGTGTACGCAGTAGAGTGGATCATAACAGACTTGTTGACGCACTTAGAGAAAGTAATCCGATGACCTCATACACTCCTCTGCAACAAACACCCTTAACTACCTGGAGTTTTCCTTGGAAGAATATCCGAATAGGTAATACAGGCTTCGCGATTTGCAAACTTCCGATTGGGTATTTAGATATATTAAACAAATATGCCAAAGCCAGAGGTGCAACAATCAATGACTTGCTTCTAACTGCATTTTTTAGGGCTATGTTTGAAAAAACTAAGCCACCCTACGGTATACCTATGGACATCTCTATTACTACTGACTTACGAAAGTATCTCCCCGAGCATAAAACAGAAGCAATAAGGAATTTTTCAGGTGGAGTTATATTAAGAATAGGCAGAAAATCGAATGAGTTATTTGGTGAAACTTTATCACGAGTAATGAATGTGACAGAGGCTTTGAAAAACAGGCATCCAAGTGTACAAGATGCTATAAAGGTCGAGTTATATGAAATAATAAATTTCCATCAAATTTGCGCTTATATTAAGGCTTTTTCTCAATTAGTTGATTTTGTTTCACAAAACCCTTTTGTTGTATTCAATAGGTGTTCTCCGGTATTATCGAATATTGGTTTTATATCAAGGTCCTTAATTAAATTTGGTGAGAATACAGTGACCGATGTGAGCTGTTTTCCACCTGCAATACGTGCTCCAGGGATTTTACTTGTGGTTGGTACCTATAATGGTATTATTTCTTTGACAGTAGGATATTACAAAACTTCAGTCCGGAAATCTGATATGGAAGGGCTTCTTAATAAAATTAAAGATGAGTTGATAGAAGGATGTAGACAATAAGTAGTTTACGAAAACAATTTCACATATTCACTTAAAGGGGCATATTCTATTATGTAAACAGTATAAATGCATTTAGCGGAAAGGATTTATGATATGAATATTAAAGAAAAGATTAATCTTCTGGAAGAATTGCTGCTTATCGAGAAAGACACACTTGAGGAAACAACAGAACTCAGTAGTATCAGTGAATGGGATTCTATGGCTGTAATATCTACAATTGCTATGTTTGATAGCGTTTATGGTAAGGACATCAAATCCGCGGAAATAAAAAAATTTAAAACCATAAAGGATATAATCGATAAAATGGAGTGAGGTGCAATTAATTGGCTACCGGTATATTAAAAAATGTGGAAATTAAAGGTATAGCATGTGCAGTACCTGAGCGTATAGTAAATAACGAAGACTATGATGAAATATTCGGTGAGGAAAACGTACGTAAGTTTATTAGTATGACAGGTGTCAAAACGAGGCATGTAGCTATTGATGAGCAATGTGCATCAGATTTATGCTATGTTGCTGCAAAAAACCTCATGGAAAGGTTAAACTGGGAAGCCTCATCTATCGATGCTTTGATTCTTATAACTCAGACACCTGATTATGCAGTACCAGCAACAGCATGTGTTCTGCAATATAGACTTGGACTAAGTAACGATTGTATAGCTTTTGATATAAATCTTGGATGTTCTGGTTATGTCTATGGCCTATGGCAGGCTGCTACAATGATTTCAACACAGAATATAAAAAGGGTCCTTCTTCTTGTTGGAGATACCAGTAATTACGGAATAAATCCCTGTGACAGTGCGACAGCAATGATATTTGGTGATGGAGGAACAGCTACTGCTTTGGAAAAGACAGAAGGCAAAGAAATTAAATACTTTTTGAAGACCAAAGGAAGCGGTTATAAATACATTATGGTACCTGCAGGTCATGCAAGAAGCAGGAGTCAAACCAACATAGATACATCAGATTATGAATTGTCCATGAATGGAGCCGATATTTTTAACTTTACTATTACTGATGTGTATAAGGATTTAAACAACTTTATTTCAGAGTATACTGTTGATAAAAATGATGTAGATATGTTTGTTTTTCATCAAGCTAATCTATTTATTATCAAGCATTTGGCAAAAAAACTAGGTATTTCTATGGAAAAGGTACCTGTATCTATTGACAGATATGGGAACACAAGTGGTGAATCTATCCCTCTGACATTGGTTGATACATTGGGCGCAGAACAAACGGAGGATACAGTGAAGCTATTATTATGTGGCTTTGGTGTAGGCTTATCCTATGGAGGGGTTTACCTGGAAATGAAAAAATCTGCTTGTATTCCTATGATATACACTAATTACTATTTTAATGGAGTTGAGAATAAGTGATAAATCCGATGGATCTGAGTGGAAAAAATGTATTGGTTACCGGAGCTTCTTCTGGAATCGGAAAAGGTATTGCCATATTTTTGAGTAAAGTCGGAGCAAACATTATTATGGTGGCCAGGAATGAAGAAAAACTCAAAGAAACGTACAATGAGTTGGAACCAGGTAACCATTCCTATTACAAGATTGATTTAAACAATTTAAATGAGATAGAGGGTATGATAGACAATGTATGCAGTAAAGGTAGAAAGCTTAACGGAATTGTACATTCAGCTGGCATATCACGCACAATTCCTCTTCAATACTTAAAACAGGATGATTTAAAAAGTATTATGTCAATAAACTTTTATAGCTTTGTGGAGCTTGTAAAACATTTTTCCAAAAGTAAGTATAATAATGGGGGCAGTATTGTAGCAATATCATCCATTTCAAGTAAAGTTGGGGCTAGAGGTTTGGCTGCTTACTGTGCAAGCAAGGGTGCTCTTGACAGCGCTATTAGGTCAATGGCATTAGAACTTGCACCAAAGAAGATACGAATAAACTCTGTAGCACCAGGCATGATAAAAACTCAAATATATGATGGCTTACTTGAGCTTGTCAACAACAATGATTTTGAAACCAACCTAAAGAAAAGGCAAATTATGGGGTTGGGGGAACCTGAGGATGTAGCTAGTGCAACTGCATTTCTTCTAAGTGATGCATCAAAGTTTATTACCGGCACATCTATGATAGTTGATGGTGGATATTTAACACATTAGGTTCGGATTTGAATATGAAAGAAAAAGTACAGAATAGAACTGAGAATAACGAGGTTTTTTAAGAGGTGCGAAGGTTAAATTATCACAAGATTTATCAATACTTTTCCTGACTGAAATTAGCTGATGTATTTTTTTACATCAGTTTTTTATTTTTACTACTTTTTAGTTTTATCTTTTAATATTGGTTTGCATAATGTTTTTAGCTAATTTATGATGGAAAGAGCAGTAAGATGCTGATGTAATATAATACTTTAAGTTGATTAGTCAAGCATATTATCAAAATTAAGTATTTAGCCTAACGTTTGTTATTTTATTTAAATAAAAAATGTGGTAATATTTGTATTAAAATATAAATTAGTATTTTTGTATATTTGTAGTAAATTCGATGCAAGAGGAGATTCAAATTTATGAGAAGAATAAGAGATGTATTTTATATAGATGCAAATTTTAAAGAAAATTATTTTATATATTATGGAATGGAATTTAGAGAGTTTATTAGGTTTAGTCCAATAGGGTTGGAAAATATTTTAGTGACTGATGGAAATTATATTACTAATAATTTTAATAGAAGTTGGTTATTAGAGACTGCAAATGGAAAAGAAGAAATATTTGAGTTATCCAAAGAAGATATTTACGGTTTAGGTAATTTCCATTGGATAGATTATAATAATGAAGTGGATTTGGACAATTGTACCCCAAACGAAATGGCAGAAGTGTTATACTTGTCACATTTTGGTAAACCATTAAAATCTCCATTTTTTAATAGAATAAATAATAGTTTTGTTTATCTTGCTCATGATGATGGGTGGTTTTGTAAATTGTATTGTAGAAATATGTCAGTATTTAAAGATACAATAGCGAATAAAATTATAGATAGTTTTTCTACAAATAAAAGAAGAAAAATATACCCCATGGCCGAATATATAAAGAATGAAATATTTGAACTAACCAAGAAGGGGCTGTTAATAGATTTTTCAAGTATAAATATAAATAGAAATAATAAATATATTAGTTTAAATTACTATACGGTTGGTCACTATGGAGATATGGATGAAATGTATAATAATTTAGAGAGAAACAAGCACAGAGCAGACATTAAAGGAACAATTGAACATAAAAATAAGACCTGGAGAATCTACACATTTAATAAGTAACTTAATAGTTAAGTCATAAATTTTATATATGCTTAATCAAAACCACAGGTGTTTAATTTTAACCTGTGGTTTCGTTTATTGGACTTGTTGTTTTTTTCGGATTAACTTTTACATCCTTCAATAAGCTCATCCTTGATTTTATTAAGCAACTTCTCTATATTCTCCTTACCAACTGTACTTTTGTAATAACCAGTAGCCAATGTTAAAATAGAGTTATAGGTGCATGCCATTAGTAAAAGCCCTGGTGCACGCAATACTGGAGGTAAAATGTAAGCATCAATCACAGTATTGTTTCCAAACATCATTAAAGATTTTGACATGCAGCCTAAATTTGATAAAGTCGGCACACACTTATCACCACAATATAAGGGACAAAATAATTGTGGTTTCTTAGACTCAGCTGTGGCTTGGTAATAAGCAAGGGTTTCCTGAAAACTTATATTTTCAATACGCTCTAGGCCAAGAGCACTTTGAATACCCGGATACCCTTTTTTTACTTCTTTCATCATATTAGCAACCCTTTGCAAAGTTTCACTAAAGGGTTCATCTACATTCATGATAAGTCTGGTGCTTATCGAACCTGAAAAATTCCTTATTGCTTGTGTTTTATGATCGGGAAGGTAACGGCGTAAATCAACTGTGATTGGGATTTCCATAGGCAGACCATATATTGGCTGCCTCATTTCGAGCATGGCTCTATAATAAGCAGTAAGAATAAAATCATTAACTGTAGCACCTTTGCTTTTGGCATATTTGCTCATAATGTCCAGATAACCATAGGGAAGTCTGCAGACTGACATACAGGCAGTATTTGATCCGCTTTGCTCCCACGGGAATGACCACATAGGTACCGAAATATCCGAGCCGGGTATAAATATTGCTTCTGGATTTGTTATGCCTAACGCTTCAAACATCCTATCCTGATCTTTTCTTCCACCTATTCTAGGCACCGGTATAAAGCTGCCATTCTCTTTGTCAAGTTTAGTATATATTTCAGATAGAAGCCTTATATATTCCTGTACTCCGGCTCCATCACAGCAAGCATGATTTATTTTCAAGCCCAAAACATCATATTGTTTTGAGCGAATTAGCTTAACGTTCACCATTGGGTCATTATCTAGGTCTATATAACTTTCAATAAAATTCTCAATAGCTTGATCTATATCATCAGTTTCTTCCAGAGAGCAGAAATTGACTATGCCGATGTTCTCAAAGGGCTCCCAATATGGCTCAGTATCTTCAACAAAGCGACATTTAAAAACAGGTTCTGCTTCGACTGACAATTTTACTGCTTGTTTTAATTTATCGAAATCCAGTCTCCCATCAAGCTTCAATATGGCTTGAATCTGGAGATTTGACATACTGTATCGGGCAACATAATTGTAAATATCATGCCCATTGGCTGGAAAAGTGCCTGCTTTACTTTTTGTATCTGGATTGGACAGATTATTCGTATCCATAAATTTTTCTAACGCTTTAGTATAATATTTATAGTAGTTAGTTATGTTTTGAATCATTTTACTGTAAAGATTCATATTATATTTGAACATATCCTTCATTTTAATTCGCTCCAAACAATAAAAATTTATAATCTTAATATTACTTTGTATTCTAATTAAGTAGTTCTAGGCGTTTATTTATAATGTTCATTAGCCATTTTCTCTCTCCAGGTATATTGTCTTTAAGCTTTGCAGCTGCTACAGGAAGCGTCCATGCATCAATATCCTCAAACTTGACCTTTGCAAGCCTCATATACTCATTAATATAAGCCCAATATGCTAGACGTTTAGAATAATACGATAGAATAGCAACCGAATCATGAATTCCATTAATCATAGACGGCGAACACATAATCATACACGTCCTGGCTACATCACCTAATCTATTTCCGCTATAGGTACTATTCCAGTCAATAGGTACCAATTTATTACCTGAAACTATAATATTATTAAAATAGAGGTCGCCATGGCATATACTCTCACCATCTGGTAAACTTTCCATATAGTCCAATATCTTTTTTGCCTTATAGCCGAGTAAATAAGAAGAGAGCCTTATTGAGAAGGTGAAGCGTAACTTCTGGGTTGGTAAACCGTTTGCCGAAAAGTTATGGATACTATTCTGCAATACTGCCATTTGATGTATATAATAGTATAATTTCCAAGGCTCTGTTATGAGATGCTCTGTGATCGTTTTACCATTTATTCTTTGGTATATTACCCCTATGCGGCCGTCAACTTCAACCTCCTCATATACAACCGGTGAATTTATACCTGATTGATTAACTATATGACCAACTTTTGCCTCGTTATTTACCCATTCTTCACTATACTTATCAAAATATAACTTTAAGATTTTATCAGGTCCCCATTCATATACCTCGGCAGTTGCACCATAGCCCAGCAATTTTCCTTTTTCCATAGATATCTCCTTTTAAAGCAAACTGGCAAGAGTGGGTATTATTGCTTATGAATAAACACAGTTTCTTTATCTCAAATGGTAACCTCTTTTTCTGAGAACTCTTTTAGTGATGCATATATTTTAGGTGCTGCCTTTTCTATATTGAGTGGCTTAATATAGCTATCAGTCCACGCATGAACAGTATTCCCAACGACTAAAGTCTTTCCAGTTGTCTTGTTTAGTACGTTGTATTCAAACTTTACCATTACACATGACATAAATATTATGCTTGTAAGCACTGTTATTTCATCACCATATTTTGCAGGACTTTTATATTTACATTCCATCTCAGAAAGAGGAAGATAGAATCCCTGTCGATTGAAACTTGAATAAGGAATACCTGCTTTATGCAAATAATCTCTCCTTCCGATTTCAAACCACTTTGGGTAAATAGTATGATGTACTATGTCCATTTTATCTATTTCAAAATGACTAACATAAAACGAAATGCTGGTTATCATTTTTCACCTTCGCGTCCTCTCAGGAGTTCACTTTTAATTCTATTCCCAATGGCATTATGACCTTTATTAGCATTATATGAGACATTTATATAAATGTTGCAAATAAGATTATGTAAATTAGGACTTTTTACGTTCATGGGATATACTCCAGTGGGAATATCGCTCATCCTTAAAAAATCAGCATTATAGGGTGCAATATATGTCTATATTTGAATAGAATATTGCCAGACTTTTCGACAAAAGTCGTGTAATATTTTCTATGATATATTGATTAATGATAAGTACAAATAACTTATCAGCGAAGGAGAATACAATGGGAAGTTTTTTTGAATCCTTTAAAATATTAAGGGGCAACCAGAAGGTAACTGTTTTATGCCAGGTGTTCTGGGGGATTCCGTTTGGAATATGTAACTTTTATTTAAGTCTGTACATGAAAAGCCAAGGTGTAACCGATAGGCAACTCGGATATATCATATCCCTTGGTTTTGTATTTGGAATAATATCTTCTCTTTTTGGAGGAGTTATTGTTGATTCGTTAGGAAGAAAAAAAGCTATGATAATATCCGATCTTATCACATGGCCGCTGTCGTTCTTAATATATGCTGTATCAAATAATTATCTTATGTTTGTACTTGGAGTATTTACAAACAAATTTGCCGGTATGGTTACAAGTGTTGCTTTTAACTGTATTTTGTCGGAAGATGCCAATAATCATCAGAGGATGGCTACCTTCAATTTGATTAACATAATAAATACAGTTACGGGATTATTTGTACCATTGGGAGGTATAGTAGTTAAACGTATGGGGTTAGTTCAGTCTGAGAGAATGTTTCTTGTTTTTGCTGTGGTTATAATGGCTTCAATGATGCTTGTAAGAAACCATTTTTATGTGGAAAGTGAAATTGGCAAAAAGGTACTTGAAGAATCAAAGAACAAGAGACTACGGGAAAAGCTTCATTTTGGAATATACAGTCGTACAATTTGTTTATTGAAAAAGAATCCTGAAATATTTTTAACCATGTGCCTGTTTATTTTGTTCCAGATATATACTGCTATTGGGTCTTACAGCAGCCTTTACTTTGCTCCCTATCTTACAGACAGCCTTAAGATGGATAAATCTCTCGTTTCAGTACTTGGAGCAGTATTCGCGGGTGTTACACTGATGGTATCAGTATTTATCAATCCTAAACTATTACAGAGATTTAGTAATACCAGATTGATGATGGTTGGATTTTCTTTGGATTTTGTAGCAATTCTTTTACTTATATGTGCTCCAAATAGGAGTATGTCCATGGTTATCCTTCATATTATATTTTATGCAGCTGGTGCAGCAATTTTAATGCCACATCTCAGTTCTCTTATCGCTAATGTTACTCAGGAGGATGAGAGAACAGGAGTGTATACATTACTTAATATCATTTCCAGTGTTTTATCTTCACTTGTGGGTGTAATATCAGGCTATATTTTTGAATATCATCAGGTTTTGATTTATGTACTTTCGTTGGTTATTTTGGTATTTTGTTTGTCACTGGTTGCTGGATTCAATAGAGTAATAGGATTGAAGAAGCAAATCGCTTAAAGTTTACCGTTGCACTAACGGTGAAAAAACTTTAAGCAGTATATGGGAATGATTTGTATAAAATAAATGTATGAACTCGTAGCCCTTCTAAATAATCTCTAGGAGGGCTCTTTTATATAACTGGTACACTAAGTATGTAGTATAGTCTTTAGATTTATTCCAGCTAAAAGAGAGTTAAGTAATTAAATAGTTATTTTTGACTAAGTATCCATTCCATTACTGGATCCTTTGCATTATGGTAGGACTCAAAAGTTTCTTTAATAAGCATATCCGGTTCAATGGTATTACTGTCTTCTTTTGACCAATTGAAATATTTCGTAGAATAGCGAATGGTTATTTGACTATTTGGAAGCTTGAATATTTTGACCTCTCCATAGTGGTTTGGTTCTCCTCCGGTAGCTTCACCAACAAAATATGCTTTTGTTTCATTCTTTAAACTAAGGGCATTAAGGACAGCAGATGAATAGGTATCCTTTCCAATGATAACATAAAGCTTACCGCTCTCATTAAAGCTGCTTTTCTTTAGTTTTTTGATGAAGGGATCTAATATAGGGGATATTCCACCTCTATTCTCACGTATATCTAATACAAGCTTTTCGACTTCATGGCTGTCTATATAGTCCCACAATTCCTTTGAAAAAATCTCAAAAGGCTTATCTCTCATTTGGCTACAGCTACGGTAGTTCAGATAAAGTGTCTTTTCCTGCTGCAAATATTTGTACCAATAATTTTCATCAGGGTGTGATTGATATAGAGGTACAGACTTACCGGGTTTTTCAGCTGCAACATATTCTTTAGAACTAATAGGTTTCATCTTGAGCTTTTTTACTTCACCAGATGTAAGTTCTACACTCAATTCAATTTCATCAGATTTGATTATGCCAAAGTACTTAAGAACCGATGTCATTGGTATATAATACATCACTTGTGTTTTAAACCAACTCTCATTGGCTCCTGCTAGAAGGGGTCTAATCTTATTCGCAGCTTCTTCAATTTTCATACCATTAATAGTTACGATTTTAGCATCTAGCAATGCTTTATATTCTTGTGAAGCACCCATGATATATATGCCTTCATCAAACCAATGAAGTTTAAGCGGATACATAAATTCTGATCCAATGCTTGAGCCAGTATGAGTATCGCCGATACTAGCTGTTATTTTGTTTAGTTCTATCTCAATTTGATCATTAGTATAACTGGGGACCTTTTTCTTTAGTTCATCCAGCTGAGAGAAGAAATCTTTTTCAGATATCTTAAAATACAGGTTTTTATGAACTTTAGGGAGAGTATCTTTTAGATATTGGATGTCATTAATCCACTTGTCGTCTCTGTTTGTTGCTATATAGGAATCTGTTGACGGTATATTGCTGCATCCCACCATTAGAATAAGTATACAAGCTAAAAGTATCCATTTTATTTTACCATAAATTTGCTTCATGACTTACTGCTCCTTTCATAACCATATCTTTATATTTTTTACTCATAAAAATATAAAACACAGCCATTACAACAATAAACACACATAAACTAATTAAAATACTTTGTGTAAATTGATAGTTCATAAAGGCTTCTAAGGCTTTGATAGCCATAATGCTATGTAGGCTACCCAACAAGGCTGGAAGAACAAAGGCTATTCCTACTTGCATATAGATGCTTTTTGATATTTCTTTTTTACTCATACCTATTTTCATTAACATTCCATATTGCTCTCTATCAAGAACTGCATCACTTAAAATCTTAAAATAAATAGTACTAAAGGTAGATATCATAAATACAAAAGCCATTACCAAGCCTAAGAAATAAACAGAACCTATCAAGAAGTACTTTTGTAGGTACTGACCAAAATAAGCATTTATGTTTTCGTTAGGCTTTTTCATTATTTTCATTATTTCTAGGAGCAACTCTTCGCTGTTTTCTGGGTCTGTAATATTGATTCCCTGTAATACCATTTCATGTTGGTTTTGTTTAAGGGCATTGTACTGCTTATCAGTTACAATATAGGTGTCATATGAGCCAATGCTTGATATTTCTCCAACAAAGGGAAGCTTGATTTCTTTTTTCAAGACATAGGATTTACCTTGGATAGTAATAGATTTTCTCTCATTACTGAAGCCAGAAAATAATAGATTTGAGTGTAAAATACATATAGTTTCGTTATCCTTTATCTCAATATCCTTTAATATGCTTTGATAGCTATCAGGCTTAGTCACAGACAGGGATTTTTTTACCTCAGAGTAACTTGTAATCAAGCAGGGAATAGTTTTAGTTACATTGCTATTGGTATTAGAAGTTTTACCAAGTATAAAGTGAGATTGATTCTGAGAAACTATTTTATGTGAAGATGCATTAATTATTTCTTTAATTTTATTATTTGTTTTCTCATCCTGGTTTATATAGCTTATACTATATGGAGCTTCAATTGCAGTATTGGTATCTGCATAATATTTTAGTGCCAAGCTTGAGCCAAATGCGGCTAATGTCGCTGAACAAAGAATAGCAGTTATTGCTAGGCTTCTATAATGTGTTCCTAGCCTAAACAAGGTGTTGCTGAAACTCACAAGTCGTGAACCTTTATAAACGAATTTTTTATTCTTAATAAATGCTTTAAGAATAATAGACAAAAAGCTTCCGAAGAAAAAGTAAGTTCCAATGCATATTAGTAGGAAGCCAATTACTCCTAAAGATAGAATATCAAATGAAAAGCCGAAATAATACTTATCTGCAAACTCAAGTATATTTAAAGCTATAACATAGCCTGTAGCAATACATACTACTCCCAATATTCCGCGAATCCATCTGATTTTAGGAATACTTTGTTCTTTTTTTGTAGCATTGATAATTTCAATCAGCTTACTTTTTTTAACCATCATATAGTTCTTTAATCCCATAAAAATGATGATGCAAGCAAAGATTAATACTAGTGTACTAATTGCCTTAGGCGGAAGATAAAATGGTATCTTAGTGTTTAGAATCATTGCTTTACCTAACATCATAAAAAAAAGCTTTGAAAATAGTATTCCAACAGGTATTCCGACAATTAGCGAGGCGCTGCCAAGGAGAAAGCTTTCAATAGCAAATACTCTACCAATTTTAGAGCTTTTAATTCCCATAAGCATGTAAGTGCCTACTTCCTTATAACGCAGCTTATAAAAGAAATTATTTGCATGAGTCATAAAAGACACTACTGTAAAGAAAAGGACTATACTACATAATGAACTTGCTAATTTTGCTGCCATATATTGCTCATTTACTACATTAAAATAAGGGTTAAAATTGAGTGCTAAAAAATTATAATAAATTGCTGTGGTAAAAATTAGTACTGAAAGATAGAACTTATAAAGCTTAAGGTTGTTCTTAAAGAGCATCCAAGCGATTTTAAACGTGTTCATTCCTTTCACCTCCTAACAGTGCCACCATGTTAAGAATCTTCTTAAAGAAATCTTTGTTATCTCCATTCGTTTCTAATTTGCCACTAATAATACCGTCCTTGAGGAATAGCACTCTGTCACAATAACTTGCTGCAGACGCATCGTGTGTAACCATTACAACTGTAGTTCCATATTTTTTTTGAACATTTTTAAAACATTCTAAAAGATCAAAGGCAGATTTTGAATCGAGTGCTCCAGTGGGTTCATCTGCAAATAGAATTTTAGGTTCATTCACTAAAGCTCTGCATACGGCCGCTCTTTGCTTTTGACCTCCTGATAGCTGGTAAGGATATTTATCTAATTGACTCTCAATACCAAATAAGGTTGTTAACTCATACACTCTTTTTAAAATTGAATCTACCTTTTCATTATTTAGTGTAAGAGGTAGTGCAATATTATCTCGTATTGTCATATTATCTAATAGATTAAATTCCTGAAAAACAAATCCTATCATATTCCTTCTAAAATCAGCTATTTCTTTTTCCTTATAAGTCGCTATTTCCTTTCCATCAATTAAAATCTGTCCTTTTGTCGGCTTGTCAATTGTTGAGATGATATTTAGTAAAGTAGTTTTTCCTGAGCCCGATGGTCCCATGATAGCCACAAACTCACCTGGATCTATCTCTAAGTCCACTTCATGAAGTGCTCTGCAAATAGCTCCTTTATTACCATAATGCTTTGTCAGATTATTTACCTTTATTATTGATTTCATTTGATTTTCCTCCTAGTTGATATAGTTACGAGGTTTTTATATTAAATAAATTAGAGATACATGCCTCAAATATGTATTCGATGCTTTAATTATAAAGTTCAATAAGACATGATGCCATCGCTTTGCATGACATTTGGAAGGTAGAAAATGACTTTTTTGTCACATTGATAATAGGAGAAACTGACATTACATAATAAATAATAAGACAAGATATGCTATAGGTTTGAACCATCGAATTAGATTCCCTGTAGGAGCATGTAATCTGACAGCTTGTAAAAAGATAAGATGAATTCCGTATAAACGCCTCTTTTACTATGTAGTTCTATGCCTATACCCAAAGTATTTGCCATCTTTTTTGCATAGTACATTCCCATACCTGTGGATTTTGTATTGCTTCTCCCATTACTTCCTGTAAACCCCTTATCAAAGACACGACCAAGTTCTTCTTCAGGAATACCAATTCCATTATCTTTAATATGTAGATAGTAACATTGATTATCTTCAACGCTGGAAATCTCAACTTCGCCATTTGCTTCAGTATATTTGCTGCTATTATTAAGGATTTGTGAGATTATATAGTAAATCCATTTCTTATCGCTAATAAGTTGGTAGGGCTTAAGAGAATCAATATGAATACTGATTCCTTTATTCAGAAAAAATTCTCTATTATCATCGATAGACTCTTTTACAATTTGCCCTATATCCACATTTTCTGAAATAATATCCTCACTGTAATGGTTTGCCCTTGTAATATATAAGGCCTGGTTTATTCTGAATTTCATTTGTTCAACTTGAAACAATAATTTATTCACTATATCGTCTTGATTTTCAAGCCGATTTGTAACCATTTCACAAACAGATATGTTAACTTTAAGGTCATGAACAGTCTGAGTAATATAGTCTTTTAAGTCGTTCATCCTTTGTTGATAATCATTTTCTTTTTTAAAAAAGCTACTATTTTTGAATTCCAGTAATCGCTTCATAGTACTGATTCCAAATACATTAGATTCCTCCTGAAAAAGGTAGTCTATGTCTTTTTCCTCTGTTATTGTTTGAAGAATTCTTTTATATACTTTATTCATTCGCATAAAATGAAAAATAAAACCTGCTGCAAAAACGACCAGCAGCAGTAAATCCATATATATTATCTCTCCAATGCTTTTATCTAGAGGAGCACTCGTCAGTAAAATCAAATTGACCAAAATAAATATACTTATTAGTGATACAATCCATTCAAATTGTCCCTTTATGTATTCCATAGTCTTCATAAAATCATATACCCCATTCCTTTTTTAGTGGTTATGAACTCCTTTACTCCTAGTTCATCCAATTTGAGGCGCAAACGATTTACATTGACGGTTAGTGTATTTTCATTCACATAGATTTCATCATCCCATAAACTCCTCATAAGCGCTTGCCTAGTAACGACTTTACCTTGATTCTCAATTAAGAGTTTCAGGATTTTTAGCTCATTTTTTGTTAGTTCAACGTTTTTATTTTCATAGGTTACAATAGTATCATCTAAATTTAAAGTTACACCTCTGTATATTAGAACGTTGGATTTCATTACACTAAATTCATAATTTCTTCGTATTATTGCTTGAAGTTTTGCAACTAGTACACCATTTTCAAAAGGCTTTGTAATATAGTCATCTCCTCCGTTATTCATTCCCATGATTATATCCATACTACTGTCTCTTGATGAAATGAAAATAATGGGAATCTCAGAGATTTCTCTTATTTTCTTACACCAGTGAAACCCATCAAAACTTGGAATATTAACATCTATTAAGACAACATGTGGTTGCAAATTTACAAATTCATCTAATATGCTATCAAACATTTCTACTATTGTAACAATATAGCCCCACTTCATTAGTAACTTGCTTATTTCTTCTGCAAGCATAGCATCATCTTCTATAAGAAAAATACGGTATGATTTTATCTGTTCCATTTTGTACCCCTCACAATTTAATATCATTGTTCAATTTACCACAAACTACAGGTTTCTACTTCAAGCATTCCTTAAGTGCTTCAACATCTAAAATCTTAAAAGAGTTTTGATAGTAATCAAGTATATTTAATTCCTTCATCCGTGCAAGTTCTCGGCACATTGAGGTGCGTGAAACATTAAGGTATTCAGCTAGTTCATTTCTGTTAGGCACTATTTGAAAACTCAAACTGTTACTGTTCTTGGATTCGTTTAATAGGTAAGCAGCTATTTTTTCTCTCATTCCCTTTAAAGTCAGCAGTTCTATTTTAGTGTTTAGATTATAATTCTTTTGACCTAGAATCATCATCATATTCTGAATTAGTTGGACATGAAAATTACAGGTGTTACCACAGCTCTTTATAATTCTTTCATAAGGAATAAAAAGTATCTTGGAGTCTTCCTTTACTCTAAGGGTAACAGGTGAGATACGCTTCGGAGTGCATACAATTCCTTCGGCGAATATATGAGCTGGACCGAGGAAAGCCATGATATGTCTACTACCTGCAAGATTTTCTTTAATTATCTCGGCTGAACCAGATAGAATGACACCTACATAGTTAATCTCATTTCCTGCAAAAAAAATATATTCTTCGTCCTTGTAGTTCTTTGTATAAGAGTTCAAACAAGATAAAAGAGACCCCAAATCTTCCTCTTTAACGTTCTTAAATAATGCACATTTTGATAATAATCTAAGGTATTCTTCCACTTTTTTATCCTCATTTCTTATAGTTTATCAGATGTCTAAGCTTAAGAGTGAGTTACTCTCTTTTAATTTTAAAACTCTGTTTATATAATGCCTACTGCTACTAATATCCCACTTCTATAAGTCGGAAGCACGCTGTAAGAGAATAGTAAAATTTGCAAAACAGTCGTTTTTTTGTAGCTATAGCTACATCAACTTAGCTTTAATTCTATTATACTAAGTCTATCAAATCAAACACAACAAAAAAAGGAGATAAATCAAATGGAAAATAAAATGTTTTGTTATCAATGTCAAGAAACAGCAGGCTGCACAGGATGCACCAGCTATGGTGTGTGTGGAAAATCACCAGACCTTGCTAAGGTTCAAGATTTACTAATTTATGTAACAAAAGGTTTAAGTGCTGTTACAACTGCTCTTAGAGAACAAGGAGAAAACATATCTTCTGAAGTGAATCACCACATAACTTTAAATTTATTCACAACAATTACAAATGCAAATTTTGATAATGAAGTTTTTTATCAGAGAGTTTTAGATACATTAAAGATAAAAGAAGATTTACTTACAAAGGTAGCAAATAAAGAAGGGTTGCATCCAGCAGCACTATGGAATGCATCATCAAAAGCAGAACTTGATGCAAAAGCTTCAACAGTTGGTGTTCTTGCGACAGAAAATGAGGATATTAGAAGTCTTAGAGAGCTTATTATATATGGAATAAAAGGCTTGTCAGCTTATTTAAAACATGCTAATGAACTAGGCTACGATGATGATTCCATTAATACATTTATGCAAAAAGCATTAGCCGCAACATTGAATGATAGCTTAAGTGTTGATGCTTTAGTTGCACTCACATTAGAAACTGGAAAAACTGGTGTTGATGGCATGGCACTGCTAGATACTGCAAATACATCAACTTATGGTAATCCAGAAATTACAAAAGTAAACATTGGTGTTGGTAAGAACCCTGGTATTCTTATTTCAGGTCATGATTTAAAGGACTTGGAGCAGCTCCTTGAACAAACTAAGGGAACGGGAGTAGACGTATATACTCATTCTGAAATGCTTCCAGCACACTACTATCCTGAATTTAAGAAATACAGCAATTTTGTAGGTAACTATGGAAATGCATGGTGGAAACAGAAAGAAGAATTCGAAAGCTTTAATGGACCAATCCTTATGACCACCAACTGTATTGTACCACCAAAGGATTCATATAAAGCAAGATTATTTACTACAGGTTCAGCAGGATTTGCAGGATGCACTCATATTGAAAAAGATGCAGAGGGTCATAAAGATTTCACAGCTATTATTGAAATGGCAAAAACATGTAACGCACCAACTCAAATTGAAGAAGGAGAAATCATTGGTGGCTTCGCTCACAATCAAGTTTTGGCATTAGCAGACAAGGTTGTTGAGGCTGTAAAAACTGGTGCTATAAAGAAATTCTTCGTAATGGCAGGTTGTGATGGACGTCAAAAAGCTAGAAATTACTATACAGACTTTGCTGCGGCTTTACCGAAAGACACTGTAATTATGACAGCAGGTTGTGCAAAATATAAGTATAACAAATTAGAACTTGGTGACATTAATGGAATTCCAAGAGTGCTTGATGCAGGACAATGTAATGACTCCTATTCCTTAGCTGTAATTGCACTCAAATTAAAGGAAGTCTTTGGCCTTGATGATATTAATGATTTACCAATTGCCTTCAACATTGCATGGTATGAGCAAAAGGCAGTAATCGTTCTTCTCTCCTTATTATACTTAGGAGTAAAGAATATTCACCTTGGACCAACCTTACCAGCGTTCCTCTCTCCAAACGTTGTCAATGTATTGGTTGAAAACTTTGGTATTGGTGGAATCACTAATGTAGAAGACGATATTAAAATGTTTTTGAAATAAGAGATCTTCTACAAAAAATAAATAATTATAAAATAGCTGTGGCTCTACTGTCACAGCTATTTTAATAAAATTAAAAATATTTG
>JAEWAX010000154.1 GCA_023391425.1 Bacillota bacterium | reverse complement strand
TATAAAAACATCATCACTTGTGAGGTTTTAAGTATTTTAATTCATGATTCAATTCTAATTGCCTAATAGTAATTTTACCATTAGCATCTTTTGTAAGCTGAATAGCATGTGATTTGATATTTCCAGTACTCATACTAACAATTTTAGATCCTGTCTCTCCTTCTTTAAAATGTGCATCTACTTTAATAGTTCCCTCACTAGTTCCATAACTACCATTATCATATTTAAAATGTACATAGCCCCCTTTATCAACATTAACTTTTTTTTCTGAACCAGGTACTACAACCCCCTTTTCTTCAAATTCTTTTATTTGCTCATCAATTTTGTCGCTCAGAACTTTAGCTTCATCTTTTTCCTTCTCAGACGTTTCTTTTGATGGGTTCAGTAATTCTTGTAAATACTTTTCGGCTTTATCGTGGTCAGCTTTTGATTTGTCCAGCGGTAAGTCAAACAGTGCATTTGCTCCTTCAAAATCAGCTTTAGCAGTTACCACACCGGTTTTTTCATTGTAATCAAATGCGTCTCTACTAAAGAAAGTGCCAGTACTTATGGCAAGGTATAAACCTCTGTCGGAAAACATTTCAATTCCATCACATTCAAGCAATTTGTAAATAATACCATTAATTACACGAGTGTTACATCCACCGTGCATAGTAAATATATTAACTTGCCATGGCTTTTGCCCCTTTATTAGTGGCGACACAAAAAACGAAACCTTATCATAATCTTTATCCATAGTATCAGGCATTTTACTTCCATCTTGCTTCGCTATTGAAAGAACGACATACGTTTTTTCTTGGTTTAATTCTTCATCAGAGCTTTTAAACTCGCTTAAATCTTTACCAGATACAATTCCATTTAAGCAGAATTTGTATCCGCCTGAAACGACAGTTTTATTTAATTCTATTGCATTTTTATCTTCAAAGGCTTTAGCTAGTTTCTGATCTCCAATCTTTTCTACAACTTGCTTTGAACTAAGCAGCTGGGAGGCTGCAAAGCCTGTTATTGACAGTGCAGTAATAAATATAGCGGCAACAAGTGCAAACGTTTTTTTTCTTTTTATAATTTGCATATTATTATTCTCCTTTATTTGGTTTATGATTTTTTGGTTTAAATATTCACTGGGTTCAACTTTTGGAGAAAGTGCATGCTTTAATAACTGATCCAGTTGTTCCGAATTCATCATATCTGCTCCTCCGCGTCTAAAAATTTTTTCAAAGCCCTCCGTGCTTTAAAAAGTCTACTTTTTACGGTTCCTAACGGGATTTTTAGTGAAGCTGCAATATCTTCATTTGACATATCAGCAGTACAGTACATATATAAAGGTATTTTTAACTTATCACTAAGCTTATCTGTTGCAGCATTTAGCATAATGCTGAGTTCGTTTGATATAACTATTTCTTCAGGTGATGATCCTTCCTCGAATATGTAAGGGTTAATATTTTCTTCACTAAATCCCTCAGTAGGAGCTATTCTTTGGCGTCGGGCATATTTGCGACGTTTGTTTTTCCATAGACCTATTGCTATAGAAATAAGAAGCCCTTTGGGATTATTTTCTTTATCAATTTTGTAACAAAGCTCTATCGCTTTCATGAATACTTCTTGATATAAATCATCTGCATCGGTTTGGTTTTTTGTTAGCTTATAGCAAAAGCCATAGATAGCTTTACCGTGCAAATTTACAAGCTCACACAGATCTGTAGAGTTCAAATAAAATCTCCTTTCGAGTAGTTTTAGCCTCCTTTTATTATTTTCCTTCACTCATATATTGTCACCTGATAATAAAAGGTTCATTTTTTATAAGGAAAAATTTCTTAGAAATTCTAATTTGTTGTACAGCCATGGTTGAAATAATTATAAGCTTTATTCTGTTTTCACTGCAATAATTTTAAAATTTATATAGTGTAAATCAAAAATCTGTGAAACAACGGCTTATCTTGCTAAGAAAGGTTGTAATCCTATTTTTACATAATTTAGTTGACCATTTGTTATATTTGTTATACTATGTATATAACAGGTATAACAAATGGTGGTGATAATAAGTGTATCTAAAAATTGATTTTGAAAGTGAGATACCAATATATACTCAGTTAAGGAATCAGATTATCGAGGGTATAGCCTTAGGTTTGATTAAAGAGGGTGAAGAACTTCCTTCTGTAAGGCAGCTGGCAGAGGATATTGGCATTAATATGCACACTGTAAATAAAGCGTACTCACTGCTTAAAGCAGAAGGCTATATTAAGCTCGATAGGCGAAAAGGGGCTAATGTTAGTTTTGATTTTACTCAGCCAAAAGAAACTATTATAGATAACATTAAGGAACAGCTTAGTGTTGTTATGGCAGAAGCATATTGTAAGAAGGTTAGCAAGGATGAGGTAGTAGAGATTATTAATGAAATTTATAGTAAATATGAGAGGTAGAGGTGTTAGATTATGGGGATAATTCTAATTGTTAATATTTTTGTTATGCTTATATTGTTTTTAAGTGGTTTTTTTACACAAAGTGCTAGTAAGAAGTCTGTATTTTATGGTATCAGGATACCGATTGGATATGAAAAAAATGAAAAACTAATTAAGCTTCATAAGATGTATCAAAAGAATTTGATTATAAGCTTTTCAATTTTTGTAATTATAGCGACTGTTGTAATTATAAGTATACCTGAAGAAATCTCAACAACACTAATATTACCAGAAGCATTATTAGGGCTAGCTGTGATAGGTATAAACTATTTAATAGTCTATAAAAAAGTAAAGCAACTAAAGAATACTGGTGATTGGAGTATAGAAAATAAAGATGTGGTGATAGTAGATACAAGTTTCAGAGAAAAAGATGAAGAAAATAAGAAAACAGTTATTTCACCATGGTGGTTTATAATACCTCTAAGTATAATGATTATTACTTTAATTAGCATACTAATAAAAAATCCATCACAGATTGATCAAAATTATATTTTTGCACTATCGTCCACAATGATACAGGCATTTATAAATTTAATTTTCTTTATGGTATATAAATGGACTGAAAAAGCGAAACAGTCACTAAATGGTGGCAAATTAGGTGAGATAAAGTATAGAAGCAGGAAAATACGTTACTATACATCATTAGGTTATCTTTTATTAGCTATCTTTATTAATTTAATTATTATGGTTATAGGTTTTTCGATGTGCGAAATAATTAATCCATCTTTGATTAGCGGTACCGGGTTTATTATATCGTCAATACTATTACCCATAGTTATAATGTTAATAGTTGTATTAGTAGCATATATGGATATTAAAAATAACGAAAGTGGCTCAAAGACAAAATTAGACCAGCAATTAATTAATAGAGATGATGACAAGTATTACAAATTTGGATCAATATACTATAATAAGAATGACCCGGCTCTATTCGTTGAAAAGAGAACAGGTATTGGAACAACTATGAATTTTGCAAGGCCCGCAGCAAAAGTCTCTGTGGGCATTTTGACAGCGATAATTGTTATTCCATTGATACTTATGTTTATTTTTATGCCAGGTATGACGAAAGAAAGACAGATTGATATAAATCAGAATAGTATCACAATCTCTGGAACTTGGGGAACTGAGATTAGTAATGAACAAATAGCTAAAGTAGCAATAGAAAATAATCTTCCAACTGTAATAATGAAGACAAATGGAGCAGACATTGGTAATAAACTCTTTGGAAAGCACAAGTTGGAAGGGTATAATAATTCAGTACTTTTTATGGAGGACAGGACAAAGCCCTTTGTAGCAATTTATCTTAAGGATGGCAAATTTATATCGATTAACTACGAGGATGAGAATAAGACTAAAAATCTTTATAATAATATTAGAGGCTTTATTGGAGACTAAATCCATATTTATCAAAAACGGTTTATGAAACAAATTAAGGGGGCTCTCAAATAGGGCCCCCTTTTAAGGTGCCACAAATTAATAGTCAAATGTTTGATATATAATACATTTCTATTTTATGATAATGTTTATATGTAATAGTATTGGTATATGTTGGGCAAATAATAACTTATATCAGATAATGGAATAAAACTAAAAATTAAGGAGGAGTTTGGGTATGAGCGTTGAATAAAAATGTAATAAACAGTATTACATAGAGTATTTTAATGATAAAAGTGATATGTAATGCAGTAGTAAAACGATGGTTGTTGTGATAGTAATTTTTACAACAGTGGGGATATTTACATATTTGATAATATAAAAGAAGTAATACTAATACGACTTTAGATATAAATACGAGTTTGGAGGTCTAAATTACGGAGCTTGAGGAATCAACTAAAATTAATGTAACTGAATCAGAGAAGTGTTTTACAGATAAAACTGTTGAAACCTTAATAAATGAAATAGTCGACTCTATACATTTTGATAATTATTGCTACTTAATTGAGGCGACGGAGTACTCGTTTACAAGTGGATTATTTGAAATAAATAAAGATGGTGCTATATATAAAATTGAGACAGTAGAAGTTTTTGAAACATTTTCTGAACGGATTGAAAATATATTGCGAGGAAGAGGAATATTACTTATTCGAGTAGAAGCTGATTCTGTCTCCTCATATAAATTTATTCCGCTTTATAATCCAGAACTGTTTACTCACGATGTATTTGAGTTAATCCTATTTCAAGAATATGGTGTTGAGCCATATGACATTGAAAGAAAGCAAATATTAAAACAATCTATAAAAAAAGAAAAAATTAAGGAAACGTTAGCTTATGCTTGTTATGAAAATAATACTGACAAGATTTTAAAACTTGTAGAAAATGCTAAATTAAAAGATCTTGATAAGAAAATAGCATATTGTGGTACTCCACTTGGTCTATGTGCAAGGAATAACAATATAATTGGGTTTACAGCTATAGCTGGAGCAGGAGCTAATGTTGGTAAGGTTTCTTTAGCAGATACCCCTTTGGAAATAGCATTTACCTATTCAGCAGATATTGTAAAATTTATCTGCAATAATTATCGAGAAGTATTTAATAAAGAAGTTGATAAAAAGGGCTTTAGCCTTGCGATTCACACAAAAGATACCGAGTTGCTTCAATTGCTGTTTGAATATGGTTGTGATATAAATTGCAATCTAAAGCCGTTTCCTCCTTTGCATAATTTTGCTGACTATAATAATATTGCTGGTCTTAAATTTTTGATTGAACATGGTGCAGACATAAATACTAAAAATCAATATAAACAGACTCCACTTGATAGAGCAAAGGCGCAAAATAACCAAGATGCAATAGATTTTCTTAGGTTACATGGGGCCCAGGAATAATATTGTTTTTAAAAGCGCATAACAAAAACAAAATAAATCCATTGTTTAATAAACATAGACCACGGACTTAATAACCGTGGTCTATGTTAGATAGGATATGTAATTAATCAATTCTCGCAACAAAAAACACTTGGCTTTAAAGGTTTTACTCTGATACTACAGAATATTAACATAAACATCCTTATTTATACAATTACCTCCTTCCTTGATTCCCGCAGGAACTATAACGTCCCGACCTCTAGTTTGAGAACACAAAGCAAAGAAGTATATTTTTATTAGATAGAATTTTTGTAATGAAATGCAGATTTTTGCGTATTAACATATGAAGTTACTTAGCTAAGTAAAATTTGGAAGGAGAAGCATAAACATGGAGCAGGAGGTGCTGTGTAATCCCTTATTACAAAAGGAATTACAAGACAAAGTATACATAGAAAAAGAGTTTGATTACATTTTTGAAACCTATTATAAGAGAATTTTTAACTATATATACTATCGTGTATATTGCCATTTCACAACAGAAGATTTGACCAGTCAAGTTTTTGAAAAGGTAATGAGGAAAATTGATACATATACTCAAAGCAAATCACCTTTTGAAGTCTGGTTATTTGCAATAGCCAGAAATGTGGTAAATGATTATTTCAGAGACCAAAAGAGGCATAGAATTCTTTCTTTTGAAACAATTCATGACTTGTTTTCAACTAACAAAGATCCAGAAGGTATTGTAATAAAAGGTGAAACTAATGATAGGCTGTCGCAAGCTCTGAACAGTTTAAGTGTAAGGGAAAGAAACATTGTAGCCCTCAAGTTTGGTGCGGCTTTAAAAAATAAGGAGATTGCGCAGCTCCTAAACATCACAGAGAGTAATGTTGGCATAATAGTTTATCGGATGCTGAAAAAGTTAAAAAATGAAATAGAACGAGGTGAAGCACTATGAGTAAACTAAGTAGAGAAGACCGATTCTCAAATGAGATGGATGATTATTTAGATGGTATTGATATTTCGCATAAATCGGATTATGAGGAAAACCATGAACTTCTAAATCTAGGTATGAATTTAGCAAGTAAAGATTTTAGTAAAGACAGCAATAAAGAAGCTGTTTTAAAGAAAATTCAGAAAAATATGAATGTGAATAAGGGAGATAGTAATATGAAAAAAGTAAATAAAATTAGGCGTATTGCTGTTGTAGCAGCAGCTCTTGCCGTTGTATGTACTATAATGATGCAAACCACATTTGCACAGGATTTGGTACAGAATCTGATTGGAAAGGTAACGAAATCAGTTTCTCTTGGACATATAACTGCTGTACAAATGGAATACCCTGAAACAGAAACACGCCCTATTCCAGAGAAGCTAAAAGGTAAGCTCTTTGATAAAGACGGAAAGCCCTTAGAAGTATTATCAAAACAAAATGCAGGAGGAATGTATACAGCAGATGGTGAAAAAATCGTTGATTTTTCAAACGGTGAGATTGTAACTGAAGCACAACATGAAAAAATGGAAAAAGAAAGTAAGCTTGAAATTAAAAACTCTGACGATTTGAATAAGTATACTTGCTTTAATGTAATCCTTCCAAGTTATTTACCAGAAGGTTATAAATTTGATAGAGCACAATTCTATAAAGATGAAAAAGGAACTGTCAGCAATAGTAAATATATTAACATATATTTTACAAATGAGGCTACAGGAAAATATATATGGATACAACAAAGATTTGCTGATGAAGAAACTGGTTATATATTTTCAACAGATGGCGAAATAGAGAAAGCTAAAGTTAATGAGGTGGATGCTGTTATATCTGATGGCAAAAGCATTGATTGGGAATATAATGGAGTACTTTATGGACTAATGGGAAAAGGAGAATTAAGTAAGGATGAACTGATAAAGATTGCTGAGTCTATTAAGTGATTTTATCCTATGTCTACTGCTAATACTCCCGCATTAAATCCGGAGGATAAGCTAGCCCTAGATTGTGATTTCTAAGACTCAATGGGAGCAAAGTCAAGTACCACCAGCTGGTGGTTGCCTATAAATTAAAAAACAATTGATGTAAAGCATTAAAATACTTTACATCAATTGTTTTTTAATCCACTATTTTGAATTCGATTCTTAAACTGTCGGACTACAGAAATAATGGCCTATCAGTTTCCATTTTCCACATCACTAATACTCATTTGGCGTGTATGAGCAGTATGATTCCATTCTTTATTATCCTTTTCTAAAAAGCCTTGAATAGTAATAGGTACCCATGTGAGACAGTAAAAAGGATATATTACAAAGCCTAAAAGTACTGGTAAGCTAAATTTCTTCTCTGCTATAATGATTAATGGTCCATAGAACATTTCAAATATACCCATTATATACCATACCTGAACGGGAAAAACATATTGAATATTAAATAGGGGAAACTCTGGGTATACTGTTTGAATCCACATCATTACTGTCATTAAGCCTATGAATATAAATCTGATAGGCTGAAACAGATATAGTGCGCAGTCAAGTGAAATTAGGTCACCTTGTGAAAATGCTTGCTTGAACAACGGACCGAGGTATTTGCTTGCACAATCAGCATGACCCCGCATCCATCGTTTACGCTGCTTCCAGGATTGCATTAGTGTTAGAGGCTTCTCATCGTATACTATCGCTTGATGTGCCCATGAAATCTTTATTCCGTTTAGCGCTAGCTTCATCGTATATTCAAGATCTTCTGTTAAGCAAGTAGCACCCCATTTTAGTTCTTTTAAAACTGAGGTATCTATACAAAAGCCTGTACCACATAAGCTACAGCTCAGATTGAGATAATACCTCGGCAACTGAAATATGCGATTTGATAGCCAGAAGGCAATGGAATAGGAGCAGGTAATCCAGCTATCATAGGGATTTTTGCTATCAATATAGCCTTGAACAACTTTATGACCTTTGCAAAGCTGCATATTCATTTCTAAGAGAAAATTTGGCGAGACTAGGTTATCTGCATCAAATATAGCAATGGCATCATAGTGACGCTCCATTTTAAATATTCTATCGAACATCCATTCTAATGCGTGACCCTTTCCCTTTTGAGTATTATTTTCACGGATATGTACCTTCGCACCAAGAGATTGGGCTATTACAGCGGTGTTGTCAGTACAGTTATCTGCGATTACAAAAATATCATATAGTTCACTAGGGTAACTTAGCTTTAAAAGGCTGTCTATAATATGACTAATCACCAATTCCTCATTATGAGCGGCAACAACAAGGGCAAAGCTCTTTTTAGGGGTTGTTTTATAAGACGCTTTCTCTTTTCTCTTTACCCATCCAAAGATAGATATTCCAAAAAAATAGCAACCTGCAATAAAAATAACTATCTGAATAAGCTCACTTAAATAAAAGCCAACGTAGTAAAAAATTGTTTGCATTAAATCCTCCAGCAACTGTTAATTACGTGTGAATCAAAGAACTCGTTTATCCACAATAGTTTGCACCAAAAATGCAAAAATATTTATACTTATTGAAATTGATATAAATTTCATTTTTAGCGGTATTATTCTTTATATGTTATAATAAATTAAGCTTAATCCTTAAAGGATTAATTTGGAATAATTTACTTATGTTAGTTTCTCACGTATTGCGGTTCATGGAGGTTTTTATGCAGAAGTCATATTACAATAATGCCATTACAGGCAATTCATCAATGCTGGTTTGCTTGAGTGATAAAGCAGAGTTACTGAGGCTATTTTGGCCAAACATTGATTATTTACAGCAGTTTGACAAAATGCTTTGTGGCATTTTTATAAAAAATAGAAATCAAAGTACAGTGTGGTTGAATGACCAGCGCTGCGAACATTATCAAGAATATTTGCTAGATACAAATATAGTAAAGAGTACGATAATAAACTATTTTGATGGATATAAGGTTATACTATATGATTTTGTAGATCCTCATAAGGATGTGTTTGTAAGAAGATTTGAAATACAAAATATTTTACCTCAGCAAAGGGAACTCGGATTAGTTACATTTTCAGCGGCAACTAATTCAGATCCTGATGTCGCATGTACGTTGTTTGACTTTAATAACGAAGCCTTAATTCATTATAGAAGTAATAATTATTTGTCTATATTTTCAGATAATCCCGCTACTGCATTCCAAATTGGTAACAATGCAAATGATGCTGCTGTTAGTACACAGCTTTTTGGTAAAGATGATATAGGTATGATGAAGGATGCAGCTGTAGAATGGGAGTTGGGCAAGTTTGAAGAAAATGAGATTAAATACTTTAATCTGTATATATGCGCCAGTAATACACTAAAAGGATGCAAAAGCCTAATTAGGGAATCAAAAGTTATTGGTGCGCAAACAATGTTTAGTGATACAGAGCAATATTGGAAGGACTTTTTAGAATATCTAAAGCCAATGAAATCAGGAATTAATTTGTTGGATGATTTGTATAGAAGGTCTTTATTGGTTTTCAGATTAATGTATGATAAGAAAAGCGGAGGCTTGTTGGCGGCTCCTGAGGTAGACGAATATTTCACCAAATGTGGTAGATATGCATATTGCTGGGGCAGAGACGCTGCATTTATAACAACAGCTTTAGATATAGCAGGACTAAGTCAATGTGTTGATAATTTTTATAAATGGGCTATAAATGTACAAGATGAGGATGGAAGCTGGCAACAAAGGTACCATATGGATGGAAACCTTGGACCATGCTGGGGATTGCAAATTGATGAAACAGGAACCTTAATTTGGGGTATGCTTAACCATTATAATTACATAAAGGAAGTAGATTTTCTCCAATCCGTTTGGAGTAGTGTGGAGGCTGGTGCAAATTTCTTAATTGGATTTATTGATGAAGAAACTGATTTGCCAAAACCAAGTTTTGATTTGTGGGAGGAACGATATGGAGAGCATGCGTATTCCTCAGCCGCTGTGTATGCAGGACTCAGTTCAGCTACGGAGATAGCGAAAATTCTGGGTAAATCAAGTGAAAACTATAAAAAGTGGAATGATACTGCAGACAGGATAAAGCAAGCAATTGTAAAATGCTTTTGGAAGGAAGACTATAGACGCTTTATCAGAAGCGTTAGAGTAAAACTTAATGGGTGGGGACAGGAACCCTCTGAGAATACCACTATGATTAAAGTAAACCCAAAGGGTTACATGAGAGATGTAACTTTAGAGGACTGGATAGTTGATGTGAGTTTAGTTGGGCTAAGTATTCCATTTGATGTTTTTGATGCTAATGACCCTATGATAAAGGACACTGTATCACTAATCGAGCAGATGTTGACCTCTAATAAAATAGGAGGCATAAAGCGATATGAAAATGATAGTTATATCGGTGGAAATCCATGGATACTAACAACATTATGGGTGGCTTTGTACCATACAAAGATAGGAAATTATTCAAAAGCAAAGGAATATCTGTACTGGGCAGCAGATTCAAGAACTCAACTGGGTTTATTGCCTGAACAACGCAATAAAGATACTGGTAAACCAGATTGGATAATTCCCCTTACCTGGTCTCATGCAATGTATGTTCATGTGATTTCAGAGCTTAGCAAAGCTGGAGTACTTTGAACTTAATATTGTAAACATGCTTTATTCATGGTTGAATAGAGATTAAGATAAACAAATTCTA
>JAEWAX010000142.1 GCA_023391425.1 Bacillota bacterium | reverse complement strand
GAATTATGTATCATGTTCACCATTCCGTGTTCCAATTGCTAGGCTTGCTGCTGCTCAGGCAGTGTTGAATCAAGCGAAATAGTTGAGATTTCAACGTTTCTCAATAGTTTGACTTAAGTTAGATTGTATTGAATAATAAATAAGAAATATTTATCGACACCCTATCATGTTAAAGTGGTAGGGTGTTTTAATTTT
Source organism: Bacillota bacterium (assembly GCA_023391425.1). Classification (GTDB taxonomy): domain Bacteria; phylum Bacillota; class Clostridia; order Acetivibrionales; family DSM-1351; genus Ruminiclostridium. The sequence continues at coordinate 2,751 of JAEWAX010000142.1, read as the reverse complement.
GATTATTCTTAGGAAAGGGGGATATCCTAAAAAATGTCGAGAAAGATTTTTAGAGGTATGATATACTGAAGGTACTTCATGAAGGGAAATAAAGGTAATAGGAATGGACTACTTTCTTACAGTAAGTTCTATTATTATTTATATTGAAAACAGAGTAGAAGAAAAAATCAATTACATAGAACTTGAAAGGGTCACAGGCTTTTCGATTGCACATATACGGGATATATTTGTGACGAAAACCGGAATGACATTGTCAAGGTATATTCTTATTAGAAAAATATCTAATGCTGCTTATGAAATTCTTTATAATAAACAAAGTATTATGGATATTTCTATGAAATATGGTTTTGCAAATTATGATACTTTTACACGTGCATTTATAAGAATAACTGGTCTGACACCTAGAGAATTCAAAAAGAGGCGTCCTCCTGTAGGGAAAATCAAGTTGTGTGCATGTGCTTTTGGTATAGGTCTACTCAATACAATAAATGGGGAGGACTGAAATAATGAATAAAGAGATTAAATCTGATAACAATAACAGCATTATTTTATATGGAGTTTCTAAGGTGGAGTATGGTGTAAATGGATGTACTCCATATCCAATGTGTTTAATAAGTTGTGCTAACTACCTCGGACAGGACTTAAGTATAGACTTTTCTATGGTATCTTCAGGAGCGGCTTTCAGACTGACATGGGATACGACTTCATGGAATGGAGGAAATGTTGATGTAATTCATACATTTGATAATCCAGAAGATGTCTACAAATTAGGAGTTGAAGCGTTAGGGCGAGAATTTAGTATAATAACCAGAACCAATACATCTTGTGATGTAAAGTTTAGAAGTAGTCACAATTCAGATAATAAAGCAGACTTTATTGATTTTATCAAGAAACAAATTGATAGAGGATATCCCTGTATAGCTCTTGGAATTATTGGACCTCCTGAAGCTTGTATTTTAACAGGCTATAAAGAAAATGGTGATATCCTACTGGGGTGGAACTTTTTTCAAGATGCTATTGAATTTGCAGCGGATATTAAATTTGATGAATCAGGATATTTTTTATCAAGTAGATGGTGGAATAACAATGATACGATAGCAATAATTTCAATAGGTGAAAAAATTAAGCCAATAATATCAAATAAAAATATTATTTATAACGCAATGAAAGTAATGACAGGAAGATTTGATGTTAAGGCAGGAAAAACTTTTGCAAAAGGCATCTATGCTTATGATGCTTGGAAAAACGCAATATTAAATGAATCTGATTTTTCGAAGAATGCGGTTTTGCCTATTTTGGCAGAACGTTTGATGTGTCATAGAGATGCAATGGATTGTCTTGCAGATGGCAGAAATAATGCAGCTATTTATATGAAAAAACTATCTGAAGAATGGAAAGAACATAGTGATATATGCCAAATGATAGAAAACCAGTTTTCAAAAGTAGTAACAAACATATGGAAAATGGCTGATGTTCTTGGAGGATATGAAAGGAATGAAAAGCAAATCAATAATTTAGCTAAAGTAGAAGTAAGGCAACAACTGGCAGTTTTAATTGAGGAATGCAAAATGGCAGACAGTAAAGCCTTAGAAGGATTGATTTTACTTTCAAAAAAATTATCAGACAAGATTTAAATAATAGGTAATATTGAGATTTCAATTGAAAAGGCTAATAGCACCTAATGGTGTGATTGATTGGAAGTAAAAAAATGTTAATATTGCAAGAAACCGGTTACCACAGCCATGAAGCTTTTACGAGAGCATTTAAAAGGAATTTGGTCTGTCGCCTATGGAATATCGAAGATAGTATCAAACAGTAATTATATCAATTGAAGAGTTGAGTGAATTGGAATACGTAGTAACAAGCTTTCCAAAGGGTACAAAGATTGTATGATGTTTTATCAATGATGAGTTCCAGTGTGCGAATCAGAAATACCAGATGATTATGTTCTTGTAATTTATAGAAAATATGCTATAATAGAATTATAAAAAGGCAATCGCCACAGGGTGGTTGACCAGTTGAAAAATGAAAAACCTTCCTGAACCGGACAAAGTACAGGGAAGGTTTTTTATGTTAGTGACAAATCAAATAAATGAATGTCAGTAGCGCTATTATGAACATTCCAAATTGAATAACATCTTTGAAATCAAACTTATTGTTCATATGCATCACCTCCATCCTATGTAGAATGAAGGTCAACCACCCTATACACGATTGCCAGCAGTTAGGATAACTGCTTATACAAATTATACCATATAAAAATATAGAACACAAGTTCGAAAGAAGAAATGATTTTATTAATTGACCTAATGTTTTACCTGAAATATCAAGCTATACTAACTGTTTCTGATATAAATATTAGTGGTACTTTTATTGTGGTCTGCACAAGCAGTACTGAATTCAAAATAATGTTGAGATTTTAATACTTTTCGATGGTCGGACTTAGGTTTGACTAATTTGAATAATTGTGAAGAAAAACAAGCACTCTATCACAAAACGATAGGGTGTTTGTTTTGAGTAAAAAGTTTTTCTGGTGACTCTGCCATATTTTTTACGCAGTATATAAATTGGTAAAATGTAAATAATAACCTATGATAATAATTATTTATATGAATGGTATTATATTATATGGGAAAAATAAGTAAGAATCAGCTTTTTTGTTTAGTTATGATGGGGCAGATAGGAAGCACTAATCTTTGGGCATTAGGTATTGAGGCAAAGCAGGATGCATGGATTGTTGTATTGTTATCC
>JAEWAX010000122.1 GCA_023391425.1 Bacillota bacterium | reverse complement strand
ATACAGGTTCGTATGGTTCACATTGCACATCATTGGCATCACCTCATTGGTATCATATTTCTACCGCAATTTTTTACAAAGCGGTTGATTTCTTCATAGTCACATAATAGTCACATAGACATGAAACACTTATTCAGGATAAAATACATAATATCTGGTGTAGCCGTGTTTGCTACTGGAACACTAAACAAATAGCATATACCCATATATATTATCTCTTCAAGGCAGAAATTCTTCTCTACCTATAGGTACATAGCATAGTTTATTATCAATTCGAGTGCTTTCCATAAGTGAAATTGATTTAACCTTTATAACTAAGTTATCAATTGGTAATTCATTCATTAGCTTTTCATAACCTTGAATTTTTACTTCTCTAGCTAAGGTAATGTGAGGGCTGAAACCTCTATCTTCTTTGTTATATCCATGTTCTATTAATGCACTTTCTAATTTGCGATACAAAGCCTCAAGCTCTTGGCTTTTTTGCAGCCCAAGCCAAATAATTTTCCTATTCCCTTTATCAAATTTACCTAATTTGTTAAGTCTCAATTCAAATGCTGACATATTAGAAGAAGTCTCTTTTAACACAGCTAATAAATGCTCAATCTGCATTGGACTCTGCTCTCCAATAAACCTCATTGTCAAATGGAAATTCTCTTTAGAAGTAAAATTCCCAGCCATACAATGCTGTCTGATGTCTTTTTGTATATTAAATAAATAATCCTTTAACTCATCTTCAAACTCAATAGCAAAAAATACTCTCATTTGATTTCTCCTCTGTCGAAGTGTACTTCTGAACCGTCATAATATGTGAGAATATTTTATTTATGCAGACTAATATTATGATATATGTTTATTTATTAAAATATACAGCAATCAATTTAAATTATTAATAGTTATTAAAAAACTAACTCCTGTCTAATACATAAATTAGCCTTCAATTATATAGCCTATTTCATCCATGATTGGTTGCAATTATCCATTACTTTTATGTTTATTTACTACATACAGCTATAACCTCAATATCAGTATCTACATCAGCTATTGGTACTGATACCTTACCATCAATCATAGTAAATGTTATACTTGCACCTTTTCCGATTTTTAAAGAAATATTTTTTGGCACCTTGTAACCTTTGGTTGGCGTTATTGTTAAAATTAGCTCTCCCGAAGAAACCTTAGAGGTAAGTTTGCCTTTGGTTATAGCTGCTTTCACATTATAAGGTAATGCATTTTTTAGTGCAGCAGCAACGACAGTGTAAATAACCTCATGTCCTTTATCTGTAGGGTGAGGATCAAAAGATACACCTAAATCAGCGTTAACAAGTTTTGTACCAGACTTAGCTTTTGAAAAAGCTGAATAAACATCAGCTACCTTATAATTCTTGCCATTTGCTGAGTTTTTGATTATCTCAGCATTCATCGATTGTATGGCAGTATCACAGAAGGCAATAAAGGATATCTTATATGGAGAATATATTGTCTGCACTATGATTTGTGCCTTCGGATTTATCTTTTTTATAGTACTAATAATGTTTGCGAAGTCTCCAGCTTTTTTTAACTTGGCATCTCCATTAAACGTTGCAGCACCGGCTACGACATCATTTTGTAAATTGCTAACTGCTGTGGTATCAAAAAGCAAATTGAAGGCTGCATTTTGAATTTCTTCTGAACTTGCGGTATAGATACTCTTACCTTCTCCAAGTTTTTCATTTAATTTGGCAAGTAACGGTTGCATAACATTATTTCCGCCAATAGAAATTGATATAACACTTGCATTCTTTATTTGTGTTACTTCTGCTTTTTGCTCAGCTGTTTTGGGTTTAGATATCGCTTGCAATAACTGCATGGAATCCATTCCCTCGATACCAAGATTTACTGTTTTTGCGCCCAATTTCTTCCCTAATTTATTTACAAAATTTTTGTCACTTGATTTATTTTTAATATCATTTTTATTAAAGTTTTCTAAACCATAACCCGTTGTAATTGAATCACCTAATGCAACATATGTAGGGGTACTCTTAGTAACTGCATTAACTGGTACATAACCAATTTGAGTTCCCGTCAGCAGAAAAACAACACTAAGTACAATTGAAACTGCCATTCTTAATTTTCTCAATTAATAACAACTCCCATATAAACAAAATATAGGCAAAATATGTCTGCCTATATTAGATTATAACTAATACAGATGTTTTTTACAAACGTGATGTGAAATTTTTTGTAGATAGTTTAATTTGTTAGTTTAATTTGTTAGTTTAATTTGTTAGTTTGAGTTGTTATTTTTACTAGAGTTATAGCCCCTAGAATAAGCTTTTTGTTATGCTCCCTTTAAAAACTATTGAGGGAGCATAAACAATGCTTTTCTATTAATTCAGCTATACAGTGCTAATATTTGTATTACTAATTGATTTAACCTTATCTACATATATATCAGTCAACTCACTAGCAAATTCTTGGGAGTATCCTTCGCTTATCACTTTACATATAGGTTTTTCAGCATCTGGCAGTACTAATACCCAACCTTTATCATCAAAAACCTTTACTCCTTCTGTTGTCTCTATATTTGCACCAGCATTTTCTTCAATTATTGACCTAATTACCTTTCCCTTTGCAGACCAAGGACATTTGACCTCTTTCTTTAAAATATGGAAATCAGGAATCATATCAACAATATCACTAAGTTTTAAATCATTGGCAGCCATGTAATCTATTATTTTAACTAATCCTGCAATTGCATCGAAATTCATTGTGAAGAAATCAGATATATCTTCTTGATATTCTCCACAGAGCATTCTTTTCATTACTTCTTTAGTCGACGTTTTAGTTCTAACAACCATTCCATCATTCTGACTTGCTATTTTTTCAATCACTTCGCTAGTATTTAGAGGGACAACAACAGTATTACCCTTTGTTGCTTTAAAATGAATTAATGATATAAGAGCCATATAGAGATCATCAGTTATTACCCGACCTTTTGTATCCACCAGCATCATTTTTTCATATGAATTTTCAAAATATACACCAATATCAAACCCACCTTGTTTTACAGTGTTTGTAAGCGTTTTAATATCCGAAAACAGACTTTCCTTTTTTTTATGAATCCTATCTATTCCTGAATCAATGAAAATAAATTCGCATTTTAGCTCACTTAGAATTCTCTCGACCATATTCTTTAAATAGTCAGATTTTGCAATTAATGCAATCTTAAAATTATGTTCCTTTGCCAATACACTGTTTAAAATAGTTTGAATATAAAACACACTATGCTCAGGGATAGATACTATTGACTTAATTTCATTAACTGAGCAGCGAATAAAGTCCTCTCTAATAAAAGAGTTCTCAATTTTTCTTTCTTCACTTCTTTCGATGTTACTCCCTAAGTTATTGAGTATATCAATTACAAGCATATCTTTCTCCTTGCCAAAGGCAGAGATATGGATACCACCATTCAAATTATAGAATCGTATAGCCGATCTTGTTACAGGCAGCAAGGCTGATCCTATATCATAAACTTCAATTCCCGCGGACATCAAGCCAGAAACTAGTGATTTTTTTAGCATTCGTAAAGCATCTATATCATCACAGCAAACACCTATTTTAGAGTCTCTTTTGCAAATAGCTCCATACGTTACTCCTAACTTTGAAGCAAATTCTGGGGTTATATCCATATTTATTTCGCCCACAATACCTCTATTTCCAAATAAATTTTTTGAATATTTTGAGCCCCATACTAAGTTTGAGGTTATATCTGTTCCAGAGTCAATATTTTTATTCGGCCATATTTTTATCCCGGGTTTAATCACTGAGTTCTTCCCAACAATGCAGTTATCACCTACCACCGAGCCTTCAAAGGCTGAAGCTTTCTCCTTAAACTGTACTTTATTGCACAGTACACATCCCCTTAACTGAGTGTTACTTTTAAGAACGCAGCCCTTTGACAAAATACTTTTTTTCACGGAACTTCCTTCATCAATATGACTTGATTCCCCAATTATGCTATAGCTCCCAATTGTGCTACCACCTTTAATTATCGTGTTTTTGCCAATTAATACTGGTGCTTTAATTAATGCTTCTTTTGACACTATTGCACCGTCAGCCACCCATACTCCCTGTCTTACTTCCCTTGCATCGATTTTTATGTCAACTTTCTTATCCAATATATCATTTTGAACGCCAACATAAGCATCCAAATCACCTATATCACACCAATAATCATCAGTAATAAAACCGTATATTGGTTTATTTTGATTAAGAAGTATAGGAAATAAATCCTTACTAAAGTCAAAGAATTGATTTGCTTTAAAATATCCCAAAACCTCAGGTGACAATACATAAATACCTGTATTTACTGTATCACTGAATACTTCTCCCCAACTTGGCTTTTCAAGAAAACGCATGATTCTGCCAATCTGGTCTGTAACAACTACTCCATATTCAATAGGGCTTTCTACCTTTTTTAGAACGAGAGTAGCCATTGCAGCTCTTGTTCTGTGAAATTCTAGAGCTTTTTCCAAATTTATATCTGTTAATGCATCTCCACTAATAACAATAAATGTCTCATCCAAAAAATCTTCAGCATTTTTAACGCTTCCTGCTGTTCCTAAGGGTACATCCTCTGTAAAATACTTTAAATTAACTCCAAATTCACTTCCATCACTAAAATAGTCTTTAATTATTTCAGGCATATACTGTAGGGTAACTGCAATATCTCTAATACCATACTTCTTTAATAGTTCTATAATATGTTCCATTACAGGCTTGTTAGCAATTGGTACCATAGGCTTTGGCCGATTACAGGTCAACGGCCTTAACCTTGACCCCTCTCCACCTGCCATAATCACAGCTTTCATCAGATCCATCCTTTCAAATGTTTGTTCTTGTAAGTCCTATGTCGAATTAATCTGTAAATTTGAATGAAACTTTATATAAACTGATTTATTGTACTATTTTTACCTTAACAGAAAAAACTATTCGATTTAGCTTTATTAGAAATTTTGGAAATAATATATTTTATTAGTATTTCATGATTGGCTCAATAAAACTAGAATTAAAAAGTGGCTGTCCTGAAAACACATCTTTAAAGAATCCATAAATTTACAACACAAATAAGCCTGCCGTACTTTGGCGGGCTTAATCTTTCTTCATAGGAGAAAGATTACATGCTTTTTTGCAACAGCACTTCAAATCCTAGGTTCTCCAATGATTTTATATTTTTCTTTTTAATTTTTTCTTCGTTTATACTTGTATAGTAGTTATGTCCTAATTCCTTATATGGTTGAAGGCCTTTTAATATGTTATAAATTGACAAAATCATGCTGTGAGCTATTGCAATAAGAGCTCTTTTTCCACCGCGTCTAGCCGCTATTCTCTGATACCTTGCGTAAAGAAAACTGTCTTTTTTACGAATAGCTGCCCGTGCACACTCTACAATTGTTGATTTTAAATATTTGTTTCCCTTTCGTATACGTGTGCTCATCTTTTTACCTGCACTTTCTTTGCATTCTGGTACAAGCCCTGCCCATGAGCTAAAATGATCCGCACTTCTAAATTGCTCCATATTGATGCCTGTTTCTGCTAGAATTCTTTCTGCACTTTGCCGCCCTATTCCAGGGATATCATCTAAAAGCTTTATCTGTAGTTGCATGGGTTCTGTTTTTTTTTTAATATCCTCATCCAACTCACCTATTAAGCACCTTAATGTTTCAATATGATCTAACTGGTGATGTAACATTAGCATCTGATGTTTCTGTACTCGGCCGTGTAACGCTTTTTGCAATTCTGATATTTTTTCTTTTACTCGCCCTTCAGCTAGCTGACTTAATGTAATTGGATCAGTATTCCCGTTTACAATTGCCTTTAAAATACTTATTCCACTCTTTCCACTAATATCAGTAATAATACTACCGAGTTTAATATTAGCTCCTTCTAAAACAGATTGAATTCTATTTAATTCTCTCGCTCTTTCTTCAATAAGCTCCTCTCGATAACGAGTAATTTCACGTAACTCTCTTTGCTCACGGTTTGGTATATAACTTGCTTTTACTAGACCGTGACGTACTAAATCGGCAATCCATTCTGCATCTTTGACATCTGTCTTTCTTCCTGGAACACCTTTAATGTGCTGGGCATTTACAATCATTACAGGGATTCCTTCTTCTTCAAAAATGTTATATACAGGTTTCCAATAGTTGCCTGTACTTTCCATGGCTGTCATTTCGCAATTGGTATCCTTCAACCATTGTACCAATTGTAAAATATCATCCGTCATTGTTCCAAACTGGCGGATTTCTCTATTCCTGACACTCGTAAATACACAAGCCAATAGCATATTTTTATGAATGTCAATTCCACAACACTGCTTATAAAGAACTTCCATTTTACGACCTCCGTAAATAATTATAAGCCAGTGCAGCTCCTTTCTTAATTGTTGGCTGTCCTACGTGCTCATTAAACATACAATGGCAACAAAAAGTGGTACACCTAAGGAGCTGATAATCAGTCTGTTGCACGGACTTGGAAGTACCAATCCCCTTACGACCTTTACCGGCACCTTTATTGTACCACGATTAAAACCTAACAATATATTCAGTTTTCATTGATTGTGGTGAGAGACACTATCATGATTGTCTGTTGCAAAACTTTGTCTGATACAATATAGTTCAAAGATTGTGTTTAAATAGTACTTCCGTACTACTTAAACAATAAGTTCTTCTATATTGTATTTAGTTTTGCAACAGCCTTAAAGAATTTACATACTATTTTATGTACCTGTTACCTTTCAAACAAGTTAACAGCTCGCTCCATGTTTGATATAACATCTACATCAAATGCGGGATTCA
>JAEWAX010000103.1 GCA_023391425.1 Bacillota bacterium | reverse complement strand
CTCCTATTTTCTTATATTTATTATTAATACTAATTCCCTTTTCTGCATTAGCCCTGCATTCTTCCCATACACTCTTAGGAATAATTTTTATAGCCAAGATAATTCCTAAAGGAATTAAAATAATGTCATCAAGATAACCCAATATTGGAATAAAATCAGGTATCAGATCTATTGGACTGACTGCATAAACAAGTATTAGTAGCAGAAAAGCCTTTTTATACCACTCCACATCTTTGTGCATATATGCAAGGTATACAATTACTATTTGCTTTTTAAGTTGTTTTGCCTTTGCTTTTATATTATCTAACATAAATGTACTCCTTTAATTATTCCTTGTACCCTTCAATTCTTAAATTATCAAAAAATGAGATAATTCTTTCTTCTTGTTCCTCCTCAAAAAACACACTTTCCATCAAGAGTGCTTCACCATTATTTGCTTCTATATTTTTAGAGATATTCTTTAGAGCTGAGCAATTACTTTCATTGTAGGCCAAGACCCACATTGATTGCTGAACGTTGAGCGCACCTAATTTTTTGAGTGCCCTCCAGGTAGCAACTCTATATCTTGAAGGTTCTGTAGGAAGGTTATAATTTATAACTAGCCATTTTCTTTTTTCCATATACATACTCCCCTGTAATATCCGTTACTATTTTTACCATTTTATCATAATGTAATATCTGTTACAATAGCAGGATAGTATTTATCAGACTTCGCCTGACACAGTTCTTTGCATCTGCAAACTTTAATATCTATTGATAGAGTAAATTTTTATAAAACAAAAGCTTATACCTCTGATTGAAGTACAAGCTTATGTTACCTATTCTTGCTATAAAATTATTACAGAATTCAAGGGGTCCCACTTTTTATTTAAAAACACTATTTACCTATTGATTTTGTTATTTCATCACTTGCTTTTCCTTCACCCGCCGAGTTAGCTGCAGCCACCTTAAACAAATACTTAGTCGACTTATTTAGGTTTGATATCTGTAGATTAGTACTCTTTGTTGCCAAAACTTTATAGCTTCCATTTTGCTTTTTGTAATACACATTATAAGCTGTAGCCCCTGATACAGCCTTCCAACTTAAGGTTGCTTTATTTTTGCTTATGGTTACACTCAAGCCGGTGAGTTTCGCGGGTTTTACAACTGATGCAGGTTTGGTTGTTGGCGTTGCCTTTAATAAAGGTTTTAACTGAGATGTATTAAAGAATATGAAATCCCGTGTTACATCATCACCAAAAAACATAGTTATCATATCTAATGATAATACTTCATTAAATTCCTTCATGCTTATTCTAAATTTAGTGGTATTATTCCCCTTTTTTATTCCATCATTTACATACTTCATTATTTTATCACCATAAGGTGGGTTAAAGAAGCTATAGCCGCAATCTTTCGAACATTCATAATTTAAAGTAAATTCTATATTATCCTTAATTCTTACCGCTTTTAAGGTATTTATTTAAAGCCGCTCTTGGAATACTCACTTTGAAATTTTACATTACCATCAAACGTGGTCGAATCATCTAAGCTGGAATTATTCTCATTCCCTTTAGGATTAGACTTACTTTTACCGGCAAAATTCCAATACTCGATTAATCCAAAGTAATGATAAGACAGTACATTATGAAGATTGAATTGGTAGTTCCCATCAAGCAGCATATCAGTATTTTTTAGTATCTCTTGTGCATAAGCTTGTTGTCCAAAAGTAAAGCTCTCGCTTCTTGATTTACCTAACGCTCTGTTATATAAATAATTAAAATAGAAATAATAGAAATTATTCTTTTTCATATTCTCTATAGATACATCATTATGAACACCGTTATTGGATATTGTAGAAGCTGCTGCCATAGCACTCATACATTTTCCATTAGCTATAGCTTCATGTACTAAATTGCTATTATCTAAATTATATCCATTTAAACATGTCCACAAATCCAAATCATAATAATTCGTTGACAATATACTATTTATATTATCTTTATTCATAAAGGAAATTCTTTTCTCAGAGCTTCTATCCTTTGTTGTATATATACACTGATCAATGTTATTAAACTGTCCATGCGAATTTATTATAAATTCTTTTATTCCATCTTTATTTTCCTTCGTTATATTCTCTTTTGTGAAATCTCCAATGACATCTGTATTAACTGGATAAAAACCCTGTTTATTTCCATAGAGTTTATAATCACTGCTACTCAGCATTTTAAGCTCTTTATCTATTCTTTCTTTTAGGAAATATCCAAAATCATCACTATGTTTACTATCAGCGAATATAGGACTTGAGAAATTAACAAAATCCCCAAACGGTTTATTCTTAATTGAATCAACATATTGGCTATTTCTACTCATATAAGGTGCAATTTCACCTTTCGAAAGTGGTAGCCTTGATACTGTCCATTCGGGTATAAAACTTACATTTAATTTATCATTAAAAGCTTTATATATGCTAAAATCATTTTTTAAGCTATTGCTGTCGCTTTTAAAATTTGAATAAAAGAAATCAGATTTAAAATTTCCGCTATCATCTATAGAATCTTTCATTTGAATTTTAAAATGAATATCAAAAGCAGGTACATCACTAGAACTTCCAAATATCTGTATACCTTTTAGACTTCCATTTCTGCTGCTAGAATCAGTTTTTAGCATATCATATATACCAGTAGCAGACATGTACGCAGATACATCTTTTATTATGCTTGTAGTCCCATCACTAAATTTATTTGCATATTCTTTTATTGTTTTTAAATCGTCCTCAGATACTTTGTTTTTATTGTATAAAAAATATCTGTAATCTTTATCTGGAGTTACATCATGAGGATTGAGGCTATTTTGTTTTACCATGTTTATAAAGCCTTCAGGGTTAATAATATCACCATTTAAAAACTTATTTGCACTTTTGTGTAAATATTTCAAAGCCTGTTCTTCAGATAAGTTCGGATTTATTTGTAATGCCATAGTAATAACTCCAGTGATATAAGGAACCCCCCAACTGAATCCACCACTTCCCCAGTAAGCATATTGTTTCATATCATTGTTATATCCCACTGCAGTGGTTCTAAAATCCGCTGGAACTAATAGTTGATTATTAAACATACTATCATTCCATACTTTTTCCCAATTACTTATTTGATAGTTTGAAAAAGTATTTCTATCCTTAAAACCACTCACACCGCAGGTAGCCATGGCACAACCCACATCAACAACTATTATTCCACTTTTCCTAGCCTTCTCCTGGGCCTCTCTTAAGTGCCTGGCATATTCTTTATCTAAGTTATCATCTGCGCCATGAGACATTCCAACTATTTTAATTTTTTTACTATCTGGCAATTCTTTATTTAATTCTATTATTTTTTCAAAGGCCCTAGCTTCATATTCATTATCATCTTCCCCTCCATTATGACCAAAGAAATATACTTCGGCATCTGGTACAATTCCTCCATTCTTACCTGCTAGTAAACTTAAAACAGCTGGTCCATGCATTGATGGCCTGATATCATTATCCTGAATTTCGTAGTTATGTAATTTAACATTTTTATAAGCTTCATGATTAAGAAGTAGATGTTGATCAATATATGCTATAACTATGCCTTTTCCGGTATATCCTTCTCGTTGTAGCTTTTTAATATTTAGCCCTGGATCTTTTCCTTGTTCCATTAGCTTTGAGGGGTCAAACTCTTCAGGCATTTTGTCCTTGCTTGGCCATTTTGTATTAGTATCAAAAGTAAGCGTAAAAAGTAAATCAGACTTTCCACTGAAATCCATGTTGGATAAATCTTTTTCCCTTACGTCATCATATGGCTTGAGCTCATTAGCATTGTCAATTCTAGTTGATTCCTGTACATTTGCACTACTTTCAATCGGAAACACTGCAAGAAGCATTGAAAGTACAATTACAATACTTAATATTCGTTTTAATCTCATTATAAAATTCCTCTCCTCATTTTTGTTATTTACCCTATATACACGTCAAATAAGTATATAGTTCGGTTTCTAGATGAAAATCACGTACAAGCTAGAAATTGATGATGGTGTAGGAGATTAAAATTATATCTTCAATCTCCTACACCATCCACTTTCTAATGCTATAGAATTAGCCTTTCGTTTTGCTCTACTCACCCAAATATATGTTAATCTTGTTCTGTATTTGCTTTGCTGCCTCTTCGGCCGTCTTTTTACCTGTGAAGAATTCATTAGCTCCTTCGAAAATAATATTGTTAGCCTTTATATCATAATAAGTGATTGTATTCAATCCATCTATTACTTTATTAACTAAATCAACACCTTCCTGTGTCAATGGTTTTGCGTATCTTCCCTTGTCTTTATAATATTTATATTCTTCATTTAGCATCTCTCGTTTAGCCATTTCTTTTAGTGAGTTTAAGTTCACACCAAATCGGAAAAAGTCACTGCTGGTTTGTATTTCATCAGAAAGTAATACTTTAATTAAATCCCAAGACTCATCCTTCATTTTTGAATTATTGTTGATTGAAAAGGTTTTTTCTAGTGAGAAGTTTTTAGGATTTTTTCCTCCACTAAAGGAGGGCGTATCCAAGAACTCCACTTCTCCATTTATTTGTGCTCGTCCCTGAATAAGACCATTACTATAACCATTACTGGAATGTCTTATAAATGCTACCGTTCCTGGATCTGTGTAATTATATAATCCTGCCATGTCCAAAGTAGGACTACATACCTTTTCTACTGGAAAGTCTTTCACAAAGTTCAAGATTTCTATAAACTCTTTTGAATCGAAATTAGCTGTTTTGTTGTCAAAATTTACAAAATTGGGATATTCGTTAGTAAATACAAAGTCGAATATTTCTTCTTTACTCATCTTTGGTAAAGCAAATTGATCTAGTTTTCCATCTCCATTTGTATCCTTTGAGATCTTTTGTGCTATTTCAAGAAATTCCTTCCAGGTCCATTTGGTGCTATCTATATTTAGACCTTCCTTATTCATAATATTATTATTTGCCATAAATGCCATAAATCTGAAGGATATAGGCATCATGTAGAGATTATCCTTATATTTGCAGGCATTGATCACGCCCTGCTGATACTTGCTGATATCAAAGTTCTTATCATTTTTAATTATTTCGCTTAAATTTACCAGCATATTTTTATCCACGTATTTTTTGTAAGATAGGTATTGTATTTCTATGATATCAGCACCATTTCCAGCCATTAGCTCTGTACTGATGACTTTTTGATATCCCTCTTGGTAGTCTGTCTTTACATCTACCTTAATGTCGGGGTGTTCTTTCTCGAATTTACCAACTGCAGCTTCAAAAAATCTTTCAGAATCCATTATTGCTATAGTCAGAGTTTTCTGATTTTTGGCCTTTTGCTCCCCTTTTATAGGTATATATTTATAAAACAATGTTGAAAATTTATTAGTTGATAAATCATTCTTAGAGGCGAGTACGTATAGATTTTTATTACTATCAAAGGCAATATCTCTTATATAAATTCCTGATTCCAACAGCGAAGATTGTTTAAGACTAAAAATATAGCCATTTACGTCACCATTAGATGAGCAAGATAAAATTCCACTATCAGTTAAGATATAAAGTGTATTGTCCTTAAGACTATATCTCATATTTCTCATAATATTGCCATTAGTAAAATCCTTTTTCCATATACTGTCTTCCTTTTCAAGGCTACGCTTTTCTATTGATGAGTAATTTGTACCATCTTTTATACAGCCTATAAAAAGATTATCCCCTTCATCTATTTCTATTTCGGAGGCGTTTTGTACTGGAATCTCTTTAACTTTTTTCCCAGTAGTATCTATAACCTCAATCTTTTCATTTTGTAACAGCAAATAGATATTTCCTTTTGAATCCACTACTATATCCGTGATTCCTTGTTGCATTTTGCTAAATGTTCGTTTACCCAAGTCAAATGACTTTTGTTTTTCCCCTTTTGAGTTGTAAACAGTAATTGAATATGTAACTTCCCTGTTTTTATCTTCTTCTTTCCATTCGCCATATAATGCATTTAATGTATACCTGTTATCCTGTGCATCAAGAGTAAATAGGTTTTCTTCATCATTCACATTTTTATATTCCTGAACCTTTTTACCGCTACTATCAACGTAAATACTAGAGAAACCTTTACCTTCACTGGTAATACTTAAAACAATCTGGTCTTTTGAATCTACTCCAATATTCTGTCCACAATACTGAAACCCTAAAGACTCTCCAATTTCCTTCTCTTCATAGGAAGGTGTATTTGTTATTGAGAAATCGTCTTCCTTTTTTCCTCCACCATTACAGGCACTTGCACCAATCAGAACTGATAATACCACTAATATACTAATTACTCGCTTAAGCATAATTCTTAAAGTCTCCTTTTGCTAAATTTTATAAGTATAATTATTTTATTTTGTTTGTAATTATGGCTAAATCAAATACAACCAATTATTTACCGATATTTAAACATTTTACCTTATATACACATGAAAATGAGAAATAGTTCGGTTACTTAAAAAAAATTATTAATTAGCTAGAAATTAATAATGGTCGTAATGAATTATTTTAGTAAAGCAAAAGCTTATACCTCTAATTGAAGGATAAGCTTTTGCTACCTAATCTCGCTATAAAACATACTTTGGGTTCCGTTTTACTCACCCAAATATATATTCATCTTGTTCTGTATTTGCTTTGCTGCTTCTTCAGCCGTCTTTTTACCTGAGAAGAATTCATCAACTCCTTCAGAAATAATTCTTTCAGCCTCTGGCTCAATATAAGAGATTTTATTTAACCCATCTATTATTTTATTAACCATATCAATATCCACCTGTGTCAATGGTTTTACGTTTTTCCCTTTGGCTTTAGCTATTTTATAGTCCTTATTAGTTATAGCAATTTTCGCCTTTTCCTTTAGTGCATTTAAATTTACAGGGAATTCATCTGTCATTTCGATATTGTTCTGTATTTCATCAGAAAGAAGAAATTTAATAAATTCCCATGCCTCAGACTTTTTTGCTGAATTATTATTAATTGCTAATATACTGCCTGGACGGAAGTCTTGAAGATTTGTTTTTCCACTGTAAGATGGCATATACAAGTACTCTACTTCTCCATCAAATGAACTCTGGTCAAATATTATATGGTCATAGGAGCCATAAAATGATGGCAAAAAGCCTATCATGCTTGCATTCTCCTTTGAATTCTCCTCCCGAAGATTATTTACATCCATAGGACTACAAACTCCTTTACCCATAAGATCTTTAGTAAATTTCATGATATCTTTAAACTCTCTAGAATCAAAGTTAACTTTTCTCTTTTCAAAATCTACAAAATTATGATATTCGCCAGAATGAAAAAATATATAGCTAAATATTTCATCTATTGTCATGTTTGGGAGAGCATATTGGTCTGGTTTGCCATCTCCGTTTGTGTCCTTTGTAATTTTTTGAGCTATGGAGAGAAATTCATTCCATGTGCATTTAGAACTATCTATATTAATACCTTCAGCACTTAAAATGTTTTTGTTAGCTGCAAATAAGGTAAAGAAGAAACTATAAGGCATGATGTATAGATTACTCTTATATTTGCAAGCATTCAACAGTCCCTGCTGATACTTGCCTAAATCAAAGCTACTATCATTTTTAATCATTTCACTCATGTTTGCCAATACATTTTTGTCAGCATATTTTTTGTAGGGTAATTCCGTCATTTCCATGATATCAGCACCATTTCCAGCCATTAGTTCCGTATTGATAGTTTTTTGATAGTTTTCCCATACCTCCGAGGTTATCCCATTTGCTGCATAATCTTTTACTTCTACTTTAATGTTGGGGTAAGCTTTTTTGAATTTACTTATTGCAGATTCCATCAATCTATCGGTGTACCATAGTGATAGAGTTAAGGTCTTCTGATTTTTGGATTTCTTATCATCTCTAATAGTTGTATATTTGTAAAACAAAGGAGTACTTTTGCCAGAAGGATTGTTCTTTAAGGCAAGAATATATATATTCTTATCACTGTCAATGTCAAAATCACTTACATAGATGCCCGATTCCCCCAAAGAGAACTGCTTAAGGTCAAAAATATAGCCTTCAATACTCCCTTCAGGCGAGCAGGATAAAATACCTTTTTGGGTAAATATATATAGTGTCTTATTTTTTTGACTATATTTCATTTCCTGCATACCACTACCAACTACCAATTTCTTGGTCCATATGCGTTCTTCGTTTGAAGGGTTGTATTTTTCTATAGATGGGCTATTTTCGCCTCCATTAATAGAGCCTACAAGAAGATTGTCCTCTTCATCTATTTCTATATAGTCGGCCTTTGGTGCTGGAATATCTTTAACTTTTTTTCCATCTAAGCCAATAACCTCAATATTTTGTCTTTTCATTAGCAGATAGGTAATACCTTTTTTGTCAACAGCTATGTCAGTAATTCCTTCGAGTTCTTTCGTAATTGTGCGTTTACCCAAGTCAAAGGATTTCTGTTCTTCTCCCTTAGAGTTATAAATGTTAAGGGTGTATGTAGCCTCCTTTTCTTTATCATTTTCTTTTCCAGAGCTTAACATACGGCAGACTGAATACCTATTATCCTTTGCATCAAGAGTAAACACGTATTCATCTTTAGAAGCATTTTTATATTCCTGCTCACTTTTACCATTGCCATCTGCAACAATGCAAAAAGTACCTTTTTCTCTGTAATCATACATAATGATCTGTTGTTTAGAATCCAGTTGCATCTTTATTCCTGGCCAATTAAACCCAATAGTTGAGCCAATTTCCTTTTCCTCGTAGGATGCTACGTTTGTCATAGAGAAATCATCAGCCTCTGTTTTCTTTTTCTCCTGATCGTTGCAGGCACCTGCACCAATAATAATCAATAAAACCATTAGTATACTAATTACACGTTTAAACATAAATCTTTTCTTACCTTTCATCATATACTACTCACCCAAATATATATTCATCTTGTTCTGTATTTGCTTTGCTGCCTCTTCGGCAGTCTTTTTACCTGTGAAGAACTCATTAGCTCCTTCAGAAATAATCGTATTAGCCTTTATATCATAATAAGGGATTGTATTTAAACCATCTAATACTTTATTAACTAAATCAATGTCTTCCTGTGTCAACGGTTTTGCGTATCTTCCCCTGTCCGCATAATATGCAGCACCTCTTGCCATATCTAGTTTAGCCAGGTCTTTTTGTGAGTTTAAGTTCACACCAAATCGGAAGAAGTCTCTACTACTTTGTATTTCATCAGAAAGTAGTACTTTAATTAACTCCCAGGACTCAGCCTTTAATTTTGAATTGTTGTTAATGGAAAAGGCTCTACCTAGTAAAAAGCTTTTAAGACCTTTTCCTCCACCGAAGGAAGGCATATCCAAGAACTCTACTTCTCCATTCACTTGTGCGCGCCCCTGAGTAAGACAATTATCATAGCCATTACTTGAATGTCTTATAAACCCTACCGTTCCTGGATCTGTGTAATTGTATAATCCTGCCCAATCCAAAGTCGGGCTGCATATCTTTTCTACTGGAAAATCTTTTGCAAAATTCAAGATTTCTATAAACTCTTTTGAATCAAAGTTAGCTTTTTTGTTGTCAAAATCTACAAAATTGTTATATTCGTTAGTGAACATAAAATTGAATATTTCGCTCGCACTCATCTTTGGTAGAGCAAATTGATCTAGTTTTCCATCTCCGTTTGTGTCCTTTGAGATTTTTTGTGCTATTTCAAGAAACTCCTTCCAAGTCCATTTAGTACTATCTATCTTTAGATTTTCCTTAGTCATTATATTTTTATTTGCCATAAATGCCACAAAGCTGAATTGAATAGGTATCATGTAGAGATTATCCCTATATTTGCAGGCATTGACCACGTTCTGCTGATACTTGCTGATATCAAAGCTTTTATCATTTTTAATCATTTCGCTTAGATTTGCAAGCATATTTTTATCCACAAATTTCTTATAAGGTAGATCTTGTATTTCTATGATGTCAGCACCATTTCCGGCCATTAGCTCTGTACTGATGACCTTTTGATACTCTTCCTCTTCTTTTCTATAGTTATCACTTTGGAAGTTTACCTTAACATCTACTTTAATGTCAGGGTGCTCTTTTTCGAATTTACCAACTGCAGCTTCCAAATATCTTTCAGAACCTCTTACAGCTACAGTCAAAGTTTTCTTACTTTGAGTCTTTTGTTCACCTTTTATAGGTGTATATTTATAAAGCAATGTGATAAATTTATTAGTAGATAAATCATTCTTAGAGGCAAGTACATATATATTTTTACTAATATCAAAGGCAATATCTTGTATATAAATTCCCGATTCCAACAGAGAAGATTGTTTAAGACTAAAAATATAGCCATTTACATCGCCATCAGATGAGCAAGATAAAATTCCACTATCAGTTAGGATATAAAGTGTTTTGTCCTTAAGACTATATCTCATATTTCTCATAATATTGCCATTAGTAAAATCCTTTTTCCATATGCTGTCTTCCTTTTCAAGGCTACGCTTTTCTATTGATGAGTAATTTGTACCATCTTTAGTATAGCCTATAAAAAGATTATCCCCTTCATCTATTTCTATTTCTGTAGCTTTTTGTACTGGAATCTCTTTAACTTTTTTCCCAGTAGCATCTATAACCTCAATCTTTTCATTTTGTATAAGCAGATATATATTTCCTTTTGAATCTACTACTATATCCGTAATTCCTTGTTGTATTTTGCTAAATGTTCTTTTACCTAAGTCAAATGACTTTTGCTTTTCACCTTGTGAGTTGTAAACAGTGATTGCGTAGGTAGCCTCCCAGTTTTTATCTTCTTCTTTCCTTTCGCTATATGACGCATTTAATGCATACCTGTTATCCTGTGCATCAAGAGTAAACATGTTTTCTCCTGCAATATCATTTTTATACTCCTGAACCTTTTTACCAGTTCCATCAGCGACAATAATAGAGATGCCTTTACCTTCACTGAAATTACTTAAAATAATCTGGTCTTTTGAATCTAATCCAATTTTCTGTCCGC
Source organism: Bacillota bacterium (assembly GCA_023391425.1). GTDB lineage: Bacteria > Bacillota > Clostridia > Acetivibrionales > DSM-1351 > Ruminiclostridium. The sequence continues at coordinate 43,513 of JAEWAX010000103.1, read as the reverse complement.
AATACTGAAGTCCTAAAGCTTCTCCAATTTCCTTTTCTTCATAGGAAGGTGTATTTGTCATTGAGAAATCATCTTCCTTTTTTCCTCCACCATTACAGGCACTTGCACCAATCAGAATTGATAATACCATTAATATACTAATTACTCGTTTAAGCATAATTCTTAAAGTCTCCTTTTATTATATTTTATAATCTTGATATTTTTACTTCTTTGCAAATGTGGACAAATCAAATACAGCCAATTATTTACCAATATTTTAACTATTTACCTTATATACACACTGAAACAGGAAATGGTTCGGTCACTATAAAAAAATATGTATTAATTAGAAATTAGTAATGGTGTAGAAGATTGAAATTATATCTTCAATCTCCTACACCATTCACATTTTAATGATATAAACTTGTCTTCTGTTTTGCTCTACTCACCCAAATATATGTTTATCTTGTTTTATATGTTTAGCTGCCTCTTTAGATGTCGAAACCATCTCTCTCTTTTCTGCTTCGCTTCCAAATTTAACAACATTTATACATATAAAAATCCATAAGACAACGAAGGTGGTACTGTTAACGTAAAAATTTATATCAAAGTAAAAAATCAACCCTGTTAATAAAATTGCAGATAATAATAATGAGATACCCGATTGTAATAATAATTTAAATGAGTCTATTTTTAATGCCCTTGCCTGATATATACCTATATAAAAGATAATGAAGCCTGGGAAGAGACTGATGATAAAAGATATATTTGTTATTCTTTGTGAAATATCCAATAATCGCTCTGATGTGAAAGGTATATAGCCCATATTGGAATTTCTACTGGTTATCGTTTTATATATTAAATCTCCAAAATACCCCATATCCGTCAAGTCAGTAGGTATATATTCTGGAGGTATATATAAACTAAATTTAATCAGTTTCCAAATTATTATTGTAAAAAGCGCAACTGCAATGGTTTTAATCACCAGTAGTATTATTTTAAAGCTATTTGCCCTAACAATGCTGGAAATATAGTCACTTTTTGCTTCTCTTATAAGCAGACCCAACACCCTGCCAAACTCTCTTTTAATATATAAAACTAGTACTAATATAGAAATGAGCCCTACTAAAAACATAAGAATATCAGGCTTCTGTTTTATCAGTGCCTCTTCTATATTAAAGTCAATAATATTATAATTCTGTGGATTCTGACCTATAGACTCCAAGCCCTTCGCAACTAATTTTGAGTTATTCCCTAACGTATCATTATTTAGGCTTTTAATTTCAATATGTGTAATAGCTGAAGTATCGTTGAATTCAAAAAAAGTGCTGCCAGGTATATATATAGATGGTATATCATCATCAATCAAACCTTGGAGCAAGGAGGAATCCGTTGAAATCACTCCGATTATACTAAAACTTTGATTATATATACTGATTTTGTTTCCTATTACCTTGGACGTATTAAATAGCTTAATTGCCAACTTTTCATCTATTACAGCAACTCTGCTACTTTCTTTTTCCGCCTCTTCTGTAAAAAAGCTTCCAGCAGCAAACTGCAGGAGACTGAATTTCGAATATACACTATTCGTTCCTATAAGTTCAGCAGTAGCATCACGATTGTTTCCTTTTACATATGTCATTAAGCTAGAAGAATAGGAAACATCAGTATCCTCCATAGCCTTTTTAATTCTTTTTATATCTCTTATAGTTATAGGATTACTATTATCCGTATCAACATTTTTTTGTGTTACAATAACCTTTTCCATACCAAAATAACCATTCATTTCAGATAGTTTTATATTAACTGCTTTGCCTATAATAATTCCAGAAATTATAAGTAAAATGCCTAGAAATAGAGTTAAACCAACAACTTTATGAGTTTTCAAGCAGTCACCCCCTATCTAGCATGACACGGCAGCCATCTGATAATGTGTCTTTGCTAGTAGAAACGATTATTTCTTCCTCTGACTGGAGGCCGCTAGTAACAGCGCTTCTATAATTATCATGGTCAACAATGGTGACGTAAGCCCTCTGCACATAGTTTTCATTACCTAAAGGACCTTTTTTCACCTTTAATACATACACAAACTTTCCTTTTTCATCCTCCCCGACAGTGGAATTAGGAACCAGAATTTCATAGTTCTTTGACTTAATGTTAATTCTTATTTCGCCTGCTTCCCCACTAGTCAAGTTTTCTTGTGGAAGCGAGATTATTAAGTCTTTCTTTTCACCTTGGCTTTGAGCATTTTCTTTTATTTCAATAAGCTTACCCTCTAGCACTTTGTCATCAGAAGCATTAAGAGTTATTTCCACAGCATCCTTCAGTTTCAGTAGTTTTACACTGTCAGTATCAACAGGAACTCTAAATTGAAATCCTTTTGAGGTATCAATAATCGAGTATAGTGGTGTTCCAGAATTGGTCATGGAGCCTTTTTCAAATCCTATTTCCTTTATAATTCCATCACAAGGAGAAACTATCTTACTCTCCTCAGATAGCTCCTTTTCTATATTATTCACCTTTAATTGTTGTAATTGAATATCTAATTCACGGTCCTTTATATCTCTCTTCCTGTCTTCTTCCGTTTTAAGACCATCTTTTACTGCTGTATTATAATCTTCCTGTTTATACTCATATTCTTCTTTCGCACTGTCATATTCCATTTGAGCTTTATCAAAATTTGCCTTGGCTTCAGCGCCTATATCATATAGTTCCTTAACTGACTTTAAGTTTTTTTCTGCCTGTAGCATTTTGTCTTTTGCAGCTTTAATAGACCTTTGATAGCTTACCAAATTTTCCTGAGTTGCTGAATTCACAAGCTTTTCCAAAGATAGCTTTGACTTTTCTAACAGAAGTAGTTCCTGGGTTAAGGTATTCTGTAGTGCTTGCTTATCAAGCTTCATTATTGGGTCACCCTTTTTTACTTTGCTACCAACCTTTGTATATACTTCAAGCACCTGTCTACTTGATTGTGTATATGCTTTAACAGTTTCCTTTTCCTCAACGGCGCCTTCACCTGTTACATCTTTATTAAGCCCCCCGCTAATAGGCTCCTCCACCGTTACTCTTGGAAGGGAGAAGTTATTTATTGTGTTAGAAAAGAAAGTCAGTAAAACCAAAACCCCAAGAAATACTGCTGAAATTTTTATTATTAACTTCTTCCTTGTTATGTCCACATCTTGGGCACTACTGTTCATATGTATAACCTCCTGTGTTTGCAATCCTTTTTTTGTATAGCATTTTTAGGTTTGTTACCATTTATTTTTAAAGCGCATACTCTGTGTTGCTATTCTTAATTTTTGAAATTGTATACCCTTTCTTGTGTCCGTTACCCTTTTATTCCCGAAAGTTGTATCCCTTCAATAAGATAGTTTTCACCATAGAGGAAAACTAAAAGCATAGGCAGCATGTACAATGTAGATGCTGCGAAAGCTATCCCTGTTTCCTCAGTGTTTATACTTGTAAGAAATATCGAAAGGGGGTATTTAGTTTTATCCTGCAGAAATATTATTGGCTGCTCGACCATATTCCAATTATCTATAAAAACAAGGATTGCAAGAGCAGCAAGCCCTGTCTTGGACAGTGGTAAAATGATTTTTAAAAATATACTAAGGTGACCTGCTCCGTCTACTCTTGCAGCTTCTGCGTATTCATCAGGAATATAAACCATGAATTGTCGTAATAGAAAAACCCCAAAGGTACCGAATATTCCTGGAAATATAATTGAAGCATAACTGCCTAAAATACCCAACCTATCAGCTATTATATAATTTGGTACCAGAGTCACCTGAAATGGCATAAGCATCGTAATAATGTAAATAAAAAATATCTGTTCCCTAAATCGGAAATTTATCTTTGCGAAGGCATAAGCTGCCATCGAAGAAACAAGAACTTGCCCAAGAATAATAGGTATAACCAGAGACATTGAATTCCAAAACATTAGAAGAAATTTCGGTTTCTGCAATAGCACTGAATAATACTGCTTTATAACTACTTCATCAGGTATTAACTTCAGATTAACAAAGGTTCTTTCGCTATCATCAGAGTTTTCTTCTGTTGACGCATTTGTTATAGGTTTATAGTTTTCGTTAATTTCTCCTTCGCTCATAAAAGAGTTCGATACAGTCAATATCATAGGAAATAGGAATACTATAGCTAGTAATGCTATTAATATTGTCAAAATTAGTTTTCTATATTTTTTACCTAAATTTTTAGAAGTTTTTTCATTAATCAAAACTTTTTCCTCCAATGCTACTATTGAATACTTTTACTTATTCTTCTTTCACAAATAAATAGATTAAATACAAGCAGATATATTACTACCGCCATTATACATGCAGCAGATGTAAGCTTCTGATAATCCAAGGAAGAAAACATATTATTCATATAGTGCTGCAGCATATAGATACTTTCATGGGGGTAGTCCCCACTTATCAAGTAGGTTTCCCTGAAAACCTTAAAGGAGTTTATAATTGACATAATAAAAACGAAAAAAGATGTAGGTGTAAGGTAAACAAGCGTTATGCTGGTAAATCTTTTAAATGACCCTGCTCCATCTATCTGTGCAGATTCATAGTATTCCTTAGGGATATTTTGTAGACCTGCTAGAAACAGAACCATATTGTAGCCAATGTTTTTCCATAAGTACATAATCAATACAACAACCCTAGCCCATGAGGTATTCATCCAATCAACTGGTATAAGATTAAGTTGTGAAAACAATGCATTAAGTGATCCGTTATATTCAAAAAACACCTGCCAAACCAGAACAACAGAAGCAACTGGTATGACAAGGGGTGATATAAAAAAAGTACGAAATATATTTCTACAAAATATTTTTTTATTTAAAAGCATTGCTAGTAAGAGTGAGAAAAACATATTAAGAGGAACGCATACAGCAGTAAAAATAAGGGTATTTGAACCAGCTGTAAGGAAAATTTTGTTTGTTATTAGATTTTTATAGTTCGAAAGCCATACAAAACTTCCACCAATGGGGCTATCCAAAAAAGAGTAGTAAATGCTCCCAATAAAAGGTATCAAAAAAAATACCGAAAACCCTATCAAACTCGGTCCTAAAAAACATAATGCAATTAAGTTTTCTTTTTTTAATTTTTTCTTAAATATCACTAATCTCACCTATTGGATATAACAAAAATATTTATTCTGTAAGTACATTTGCTTTTTGCTAAAACAATATATATATATTTTTTTATTGTTCTATAATATTTGAGTGTATACCTTATATACACATCAAAACATGAAATGGTTCGGTTGTTTTAAAAAAATAATGTATAAGAATTCAAAAATAGTGTAGGAGATTGAATTTATATATCAATCTCCTAAAACCATCAATTGTTTAATACTATAAAACTAGCCTCTGCTCTGTTCTACTCACCCAAGTATATGTTCATTTTGTTTTGTATCAGTTTTGCTGCCTCTTCGGCTGTCTTCTTACCTGCGAAGAATTCTGTAGCTCCATCAGATATAATTTTGTCAGCCTTTGAATCTGAATATGTAATGGTATTTAATTCACCGATCATCTTATTTACTAAATCAACATCGGCCTGCGTTAATGGCTTTACCTTTCTTCCTTGTTTTTTATACATATCAGACATATAGATTTGTGATAATTGTAATTTTCCCTGTTCTTTCAATGCATTTAAATTAACAGCAAAATTATACATTAAGGTACTACTTTGTATTTCATCAGAAAGGAGCATCTTAATGAATTCCCAAGCCTCTGTCTTCATCTTTGAATTGTTATTAATTGAGAAGGTTGTTCCTAGATTAAAACTCTTAGGATTACTTTTTCCACTATAAGTTGGCATATCGAGAAACTCTACTTCTCCATTAACTAATGCCTGACTCATAGTAAGACTATTATAGCTACCTAAATAATGCGTCATAAAGCCTATAGTACCTGGATCTGTCATACTCCAAAGTTTTTGAGTATCTACTGTAGGATTAAATATATTTTTCTTTGAAACATCTTTTGAAAAATTCAAAAGCTCTATAAACTCTGGTGAATCAAATTTTGCTGTTTTATTTTCTAAATCAATAAAATTAGTATATTCATTAGCAAATATATAGCTGAATACCTCTTCTGCACTCATCTTTGAGAATGCATATTGATCTAGTTTACCGTCTCCGTCTTTATCCTTTGTTATTTTTTGTGCTATAGAGAGGAATTCCTTCCAGGTCCATTTGGTACTATCTATTTTTAAGCCTTCCTTTTCCAAAATGTTTTTGTTTGCACCAAATAGCGTAAAGGAAAAGTTCATTGGCATTATGTATAGATTATCTTTATATTTACAGGCATTCAATAGACCCTGATGATATTTATTTATGTCAAAGGTGCTATCATTTTTAATTAATTCACTCAAATTAACAAGTGCATTTTTATCGATAAATTTTTTATACGGTAAGCCCGAAACTTCTATAATATCATCACCTTCTCCAGCCATTAGTTCCGTGGTGGTGACTTTTTCAAATTCTTCAATTGCCTTTTGGGCTCTCGCGTTTTCGTCTTCTGAGGGACCATCTGCACTTGAGCTCATGTAAGCTGCCTTGTAGTCATTTACTTCTACTTTAATTTCTGGGTGTGCCTTTTGGAATTTACTGATTGCAGATTCTATGTGTCTTTCAGAATACCTTAGTGCTATAGTTAGGGTCTTCTGATTCTTAGGTTTTTGGTCATCTTTCATTGGTGTATATTTATAAAGCGGTGGAGTTGTTTTACTATTAGGAGAGGACGAATGCATCTTAGTAGCGAGTACATATATATTTTTATTACTATCAAAAAGAAAATCCATTGGATAAAGTCCAGATTCTAATAGAGAAGTCTGCTTAAAATCAAGAACAAACCCTTCAATAATTCCGTCAGTAGAACAGGACAATATTCCTTTATCAGTTTGCATGTATAGTGTTTTATTTAGGCGGTTATATTTCATATCCTGCATATAAATGCCGGCCGTAAGTTCCTTTGTCCATAAACTTTCTTCCTTTTCAATATTGCGTTTTTCGACAGATGAATGTCCATTACTTCCATTGAAAGAACCTATAAGAAGATTATCCTTTTCATCTATTTCTATGTAATCAGTTTTTTGAGCTGGGATATCTTTAATTTTCTTACCATCTGTACCTATAACCTCAATGTTTTGTCGTCTCAATAACAAATAAACAGTTCCTTTTGTGTCAACAGCTATATCAGTTATTCCCGCCTGTTCCTCATTAAAGGTTCGTTTACCCAGATCAAAGGATTTTTGCTTTTCTCCCTTTGAGTTATATATAATAAGGCTATATGTAACCTCCCTGTTTTTATCTCCTTCTTTTTGATTACCATACTTTTCATTAACTATATATCTGTTATCTTGTGCATCTAGGGTAAATAGAGAGCCATACCCTTTTGACGTATCATTTTTATACTCCTGCAGCTTTTTACCAGCACCATCAGCTACAATATTAAATGATTCTTTTTCAAAGTTATCATTTAGAACAAGCTGGTTTTTGGAATCCAGTCCAATATTCCTTCCTGGGTTTTTAAGCCCAATAGATGCTCCAATTTCCTTTTCCTCATATGAGGTTACATTTGTCATAGAGAAATCGTCCGTTTTTGTTTTCTTTTTTTCTCCACCGCTACAGGCACATGCACCAATAGTAATCAATATAGCCAATAGTAAACTCACTACACGTTTTGACATAAATTTTCACTTTCCTTTCTATCTGAAGCTTATAAATCTCAATCTACGCGGCGATACAAACTCCTGCTCTTTAATCATGAGCTAAATATCACCATACTCGAAATAATGGTGATAAAAGAAAACTTGGCTTGTGCCGAGCCGCAGGCGACGGCAAAAGCTTAGTTGCACTTATACTTGGAAAGTGCTAAGTTCAGAACAATTCATCTGAACTAAGTCTTCTTTATCCAGGGTCGTAGCATAGCTTATCCCAATCTACCGCCGCTATTCTCCTTTGCCGATAAGCGGCGCTACGATTCCGATTGTGATTTCTATGATTCTGTGGGAACTTCACCCACACAATCTAGAACTCACTTATCTCACACATATAGGAGTGGGGGCTATTAGCGAAGGTAGACTTTCGAATAAAAAATAGGCATTTATACCATTAAATACATTATATAGTTAACATGTTATTATGTAACGAATTTAGGCTAAATATTTACAATTTATTCATTTTTACCAATCGCTTTTTCTTTTAAATAAGAAAAAATGCGGGTCCAATAGGGCCCGCAAGTGTTGTATAATTTAATTACGACGAAAATATTATGTTGTTTATCACATTCTTTCTACTAACTGAACTTTGAGTCCATTTGGATCCATTACGTAGAAGAACTTAACATATGGGTTTGGTCGATATGGTCCACTGTGAATAGCGATACCCATTCTTTTCAAGCTTTCCATTTTTTCATTAACAGATTTTACTTCAAATCCGAGCGATATGTCCTGACCGATATTGACTTTGTTATTTGCCTCATTATATATTAGTTCGAGTTGTGTTTCACTATCATCGCCAAAAAAAGCTATCTCAACTCCTGGTTGGGGCTGTACTCTTCTGCACAATGAAAGTCCCACTACCTCCTGATAAAACCTTATTGACTCTTCCATGTTATTAACCATTACTGTACTCCAACAAAATTTCATAGCTTGTAATCCCCCATGTACTTTTTTCGGTTTAAAATTTATTAGTGTATAACTTTCTTTTGTTAATATTCTCTTTGGTGTACACTATCAGTTTATTCGCTTTACTAAATAATATGTATTACCCTAAAGAATTCACACTTTTGGAATTATTTAGGTATTTAATTATTATTCTTAGGTTTAGTCATTATTCTCAGATTGATATATTTCTTTTATAATGGCCTTTGCAAAGCATAAGTATGATATATAATGTCGCAACAATACCAATTATTCCACTAATTATCATACAGCTAGGTGCACCTACATATTCAGATGTATTTCCTGCAAATAGGCTTCCAATAGGCGTTACACCACCGAATACCAGTGAATATACACTCATCACACGTCCTCGCATGTTGTCTGCCGAATTCAATTGAATTGTAGAATTGACCAATGCCGTAAATGTGATAGAGGAGAAGCCTATTATAAACAAGGTTATACAAGCTAATTTATAGTCCTTTTCCAGACCTAACAATGCTAGAAATGTCGACATTACAATTGCCCCACCTACAAGGTATTTAAGCTTTGGTCCAGCTTTGCTCCTTGCTGCCAGTGTTAAAGCGCCAATAAAGGAGCCAATACCCATGCAGGTCATCAGGAAACCATATCCTGTTGCATTCTGACTAAGGTTCTGCTTTGCAAAAACCGGAATCAGTACGTTAAAATTCATCACAAAAGTGCTAGTAACTGCAAGTAGCAACAACGGCTGCAGAATTATTTCCTTTCCACGTATATACCTAAGCCCCTCAAATATGTCGGGGATAATATGTTTGAATGAATCTACACTGTTATTTGATATTATCTGTGTTGGGATGCTAATCATCCATAGACCTGCAATAACCGCCAGGAAGCTTAATGCATTGATATAAAAGCATACTGCTATACCAACTAATCCTATCAGTAGGCCTGCTACAGCAGGGCCAAGCATTCTTGCAAGATTGAATATACTGGAATTCAAGGCTATTGCATTCATTAGGTCCTCTTTCCCAACCAATTCGACAAAGAAAGACTGTCGCGTGGGCATGTCAAGTGTATTCACCACACCTAAAAGTAGTGCAAGTACAAGCAAATGCCAATACTGTACTACTTTAAAATAGGTCAGGCTTGCAAGTATGGCAGCCAGTACCCCCAAGCTTGATTGAGTAAAAATCAACACTTTACGTTTTGGGAACCTATCCACCAGAGTACCCGCAAAGAGTGCAAAAAACATCATCGGTAAAAATTGGACCATAGTGACAATACTCAGTTTTAGAGCAGAATGTGTAAGTTGTAACACCAGCCATGACTGACCAATGTTTTGCATCCATGTTCCAATCAGAGAAATACACTGTCCAAACCAGAACAGTCTATAATTTCGGTGTCGTAATGCTGGAAAGTTAGATAGAATGATGTTCTTTGATACTTTGTTAGCCATATTATGAATTCTGCTCCCTTTTTGCTTCAACAAATAATGCCTTAGCTTATTTCCATGTATTTCAATATTAATTCGATACTCCTATCAAGTCCTAGCTTACTTGTATCAATAGAAAGGTTATACTGCCTAGAATCTGTCCATAGCTTTCCTGTAAGTGTTTGATAGTATTGAGCTCTTTCTTTGTCGCTTTTAACTATCATTTTCGCCGACTCTCCTTCTGATACGTTATATAGCTCTTGAATACGGATTTTTCGGAAAGTGGTGTCTGCATGTAAAAATATACTGATATGATTTGGATGTTCACGAAGGATATGAGAAGCACATCTTCCTATAAAAACCGCTGATCGTTCTTTTGCAATTTGCTCAATTACTTCTGATTCTGCTTTAAATAACGCATTGTCCGTTGGGACAAAAATCTGTGGAGGTATATATGCCTCAGGGGCACAAAATACACAAGATTGTATGAACGATTGCCAAAATGAGGTTAATTTTTCATCACGTAATTTTAAATTCTCTTCTAACACCGAAAGCTGTTTGGCGGTCTGACATATGATTTCACGGTCTGCATAGAATATGTTTAAGTTCTTTGCCAACTGCTGACCTACATAAGCCCCTCCACTTCCTAACTGGCGGCTGATTGTAATTACAAATGTTGATGACTTTTCCATACTTAATCCCCCCAATCAAATTTAATATAAAATCAGTCATATCTATAACTATTATACAATAAAAAAAGGGGTACCTACAAATTCTATTGCTAGCTTTTTTCACTATTTATACTAATTTGGCTTGTAACTTTTGTAAAAGTAATATCAGTGAATGTGAAAATGATCTTATACAAATGCCTCAAGCTGATGCATGTGATACACAAGATTTATTCAGAAGAAACTAGAATAAATTCCCTGAATAGCCTCCTTATGCAATCTGTATACTAATTTAAATATAGATTATTCGGAGTGAAAAAAATGTTTACAGACAGAAGATTAACAAACGCTTACAAAAGTGCCAGAGTAGAATACTTTGATGAAAATTCAAAATATATTTTTTTTAGTGATTGTCACAGAGGCGATGACAGTGTTTCTGACGAATTTCGCAGAAATCAAAGTGTTTTCTTGCATGCGCTTGATTATTACTTTAACAAAGGTTATATCTATGTTGAGGCCGGAGATGGAGACGAACTCTGGGAATATTCTAAATTCAAGCATATAAGGTTAGCCCATAGTGATGTATTTTTAGTTATTAAAAAGTTTTTTGATGACAAAAGGCTAATAATACTTTATGGCAATCATAATATATATTTAAGAAACAAAGATTATGTCAGAAGAAACTATTACACTTATTATGATGATTACAATCAAGACATTCACGAATTCCTTAAAGGAATTAATCCTTGTGAGGCTCTTGTTCTGAAAAATAAAGCTACTGGTCAAGAAATTCTTACTGTCCACGGCCACCAGGGAGATTTTATGAATGACCAGTTTTGGATGGTTGCAATGTTTTTCTTAAGGTATTTCTGGAGATTCATGCATGTTGTTGGTTTACAAAATCCATCAAGTCCTGCTAAAAATATGTTCTCAAGGCATAAGATTGAGAAAAACTATAGAAAATGGATTAAAGCTCATAAGATGATGCTTATCTGCGGTCATACTCACAGACAGAAGTTTCCAAAAGATCAAGAGCTTCCATACTTTAACACAGGCTGTTGTATTCGTACTAAAGGTATTACTGGCATTGAAATCGAAGAAGGTAAAATATCAATGATAGACTGGAGAATCTTAGCAGACAAAGATGGAAATCTTCAGATTGAGCGGCATATAATGAGAGGCCCTGAACCAATAGAAAAATTTGACTTTAGAAATAATCAATTTTATTAAAACAGCATTTGGTATTAGCATTAACTCAATTTCTTTTAATGTGTAAATCATTTACTTAATATTTTTTGTGTATGAAATCAATTGCTGTTATAATATAAGATATCTCAAAATAACGAAAGAAGATAATAATGAATAATAGTTTTAATGATTTGGGCATTACGCCCCCTATTTTAAAGGCTCTAGAAGAAATGGGCTTTGAGGTACCTACAGACGTACAGAGTAAGGCAATTCCTCATATTCTAAACAAGGAAGATTTGATTGTAATGTCTAAAACAGGAAGCGGGAAGACTGCTGTTTTTGGTATTCCCATGCTTCAAATGATTGATTCTGCAGTAGTGGAGCCTAGAGGCTTGATTCTCACACCCACACGTGAACTTGCAGTACAAATAGACAGTGATATTAAACAAATGTCAAAGCATCTTGAACATAAAACAACGGCGGTATATGGGCAGCACAATATGAATTTAGAAATTCAGGTCCTTAATAAGGGTGTATCCATAGTTACTGGGACGCCAGGCCGTATATATGACCACATTCACCATGGAAATCTAAAAACTAAACATATACAGTTTTTGGTGCTTGATGAAGCCGATAGGATGTTGGACATGGGCTTTCTTGATCAAGTGGTTAAAATTATCAGAACTCTCCCAAAAGATAGGGTGACTCTCCTTTTTTCTGCCACGATGCCACCTGAAATGCGTAAGATTTGCAGAGATTACATGAAAAATCCTGAAACTATTGAGATAGAATCACAAACAATGACTGTTGATACTATCCAACAAGTATATTACCGTGTGAATAATAATGAGAAAAATACACAACTAAATCGTCTACTTCTGATTGAGAGACCTGAAAGCTGTATAATTTTCTGTAATACCCGTTTCGCCGTTGATAGAGTTCAAAGTTTTTTATCAAAAAAAGGCTATGCTTGCCAGGCATTACATGGTGATATTCCTCAGGCCAGGCGATTGAAAACCATACAACAATTCAAGCAAGGGGAGTTTCCTTTGCTAGTAGCCACAGATGTTGCAGCTCGTGGCATACATGTCGACAGTTTATCTTTAGTTGTCAACTATGATGTTCCTGTTGAGAAAGATAGTTATGTACATAGAATTGGACGTACTGGCAGAGCTGGGAATGTAGGCCGTGCCCTAACTTTGGTTACAAGCGATGATATAATGAGCCTCTATGAGATAGAAGAACATATCGGAACCATGATTGATGAAAAAGAATTGCCAACAGAAACTGATTTCAACGAACACAGAGCTGAGGCTGATAAATGGATACAAGCATGCTCACCAAAGACTAAACCCCCACGTACTTCGGTAGAGCCCAATAAAAAAGAAACGCAGAAGAGGTCATCTCGTTATACTCCAGATTCGAGCTTAAGAGAGATTCAAAAGAAGCCATCTAGAACTATCTCTGAGTCGAACTTAAAAGGAAATCAAACGAAGCAGCCTCGAGCAATTTCTGAATCAAACATAAAGGATGCTCAAAAGAAGTCAAGCGCAGTCACTATGGAACATAAAACGGTAAGAAGAACACGCACAGTACATACTGGTGGGAAGGCAGTAAAACCATCCTTTACGATGGAAAAGCCTATGATGTACCCATCCACGGGTAATAATGTAACCGACACCAAAAATCCAGCAAATATCGCGCAAAGTTCAGCTTCTACAGCTAAGATACCTTTCCTGAGGCGTGTACTAAAGCGTATATTTAATAATTAGATGCATTTTATATTTGATTGGTATTGGGATTTTGGTATCTAGTTTCATTATATGTTAAACGAATAAAAACACTCTTAAAGTCAAGAAAATTTTAAAGCCACTACTTATAGCAGTTTATCGTTAGAAGTAGTGGCTTTAATTTTTGATTAAATATTATTTGTTTTCAAGACTCTACTGTTTTCCTTTAGAAACATTACAACTACTTTTTAAAAATTTTAGTGTTTTACTTAGTATTTTAGTTTCGATATGTAAAGTAAGAAGAATACTAAGCTTATTATGGTCAATACACTTGGGATGAAAAGCATGTCATAACCACCCTGAATGCTCCCGCAAAATCGACCATACCATTCTGCGAAGCCCCAGATTAGACAGACCGTAATTGCCTTTCCTAAAGCAACACCTGAAAGAATATTTCCATAAGGCTTATTTCGAATTAGTTTTGTAGCAATAATTGCAATTGCAGGAAAAACTATACCCAAATCCAGAACATAAGCTGCATAAGTGTCCGCAGGTATATGTCGAGCAATGTTAGGTAAAATTCCAAGAATCCAAGCCAACCCCAGCATACAAACGATACTATATAGGAAAATGCTTATACCTACACGTAATGCTTTAGGTAGTGAGGTTTTTACAGCAAACTCAGGTGTAAAACATAAAAGGCCAAAAACCATACTGTATATAGATAAACTGAATATTGCCAAATAAATAAGATATAATGTTGTATACTGCCCTTTTATTGCATAGAGTCCATAGCCATAGAAGAAACTACCAGTGAGTCCAAGCATGGTAATAAAGGTCTTGTAACCAGGACGTTTCAGAAAAACTACAGACAAGAGCGCTAGAAGTAGTGCAAGTGGAATAAATACCATATCCTGGGCTTTCGAACTCACCAATAAGGCTTTTGTTATTGTACCCGCTGACAATACATCTTTATAAATACTTTCATCTAAAATACTCATAAGAGATACAAACAAAGTAAGAACTGATAAGAAAAGCGTCATAACTGCTGTAATCTTACTTCTTCGTAAATTAAAAACCATACCCTTCCCAGCCAATGGTTCATCAAGCTTCATAATACATTTCCTCCCTAAATAGCTACAATAATTAATTAATTTCAAGTTCGATAATATTTTCCCAAATTTTTTTAAGTGTATTTCTCGTAGCTGCTAATCCTTCTTTATCAATGCTCTTAAACACAGCCTCCATAAAATGATGTCCTTTTTGTTGTGTCTGTCCCCAGAAAGGCTGACTTTCCTCTGTAAATTTCAGTCTTGTTGCTCTGCCGTCCTTAATATCCTTTTCCATTGTAAGTAAGCCCTTTTGTTCAAGCTTCAATGCAACCTGCTTAACATTTTGATGTGAACTACCCATTGCTCTAGCTACTTGCTTGATTGTAGGTGACTCGTCAAAAAGCATATCAATAACTATTGTCAGGAACCACTGTTTTGCTGTCAGTCCAAAAGGGTTGAGTTCGCGATCCAAGTGTGTGTCAAGCTTATTTGCAATCATAAAAATTGCTCCAAAAATAAAGTGATTATCATCCAATACGTCAAGTTTATTCATAGTTCCTACCTGTGTATAGTCTTTTAGGTAATACATTACCTTTATGGATAATATATTACCTTTTTTTCTTTTCGTCAAGATATTTTTATAGATTCTTATGTATTCTTTTTTATAAAACTTCTAATGATAAAGTAAGAAAACTTAGCCTGTGCTAAAGAAAACTTGGCTTGTGGCGAGCCAACGGCGAAGACAGAAGCCTTAGTTGCACTTATACTTGCTAAAGTGCGAGCCGGATGTGAAAGCAGGGGCTTAGTTTCACTTATACTTAAAAGGTGTAAGCAAACTTGGCTTTAAAGGAGTCCATACAATGCTGCAATTAAGAGAAATCACAAAAAGTTACACCACAGGTGATTTTACACAGATAGCTTTAAATAATGTCAGTCTTAACTTCAGGAAAAATGAATTTGTTGCAATTCTGGGGGCTAGTGGCTCTGGCAAGACCACATGCCTAAATGTAATCGGTGGCCTGGATCAATACGATAGTGGAGATATGATTATAAATGGCAAATCTACTAAAGGTTTTAAAGATGCACAATGGGACGCTTACCGCAATAACAGCGTGGGATTTATATTTCAGAGTTATAACCTAATAACACATCTTAGCATAGTCGATAATGTTGAAATGGGCATGACGCTTAGCGGCGTTTCAGCAAAAGCAAAACACGAAAAAGCATTGGAAGTATTGGAAGAGGTCGGACTAAAGGATCACCTTCATAAAAAACCCAATCAGCTTTCTGGCGGTCAGATGCAAAGAGTTGCCATTGCACGTGCTCTTGCAAATGATCCAGATATTATTTTGGCAGATGAGCCTACTGGTGCACTAGATACGGCTACCAGCGAACAAATTATGGAGTTGATAAAAGAAATTGCAGCAGACAAGTTAGTCGTAATGGTTACCCATAATCCTGAGCTTGCGCAGCAGTACGCCGACCGTATCGTAAAATTCAAAGATGGTAGCCTTGTGGATGATAGCAATCCCTATATAATCATAAAGGAAGAAAGCGACTATCACCTAAAAAAAACCAGTATGAGCTTCTTTACAGCACTTAAACTATCAGGAAAGAATATTTCTACTAAGAAATGGAGAACAGCACTCACTGCATTTGCATCTAGTATTGGTATCATAGGTATTGCTCTGGTCTTAAGTCTTTCTTCAGGTTTTCAGCTTCAAATCGATAAATTCCAGAAAGATGCCTTGTCAGAGTTTCCTATTATAATTTCACAGACTGCTATGAATATGGATGCCGGTACCATAGATAAACTGGACAACCAAACGACCTCTACCTTGTCTAGTGAAAAGGAATACACAGAGGCAAAGGAGATTTACCTTTACGACCCATCAAAAAATGCTATTACGCATACTAATATCTTTACAAAAGAATACCTCGAATATATTAACGCTATTAATCCAAAAATCTGTAACAGTGTTGGCTATACTCGATTAGTTGGCATGAATCTGCTGCGTCGCACAGGCGGAAATACAAAGCCGGTTTCTATGTCTGTTGGAATCAATATTACCGGCGGTAATGGTGGAATGACTATGCAGTCCTTATCCTCTAGTATGACCAGCATGAATGGTGTGGGTTTAACCTCTTACCCTGAAACCTTGGACAAGTCATCAGAGTCTTATCTGAAGAAAAATTATGATATCCTTGCGGGAAATTACCCAACTGATGAAACAGGACTAGTTCTCGTTGTCGATAATCAAAACCGTGTAGACTACCATATACTAAAAAATCTTGGTTTTGTTACCGACGATGTAACAAGCATTAATTTTGAAAAAATAGTGGGTACAGAAATAAAACTAATTGCTAATGATGATTATTACGTTGAGACTGAGATTGGGAACTTTATGCCTGGCAATAATTATGATGAGATGTATGATTCAAAAGATAGTATTGCTTTGAAAATTACTGGTATTGTTCGCTTAAAATCTGGTATTTCTCTTGGTGTTCTTGGTAACGGAATTGCCTATAGTGACAAACTAGTTCAAAGAATAATAGACAATGCCAATAATTCTGAAATTGTCAAAGCCCAGCGTGAAATGGATTACAACGTCATGACAATGGAGAATATGGATGAAACCGAAAAAAAAACTTTTTTATCCTATCTAGGTGGGGATTCTACTCCATTTGTAATTTTCCTTTACCCCTCTGATTTTGAATCAAAAGATGCCGTTTTGCGTTATCTTGACGCTTATAACGATGGTAAATCAGAGGAAAATAAGATAATCTATACCGATCTTGCAGCCTCCATCACAAAAATGTCCGGTGGTATCATGCATGCCATCACATTGGTTTTGGTTGCATTTGCTGCCATTTCACTTGTAGTCTCTCTGATTATGATTGGCATCATCACATATATCTCTGTACTGGAACGTACAAAGGAAATTGGCGTTCTACGTGCACTTGGTGCCAGAAAGAAGGACATCACCCGTGTATTTAATGCTGAAACCTTTATAATCGGCAGCTGTTCTGGGCTTTTAGGAATTGGAATTGCCTATCTGCTGACAATTCCTGCAAATATAATTATTGAAAACATGACAGAACTACCAAATGTAGCACAGTTGAACCCGCTCCATGCTCTAATGTTGGTTGTTATTAGCGTAACACTCACATTGATTGGCGGTGCAATTCCAGCAAAAATGGCAGCAAAAAAAGATCCAGTGGAGGCTTTGAGGGCAGAGTAAACCCAACTTTGCTACAGTGTATGGCTTACTTTTTCACTAACTAATTTCCGTTTGTTCATAGTCTTATTAAACATTTCACTAAAAACAGGTGGTAATCCTGATTCTAAAACCTTAACTCCTTCTTCAGTTATACCACCTTTCGTTGCTACTCTTGAAATGACTTCCTCAAAACTCATATTCCTCTCCAGCATTAGCTTGGCAGTTCCCAATAAAGTATGTAATACCATTTCTTGAGTATCTTCTTTACTTAAGCTGTTTGTATGTTTTAAGCCTGCTTCAACAAACTCTTCAAAAATAGCTGAAATTAGTCCAGGCCCGCAACTAGTGAATTCTGAAGCAAGTCCAAAATCCTTTTCACTTATTTGTTTTACTTTACTAATAATTTTAAACATTGACTCTATAATTTCTGCATCCTCGGGAGTAACTTTGCTGTTATGACAAATTAGTGATATACCCGCATTAACTTCAGAAGTTATTGTAGGCATTACTTTTGTAATTTTGCAATTAATAATGCCATCAAGATATTCTAAAGTGACTGAACCCGCAATGGAGATTATGTGCTGGCTTGGAAGAATACATGACTTAATATTCTCCAATATGTTCATGTATTCTAGAGGTTTTACACATATAAAAATGTATTTTGCCTCCTTTAAGACCTCAATAATATCATCTGTGGTAATTACATCTTTCCAAATATCCTTTATTTCATCAAGTCTACTCTTATTTTTCCTTGTTACAATAATTTGTTCTTGACTTACATATCCGGTATTTATTAACCCGCTAACAAGCATACTCCCCATGCTTCCAAACCCAATAAATCCTAACTTATTCATATTCTATTTACCCCTTTTCTTCACACATAGAGCAAGTGTTTACAAAATCCCAAAATCACTTTATTAGAAGCTATTTTATAGTGAAAATCAAGCAGATGCAAAAAACCCCACAGATTCACAAATATGTGACTCCGCAGGGTATCTTCTCCACGTGTAGGGTCATTGACCCCTTTGTTGCTCAAGCTCAATTGCTCTTAAACAAACTCACTTTTTATACATTTTTACATTTATTCATTGATTTGTCAATAAAACCACTATCTTTTATTAGATTATTGGCCTATTCTCAATGTCCAAAACCTACTTTTTCACAATTGGGACCCAAACTTCACAGATTTTTTCAGTTTCTGAGTAAGAAGGTATTTCTAATGCTGGGTGGTCAGCAAATTCATACCCTGTTGATTCAATCCATTGATGAACTCGGTTCTAAATAGCTGCTACTTTAATACCAATAGCCTCACTTAAAGGACAACTATCAGTAAAAACAGCATATGTTATTTTAGGTATTTCAATTACTTCGAAATCACCTTGAATACTATCATTCTTTGGATATTCCGCAGCTATCATGTAATTGAATATACCATCGGTTTAAATCCATATAGTACTTGAAACACTTGCTTTGAATTTGGGTGTTTACGTGGCCCATATCCGGCAGTAATTCTAATGTTCTCATAGATACCACTATCGTGACATGAGTCCAAAAAAACCTTTGCATCCTGAAAACATTGTCCATCTACCTGTGTTGTTTTAATACTCTTTCCAAATACTTTAAGCCCTTGTGATTCAACTATTTTATACTCCATTTCCTTATCCCCTCTCAAAGTTAGATAGAACGAGATTCTTGGATATGCCTTTAGTACAACTCCTTGCTCGCGCGCAGCAGATGGTGTTATGCCATGTAGCTTATGGAATGCTCGTGTGAATGCATCTGGAGAATCATAGCCATACTTGAGCGCTATGTCTATGACTTTTGCTTTAGGATTCTGAAGTTCCTGTGCTGCAAAAGTCAGGCGTCTCCTTCTAATGTACTCAGCAAGGGGAACATCTGTTATATAGGAAAACATTCTCTAAAAATGGTAGCTTGAGCACATTGCCAATCTGGCAACTTGATCATAACTAATTTCATCAGCGATATTTTCCTCTATGTAATCCAATGCTCTATTCATTCGTTGAAGCTATTCCATAATCCATACCCCCTCTCTGCTTCAATCTTACTTCATATAAAGGAAACCTTCCCGTCTTTTCATGCACAAAAAGGCAGAATGTATTACAAATACTTCTTCACTTCCAATAGTGATTGAATAACTGGAACACCAAAGCAGGATACTCTCCCTTTGCTTTGGTGACCGCTAGCTAGCAACAAACAATCGCAGCCTATTTCACATGCTGTTTCATAATCATGCATTGTGTCACCAATCAGAAGAACTTCTCCTTTGTCAAATCCAGATTCCTCAAGCCATCTTTTTCCGATATCTACTTTGCTTGTGGCATGGCAATTATTAAGTCCCAGTAATCTGTCAAAGTAATCGATAATGCCAAAATGACTTACCTGCTCTTCCAGATTCTCTATTTGTGATGCTGACAGTATTATCTGTTTTACCTCTTCTTCTCGTATATACTCCAATGTCGGTACGCAATTCTCATTTAATTTAGCAAATAAACTCTCTTTTTGATATTCTGTGATAAACTCAGTTGATATTTTCTCAAATGACTCTTTTGCAAAGTCAAATCCGAGCTGATCATAATACTGCTTTACAGGAAATCCAAATATTTCTTTATACCTTTCTCTATTTAATAAAGGTAGATTGCGATTTGTAAGTATTTTATTCATTACATTTATGCAAACTTCTAAATCATCAAACAATGTTCCATTCCAGTCCCAAATAATGCAATTGTATTTTGACATTATATATTCCTCACTTATTGTAATAGGTCAATGTTCTAATAAATATTTTTTCATTCATTAACCTTTTCAAAATCCTTATAAAGTAAGCTGGGCTGAATTCCAGAATTATTCTGATACTTTCCGCTGCCGTATTTTTCATATTCACCTTGTAAAGAATGATAATATATTTGGCATATCTCAACTCCAGCATAAATTCTAATTGGTTGAATACATTGGATTTCCAAAGTCCAATAACCACTGAAACCAACATCTCCAAACCCAGCAGTTACATGCACATAAAGGCCCAGTCTACCAATTGAAGACCGCCCTTCAAGCATTGGGACAAATCCTTCTGTTTGAGTATATTCCAAGGTCCTTCCTAGATATAATCTTCCAGGCTCAAGCAACAGACCTTCTTCTGGAATGATAATACTATTTGTTCTATTAGGCTTCTTCATGTCAAGAATCTTATCTTCATAAATTAATAGTTCATTGTGCAGTCTCAAATTATAACTGTTTGGGTTAAGTAGTTTTTCATTGTAAGGTTCTATATTAATTTCTTTTCCAAGCCGTTTTTTTATTTCCAATCCTGATAGTATCATTTAATACCCTCCATAATTGACATAGCGCCATAGAACTTTATTAGCTTAGATTTTATCACAATTATTTCCATATATCTACATTATACCCAAATTCATCTTTACAGCAGCCTGTTCTTCATTAGATATAAACCTACCTTTAAGATATTTCTTCGAGAAAAAAGAAGCCCTTGTAAACAGAGCTAAGAAGCTGCTTCTACATCTTCTTCTGATTATTTTATTTCTGATGCTTGTGCTTTGAACACCTCTTGCAAGAATCCTAACTTCTTAATAAAGAATCTTGAAATTGATCCTACAATTAAGGCAGCTATCAGAGTTCCTTCTCTTAAGCCTGCAATTTTACCTAGGAAGGCCAACGATAATAAAATTGAAATAACGACTAATGAAATATCAAATAATGTCTTTACTGTTCCAAATTCCTTTTCTAACTTAAAGGAAATAGCTCTAACCATCCCTTCACCAGGAAGGATTAATACATTGGAATGTACCTGAAGAGAAATTCCTAGACCAATAAAAATACAGCCTATTAATAAGCTAAAAATTTTTACAAAATAAAAAGTTGGATTAAGTAAACTAAATAAAGACATAAATATATCTATAGAAAAGCTAAAAATTATAGTCATCGGCACTTGTAAAAATTGCAACTTGTGAAATTTCTTTTTGAGTATAATAATCTGTCCAACTATCATCAACATATTTACAATAAAAGTGAACTCACCTAATGTAAAAGGAAATATGATGCTCAATACATATGGAAGGCTAGAAATTGGTGACGTTCCTAATCCGGCTTTTGTAATTAATGCTATTCCTAAAGAACTAGAAATTAGTCCTATAATAAGGAATAAATATCTCTTTATTAATTCTGATCTTGTCATAAACAATAGTAGCCTCATTTTAATATACGAAGTTTGTTGTTTGTTGCATACATAACTTTTTTCCTTTTATGCAAAAAACAATTTTCTAGGCGCAGTTTATTTCTGTTACTGTTCTGTCATGTTCTGCGTGACAATTATAGCATTTTAAGTTTGCATCTTCAAATATTAAGTGTAATTTTTTATACCTCTCAATATCTAAATACAAGTGATAATTAGCATATGCCTATACTATCCATTTACGTCTAAAATACTTATTTCGATATTCCTTTGGAGTAAGGCCTATTGCTTTGCGGAATACATCTATGAAATGACTTTGTGAGGAAAAAGCTAAATATTCAGCTATATCCGAGTAAGTATACTCTGTATATTTAAGCATATTTTCTGCAGCCTCAATCTTACGTATGCGAATATAATCGCTGACACTCATTCCTGTTTCCTTTTTGAAGAGTTTTGAAAGGTAGTTTTCATTTATATTTGCTGTTCTAGCAAGCTCAGCTATAGTTATTCTGCTGTGAAGGTGATCATATATAAAATCGATGCACAGAACAATATGTTTTGAGTAAATATGAGCTTTTTTGATTTGTCTCATTCGTTTAGTGTAGTCTATTATCATTTCCTGGTGTAACATTTGTATCTGTTCAACAGTATTGCACATATCCATTTTTTGTATATACAAGTCACTCAGGCTGTATGCTATTTCATACTCCATTCCTCCCTCCATGCAAAAACGCGTTATCATTGCCGCTAATACTATGAAATGATATCTGAGGTTTCGTGTAGGATCTTCTGATAGAGTTCCATAACCATTCACTTCACTAGGTTGAAACACCACAATCATCTTCTCAATCGCTTCAATGTCACCATTTTTTACCGATTCATAAAATGCAAGCTCCTGGTCATAAGGCTTATGTTTCATATTGTATTCCCGCTGTATAAACAGCTTATGATTTAACGTGCCATTATCCATTTTTATCACCATTTATTATGTAAGGTATGAATTATTCTCTAAGAGCAAAAAATTTTTACAAAAGCTTTATACGATAATTCATTGCTAACACAATATCATTATTATTATATAAAAGCAATTATTTTGGTATAAGAAGAAAAACAAATTGATTATAATTCAATCATCAAAATGAAAGATTAGGTGCTAATTATGAAAAATTTTACAGGTTATACGAAAGGCATAAATTTGGGTGGCTGGCTTTCCCAATGCATACATACTAAAGAGCATTATAACTCCTTTATTTTAGAAAATGATATTAAGATTATAAAGTCGTGGGGTGCAGACCATATCAGACTTCCCATGGATTATGAGCTATTTGAAACTGAGGACGGGCATTATAGGGAAGAAGGTTTCTCATACGTCAACAAAGCCATTAAATGGTGTGACGAATATGGTTTAAACCTTATCCTTGACCTTCATAAGACTGCAGGTTATGACTTTTCAGACCAGATTAATTCAAGTGCCTTTTTTGAAAATGAACCATTACAAGAAAGGTTTACAGCACTTTGGATTGAGCTCTCTAAACGGTATGGAAAATTCCATGAGCGTGTTGCTTTTGAACTTTTAAATGAGGTTGTCCCTCATAATGTTTCAGATAAATGGAATCAAATCGCCAAGAGTACTATTGCTGCGATAAGGTCAGTGGCACCTGAGACATTTATTTTGATTGGTGGAGTCTGCTACAACAGCATATCCTCTGTGAAATACCTAGAAATGCCGTATGACAACAAGATAGTCTATAATTTCCATTTTTATGGACCGATGGTATTTACTCATCAGGCAGCACATTGGATGAGTGACAAGATACCTAGTGATTTTCATATATCATATCCATATGATTTGAAAGCATATAAATCAGCTACTGCGGCGTTTTTGCCAGAAGAAACTGACTTAAAGCTATTTGATGATAAACGTTTGACAGAGTTAAACACTCTTTATTTTGAATTGATGTTTGAAGAAGCAGTTTCTATTGCAGAGACAAGAGGAGTCCCGCTTTATTGTGGCGAGTATGGTGTGATTAAGAATGCTGATGTTACAAGTACTCTTAACTGGTACAGAGATATTCATAAAGTATTTGAAAAATATGGCATCGGCAGAGCCATCTGGACGTACAAAAGAAAAGACTTTGGTATTACTGATAAGCATTACAGTCCTATTTTTGATGAATTGATTAAACTTCTTTAGTTAATATATTAAACTCGAATTATTATATACAAAATTATTATATATAAAATTATTATATATAAAATTATAAGTACAAATAAAAATATTGTGACGGGAGAGATATTAATGAAGATACTCGCTATGACCTGCTGCTGTGTGGATGTGTATCCGGAGAAAGGTGTAGTGGCTGCAGGTGGAAATGCACTTAATCTTGCAGCCAACTGTACAAAGATGCCTAAAACTGAAGTTCACCTAATGGGCAATATTGGCACTGACAGTTATGCTGAGGAAATCAAAAAAGCAGTGCACAAATACGATATAAACCATCAGCATTTATATGAGGTAGACGGTGTATCTGCAAATCATATCATACATATTGCAACAGACGGTGATAGATATTTTACCGAAAACAGTTGGACAGATGGTGTTTATGGTGATTACAGAATATCCCCAGATGATGAGATTTTTATGAACTCAATGGATGCAATAGCTACAACCTGCTATGACCCAAACTTTAAAAAAATTATAGAAATCAGCAGAAATTCTGATTTTATACTCGCAGTTGATTTTCATGATGAAAAAGTCAACAACGAATGGGAAGAGCTCTTTGATGCCATCCAGCTGTTTTTTATCAGTGGCAGGAAAGAGGAACTTCCTAAGCTTATGGAGTGGTCAAAGAAGTACAAAACTGTTTTTGTTGCAACCCTTGGCAAGGATGGAAGTGTAGCTTATCTGGATGGACTTGAATATATATGCCCGGCAGTACAAGTTGATGAGGTTGTAGACACAACAGGCTGTGGAGATACCTATCAGGCTGGCTTTATCGCAAGCTACTGTGAAACTGGAAATATTGAAACAGCTATGAAGGAAGGCTCAAGGTTAGCTGCAATCACCTTATCGCATATGGGCGGTTTTTGATGAGATATAGTTATAATCCCCCCATTTATTAATATATCTTTGACACAACCTAGATTTATATCAAAACAGCCGAAACAAAAGCGTTTCGGCTGTTTGTAGTATTAAGTAGGTTATCACATGACACCCACTTATCTTCTAATTTTTTTGGAGGTTGTCTTTTCAAACTCCTCATCTCTGATAACTACCTTTGAAATCTGCTTATAAACTGGGAGATCGTGAGATACGTTCTTGATATCTCTTAATACTTCTGCTGAAGTTTTGTCTTCGCTAAGGAATACCTCCGCCATAAGTGAGCTTTGGTCTCCTTTTTCATCGTTAATCCCACTTACAACTACCTCCGTTACATAATCGATTCCTTGGATGTAACCCTCTATCTCTTCAGGATAAATATTTTTACCATTGTTAAGAACGATGATATTCTTCTTTCTACCGGTAATGACAAGTTGCTCGTTGTCATTGATATAACCGTAATCACCTGTATAGAACCAGCCATCTTTTAGCACCTCAGCAGTTTTTTCGGGTTGCTTGTAATAGCCGAGCATTACTATAGGACCATTAACACAAATCTCACCTATACCCTCTTCATTGGGACTATCAATCCTCCAGTCAACGCATGGAAGTTTTATACCCGCTGTATGATAATCGTTAAACATATCGTGGTTCGCACATACTAAAGGAGAACACTCGGTAATACCATAACCGTTTATCAAGCTTATACCAATGTCATCAAAAAACTTCCCAATCTCTGGACGAATTGGCGCACCACCACATACTATTTTCTTCAGGTTACCACCAAAGGCTTGGTGTACTGATTTAAATAATTTTTTTCTTAAATCAATTCCAATCTTTCTTAAGCCATTGCTTATAGAAATTAATTTACCAAATACTTTTTCTTTTCCTGAATCTTTTACATTTTTTAATATTTTCTTATAGAATACCTCTACAAAAGCAGGAACAAGGTAAATATATGCTGGCTTGTAAATCTGAAGATTTTTCAACACTGCATTTAAGCTGTCATTAATACATATGGTAGTGTGTTTGTGAAGTGACACTAAAATACCACTTACAGATTCATATGTGTGGTGATATGGTAATACAGAAAGACAGGAATCAAAAACAGTTGATACCTGCAATCCATAATAAACACTTGATACAAGGTTGCGCTCCGATAACATTACACCCTTTGCAATTCCTGTTGTACCTGATGTATATACAAGCATCTTAAGTGCATTAGGATCACTTGTTAGTGATTGATATTTAGAACTGTCGCAATTTTTTCCATGCTCTAGGAACTTATCAAAGGACAGAAAATTTCCACTGTCTGAAGTGCGATCAAATCCTATGTACAGCTTTACATTAGGAAGCTTATCGGTGTTGCTCATAAACAACTCCTCATGCATTTTTGTGTAGAACACAACATTACATTCACTTTCATTTAAAATATGGAATATATCGTTTGCAGGAAGTTCCTTGTCAACAGGAACATATACACCTGCACTTTTAAGTACAGTAAGATAGGTTAAAACCCATTTGTAACTGTTACTACCGATACAAGCAATGTGTTTGTCAGAAAATCCAGCATCAGTTAATGCAGACCCAAGCCATGTAACTTGCTGTACAAAGTCAGAATAGTTTACCTGAACAATTCCACCATTATTATCCTTATACTTGAACGCAATTTTATCACTTGCCTCTTTTACCGCTATATCAAGCATTTCCTTTATGGAATTGAATTTTGTCACTTCATAATATGAATAATTTTGTTTTGCCATTGCTCGTTTATTCCCTTCTTTAATGCATTTGTTTATATGTATTATAGTACCAATATTTGTATCCATTTATTCTTTTAATATTATACTATTAAACAAAGCTATGCAACAAATTTGTTAAACAGCAGAATGCGTATATTACAGCATTATCCATATGTGTATTTGTGTCCTAAACATCTTTAATATAAAACCTGATTCTTCTTAATAGTCAAAGGCATCCTTACCTATCGGCAAGGATGCCTTTGACTACTGCTATACCTCTTTAAAACCAATTGACATGTGTAAGCCTTGTCATCTCAAGCAATCACACCATCCCTGACGCTTATAATTCGGCCGCTGTATGCTGCGGCATCGGCGGAATGCGTTACCATAATAATTGTTTTATTGCTCTCCCTATTAATCTCTTGAAGAAGCTTCATTATCTCAGTGCCAGTCTTACTGTCCAAGTTTCCGGTTGGCTCATCCGCAAAAATAATCTCAGGGCTATTTATAAGTGCTCTGGCAATTGCCACACGTTGCTGCTGCCCTCCCGATAATTCTCTTGGAGTATGTTTTTTCCTGTCTGTAAGACCTACTATTTCGAGGATATTATTCAACTCTTTTCTATAATCCCTTATATTTTCACCGTCTAAAAGAATGGGAAGAAGAATATTTTCTTCTACATTCAAATTTGGAATCAGGTTATAAAACTGAAATATGAACCCTATGTTTCTGCGACGCATAACACTTTTTTTATTATCATCAAACTTTGAAATATCCTCACCACTCAAAAATACACTTCCGCAGGTAGGACTATCCAATCCCCCCAGTATATATAGCAGCGTACTTTTGCCCGAGCCGGAAGGTCCCATAATTGAGACAAATTCACCCTGTACAATTTGCAGTGAAATATCATTAAGAACTTTGGTAACGGCATTTCCCATACTATATTCTTTGGTTATCTTTCTGCCTTCTATGGCAATATTATTGTTATTCATAATTCAATCTCCTTAATATCTATTCAAATTTTATTTCTTCTACAAGCTTCATTTTAGAGCCTTTTAGTATTGGCACGATGGAACCCACCAAAGTAATGACGATTCCAGCAAGTCCAGTCATGATAAATACCCCAGCACTAAACTCCGGTTCCACGGAAATTTTTGGCCCTGCCACAATAAATATTGTCTTTAGTTCCATATACGATACAAAAAGCCCTATTGCCGCGCCGATTACCCCCGATGTAAAGCCTTCAATCAATGCCATTTTGACATTCTGCTTGTTGCTTAGACCGACAGATTTGTACATGGCAATTGCACGTCTCTTTTGAATGTAATTGATGAGCAGGTTATTAATAACTCCTATGGTTGCAAGCAGAAGGATAAAGTAGGTGAGTTTTTTCATAGGCTCCAAAAACGCACTAACAACACCCATAGTGTCTTCATAGAATTCCTCGATAGTGCGGCTCCAATTATATTTGTTTCCGAACAAATTTCGAATCTGGACTATCACTGCTTCTGGATTAGTGGCAGTAAAAGTCAGTGTTCCGTAGTTAACCGAGTTAAAATCACTCTTTGCATATTTGCCAGGGATGAAGGCCTCCGAATTATCGGCACGAGATATGAAACTGCCAATGATCTTATACTTGTAAGCCTGTCCGTTATAACTAAGGCTTATAGTATCCCCGACAATTAGTTTGCGCTTTTTCAAGCAATCTCTGCTAAACAGGATATTTCTGTCTTTATCAAATTTGTCTTCAATATATTTTTGTGTTTTTTCATTCTCGTACTTGATATTAAGCATAAAATTATGCAAGCTCAAATCCTCCAGCCCTTCTGTCCGCCCTAATAAAACACTGTCTGCGCTGATTTTGTTATCCAGTTCGTAAACAGCCGAGACTTTTTCAATGCTGTCAATGCTTTTGACTTTCTCTATAAACTCAGTGCTCATGTCACCACTGACTGTTCCGTTCAACGCTCCTCCGCCAAATACGTCGCAAATGTAGGAGATGGCAAAGCTTGTCACTACACTGATTACAATTACTGCCGAAAGGCTTATAAATAAAAGAGTTATGTTCTGATTGATGTTTTTATTCTGTCTCATATTTCGGGCTGCGAGTTTACCTTCGTTACCCAGAATCACACCGTAAACACGTTCGAACACATATGATAAAGTGTCTGCTATTAAAGGTATTACAATAATTGTAGCTACAATTAGTCCTAGTAAAGAGAAGCCGCCTGCAGCCATGAGAAGATTATCGTTTTTATCACCTGGAATCATCGGAAGGGCGAGAGACAGAATAAAAAGCACAATTCCAAAACCGAGCTTTGTTTTGTTTGAGGTTTTCTTTTCTTCCACCATTCCCAAAACCACATCTTTCACAGGGAGACTGCTTGCTCTACGTATAGGAATATAGGCGCTGAGTAGTGAAACTGCAACTGCTACGATACAGGATAGTAGGATATTTAGTGGAGAAACCACAATAGGTATTTCAATACCTATTTCTAGAGATTCCCCCAATCCTTCAAGCATCAGCTTCAGCGTCCCGTAACCCAGTGGTATACCTATCAGCCCTCCGATAATTCCATATAACAGGCTCTCAATCATCAATATTTTTGTAGTTGCCTTTTCGGTGGCACCGATGCTACGGAAGGTTCCAATCACTGGCAGTCGCTCCATTGTGATAACCTTATAGCTGCTGAAAATAATAAAAACACTCATAATAAGGGAAAAAAAGCTGATAAGGTAGCACGGCAGTGCTTTTTGTTTTGCAGCTGCTGCAACCTGTGCTTGGTCATAGGTTTTTGTTACACTGTAACGTTTCTGAGACATAGCGGATGCTAATTCTGATTTCAATACATCAGTAGCAACCCCTATGGCAGGTTCTATTAATATCTTGCTGTTGCCATTTGAAGCTTTTAATATTTCCGAAAGAGTTTCTTTAGGAACTAAAGCGTTAAATCCTCTTGTTTGCCTAAGGAACACCTTATCATAAGCCGCGATGGCGGCAAGCTTGAAATCATACTCCTTTCCGCCAATTATTAATGTCATGGCATCCCCTGGCTTAATGCCATATTTGGCTGTGAATTTCTCAGGTAAAACAATACTATATCCGGTAAAATCCGTAAGCTCAGCATCATCAACCAACCGGGGCTTGTTGATGGTGGCCAGTTCATTTAAGTTGGCTGCAATGAGATCAAAGTTCTCATAATAGTCATCATCACTGTATAATGCCGATGCCGTTAAAAAACCTACTTCATTCTTTATGGATGCAAGCTTAGGTATTTCTCCCTCTGAAATCCACACCATATTGCCACTTGCGTCCGGTTTTGCCGAAACCGATATGGTTGCTGTTCCTGCAAAACCTTTTGCCATTTTTTGTTGGGCACTGTTATAAGAATCGCCAATGGCAAGCGATACAAACAACAGGGTTGTTGACAGAATTATGGACAGCAGCATTACCGCTGTCCTGAGTTTCCTCTCTTTGATATTGTTTAAAATGTACTTTAGAATAATTTTCAAACATGCACCTACTTTCTCTATTAAGTTTAGATTCGTTTTCAATCCAAGAAAAAAAAGATTGATGACTTACATTTATCAATATAAGCCATCAATCTTTTTTTATCTTTTAGCTAGCCTTAATTTAATCTTAATTTTGAATCATTTGAAATAATGCAAGTGTAGACCTGCAACCTTAATTCACAATCTTATGAAACTTAATTTAATCTTAATTTTGAGTAGGGAACTCAATAGTGATACACGTACCTGAGCCTTGCTTGCTTTCTGCAAAAATGCTACCCCCATGCAGTTCAATAATTTGTTTGGCAATTGCCATTCCCAAACCTGAGCCTTCTGGTTTTGCCTCCATATTGTCTCCACGATAATACCTGACAAATAAATTGTCCAGTTCTTCCTTTGTCATTCCACGGCCATTATCCTGTATGCTAATTTGAATTTTATCCTCCACCTTGATAGAAACTGAAACCACGGTATCCTCGCTGTTATGTATCAACGCATTGATAAGCAGATTGTTCAGTACACGTTTTAATAACACTGTATCAAACGAAAGCTCTATATTTTCACTGGAGCTGAAAAAAGAGATTTTCCTTGATTCATATTCTGGATTATTGAGTAGGTCAATCACAAGCTCTTTAGTGAAACGGACAATGTTTTGGTTGCTCTTATGGAGCGGAAGCATTTCATTTTTAAGCTGATAGGTAAGCTTTAAATCGTTGATTAGTTCCTCGGCATAAGCTGTATTTTTCAGAATAATGTCACCATATTTTCTTATCTCTTCAGACCCTGTTTTACATTCCATATCAGAAATAAGTTCAGCATATCCCCTGATGGGTGACAGAGGAGTTTTTAAATCATGGGTGATATTGGAGATCCATTCCTCGCGTAGCTTTTCGTTTTTTGCCCTTGCCTCATCACTTGACTTGATTTCCGAGTTCAAAACACTTAATTCCTCATAAACATCGCCAAATGAGCTGTTATTCACAACAGGCAGATAGGTACGCGAAGCAATTTCTCTGATGGATTTTCTCATCCGTTCCATCTGCTTTGTAATTCTAAAGCTATAAACGAATCCCGATATTATTAATATAAACAGCATAACACATGTCATAACGAGAGCAATAGGTTTGACCGTAGCAAATCTGTCTTTATTGACATACATGGTGATTTTAGAAATGTGCACAGGAAAACCTATAATATATGTCCACTCCATCTTGTCCGAGTGAATACTATCTAAGAATACCGAATAATTTCTTGTCCCATTCTGATATATATCAAGAAAATCCGAAGGAGAATAATGCACCGGAATTTCTTGTGGCTTATAAAAACTTTGAATTTCGTTTCCGTTTGTATCGATAATCTGAAGCCATAGTCTGTTTTCCTGTAACAGATTAAGACCAGACTGCTTTATCTGGGCCGTATTATCCGCAAAAGTTATGTATTCAGAGAAATTCCTCGTAAAATCAATAGGCCAGTTACTGATAGTAATCTGTCCATCTGGTTTTTGTATGGTGATGTTATAAAGTATCATGCAAAACCCTGCCACAAACGATCCGATTAGCAGAATGAAGAAAATAACGTATATATGAAATACAGATTTATATCTTGACTGTTTCATTTATTCAACCCTTTTCACGAGCCTGTATCCAAGCCCTTTTACAGTTTGTAGCAGCTTTGGACTAGCCGGATCATCTTCTATTTTTTCACGTATATGCCGGATATGCACCATGACAGCGTTATCGAAGCCTATACTGTCCTCACCCCAGACTTGTTCATATAGACGTTCTTTGCTGATGATTTTGTTCGGATTCTCAGCAAGGTAACGAAGTAATCCCAATTCTCTTGCTGTCAGTTCCAGCTCCTTGCCGTTTTTATATACCATGCAGCCTTCGGTGTCAATTTTCAAATCGCCTATGAGAATTTCCAGTTTTATGTCGTTTTTCCCCACGTTGCTGTATTGTTGTCTGCGAAGCTGTGCTTTGATACGAAACACAATTTCTCTTGGGCTGAATGGCTTTGTTACATAATCATCGCCCCCGCTGCTGAGACCAAGTATTTTGTCTATATCATCGTTTTTGGAGGATAAAAACATAATGTGGCAATATGAGAATTCTCGAATTTTTTTACATACCTCTATCCCGTCAATATCAGGAAACATAATATCCAGGACAACCGTATCTGGCTGATAAATTTTACATAGTTCTACGGCTTCCTGCCCACTGGAAGCTTTTAGAATTTTCTTAAATCCATCCTTACGCAATACTTCCTCAAGCAGATTGGTTATATCTTTTTCATCATCAACAAGTAGAATTGTTTTTTCAAATAGACCTTCACATTTAATACTCTGCTCAGACACTAATTTAACCCCCTGTTATAAGTTTAATAAAAAACTCAAGCCCTATTGCAAATGCACTCATTATAACCTCAATCTCCAAATTTATATCCCACACCCCAAACCGTCCTAATATAAGTTGGGTTCTTCTTATCTCTTTCTATCTTATCTCGAAGATTTCTAATATGTACCATCACTGTATTATCAACCTCGTACTCTTCTTCTGACCATATGCGATTGTATATCCGATCGGTTGAAAACACAACTCCTTTGTTTTCCCATAACAACTTCAAAATTGCGAACTCTGTTGGAGTTAACCTAACCTCCTTGTCATCAAGCATAGCTTTATGATTTTCAAGGTATAAGGTTAATCCATTATATTTTAGCACGCCATTATTACCACTATTCGGATTTAGTTCGTTAAATCTACGTAATTGTGCGCGAACCCTCGCAAGTAGCTCTACTGGATTAAAAGGTTTTGCAAGATAGTCATCTGCTCCAGCAGATAGGCCAAGCACCTTATCCATATCTTGATTCTTTGCTGACAACATAATAATCGGAAGATTTCTACTGTCTCGAATTTTCATGCACAATTGAACTCCATCCATCCTCGGCATCATGACATCAATTATAGCCAAATCAATCTTTTCTTGCTCTAGCAATTCTAACGCTTTTTGTCCATCTTCTTCCTTTATGATACGATAGCCACTATTCTCAAGATAAATTCCTACAATATCCCGAATATCCTTTTCGTCATCTACAATCAGTATTGTTCCTGCCTCCATACCTACCTCCTTAATCTAATGATAAAAGAAATTTCACCATTAGCATATTCAACCCATATTTTTCCATCATGAAGTTCGACAATATTCTTTACAATACTTAACCCTAAACCATTACCTTCAATTGTACTGTTTCTTGCCTTATCTCCGCGATAGAATTTTTCAAACAGATTTTCTACATCATCTTCTTTCATCTCACTACAGGTATTATTTATTGTCAACAGCACACTACTTTCTCCCTTTTCCAGAGTAACATGTATCTCACCTTTTTCTGAGCAGTATTTCAACGCATTAATCATTAGGTTATTCATCACGCTTGTTATCTTTTCTAAGTCGAGAGAGACCATCAATTTTTCCTCTCGGATGTCAGTTTTAACCGAAAGTCCTCTTTCTTCAGCTAGAGGCTCATGTTCTAATACAATTTGCCGAAGCAGTCGGGAGAGATTTACCTCACTACGCACGAGAGTCTGACTTCCTTTTCCTGTATCAATCAATTCAAATAGCTTCAATATCATTTCACGTAACGATTCCGCCTTTTGATAAGCCGTTTCCAAGTATGTATCATGTTCTTTTTCATCCTTGAATTGTTTACTTCTGAGAATATCTATATAGCCAAGTATAATGGTTACAGGTGTTTTAAAATCATGGGACAGATTGGTGATTAATTCTCTATTTGCACGCTCTTCTTTTCGTTCATATTCAATCTTTCTAAGCAAACTCTCTTCCATTTCATTAATACTGCCTGCCACCTGAGTAAGCTCATCATTTCCGCTTAAAGTAACCTGATAGTTTAAATCACCCTTCGAAATTTTATCAACTGCACTAGCTAGATATTCAATATATCTTATCTTTTTTCTTATACCCAGAAAAACCAGTATAAAAAACACCACAACTGCAAGTAAACCAGATATCATATAACTCACTTCAGACGAATAGGTTATCTTCCCATAAAGTTTTGTGTTCTGAAGTATATAGTGTATTTGATTATTTATAAGCAAAGGATAGCAAACAAAAAACTGCGCACCCCTGTTTCCATTTTTTGCATTTTGTCTCCACACTCCTAAATCTATCTGCAGCGAAGGCACTGTGTTCTCATCACCAGCTACAATAACAGTACCCTTGTTATCCACCAAATAGGCTTCGCCTTGCATATTTGACACCTCTCCCTTAAGAAAGGGATCAGACTCATCTGAAAATTCATATAGATCATCAATAAAATTTTGAATTTCTTGGGATGCTTCTATTCTTGCATTTTCATAATTCACATGCTTCTGCTCAAAAATACCCAGCGATTGAAAACTAGGAATACAAATAGCGCAAAATGCACTTGCTATAATTAAACATATAAGTAACCATACAATTAACTCTGAATAGATGCTCTTTTCAATTTTAAGTACTACTCTGTTATTTCTTAAATGTGAAATTATAATATATTCTTTTAAGCTTGAAATTATATTATGTACTTTCATATGTAACCTCTTTCTAGATGTATCTTTCAGAAATTTTATAGCCAAATAGTCTCGTCTGCCGCGTTCGCGAAGCCGCAAATCGCAAATGTTGTTTAATACTATGAACCGCTGCTTATGTAGCGCACCCCATATACGGCGATTTAAAATATGTCTTTTCTATATTTTAAATGTGAAATAGTATTACATATTCTTAATCAATTGTATAAACACCTTAATATATTCTTCATAATTATCAATAGGAATTCTTTCATTCACACCATGTCCTTCTTCATCCTTCTCCTTAATTGAGGGTGTCATATTATAAAGATTCTTAGTAATATTAGTATAATGCTTCGCATCCGTACCCCCGGTGACAAAATATGGAACACTTATAGAATCCGGGAATACCTGCTTTAAGGACTTCTGTATTGTACGGAAAGAGTCTGTATCTGATGATGCCTGCTCTGGTGCTTCATTATAAAAGCCAACAGTTTCTATTTTTATTTTATTATTGTTAATTATATCAGAAATTGTTTGAATTGTACCTTGAATTGTATGCCCAGGCATAAGCCTTAGGTTAATTAATGCACTTGCCTCTTTTGGTACCACATTATCCTTAAAACCTGCGTTAAATACTGTGGCTACCTTAGTTGTTCTAATCGAAGCATCAGTATCCGAAGAACCAGCCAAAATATTTTTTAGAATACCGTTAGTCAGCCAAAGATTCGAATATACCACCTTCATCGGAAAACTTGCTTCTGCTGCTGTATACTCAAACATAGGGCAAACGTAATCTAGTGTTCCATCAAACTGATATTTATCAACCTTGGAGACTGCTGCACTTATAGCACCAATTGCTGTTTCGTTAGCAGGATCAGCTGAATGTCCGCCCTCCATACTCGTAGATATTTTTAATGTCAGATAACCTTTCTCAGCGGTTCCAATCAAGGCAACCTTACCACTTACTCCAGGAATGCTTTTCTCTACGATTGCTCCACCTTCGTCAATCAGGCATTCTGCAACAACACCACGTTTTTCAAGCAGCCCTGCAATCTTTGCGGCTCCATTCACTCCAAGTACTTCTTCATCGTGTCCAAATGCCAGATAGATGGTCCTTTCTGGTTTATATCCCTTCACAATCAAGTACTCAACTGCTTCTAATATACTAAACACTTGACATTTATTGTCCCTTGCACCTCTTCCCCATATTTTACCTTCTGCAATTGCGCCTGAAAACGGTTGGTACTTCCACTCGCCAAGTGTAGCCTCTTCCACTCCGACAACATCCATATGTGCACACAATATCAAGGGTTTTAATTCACTATTTGCTCCTTCCCAAGTATAAAGTAAACTATTCTGATTAACTGTCTCTTTTTTTAGATTAGTTTTTACATTTGGATAGGTGTCATCAATAAATTGACGTAATCCTAAGAATTCAGTATAATCAAATTCCTCTGGATTCGTATAAGAAATTGTTTTAAACTGAAGTGCCTTTGATAAGTTTCTGCTTGCCTTGTCCATATCAAGATTAATATATAGGCTTGTATTAACCACTTTCACCTGCTTTGACGCAGTGGTTAGTGTTTGGATTACAACAATAACTACAATAATGAGGATTAAACATCCTACTATTTTTGAAACATTTTTTAAAATCTTCATAATGATTTCTCCTCGTAAAATTCTTTAACACCTTAATTTTAAAGGAGAAATCCAAATAACTTACACAGTAAAACCTTAAGATTTCTTAAGATTTACCATTTTTATCAAGTCAATATTCTTAACTTATTTTCTTGCCCTTAAAGTTCAGAAATGTAACAACAAAAAACCAGCCTTCAATGAACTCAAAGACTGGTTTTTTACATTTCAAATTTTTGCTAATCTTATGCTATCTACTCTTCATACAAATCTCCACTATTTTCTTTATTCAATGTTCCTTCTAATTCTACCATTAAAAACTTAGCCAAGGAATTGACTACTGGCCTGTGTTTTGTTCCCTTAGGAACAATAACAAATTCTCCCTCATTTACTCTGAGTAAGCCTTCTTCTGTTTCTAACTGAAATGTTCCTTCTATCACAAAAAACATTTCGTCGGAAGCTTCATGTACGTGAAAATCTAATGTCCGGTCCTCCACTTGTACAACACTAAGTATGTGCTTATTCAGGTAACCTATTTTTTGATAAACGTATAAATCTTTAACTGCATTAACTTCATCCCTCAAATTTACTTTACTAATCATTTTCACATTCTCCTTTTCCAAAAACACTATAACAATTCTTAATTGTATTGTCCTTAAAATCATGTTATCATACAATTATCGATTAGTATAACGAATAGTTTCTATAATTATAATCGCTTTTATCTATTGATAATAAAGGAGAACACTATGGATATAAAGCAGTTGAACACCTTTCTTGCATTATGTAAAATCCAGAACTTTACTAAAACAGCTGATTTACTAGGATATGCCCAATCAAGTATTACTGCACAAATTAAGCAGCTAGAAAAAGAATTAGATGTAAAATTATTTGAACGTATTGGAAAAAGTGTATCACTTACTCTTGCTGGAAAGTCACTTATTCCATATGCCACTCAAATGGTAGCAATCTCATCAAACATGAAAGAGTTAATAGCTCCTTCTGATGCGATAAATGGAAGTATCAACATTGGAGTTGCAGAATCGTTATGCATCTATCGCCTTCCAAGAATAATTAAAAAATATAAAATGCAGCATCCTAATATAGATATTTGTCTAAAATTGCTCAGTTGTGACCAGTTTCTCCCTATGTTATGCGATAATGCTATTGATATTGCCTTTACTATTGGTAACGAAATAAAAGATGCTTCTATTATATCCCAGTTTGAATTGCCTGAACCAATCTTGATGCTGTCATATCCAGAAAATCCATTAACATCAAAAGCCCATGTAGCTTCTAAAGACTTTACCAATGAAGCTTTTGTTCTAACAGAACCTGGGTGCTGCTATCGAGGTGCTTTTGTAAATGACATGCTAGCCTCTAACATTAAACCTAAAGTCATATTAGAAACTAATAGTATACAGGCCATAAAGGAAATCTCAATGAGTGGTCTTGGTATCTGCGTACTACCTCAAATCGCTGTAACCAAGGAAGTAGAAAACAAGGAGCTTATTCCTTTAGCTTATAAAAACAATTATAAAATCTGTTCGCAGCTTATATACCATAAGGACAAGTGGATATCTCCACTTTTGTTAGGCTTTATTAATTTGGCAAAAAATCACTGGTCTGATGCAGAAATCTAACGAAAAGCATTGCGTGAACACTTTTAAGAAGTGCTATTCAAATCTTCTAATACATTTTCTATTTTACCGGTACGACAATTTGTGTAAGCAATTCACTTGCAGGGCGATTTGCATCATTTAAATAATAATTATATATCTCTCCTTTTTGCTCATAGCCCTGCTCTGATATCCACTGTATAATTTCCATCATCAATAGGTCAGTATCCCCATAAGAGCCTAAGAAAATGCCTGACACCACTTTTTGTATAGGAATAGTATATCCAACAATTTCACTATTTCCTTCAACTGGTTTTGCAACAGGAAAGCCCATCTCCACATCGAGGTTTTCAAGATTTGCGTTATGGTAGCATACAAATGGAGCACCTGAAAACAGCAGGTTATTTGGTATTGCATACTCCATTATTTTTCCATAGGCTTGCCCAGCAACTTTCGGATAATTGTCAAAATGTATTATAGTTCGGATAGAAAGGACATGCTGCTCAGCTTGCTCTATTAAATTAATAGCAGAAACGATTGACATTTTATTACCTCCAGATTATTTATTTTTTATTCCTCTGCGAATAGAAATACATTGCTTTACATCTTTCAGCACCGCAGCATCTGTCACATTAATCATAAGCCACTTCTGGCCCATACCGGTTTTTGTTTCATGATATAGCTGCTGTAAATATTGTGTAAAAAAAGGGAGTGCTAATTCTGCTTCCACACGTTCACGATAACCAATGACAACGAGGACAATATAGTAGCCCTCCATTGGGTACAAGGTGCACAAACTGCGGCCAGCCTTTTTGTACTTCAAATTCCACCCCTGCTGCTTGGAACATCTGCTGTATTCAAGTATGGGTTTTATCTTATACTGTTCTTCCAGATGTTTGCGCAGTTGTTCCCACAAAGGACTTTTTACATAGGCACTGATTGTTTCCAGTGATGGTTCCTTCGTTCCATCAGTTTTATCCCATATTTCCGTCTGTTTGAAATTTCTTTGATATAGACACATTGGTAGCCACAGCTCCATATATTTCGCGTCAGGACCAATATCGTAATATATCTCAGCAGCGAAATCACCACAAGTCAGTCCGTGCTTTTTCATCCAGCCCTCCATGAAGGTGGATGCTTTGAATACCGCCGAACCAATTAGTTGTTCAAAGTTCTCTGCTTCAAAGCAGCAAACAACGTATTCACCACAAGGAAGTGTATATGTAGTATATTCCTCAGCTTTTGCATCTTCAGTAGCCTCAGTTCCAATATTTCCAGTAGTTTCAGCCCCAGCCATATAAGTGCAATAGCCTTCTCTCGCATTTCCACTATAAAGAAGACCAAACTCATTTCCGTTGGCCAGCAAATGCGGAATACTTGATTTTTTACGGTGGAACTCATCCCATAATCCGCCAGTCGAAGAAATGCCGGTTGTTCGGCCTCCAATTAGTTCTGCAATTGGAACCTCACCCTCAATTCCAAAAAATATGCGAGGTTTATCTAACTTTCTGCGAGTTACTTCAACTACTATACCATCAGCCAATAATGGTACATCTTCATCAATCATGACATAGTTTAGTAACAAGTCTGGCTTGACAAACTGATTGAGTATGACAAGAGAATCCCGATACTCCTCTGGTGTAATTCTATATGCTCGCTTAAATGCCCGAGTAAAGTTGGCATGGTCTGAAAACCCACAATCAAGTGCTATATCAAGTATTCGCTTTTCCTTATTCTTAAGGCCTTCCGATGCTTTTGCTAATCTACGTAACTTCACATATTCATTCACTGGCTTCTTTACCAAACGAGCAAACAGGCGCTGAAAATAGTATGGTGATAATGTAGCAACATTTGCTAGAGTTTCAATTTTAATATCTTCTGAGAGATTGTCCTCAATATAGTCCAAAGATTTTTGTATTGCTTCCCATGCATGCATATAAGTACCTCCTCGGATATAGAATAGCACAAGAATATACTAGTCTACTTGTCACTCAATGCTCTTTTTGAATAAAAATGAAAATCTATGTTTCTCACCTAAGATAGCTATCCCATTAACCCTGCTTGCATACTATTTCAATAAAGGACTCTCGTGCCAAACTAATTCTGTAGTTTATTTATTTTTAACTTGACTACTAGTACCATCTATTTATTTCTGAAATTTCACTTATTAAAATACCCGCAGGTTGCTGTTCTATTTTGAAAGTCTGCGTATAAACTAAGCGGTTTTTCCGAAGCTACTTCATATATTTTGACAACATCTAATGGATTTTCTGTTGATGGCAAAATTCTATTAAAAGCAGACTCCTTTCCTGCCCAAATGTCTTTATTGAAAATTTTATTGTCTTTATCCTTTTTATCCATAATTGCGACATAAAACATTTCTGCTTCAACTATATCCTGAAACATATGACTTCCATAGGATAATTCGGGGAAAAAACCAATTTTAGCATCCTCGTATTCACATACTACACGGAAGTTTGAAATATCAGAAAAAGTAACCCCTACCCCTAATTCTGGTGAAGAGGTTCCAATACGTCCAGGACTGACAAGCATAATATTTTTCCCGCTATTCATATAGTATTTATTAACCTTTCCGACTAATCCTGCTACGATACTCTTCTGATTATAGGGAATTTTATAATATTTTGTAGAATCGATATATACAACTATATCAACGTTTACTTTTGCGCTATTACCCATAAAGCTTCTATTAACCTGAAACAATATATTTTCTTCATTGATTTTAGGTACACTCTGATTTGTGGCAGATTGCCAAACATATAAAGGTCTGCATTGAAGCAGATTTACTACAAAATTACCATCTGGGCCGAAATTGATGGTATATTCTATATCAACCGGTGTTCCATAATGCTGCTGCAAAGTAGCCATTATATCCTTCATCAGGACCATAAGTTCTTTAACCTTCACCACACCAAGACACGATACAAACTGAACTAAACGCGATTGGCCTCTTTCACTAAACAATCTTTCAGCTGTGCGATCATGTTCACAGATAATGTCTGTATACCATTTTGGTAGCTTTGGAATCAGATCGCTAGCTGACATTTCCTCTAATATATTGGATTTTGTATTGATAACATCTAAATTACGCTGTGAAAAACGATGTTTTTCCTCTTCATTTACTAGAGTAGTATTTTCGGGATTATCTAAATTAACCAGTCTTGGGTAGTCAATACCTGTCCGATCAACTGCCTTTGTTCCAAGTCCGGCAACGAGCCTTAAGAGGCCTGCATCTGGACTCAGCTCATCACTCCATCGGTAAACACTATACGAAAAACCAACTCCTGCTGCACATGGCATATAATAATCGCCAAATTTGGTACCGCTGACACGCTGAACTAAAATTGCCATTTGTTCATCAGCTTCAGCCATACCTCTTTTTCTTCGATATTCCAGAGCCGAGCTATTCATAGTACTGGCATAAATTCTTCTAACCGCATTTTCAAAGTTTTCAAGCCTTTCTTCCGGACTTAATCCATTTGGGCAGAATACCGATTCATACTTTCCGGCAAAGGCATTCCCGAAACCATCCTCCAAAAAGCTACTGGAACGTACAATAATAGGAATCTGACCAAAGTACTCAAGCATTCTTCTGAACTGTGCGCGAACTGCCTCAGAAAATTTCCCTCCTAATATAGCTTTAGACAGCTCTTCTCCCATTTCAAAATAGTTTTCTTCCTTACGCCCCATCATACGTAAATTCCATAACTTGTTTTCGACAATGTATGAATAGAATACATCTGTCCCAATATAAAATGAATCATGAGGCTCCATATACTTAGCACAATCAGGAAGATAATTTTCTAGCATCTTCCTTGCAAGTAGCATCCCACAGGCTTTCCCGCCTATGGTACCTGTTCCAATCATTCTCTTTTTGATAAAGAAAAAGTCCTCAGGTGAAAATTCTTTTTTTATCATAGCAGCCATTTTACGTTCATGTGTCATCATACTGAGGCTTATCTTATTTACTGTATTGTCGCTGATATTCCCGTTATAAAACGAAGCTATCGCTTCTTTAAAAAATCTTTCATAACTATCTATATTCTGCTCTTCTTGCTTAGCCTGTTCTAAATGAATTAACCTATAATAATCTGCAAGATCTACGCTACTAATCAAGCATTCAAATTCACCTTTTGTATTGAGTTTATGAGGAAGATACATTTCTGTTGAATAACGATTCCAGACTTTTATCGGATGCAGATATATATCCTTATTATTCGAGTGAATATCCAACAATAATTGTGTAGTTTCTTGTATACGAGCGATAGTTGTATAATCATGATGTCCACATAAAATAGGAAAGTAGGCAACCGTATCTAATTCAAATAGATAAGGACAAGTTATGCAGAAAAAATTACCCATCATTAAATCTGTAGACCAAGCAACCTGCAAGTCAGATAGGCAATCAAATACATAAAAAGCCTGATATCCTTCTTTCTCAATAATTTCATGAACTTGAATCGAAAATAGCTCAAATCCAGAAGCAGTATTCAGCTGATAAATCTTCAGCCCTTCTTGTTCTTCTAATATTGGCTCATGTCCTGCAAACCTAATATAATTAATATTTCTATTATCAACAATAGCCTGTTTTACAAATTCTTTAGCCATCTTTCTAAAATCGTCCAGACAGGTAACCTGCATTACGACATTATCACCATACCTGATATTATCTAAAATAATATCCATACTTTGAATACCAGATTTGATTCTTTCAAAAGACATAATAAAACCCCTTTCAAAAGTAAGTTTCCAAATACATTATTGCCTTTACTCTTTTAGAATACTACAATTTATCTCGTTTGATAAGTCATAACCACCAGCTTAGCTGGCGACTTTCTATAACAATCAAGTTCTCTGCTAATTTTTAATGGCATCTTATCAATTAGTTAGCCTACCATATTTCATTTATATAAAAATACCCTCTATTTTGCTCGTATTTGTAACTTTGACAAATATTTTTACCATCAAATAAAAAGGGAGTGTCGCAAAACTACTTAAAAAGTAGTGAGCGATACTCCTTTCTTTTGCTTTTGATATTTATAGTTGTTAAATTGTTGATTACTCTATAGTAAATTAACAATTTTGTAAATTTTGAGCGCACTTTAATAGGCCTATTAGATTTCGTTGGAATTTTAGCAGGCTTTTAATTCATGAAGATCTTTTCCACATCTGTCATTTTTGAATTTTGGAGTG
>JAEWAX010000059.1 GCA_023391425.1 Bacillota bacterium | reverse complement strand
G
Organism: Bacillota bacterium; assembly: GCA_023391425.1. Taxonomy (GTDB): domain Bacteria; phylum Bacillota; class Clostridia; order Acetivibrionales; family DSM-1351; genus Ruminiclostridium. The sequence continues at coordinate 9,512 of JAEWAX010000059.1, read as the reverse complement.
GGCTCATGTTGGGGTTCATGTTGGGGCTCATGTTGGGGCCCATGCTAGGGTTCATGCTAGGGTTCATGTTGGGGTTCATCATACTATTAGCATAATTGGGGCCCATCATATTATTTTTAACATATGGCCTATTATAATTTTGCACAAATATACCTCCTCTAAATTTAACATTAACAGGGTTCTATATTACATATTATGACTTTTAGAGGAAAAAAGTTACGTTTTATTTAGTTAGTGACTTATGCGTGTATACTTGATTTATTCACTTCGATTTCTATTTTGGAATCACCATACTTTTCAGACGTTATGATTACAATGCCTGTTCCGGATGCCCCAGTGGTTTTAATCCAGAAAGCCCTTACACCACCGATTAGTGCTATATACTTAGGCCCAATAATCTCTATTGGTCCTTCTGTAGCTAAATTCATTGCATCATTTGAATAGGTTAGCAAATTACCATTTTCATCAAGTGCTTTCATAACAATTCTAGTTACATCGTAGGTTTCACTTTCGTTAAGCTGTAGGCTATCTGGAAGTACTTCTAGATGAGCTAAGGTTGAAGTAGTTTTAATTACTGTTTTTACAAGTTGTCCGCCTTTATATCCCTCAAACTTAAAGGATATTCTCTGTCCACCCCAATTGCTAACGTATGTTCCAAACAATCTCATACCATCATCTAGAGATAACTTATATTTAAGCATTAGTCTTCCCATTGCTATTTTTGAACCAAGTGGTAAATTAAGTCCAAATTGCGAGGCTGCTCTCAATACACTTTTCAGCCTATCTGAATCCCTAGCAGAAAAGTTCTCATATTTCTGAAGCAACTCTCCTATAAAGTCATCAATCTTTATTGGGGGATGTTTAACATTTGGGAATTGCTTTTTATCGGGATAAAAAACCTTAATTAATTCATCATTTTTAAATAACTTTATATAATCACAATTTGTAAAAGCATACACTGTTCCTATATCACCAGCAGGATGCTCTCCAATATCCATTGCTGAAGATATCTCCATTATAGGAGTACTATCTTGTTGAGAAGCATAAGCATACCATGCAAGCTTTGGTATCCTGAACATGTCTCCAACACCATGGTAGCATATTCTATCACCACTTCCAAAGTCCTTGTGAGTATTGTAGTCAAACATACACCAACCAATAGCCCCACTTATGCGCGGGCTCCCCATCATATTGTCGATAACCCTCATATGCCTAAATGCATGTTCTAGTCTTTTTTCTTCATCGTCAAAACGTTTTGTTGGAAACATATGACCGTTGTGTTCAGTAACCAAGTATGGTGCGTTAGTTTTTGTGACCTTGTTTGGTTGATCGAGTGCTGTGTTGCTTCCTATATGAATAAAATCATTATAAGTATAAACATCCTCAAGTAAATGGCTATCCTTAAAATTTCTTACCCCACCTGTTTGCCTTGTATTATCCAACCCATGCGCTATTTTGTTTGTATTAATATATAATTCATCGCAGTCAGCTGATTCATTGACTCTAACACCCCATATAACAATGCTTGGATGGTTTCTGTCACGAATAATCATGTCATTTAGATTTTGACAAACGATGTCTCTCCATTTCCCTTGTCCTAAATGTTGCCAACCTGGAATTTCTTCAAATACCAGAAGTCCTATTTCATCACATCTATTCAAGAAATGCTTTGACTGCGGGTAATGTGATGTTCTGACAATGTTTACCCCAAGCTCGAACTTCAAAATATCTGCATCCTTTTTTTGTGCTGCTTCTGGCATTGCATATCCCACATATGGATAGGATTGGTGCCTGTTGAGTCCAATCAGTTTAGTCTTTCGCCCATTAATATAGAATCCATCAGGTCTGAAGCAAACCTCTCTGAAACCAAAGTTTAAGCTGGTTTCATCAAGTAATTTTCCATTTTGTTTTAGCATAGCTCTTAATTTATATAAATTTGGATTTTCCAAATCCCAAAGTACCACATTTGAAACTCGTCCTCTTATACTTCCCTTTTTTTCTTTGCCCAAGTTGTATGAGAAGCAACTCACCATATCATTGTTTTTATTTAATATCTGAAATAAAATATTCGCGTCCTCACATTGCCCAGAGAGTTCTACATCTATATCTACTGTTTTTGCATTATCCAAAACATTAAAAGTCCTAATAAAAATATCCTTAATATATGTTTTCTCTTTGATTTCCAACCATACCTCACGGTATATTCCACCATAAGTCAAATAGTCAATAACCTTTCCAAACGGAGGAATATCAGACCTTTCTGTTGAATCACAGACTATTACAAAAAGGTTCTCTTCTCCATAAAGCACCTTTTCAGAAATATCTATTTCAAATGGTGTATAGCCACCAAAATGCTCAGCTACATATTGACCATTTATGTATAGCTTGGCATAGGAAGCAATCCCTTCAAACTTTAAAATAACTGCTTTGCCACTATATTCAGAAGTTATGAGAACTTGCTTTCTATAGCAAGAAACAAACTGATACTCAGACTCATCGAAATTGTTGTAATCAAGAACTTTATTTGTATGTGGTATGTTTACCAGTTCAAAGCCTTCAACATTATCTCCAGCCTCAACATACTCATCCTTGAAATCCATTCTGTATTGCCAATCAAAGTTAAGATTTATCCTTTTCATTGAAAACTCCTTTAAACTGTATTTAAAATATATAAAAATCATATTTTAAATCACCGCATATGCAGTGCGTTGCATATGCAGTGGTTCATAGTATTCCTAGCCTTTATTTTACTATCTCTTTATAAAATGGTAAAGCCTTCACAATAATTTGCAGAGACTATTACTATGTATATCTTTATTAATGATTAAGTCATGATTCTTGTCATACCAAGTGTCAATGCTAACTGCTTGTGTGTTATGATTCAAAATAAATGTATACTTTAAGTTTCAGTTGGAATATGGTATGCCTTACCTTCGCAAAATAAATTTTCTGTAACAGTGGGCATTCCTGCGTAAAAAATTCTGCTCATAGCTATCTTAATTAGTGTCTCAAGAAGAATGAAATCACACGATAGACCATATCCTGCTAAAATCATTTCAAATAGTAAGAATATAAATTTTTTAAAAGCACATACTGTGATTAGTATGTTTTATAAATACTTATAACATTAGTGTAATTAAATTACAATAGCACTAGGAGGCAGAAAATGGATAATAAAAATTATCAGTTGCAAGGTAACAAAAACAAACGATTAACTTGTTCTAAACCTACTGACAATGAAGGTACCGCTGCTTGGGCAAATGAAGAAACCAAGCAAAAACATTCAGAAGTTTCCATTCCTTCTATAGAAAATGTTTTGAGTGCGAAAGAATGGGTAGATAATGGTAGTAAGTTGTAAAAAATGTTACATGATATTACTCAGTAGTAAAATGTACATTTTAAATTACTATATTTTTAGTAATCAATTAATAATAAAAATGCGGGGGTGGATTTTTTATGTCGAAGATTAAAATGACGGTGGATGGAAATAATGCTGCTGCATATATCTCTTATGCTTTTACAGATGTAGCTGCAATTTATCCTATCACACCATCATCAACAATGGCTGAGTATGTTGACGAATGGGCTGCTAAAGGCAAAAAAAATATATTCGGTCAAAAAGTAAGTGTAGTTGAAATGCAATCGGAAGCTGGAGCTGCTGGAGCTGTACACGGTTCTCTTCAGGCTGGAGCTTTAACAACAACTTACACTGCATCACAGGGATTATTGTTGATGATACCAAACATGTACAAGATTGCTGGTGAATTGTTACCTGGAGTATTTCACGTCAGTGCGAGAGCACTTGCAGCTTCATCTCTAAATATATTTGGAGATCACCAAGATGTAATGGCTACTAGACAAACCGGTTTTGCACTTTTAGCAACTGGTTCAGTTCAAGAAATAATGGATTTGGCACCAATCGCGCATTTGGCAGCAATTAAGGGTAAATTGCCATTCTTGCATTTCTTTGATGGATTTAGAACATCACATGAAATACAAAAAGTTGAAGCATTAGAATATGATGATTTAGCAACTTTGTTAGATAAAGAAGCTTTGGAGGAATTCAGAAACCACTCACTTTCTCCAAATCATCCTGTTACAAGAGGAACAGCTCAAAACCCTGATATATATTTTCAAACACGTGAAGCATCAAATAAATATTATGACAATATCGTTGGTATTGTCGAAGACTATATGCATAAACTTGGCAATATGACTGGAAGACAATACAATTTATTTGATTATTATGGTGCTCCTGATGCAGAGAACATTATTATTGCTATGGGTTCTATAACTCCTGTTATTGAAGAAACTATTGATTATTTAAATGCTTCTGGTGAGAAATGTGGTGTTGTAAAAGTTCATCTTTATAGACCTTTCTCTTGTAAGCATTTACTTAATGCTATTCCTAAAACTGTTAAAAAGATAGCTGTATTAGATAGAACAAAGGAACCAGGTTCATTAGGTGAGCCATTGTATCTTGATGTTAAGGCGGCTTTATACGAAATGGAAAATGCTCCTATAGTTGTTGGAGGTCGTTACGGCTTAGGTTCAAAGGATACCACTCCTTCAGATATAAAGGCTGTTTATGATAATCTAAAACTCAAAAGCCCTAAAAACGGCTTTACAATTGCTATTGTTGATGACGTTACTAATACATCTTTAACAACATCTGAGAAGATTACTGCTGGTTCTAAATCTACAGTTAGATGTAAATTCTGGGGACTCGGTTCAGATGGTACTGTTGGTGCAAACAAGCAAGCTATCAAGATTATTGGTGACCATACTAACAAATATGTTCAGGGTTACTTTGCATATGATTCCAAAAAATCAGGAGGTGTCACAGTATCCCACTTGAGATTTGGTGATGATCCAATTAAATCCTCTTATCTCATTGACGAAGCTGACTACATCGCCTGCCATAATCAATCATATGTATACCAATATGATTTGTTAAAAGGAATTAAAACAGGTGGTAACTTTGTTTTGAACTGTCTATGGAGTGAGGCTGAGATAGAGCAACATCTACCTGCAAAGTTAAAGAGGGAAATTGCTACAAATAATATTAATTTCTATACAGTTAATGCAACAAAGATTGCAGAAAATATTGGCTTGGGTAATAGAATTAACATGATAATGCAAGCTGCCTTCTTTAAGATTGCTAATATAATTCCAATAGAGGAAGCCACCAAATACCTCAAGGATGCAGTTCTAAAAACTTATGGTAAAAAAGGTGAGAATATTGTTAATACAAATTATCAGGCTATAGATAAGGGATTTGAAGCCGTTGTAAAGATTAATGTACCAGATAGCTGGAAAAATGCAGTTGATGAAGAGAATAATTCTGTTGATGAACCAGATTTCATTAAAAACATACTAAGACCGATGAATGCTATGAATGGTGACAGTTTACCTGTTAGTGCTTTCAATAATTATGAAGATGGTACTTTCCTTAACGGAACTTCTGCATATGAAAAACGTGGAATAGCTGTAAATGTTCCTGAGTGGATTCCAGAGAATTGTATTCAGTGTAATATATGCTCTTTGGTATGTCCACATGCTGTCATTAGACCTGTACTTGCAACTCAGGATGAGTTAGCAAATGCTCCTAAAGACTTTGTAACCAGAAAAGCTGTAGGAAAAGGTCTTGAGGATTTACAGTTTAGAATACAGGTAAGTACTATGGATTGTACAGGTTGCGGAAACTGTGCAGATGTTTGTCCTGCAAAAGAAAAAGCTTTGGTTATGAAGAAACTTGATACACAGACTGAAAAAGAAATTCCAAATTACAAATTTGCAAGTTTCGACGTTTCATATAAGGGTGATAGATTTGGAACTAAAACTATCAAAGACAGCCAGTTCAAAACGCCATTATATGAGTTCTCCGGGGCCTGTGCAGGTTGTGGTGAACCTGCCTATATTAAGCTTGCAACACAGCTATTCGGGGACCGTATGATGATTGCAAATGCGACAGGTTGTTCATCCATCTGGGCTGCATCTGCTCCTACTACTGCATATACAGTTAACAACGAAGGAAAAGGCCCTTCCTGGGCAAATTCTCTCTTTGAGGATAATGCTGAGTTCGGATTTGGTATGCATCTTGGAGTTAAGCAATTGAGAGAGAAACTAGCTGATTTAGCTAATGAACTCTTAAGCCTAGATATTACTGAAGATATTAAGCAAGCGTTGTCTCAATGGCTAGTAAGCTATGATGAAGGCGAAGCTTCAAAGGTCGCTAGTGTAAATTTAGTTAAGGCTTTGAGTAACTATAAGAGCACTGATGATACTCAAAACAAACTAATTACAGAAATTCTTGAGAAACAGGACTATCTCATTAAACGTACTGTGTGGATTGTTGGTGGAGATGGTTGGGCATATGATATAGGATACGGCGGACTTGATCATGTGCTTGCATCAGGTGAAGATGTTAATGTACTTGTATTTGATACTGAAATCTATTCAAATACAGGCGGACAATCTTCTAAAGCAACTCCTATCTCTGCTATTGCTAAGTTTGCATCTTCTGGTAAGAAACAAAGCCAGAAAGATCTTGCAGCATTAATGATGACTTATGGCAATGTTTATGTTGCTCAAGTAAGTCTTGGAGGAGATAGAAACCAAACACTTAAGGCCATAGCTGAAGCTGAGGCTTATAAAGGCCCTTCAATTATCATTGCTTATGCACCTTGTATTAATCATGGACTAAAAGAAGGCATGGGAAGAAGTGTAGCCAATGAGCAGCAAGCAGTTGAAGCAGGCTACTGGCATATGTTCAGATACAATCCTGAATTGAAAGCTCAAGGCAAAAATCCTTTCACTTTGGATTCAAAAGAACCAAAATCAAGCTTTAGGGACTTCTTACTTGCTCAGGTTAGATTCTCTTCACTTGCAAAGCAATTCCCTAGTGAAGCAGAGGAACTATTTATACGTGCAGAGGCCCAAGCAAAAGAGAAGTACGAGAAATTAAAGAAAATGGCTGCTGAGTAAACACAATAACTGAATATATATAAAATCGCCTCGTTTCACTAAGAATGTGAAAAGAGGCGATTTTTTTTACTAGAGCATTCAAAAGCTGTAGTGCAGGTTATTTAACTTAAAAATTTCATTTAACTTGTTTAAAACTTAACATTTACTGTTTTAAATTCTGGTTTAAGCGGTAATCCAGCTTCTGGTCTGAAAAATATCTGTAAATGAAGAGTCTTTGGTTCAAATAAAATTATTTGTTGTGCCATATCGTTATAAATTGAACCATCTGCCATCTGTCCAATACCACTAGTAGCTTTATTGAAAGTCATAATTTGTTTTAATTCATCTATTGTAACGCTATTACCCTTTGATAAAAGCTGTTCTTTGAGAGACTTCCATCTTTCAGTATTGTATGCATTGGGTGAATGATTGTCAAAATTCCCTTTAAGTTGAAAAGAGTTAACAGTTCCTAAAGCGTTATCAATTCCCCACTCAATACCTGGATTTAAAGGAGATTTTTCATTTCTTACTGCACGAAGTGATTGAGGGGCTGAACTTATATTATTTTCTAAAACCGATGCAGTTTTTGGGTCACACATAAAAATCAGATGTCCGTAAGTGTATCCTCTATCAGTTGATTTCATAAATGAAGCAACATCATTAAGCGTACTTTTATTTTCAAGAGCATACCGTAAATCTAGAGGATATGAGTACTTTGATTCAGAAGAATATTCTGTCCCTATTTCGGAATCTAAAATTGCTGCAAATACTTTATTATCATTAAAACCTGTAACAACGCCTATAAAACCCAAATATCCTATAGTACAAATAGACTTATTACCATTCTTAATAGTCATAACACATTGCAGCTTAACTAATTGATTTTCTGAGCCAGCATACCAATCTAAATTTCTTCCAGCCATCGTACTTTTGGTTGCAGATTTTTCACCATATATACCCAAAGCTGAGCACTGCGTACCTCTAACTACGTCTGGAATCAAATTGAACAGATACATTTCTTGCATAGAAAGCTTTCCATCCCCACGTACATCAGACTTTTCTGCTGAAAACTCAGATGATATACCTTCTATTTCATCTCTATAATCTTTATTAATCTGTGGCTTTATGTCATTAACCCTTTTTATTAAAAGATTATAAAATTCATTGGAACCTGTAATTTCTGTCAGATAGGAATCAATAAGATGTTCATAATCTGGTACCTCTTCTAAAATCTCTTCAGCATATCTTTTGCCAGTATCCCAATGTGATTTCGAGTTTTTAATGTCTAAAGATACCTCATAGTAATCTCCCTTGTCAATCAAGCTAACATTTTTTAACTCTGTGATTGGAACCGATGCATAAACATTAGAAGTCATTAGAATAGCTATTACTATTATTACACTTGCAAGCTTTGCTTTTTTCATAACTTGCCCCCTCCTACATTTTATAGTATTATATGTTAAATAACCATATTAAGCAAATTATACCATATTTAATTAAATAATACCATTTATTTATTTAAATATGTTTCGTTTTTAAATCATATGTCAAAAGAAATGTTATCTGTATAAAATTATATCTATAAAAATACTGTATACAAAAAAAATTGTCGAATAAACCGAAACTCCTTTACTAAAAAACAAATGAATGATAGAATACTTAGTTGAAAGATCTATTTAGTTATAAAAGGAGGAAATAATAAATGCCAAGAAAAAAACAGTCGATGGATGGTAATACAGCTGCTGCTCATGTATCATATGCGTATACAGAAGTTGCTGGTATTTACCCTATCACACCATCAAGCCCAATGGCTGATTATGTTGACCAGTGGTCCGCTGCAGGTCGTGAAAACATTTTTGGTAGCCAAGTAAACGTTGTTGAAATGCAATCTGAAGCAGGTGCTGCTGGAACTGTTCACGGTTCTTTAGCTGCAGGTGCTCTTACTACTACATTTACAGCATCTCAGGGACTTCTATTAATGATCCCTAATATGTACAAGATTGCTGGTGAACAGCTCCCTTGTGTATTCCATGTATCTGCACGTACCGTTGCATCACATGCTTTAAATATTTTCGGTGACCATAGTGATGTATACGCTTGTCGTCAAACAGGTTTCGCTATGTTAGCTGAAACAAATACTCAAGAAGTAATGGACTTAAGTCCTGTAGCACATCTTGCTGCACTTGAAGGAAAAGTTCCATTTATCAACTTCTTTGATGGATTCCGTACATCTCATGAAATTCAAAAAATTGAGACATGGGATTATGAAGATTTGAAAGAAATGTGCAACATGGATGCTGTTAAAGCTTTCCGTGAACATGCATTAAATCCAGAACACCCAACTATGCGTGGTTCTCACGAAAACGGAGATGTTTTCTTCCAACATCGTGAAGCTTGTAATTCTGTTTATGAACAATTACCAGCTGTTGTTGAAAAATATATGAAAAAAGTAAATGAAAAACTTGGAACAGATTACGATTTATTTAACTACTATGGAGCTCCAGATGCAGATCGTGTTATCGTTTGTATGGGATCTTTCTGTGACG
>JAEWAX010000146.1 GCA_023391425.1 Bacillota bacterium | reverse complement strand
AAGATATTTATCGGAAAAATATGAATATTGGATATTATTTAGCTGAGGAATTCTGGGGTAAAGGAATAATGCCAAAGGTCATAAAAGCTTTCGTGAAATATTTGTTTGAGAATTTTGATATAAATAGGGTTTACGCAGAATGCTTTACAAGAAATATTGGTTCAAGAAGATCATTAGAGAAAGCTGGTCTCAAACTAGAAGCTGAATTTAAAAGTAATATTATTAAAAATGATGTTATTGAAGGCAGTTGTATATATTCGGTGTTAAAAGATACATTTTTATAAAGGACAAAAAATGAACGATTTTATAGAAATTAAAGGTGCACGGATACATAACTTAAAGAATATTGATGTAAAAATACCACGAAACAAATTAACAGTTATCACTGGTGTTTCTGGAAGCGGTAAATCGAGTCTTGCTTTTGACACTCTATATGAAGAAGGAAAACGTAGGTATCTTCTGTTCTCTGGTACTCAGTTTATGGTTGACAGTATTCCAACCTTTGAAAGTATGACAGGTTTGTCCCCAACCGTTGCAGTAGAGCAGAGAATAATTAGGCAATCAAATCCTAGAAGTACTGTCGGTACTCGCACAAAAATCAGTAGTATGTTAGCGATTTTATATACTACTTATGGAGAGTATGAGTATATATCTGATGATGCATTACCTCTTTCTATGGAGATGTTTCAGAAGAACTCCCCAAAAGGTATGTGCGTTAAGTGTTTGGGTAATGGTATTGTTAAAACACTAGATGAAGAAAAACTTTTTGAAGATGTGACACAGAAAATTGAAGATGTTTGTCTAGGTGTTGCAAAACGTGGCATAACAAAAAAAATGGTTGATAGCTTTTGTAAATATCATGATTTATCCATTCATCAGACTTTAAGCACATTAACAAATGAACAATTAACTCTCCTCAAATATGGAGATGGAGGGAAATCTTCTTTTATGGGCTTTGTACCATGGATTACTCATGTTACTAATGGTGCTTATAGTTCAACTGGGCGATTAGAGGTTATGCTTATGGATGCAGGATATATGCATAAAACCACATGCCCTAAATGCAATGGTATTGGTCTTGGTCAACAAGCCATGCATACTACAATTGGCGGTAAAACCATTTCTGAACTTGAAAACATGTATATTAAAGATTTATATGCTTTTTTGTTAGAGATAGCAAAAACTAAAACTAATGCATTATATAAAGAAATCATTAGTAAGCTTGCTTGTATGGTTGATGTTGGACTTCATCACTTAGCACTTTCACGTCCTGTTCCTACCTTGTCAGGAGGTGAAATTCAGCGACTTTTTCTTGCTTCATACATAATAGCTGAAATGGACTCGATAATTTTTGTATTTGATGAGCCTACTATTGGTTTGCACGAGGTTGAAAAGCAAAAGCTCATTGGAATTATACAGAATTTAGTGAATAGAGGCAATACAGTTGTTGCAGTCGAACATGATGAAAATTTCATGAAATGCGCAGATTATATCATTGATTTAGGGCCTGGAGCAGGACAATTTGGTGGCTATAGAATATTTCAAGGCAGCTTTAATGATTTTTTGCTATGTGAAGCTTCTAAAACAGCACCGTATCTTACACAAAATCAAAAAGCTAAAATAAAACATGTTTATAGACCAGCTGATAAAAATAAACAACTTATAATTGAAAATGCTAATCTGCATAATCTTCGAAATGTCACAGTTGAGATACCGTTGGGACTAATGGTTGGAGTTGCGGGCGTATCAGGAAGTGGCAAGTCAAGCCTAATTTCAGATACCCTAGTTCCCAAATTAAAGGAAATGCTAAAAGCAAAGTGTGTAATAGATGATGAGGAGCAAATCGAAACCGTTGACGCAACTATAAAAGGCATTGAACATATTAAAAAATGCCTTATAATTGACCAAAAGCCTATTGGAAGAAGTCGAACCTCATGTCCTGCTACCTACACAGGAATATTTGACCGTATACGCAATTTGTTTGCAAATACTGAAGAAGCAAAAGAAAATGGCTATACAGCAGGATTGTTTTCAATCAATTCTGAGGGCGGTTGTAATATTTGCAAAGGTGATGGAGTAGTTCATTATCATGTTGGTTACGGCAATTTTATCGATATTGACTGCGAGGAATGTAGTGGAACGGGGTTTGTGTCTGAAGCTATGGAAATCACCCTTAACGGAAAAACCATCCTTGATATTCTTCAAATGTCTGTGGAGGATGCTGCTGTTTTCTTTGCAGGAATGGATAAGAGGATTGATAGCATGCTCAAAACACTTCAAAGAGTTGGCTTGGGATATATTAAACTCGGACAGAAAACACCTACTATTTCTGGAGGTGAAAGCCAGAGAATAAAGCTTGCTAAAGAGCTTGCAAAGGGACAAAATGCAAGAGAAGCTTTATATATTTTGGATGAGCCTACTACCGGACTTTCTTTTTATGACAGCGAAAAGCTAATGATACTCCTGCAGGAACTTGTAGACAAAGGTAATACTGTGATTATCACTGAGCACGACCCCAGTGTATTGTCCAACTGCGATTATATTATTGAAATGGGCGTGGGTGGTGGTAGCGATGGTGGTAATGTAATTGCAGCAGGCACTCCACAAGAACTAAAAAATAGTACTAATTCAATAACTGGCAGGTACCTAAAATGAATACAGATTATTTAAACACAATTGATGATTATATTAAGCAAAAACACTATCGATTAGTAAATAGCGTGCTTGTATATAAGGACAATGAAATCGTCTATGAACGATATTATAATAAATTTAATGAGAACAGCAAAAATAACATCAAATCTATATGGAAAAGCATTCTGTCAATATGCATTGGAATTTGCCTTGATAAAGAATATATTAAAAGTCTTGATGAACCAATTTGCAACTATCTTGATGAATTTAATCAAGGTATTCATTCCTACCATAAATTAATAACCATTCGACACTTATTAACTATGACATCGGGCATTTATTGGAACAAAGGTATACATTATCATTGTCCAATGCTTGAACAAATGTTCAGAACGAATAATTGGTTGGAACATATTGCTGACATTGCTATGGCGGATTTTCCGGGAACAAAGTATGTGTATAAGGAATGGGATGTAATCTTATTATCTGCTGTTATCAGCAAGGCAACTGGAATGGATGCATATGAATTTTGCAATCAAAATCTTTATCAGCCACTACAGATTCAAAGTGGTGAGTGGCCTGTTAGCAAATGCGGAATATCCTATACCATCATTGCAGGTAAAGAGGATAGTTCAGATTTATCTGCAAGAGATTTGGCGAAAATCGGTTTATTGTTCTTGAATAATGGTATATGGCATGGAGAAAGAATCATTTCAGACGAATACATAAAGCAGGCCGTGACTCCCACAAAACAAGCTCAAAACTATGGCTTTTTATGGTGGCTTTTTGATGGAGGTTATACTTGCATGGGAATTGGAGGACAAGAAATCAACGTTCTGCCAAAACACAATTTAGTTGCAGTTATTCAAGCCAAATACACATCGCAAGGTAAAAGCTACAGCGATATTTTTTCAGACGTAATAAGGAAGGCTGTTGAGGAAGAATGATGCTAATGCTAAGACTATTGTTAGGATTTTATATAGCAGAAGATAATGAATGAACCTAATGTAGTTGTTGGTTTATAATAAAAAAGGGATTAAGAATAGGTATTGTAAATAATTTTGTGTATGAAGAGGTTTTAACTTAATGATGGTTAAGTATTTCTAAATGATTAACTATAATAAATTTAATATTTTACTTCCAATTACAAACAAATAATTTATTTCTATGCATTATATTGAAAACTAGCAATAATTATTAATACTGATAATACTATGTTTTAAATTGCATTTTGAGGGATTAGCCGTACGGCAGGACGAGCACCTTTAGGGCGGTGGGGGTTTAGGTGTAATCATCTAGCCTTACGTCATACATAATCATTAGATGGAACATTAATTTCTATATCTTTGAGTACATTTTTAATTACATTCATTGGTGCAAAAAAAGCATTTTTCTCTATATGAACAGAAATAATTGTTTTTTTATGAGAGCATATTTGGATAAGACGGTAAATGATTAGATTGTAAAAAATAACAATATGTGATATTTTATTATTAAATACCATATATTTGGAGGTAAATATGTTAAAAAATATAAAAGCTAGAAGTTTTATTTTATTATTAATTATACTATACATTTTTATGACTTCTATCGTTAGTGCAAAAAGTATATTCAGCGATATATATGAATGGAAGTTTGATGTTAGTACTCAAATCTCAAATAGCCCTCCATACTATAGCATTTATTTTGATAAATCTACTAAATTGTATTATATACTTGGAAGCCTAGGAACATTGAAAACATCCCCAGATGGTAGGAAGTGGAAAGATATAAAAATCAATACAAGTAATCCTCTAATGGATATGGCCCATAATAAAAATGGTTACGTTATTGTAAGTGACTACAATAAAACATTTTTCTCCAAGGACACAAAGCATTGGAAAGAGATTAAAGCTGGTACTAATTATGTAAAACTCAGTTTTATGAGCGTAGCTGCAAATAATAACACATTTATTGCAGTGGATTTACATGGGATGATATGTAAATCCACCGATGGCGAAAATTGGAAGTTTGATATAAATGACAAAGCACATTTTCATGAAGGTTACTTAAAGGTTGAATATATAAATGGAAAATTTATAGTATTTGGAACTCAATCAGTTTATTCTTCCACTGACGGTGAAAATTGGGTAAAGGTAAACGACCTTAATAAATATAAAAGTTTGGAGGATGATGATACTTTATCCATTGAAGTAAACAATAAACCATGGACTTATAACTCGAAAGATTATTACTTCGATAAAGTTGAGTACGTAAATAATAGGTATTACGCCTCCAGAGACAATTTTATATATATCTCTGAAGATGGTACAAAATGGAGACGAATTGAAGGCGCTACAGATTTTGCTACAGATGGTACTAATATAATTTCAATAGGACCACAAAATTTCATGCAAATGACTAATGATGGTTCAAATTGGGAGTGTATAAATAAAGGTAATGACTTCTCAAATATAAGAATGAATTGTGCCAATGGTAAGTTTATGTTTTTTACAAAAGATAACAAGTTATATAGTTCAGATGATGGAGTGAATTGGAAAATAAACGACATAACTATAAATGACCAATCCCGAGAAAACGGCATTAAAGCTTTCAGTTCTGAATTTTTTGTTGAAGGTTTTGCTTCTAACATAATATGGGATGGAGAAGCCTACTATGTAGCTGCAGATGGGGTCTTATATCAGTCAAGTAATGGATATGAATGGTCGAGTATGAATAAATTAAATTATGAAAATCTATCAATAAATAAAATAACTTTAGTAAAAAATGAAATTTTCGGAGTCTGTTGGAACGAAAAAATTGTTAAATTTAATATGACTAAGAATGATTGGGATATTATTCTTGATAGCCCAATCAATAATCAAAACAACCTATTTGATTGTGTATATAATGGTAAACAATTTATAGCGATATCTGATAAAAGAACAGCGTATATATCAGAAAATTTTAAAGATTGGGATACTGTGAATATTCCAGTATCGAGTCAGGCCTTTAATCAGATATGTTGGAATGGAAAACAGTATTTGCTTGCGACAAATAACGCCACATGGATATCAGATGATGGCTACCTATGGAAACGCTGTATTTATGACATGGACAAAGCTATCTGGACTAAAAAAGGGTATATAGGAATTTCAAGCACTTGGTTTACAGGCAATGGGTCAATATATGGTTCGGATGATGGTAAGACATGGAAATATGATGACAAATATGAATTAAAGAACGTTGAAGACATATTATATAATGGTAGTACTATATTGCTATGTAATAGATATAATGGTATTTTTATGACCAAAAAAATTAATTAGATAACACAAAGGAAGCAGCTAATTATTTTCTGAAATTTAATCAATATAAGTCGAGAAAAAGTATAGGTAAACAAAAGTTAATACTCTAAAAAAGAAAAAGTAAAATGTACTGTATATTATTAAGTACATAATTAAAGGAATATGAGAATATGAATAATTTAAAAAGAGTAATATCAATACTATTAGTAATAACAATATTGTTATTAGCCGATGCGCAAGGGGTAAGAGCAAGCAGTCAGTGGTCTGCAGCAAGCATAAATTTCTGTGAGAAAAAGGGCATTATCGATGACCTTAAAACCTTTGATGTAAATACAACAATCTCAATCGATAATATGTTAAAAATGTTTGTTAGTGCTATCAATGGGACGGGCAGTGATGATTATGTGAACGAAGCAATTAAACTTGGCTTAATAACACCAACTGAAGCTTCTGGTACAAAAAAGAATGCAACGAGGGCTGATGTAGCCCGCATAGCAGTAAAAGCCAATGAAAAATTGAATAGTGTTACATACCCTGATTATCTTGAAGCATATCGAACTATGGTTACTGATTATGTGAATATTGTTGGGCATAAAGTGAGAAGGGATAGCTTAATATGTGTTTCAGAAGGATTAATGCCAATGGTTAACGGGGCTTTGAAGCAAAATGATGCGGCATCATACGGATTAATTGCAACAGTAATTCACAGGCTATTATCGGTAGACGAAAGAAATAAAGCTAAACCATTATTTGCAACTGTGGACAAAGAATTTGAAGAGTTTATGGCAGACGAAGAAAAATCTAAATTGGTTTGTTCTAGATGGGAAATTGATAGGGTATTTGATGGTAAAATTCTATGGAAAACATGGGGAGATGGTGTATGTTTACTGCCAACATTAACCAATAAGGATTCAAATAAGGAAGCTTATAATTCACTAAAAACTTTAATTAAATGTGCTAGAAAGTACAATCATTGGGTTGAAACTTGTTACAATTTGGGAGAAGGCGATGATATGTTACAATTACTATATACTACAAATCAAAAAGGTGGACAATATGGTTTAGCAAGAACTCAAGATAATTTTAGACTAGGAATATGTTTTAATAATACCTATAAATTATATAGTGACCCAGATGAAAAAAATGTTCAAAAGAAAAGAACGGATTATATATGGACACTTGGTTGTTTGTTTAATTCTTCTAAAGGAGCTGTTGGCAAAACTTTAGAAAGTTATCAACAAAAAGAACTAATTGAGCCATTTAAAGCCTTACTTAACGCAATATATGAGCCAAAGCTTGCTAGCTATTTAGCTGATTATATGATAAAGGATGATATGAAAAAGTTTAAACTTTACGATTCAAAAAATCATAAAGGAACTTACACTTTTGAGGATTTATTATATCCTAAGCAATTTAAAGGACTAGAAATTCAAGTTAAAAGACCGAATGCAGAATTACATGTGGGAACAAATAAAATAAACTAAAGAAAAACTAAATGAAATAAAAGAGTACTGTTTTATTTTATTTAGTTTTTTGTTTGGTAATAACTTCTTAAAGTACAATAAATGTTTCTGCATAATATTGATTCTAATGAGGTCATAAAGTTATTTCAATAATAGAATATGTTGATGTGATTATTGGTATTAAAAAAGCTGATAATATTTCTACAATTAGAGAAATTGATACGTACATTAAGCATAAGTCTGCTTACAAGCTGGAAGTTTATCGGAGGATAATGAATTTTTTACAACATATATTTCTGAAGCAATGTTACTTTTTAAAAAACTAATGACATGGGAAAATGGCTTAATTAGCGTACTCAAATTTCAATTTAAAAAATACTTAAAAAGCATTGATTGTAGCCTATTAGCGTACAATCAATGCTTTTCTAGTAACCAGACTACCTTACGCAAACAGTAGCTCTCACAAGGAATTGTTATTTCTTATCCAACACAGCTGCACCAGTTTCTTCTTCAAATTGCTTTTGATATAGAGAGAAGTAATAGCCTTTTTGCTTCAGAAGCTCTTTGTGAGTTCCTCTTTCTATAATGTTTCCGTTCTTTACAACCAAGATTATATCTGCTTTCTTGATTGTAGATAGTCTATGCGCAATCAAAAAGGAAGTCCTGTTTTTAAGTATTTTCATTATAGCATCCTGAATCAATTGCTCAGTCTGAGTGTCAATAGAGGAGGTAGCTTCATCAAGTACAAATATCTTCGGATCCGCAATGATTGCTCGAGCAAAGGAAATTAGCTGTTTTTCACCAGTAGAGAGGCGGTCGCCGCCTTCGCCAATGTTAGTATCAAGACCGTTTTCCATACTATTAATAACTGCATCTGCAGAAACAATCTTTATGGAGGCTCCAATTTCTTCATTTGTAGCATCAAACTTTCCATATCTAATATTATCTCTAACAGTTCCTGAAAATAGGTGGGGGCTTTGGAGCACATAACCAATATTATGGTGAAGCCACAGTTGCGAGCGCTCCTTATAATCTTTACCATCTATTAGGATCTGTCCCTTAGTTGGTTCAAAGAATCTGCATGCAAGATTTACAAGAGTGCTCTTTCCAGCACCTGTTTCTCCAACAATTGCTACAGTTGTACCAGCAGGTATCTTGAGATTAAAATCTGATAAAATATACTCGTCCCCATCGGGATATTTAAAGGAAACATTTCTAAATTCAATATCTCCTTTGATAGTTTCCCAATTTTCCTTTTTTGGATTGAAGTTATCACCATATTTCTCAATGACTTCAGGCGTATCTATTATGTCTGGTTCAGTCTCAATTAATCCTGTTACACGCTCAATATTGGCCTGTGTAGAAACAAAATCAGCAAATACACGAGCTATCTGTTGGATAGGCTCAAAAATACTTGTTGCGTAAGTAATAAAGACCGAAATAGTACCAAATTCGATAGCATCATTAATAACCAAATATCCACCACGTACTAGTACAATACAAACGGTGAGAGTGCTAAAGCAGAGTATTATTGGTATAAACACAGCGTTTAAAACAGTAGCCCGGATGTTTGCTGAATAAAACTTATCAGTAATACCTGAAAAATCCTTTAGATTTTTGTCTTCAATAACTAGTGTTTTAGAAGTTCTTGCACCTGAAATTCCCTCGTTGATAGCACCTGTCATAGTTGAATTAATTTTACGGATTTTTCTATTTACATTAAGTATCTTTTTCTGAAAATATATTGTTATAATTGCGATAAATGGGATGATACACATAACTAATAGCGCAAGTTTTACATTCAGAAGAAGCATTGCTATAAAAACACCAATAACATATATGATTGCCCATAACATATCAATAAGACCCCAGGAAACCATTTGACCAATACGCCCAGTATCACTCATAACCCTTGCCATCATAAAGCCAACAGGCGTAGTGTTGTAATAAGTAAAGGATAGCTTTTGCAGATGTACAAAAACTGCCCTTCTAATTGATTTTGCTACATTTAATTCAACCGCCATGGAATTTCTGATAAATATTATAACTGATATTACCTGTATTAATAGAACACAACCAAGGGCAAGTGTAAATTTACTGATGCCAACTGTTGAAGCAGGTAAAATAAAATTATCTATTGCGTACCGTTGAAAAAGCGGATATATAACATCAATTAGTGATACAAGGATCAAAAATGACATTGCTGTAGCAAATGCTTTTTTATAAAGCTTAACAAACGGAATTATTTTTGCCCAAACCTTAAGGGAAAATGTTTTTTTGTATTCTTCCTCTTCGAAATATGCCATTAATTATCACCTCCAAAAGTGGCAGCTTGATCATTGCCAAATAGCTCAGTTTCAAGGCTGCTCTGAATATCATAAATTTTTTTATAAATTCCATTTTCATTTGTTAAAAGCTCAGAATGCGTACCCATTTCTGAAACTTGACCATCATCTAAAACCATAATCACATCGGCATGCATTAGTGTAGTAATTCTGTGTGATACGAGAATGACTGTACTTTGAGCGGTGTTTTCCTTTAGTGCGGCACGAATCTTTGCATCAGTTTCAGAGTCAACAGCTGAAAGTGAATCATCAAATATCATGATTGGTGATTTTTGCATCAGCATTCTTGCAATTGCAACTCTTTGCTTTTGACCACCTGACAACGTTACTCCACGTTCGCCTACAATTGTGTCATATCCCTTTGAGAATCCCATAATCGCGTCATCAACGGCTGCTACGCCGGCATTGTGACGAATAAGTTCAATATCTTCTGTATGATCAAAAGCGTCTATATTCTCCTGAATTGTTTTGGAGAAAAGGAAGGGCTCTTGAAGCACAAAGCCTATATTACTTCTTAAATGGTTAAGTTTAATATTCCGTATATCTACACCGCCTATTTCTATTGTGCCATTGCCTACAGGTAGCTCATAAAGTCTATCCAAAAGATACATAATTGTTGACTTTCCTGAACCGGTACCACCTAGAATACCAAAGGTAGTTCCAGACTTAATTTTAAATGAAATATCTTTTAGTACAGGTTTTATGCCCTCGTAGTCAAAAGTGACACCTTTATATTCAATATCGCCAGTCATGTCGGGAGTAATTGCACCTTCGCAATCATGCTCTTCTTCTTCAGAAATAATCTCTTTTATACGACTTAGAGAAACACTGGTTTTGCTCATCTCAGATAGAATACGCCCGAAGTTTCTTACAGGGAAAACCAACATGGAGTTATACATTATGAAGACTAAAAATTCTCCTAGAGTTATGACTCCATTTGCGGCTTCAATAGAACCGAAAACAATGATGAGCATCACTTGAAGACCAGAAGCAAAATCACCAATACCCCAATACAGGCTTAACAAGTGACCAAGCTTGATCCAGTAGTTTGCGAAATAGTTATTCTTAACATCAAAATTATCAATTTCGTGAGCCTGCCTGCCAAAAGCACGAACAACACGTACACCAGTAAAGTTCTCCTGAACCATTGCTGAAAGAGCACCTTCAGCTTCGTCGGCATACTTAAACTTAGCAGCGATTTTTTGATAAAATATAGCCGAATAAGCAATTACAATTGGAATAAAAGCAAGGGCAATTAGCGAAAGTTTTACATTCATCATAAACATTAGAATTAGCGAGATGGTAACTAAAAAAACAGTTCTAACCATTTCAATAAACTGTAGTAACAAAAAGTTCCTTATAACCTCCACGTCTGAGGTACAACGTTGAATAATATCTCCAGTTTGGTTTTTTACATGCCAACTATAAGGGAGCTTTTGAATGTGATCAAAAAGATGATTACGGAGCTTCCTAATGGTACCTTCAGATGCCTTTGCAATACAAACTCTATAATAGTATGTAAAAACACCTGATAAAATTGAAAAAACAAGTGCTAGTAGTGAGCAGGGAAGGAGATTCCTTATCAGCATTTCTCTACCACCATGTGTATTTATAAAGTTTAAAATAAATTTTGGTAAATCAAGCTCCGAAGCACCAATAACTGAGTCTACTAATACTTTAATAATTTGTGGCATAAGATAGTTAAAAATAATTGCAAACATTGTAAACAATATAGCAAGTATGAACAGCCATCTAAAGCCTTTTATAAATGAATAAATCATTTTAAATCTACCTTTATTGCTGGGTTGCATAAATAGTTCTCCTTTGAAAAGTTTTTGCTATTAAGTAATCATCGCTTGATTTTTAGATTTAGTGGAGTAAAACTCACCTCAAATTAAAAGACGATGTTTGTGTGAATAAGCCCTCTGGGAACCAAAAATCATAAAATATCGAAAAATTGAGAAATAAAAAAACACGATAACGCATGTATCGTGTCAATATATCTTATAAACATATTTTAACTCTAAATGATGGTTACTTAAGTGTTTAACCTAAAAGCTAGTAACATAAAATAATGTACTTGGCTAAGTAGGTCCGATATTAAATTATTGATGAAGCACCTCACTAATTATAATTGTTCTCATCTTTTTAAACACTCCTTTCACCGAAAATATGTAAGTATTAATCCTTACTAATTAAGAATTTTTCTTACCATGATATGGTATTACACAATAGTTAGTCCTGTCAATACTTGTAATACAACTGTAAAGAAAACTTGGTCTGCACCGAGCAGAAGGCGAAGGTAGAGACCTAGTTGCACTTATACTCGAAGTGGTGTAAAGAAAACTTGGTCTGTACCGAGCCAAAGGCGAAGATAGAGACATAAATAAAACCCCGCACACAGCGTAATCGCGAATGTACAAGGCTTTGTTGGTGGGAGGAGATGGATTCGAACCATCGAAATCGTAGATAACAGATTTACAGTCTGCCCCCTTTGGCCACTCGGGAACCCTCCCACGAATAAATGTTCTTAAAACAAGTTTTTTGCAACAAATAAGATTATGCATGAAATCTAACTAAATGTCAACCCGTTTTATAAAAAATTTAATAATAAAAATTTTTGGTGCCCAGAGCCGGAATCGAACCAGCGACACGGGGATTTTCAGTCCCCTGCTCTACCGACTGAGCTATCTGGGCATATGGTGGGCCTTCAGGGACTCGAACCCCGGACCAACCGGTTATGAGCCGGTTGCTCTAACCAACTGAGCTAAAGGCCCTTAGAAAACGGACGTGTTTCAGTATAATAAAAAAAGTATATTATGTCAATAGTAATATTAAATTTATTGAATTTTTACTTCCCACTGAATATCCAAATAACGATCTATGGCTGTAGCGCTGCTTATTTCAATTTAAAAAGAGTGTATTAGCAGCGGTAGGTTTGTATAATATAATAACTATTAAGAGTATATAAGAGTATATAAGAGTATAAAATAAAATATAACTAGGTATAGTTATAAAAAATTAGTATTATAACTACTATAAATATCAAACACTTAATAAAGAGACTTATAGAGTTATATAAACTTATATAGAAACTAAGAGTAGTGGTATATTCACTAGGAAAATCCAATAAACTTTGTTAAAATTAATATATTGAATTTATAGAAAAGAGAGCTGAGGAATAAACTAAATGGAAATTACTAAGAACTTAGAATACTTATCAAGTTTAGTTGCTGTTGCTGGATTTGAAAAGGTCACTGCTGAAAAAGTAGCAGAGCTATTTAAAGACTATTGCGATCAAGTGAAGGTAGATAATTTTTTCAATGTAATATGTTTAAAAAAGGGCTATAACAAAGCTGCAAAAAAACTTATGATAACTGCTCATATCGATGAGATAGGCTTTCTAGTTAATTCAATTGATGAAAAAGGCTTTGTGGGTATTACTAATGTAGGCGGAATAGATAGCAAGATTCTATTGGCTCAAGAAGTGATAATTCATGGACGTCAGGATATTATTGGTATTATAGGTGCTACACCGCCACACCTTTTAAAGACTGAAGATGTAGATAAAGCGATTAAAATACGTGATTTACGAGTAGATACTGGCTATAGCGGGGAGGAACTAAAAAAAATTATATCTATTGGAGATACAGTTTCTTTCAAATCAAAGTTTTCCATTATGAACGAATCAAAGGTTAGCGGGAAATCTTTTGACAATAGGACTAGTGTTACATGCTTGCTTGAAATTTTGAAGTACTTAAAGGATGTTAACCATGAAAATGATATTATTATGATAGCTTCTACTCAGGAAGAAACATCGGTGGTAGGGGTTACAACTGCTTCGTATATGATACGCCCAGATGCAGCAATTGTTATAGATACTTCTCACGGAGATATCCCTGATCTTTCAAAGGATTATTCCTCTACGCCAGGCAAGGGCCCGGAAATATCAATAGGCCCTAATTTACATCCCAAAATGGTTAATAAATTATTTGAACTGGGAAAAGAAAACTGCATCCCATTTCAAAAGATGGTGGAGTCTGGGGATACTGGAACGGAGGCGTGGGCTACACAGGTTAGTGCAAATGGAATTCCAACTGTATTACTTTCAATTCCAATAAGATATATGCATACTGCTGTTGAAACAGTAAATATTGAAGATATTAAGTATACTGCAAGAATTGCAGCGGAGTTTGCAAAAATGAGCAGTGAACAGTTAGGAGACGTAATATGCTTATAAAAGAGCTTACTGATTTAAATGGTGTTTCTGGTAACGAAAAAGAAGTAAGAGATTTTATTATTAATAAAATAAGTGATTTGTGTGATTCCATAAAAGTTGACTCAATTGGAAACATTATTGCTTATAAGAAGGGAAGTAACAGTAAATACAAAGTAATGTTGTCAGCACATATGGACGAGGTCGGCTTTATTGTTTCAGGACATAATGACAAGGGCTTCATAAAATTTAAGCCTGTGGGAGGCATTGACGATAGGATACTTCCAGGGAAGAGAGTATTAGTAGGAAAAAATAGGTTTTGTGGAGTAATAGGTTCAAAACCAATACACCAACAGGATAAGGATGAACGAGATAAAATAACAAAAGTCAAGAATTTATATATTGATATTGGTGCTGAGTCAAAAGAAGAGGCTGAAAAACTTGCACCTTTAGGAGAATTTATATCCTTTGACAGTGAATATGTAGAGTTTGGTAAGGACTGCATAAAAGCAAAAGCTCTTGATGATAGAGCTGGTTGTGCGGTGTTAATTGAGGCTTTGAAGCATAGATTTGAATTTGATTTGTACGCCTGCTTTACAGTTCAAGAAGAGGTTGGCTTAAGAGGTGCGCAGGTAGCTGCTTATTATGTTATGCCCGATATCGCTTTTGTTGTAGAAGGTACAACATGTTCTGATGTACCAAATGTAGAGCCCTTTGAGTATACAACCATATTAGGAGACGGAGCAGCACTTACAATAATGGACAGAAGATGTTACTGTGACAAACAATTGGTACAGTTTTTGTTTGATGTGGCTGTAAAAAATAATATTAAAGTGCAATACAAGAAAACAACAGCAGGAGGGAATGAATCGGGACGGATACAGACAACCGGTACAGGTGTTAAGATAGCATCAATATCTGTACCTTGCAGATATATTCATTCACCAGTATCTGTAATGAGTAGAAATGATTTTGAAAGTGTTGAAAGGCTTACCATCGCAGCTTTAAATGAAATGAGCCGGGATAAGGATTTTTTGAAGAATATAAGTTATAACGTTAGTAAATAACGATATTTTAGACAAAGATATACTTAAATTAATATATTAGAATTTATATAAATTGGAGGATAACAATGCAGGAAATATTAAAAAAGGTAACTCAGGCTTTTGGAGTTTCAGGTAATGAAGAAGAAATAAGGGATGTTATTATTTCAGAAATTAAGAAGTATGTTGATGAAATTAAAGTTGATGCTATGGGTAATTTGATTGCAATAAAAAAGGGCAAGAAAAAGAAAATTATGCTTGCTGCACATATGGATGAAATTGGAGTTATTGCAACGTTTATAGATGAAAAAGGGTTCATACGTTTTTCAAATGTAGGTGGAGTGTCACCATTTAATTCATTAGCTCAAAGGGTTAGATTCAAGAATGGAACCCTTGGAAGTATAAATGTTGAAGAAAAGCTGGAGGACTATAAAAATCTAAAGCTAGGGAAAATGTATATCGATATAGGTTGTAAAAGTAGAGAAGAGACTGAAAAGCTAGTAAAAATAGGTGATACAGCAAATTTTGTTGGAGATTTTTATGTACAAGGTGATTGTGCAATATCTAAGGCAATGGATAATCGAAGCGGTTGTGCTGTGCTGATTGAATTAATCAAAACACTTCCCAAAACAGACAATGAAGTCTATTTTGTTTTTACTACTCAGGAAGAAGTTGGTCTGAGAGGGGCAAAAACTGCAGCATTTGGTATAATGCCGGATTGCGCACTGGCTATTGATGTTACGACTACAGGTGATACACCACAGTGCAACAATATGGAGGTAAAGTTAGGTTTTGGCCCAGCAATAAAAGTAAAGGATAGTGCTTACATCGCTCATCCTCAGATTCGCAGAGAACTTGAGGATTTAGCAAACAGCAATGGTATTCCATATACATTAGAGTTGCTTGACAGAGGAGGAAGTGATCCTGGAGCAATTCAAACAACCGGCATTGGAGTCCCTTGTGGAGGCATCTCTATACCTTGCAGATATGTTCATTCACCAGCTGAAATGGTTAGTATAGAGGACCTTAAGAACTGTGTGAAACTTGCAGGCTTGTACGTAAAGAAGACTTAGTCTAGACGGAGAGTTAACTCCGTCTGGACTTTAGTCGCACTTATTTCGAGCTTGGCGATACTTAGCTCATGCTCAAAGAGCAGGAGGTTAGAAGCGCCGCGAAGATAAAGAAGACTTAGTTCAGATGAAGTAACATTGCAAAGATTATTAAATTACTAACGATAGGATTTTGTGGGGAAAATGACTAATTTTAATATTAATAACGTAACGCCAAAAAGATCAGTAGCGTTATTGTTTTTAGTTTTTACTGCTATTTTGTGGAGCGCTGGTGGCTTACTAATTAAGCTTGTATCACTAAATCCGATAGCGATTGCAGGATTTAGAAGCATAATTGCTGCTTTATTGATATTGTGTTTTATTAAAAAACCAGATATCAAATTTACACCTATTAAGCTTGCAGCGGCATTTATGTATGCAGCGACAGTTATTTCTTTTGTATGTGCTACTAAAATGACTACAGCTGCAAATGCTATAATTATTCAGTATACTGCTCCGATTTATGTTGTTATATTTGGAGCCTTATTTTTTAAAGAAAAAGTTAAATGGTACGATATCATAACAATTATTGTTATTCTTGGAGGAATGATACTGTTCTTTTTAGATAAGCTTTCTCCAGGCGGACTTATGGGAAATTTAATAGCTGCATTTAGTGGGATAACCTTTGCCTTTACTGCATTGTTATTGAGATTTCAAAAAGATGATTCGCCTTTGGATAGAATATTTTGGGGGAATGTATTAACAGCCATTATTTCAATTCCATTTATGTTTCAAACTTTGCCAAATACAAAAAGTTTAATCGGACTATGCTTGCTTGGAGTATTTCAGCTAGGATTTTCGTATATATTGTTTTCTTTGGCTATAAAAAATGTTTCAGCACTTGAGGCTGTTTTAATTCCAATGATAGAGCCAATACTCAATCCTATTTGGGTTGCAATTTTTCTAAATGAAATACCAGGTATTTATTCAATAATTGGAGGATTAGTTGTTGTATCGATTATAGTTCTGAGATGTGTATACATATATTCCCTGTCAAAAAACAATGTTAATGGACAGTAAAAGAAGGAATATGTTGAAAAGGATAGAATTAAATACATATGATGTTTTTAAAGTTTATATAGAATTTATTTGAATCGAGGTGCTGTTATGAATATTACATTTCTTGGAGCAGCAAAAACGGTAACAGGTTCTTGCTATTTGATTGAAACTAAAGAAACAAAGTTTTTAGTTGATTGCGGAATGTTTCAGGGAAGCAAAAATGAAGCAATACTTAATGCTGAGCCATTTTCCTTTAATCCAGGAGATATAGATTTTATGCTATTAACTCATGCACATATCGACCATAGCGGGAGAATACCAAAGCTTTATATGGATGGCTTTAAAGGCACAATTTATGCTACGAAACCTACAGTGCAGCTCTGTGGTTTAATGCTGCCTGACAGTGGACACATTCAGGAAACAGAAAATGAATGGACTAACAGGAAAAGACAAAGGGCAGGAAAATCAGCTGTAAAGCCTATTTATACTGTTAAAGAAGCCACTGATTGTCTAAGACTTTTTAAAGGTGTTTCATATGATGAAGTGGTTAATATTAGTAAGGATGTAAGAGTAAAGTTTAACGATGCAGGTCATATACTTGGTTCAGCTATTATAGAAATATGGGTAAATGAAAATGGAAAGGAAACCAAGGTTGTATTTAGTGGTGACTTAGGCAACAAGGATATGCCAATTCTTAAAGACCCAACTATTATTAATGACACTGATTATCTAGTCATAGAATCAACGTATGGTGATAGGTTACATACTCTAAAAAAAGGCCCTGAAAGAATAGAAAAATTTATAAATATCATAACTGAAACTGTAGCAAAGGGTGGAAATGTTGTTATACCTTCTTTTGCAGTTGGCAGAACTCAAGAAATAATATATGAATTAAACAAGTATATGGATGTGTATAGCGATAAGGTGAATAAAATATTAGATTTACCTGTGTATGTGGATAGTCCTTTGGCAACTTCTGCAACTGAGATTTTTAGAGAGAACCTTGATTGTTTTGATGAAGAAGCTAAAGAATATATAGCAAATGGAGACAACCCATTAGATTTCCCAACACTTAAGTTTACACAATCTCCAGATGAATCAAGGAAGTTGAATGAAAGAGATGATAGTATCATCATTATTTCGGCAAGCGGAATGTGCGATGCAGGAAGGATTAAGCATCATCTTAAACATAATCTATGGAGAAGTGATTCTACAATTCTCTTTGTTGGATATCAAGCGGAAGGAACATTAGGCAGGAGAATTATTGATGGGGCTACTAAAGTAAAGATATTTGGTGAAGAAATATCAGTTAACGCTAGAATAGAAGTAATTGATGGGTTCTCTGGCCACGCAGATAAAGCTGGACTGCTGTCTTGGATAGGAAACATTAGTAAGAAACCCAAAAAGGTTTTTATTGTTCATGGTGAACAGGAGACTATGCCTTTATTTGCACAAACAATCACCGACGAGTTTGGAATCCAGTGTATAGTTCCCTCAAGAGGAGACAGCTATGTAGTAAGTAATGAAAAAGTATATGAGAATATTCCTACAGCTGAAGTTCGCAATAAATTTAGAAGACTGGCTGTTGTTGATATTATTGAAACCTTAAGAGAAGAATTTGATGAGTTAGCAAGTATTTTAAAGGGAGACTTAAAACAAGAAATGTCAGATGTTGAAATTGATGAAGTAACTGCAAAACTAAAAATGGTTCAAAAAGCCTTTGTTGATGTTCTGAAATAAAATAAAAATGACGGATTAATTTTTTAGTACTGCAAAAAAAGAAGTTAAAATAGACAAAAAGCGATGAGATTACTCATTGCTTTTTGTCTATTTTTTATCCCTATAACCCTTGAAATATTTAGGGTTTGAGTAATATCAAACATAGGCAAGGAAAACATACCATTTTAAAACAAACTCGAAGTATTATACCGTAATGGACATCATTAAGACTTTTTTAAAGATTTTGAATGTAATGAATTATTGACATTTACTTGAATTATCTGTATAACAATTAAGGGTAATAATAGACAAAATAATAGACATAGATTTGTTAAAAATTTTTGGGGTTATTCTTGGGGGATAAATTTATTATGAAAATATATAAATTAAAGAAAAATTTAATTTTTTCTTTAATTGCAATAATGATTTGTTGTGTACTATTTTATGCTACAAATAGTAATAAATATATTGTGGGCTTTGTAAATACTAAAATTGAATTTATTAAAGAAAAAGAAATGAAATTTATGTTTGGAGAAAGAAACACTTCTGATGATAAGTATTTTAATAATAGTATAAAAAGCTATAGTATTGGTAATGCAAGTTATCATTTAGATGAATTTAAACCAAATATAAATACTTTAATACCTAATAATGAATACCAACAGAAATACTTGCTACTTAATAGTCAAAAGAAAAATGTATCAATTAGTGACTATATAGCTACATATACAAAATACCAAGCTACTTCTAATAGGTTAAAAGCGTTAGTAGAAGAAGATTCTTATAGGAACAAGAATTTAGGTTTTTATTATATATTTGATTACGAATATACAATGGATGCTTTGAAGGAGCTAGAACCTGTAATTGAAAAAATTGCAAAAGCGCAAAAAATACCAAAAGCTTTAGTTACATCAGTTTTATTTAGAGAGATGATGTTTATGGGGCAGGAGGATTTACTAGATGGAGTTACTTTTATAGGTGGAAAGTCAATGGGAATTTGCCAAATTGGTATAGAAAATGTCAGATTTAATGAAAATACTGTTCATGGTAAAGAATCTTTAATAGCTAATAAAACAGATGATGAAATTATAGAAATGCTACAAAATCCTAAACAAGCAGTATATTTTTGCGCAGTACAATTACGAGCAAGAGCTATAAAATTAACAAACAATAAAAATGTAAATCTGAATGATTTAAATGATAAACAGATACTTAAAATATATGAGGAATATAATCAATCAAAAATTACAAAGACCATTGGACCTATTATGACAAAAGCAAAATATGCTGAGGAAACATTCGAATACTATAAAATTTTCTCTGAAATGTATGAGTTGGAAACACAAAAATAATAAGGTATAAAAAATAATAGGGTTGTTTAATTAGTAAGTCATTTTTAAGTGTAATTTATAATTTTTATTTAATTACACTTTATTTTTAGGTTAAAATGTAATAAAATAGCTATCGTAGGTTTGTATTAAGTATATATACAAGTAGAATGGGTTTTAAAATATTAATTTATTTTAATATAAGTATTTATTTTTTATTTTATTTTATTGGAGGACGGCTAGTATGGTAGGGTCACTATTATTAACTCTATTGCCTATTGTGGTAATAGTATGTATGCTTCTGGTTTTTAAGAAGTCGGCAGATGTCAGCGGTATTGTTGGTTGGCTATGCGTATCAGTAGTAGCATTTCTATTTTTTAACACATCGCTTGAAGTAATTCTTAGGTCTACACTTTCTGGACTTATAAGATCTTTTCCAGTTTCATTAATTGTTTTAACTTCATTATTTATGATGGCTTATATGGAGAAGACTGGTGCTTTAAAAAGAATAATAATTTTTATAAAGACCATTTCTAGTCATAATCAAGCTGTTCAAATTATGATGATTAATATTGGATTTGGTACATTAATGGTTTCAGTTGGAGCTACGCCTGTTTCATTATTACCACCAATTCTTATCGCTATGGGTTATACTACATATGTTGCAATAGCATTGCCTGCTATTGGCTATGATGCACTTTGTACATACTCATTGTTAGGAGCTCCATTAATTGCATTTCTTGATTTTGCAAATAGATTTTTAGGCCCTGGACATGAATTATCACCTTCACAAGCAGGAAGCGTTTTTTATCTTTTCTTACCTATAGTATCAACATTGATTGGTTTTTGTATGCTATTCATTGTTGGCAAATGGAGAGGTGTAAAAGAAGGTTTTTTACCTTGTATAGTAACTGGTGGTGTAATTGCAGTCGTTGCATATTTTACTAATAAGGTTGACAATTTAGTTACTTTGACTGGTGTGCTTTGTGGCTTAGCAGTAATATTAGTTATGGCATTGTACCTAAAGCTTACTGGTAAAAAGATAATTGATAGAAGTAAATTGACGGATGAGGAAAAGGCATTTGAAAAGGAATATCCACTTTGGAAGGCTTTAAGCCCATGGATTATATTAATCGGTCTTATTCTTGCATTGAACCTTCCAAAGCCAATATACGATTTTCTTTATAATTTAAAGCTTCCAATCAATGGTATAGCTGTTGATGGAAAGGGTATAACGACTAGGGCCTTGTGGAATGCATATACATGGATTGCAGTTGCTGTTCTTTTATCAATGCTTGTTATGGTACCAAAGATTACAGAAGTAAAGGCTTCAGTAAAATTATGGTGGAAGAGAGCTCCAAGGCCTGTTTTCTCAGCTGCTATATTTTTTGCAATTGGTGAAATTATGAATTATTCCAATTGGAGTATGCAAACTATGGGATATCAGAAAGCAAGCATGATAAAGGTTTTGGCTGATGCTTCTGCGAATGCATTTAGTGGTGCATATGGTTTCATAACTGGTTTTATTGGAATGTTTGGTGGATTTATTACTGGTAGTGAGGCATCTACAGTTGCAATGTTTGCGAACTATACTATGGAGACTGCAAAGAAATTGAATTTAGGTACAAATGGTTTGATTATAGTTACAGCAGCCTTAGCGTTTGGGGGTGGCTTGGCTAGTGTTATTTCTCCAGCAAAGCTTCAAAATGCGGCAGCAGCAATTGATAAACTTGGTGAAGAAAATAAGGTAATTAAGGTTGCATTTGTTTTTGCATTAATTTTGATATTAGTAACATCATTATATGCCTTGATGTTATTGAAGATGGGAGTAAGTGTTTAATTAATAAAAAATTTTATTAAAACTATATTAAATGACACAGGAGACTATTAGCCTGTGTCATTTGCTAATTATATAGAAATTGTGGAAACTGAAGTAATTATTTCTTTTAAATTTTATTTTTTAAGTTATAATAGTATTAATACAACAAATAGCAGATGTAATGCTAATTGTATATCTTGATGTTATGAAGCATACTGATTATATTTAATCAGCAGTAACTGTTTAAATATAATCAAGTTTAAGGAGACTTAGTGAATATGAAAAAAATAGGTTTTATTGGGACAGGCGTAATGGGTTCTGCGATGATTAAAGGGATAATAGGATCAAACATTGTTAATCCTTTAGATATCTACGTTTTTGATTTAGATATTCAAAAATTGCAAGCCCTTAAGGGTGAATTGGGAGTGAATTCGGTAACTGATTCACTTGAGTTAGTAAAAAAATGTGATTATATAGTATTGGCAGTTAAGCCGAATGTTGTGAAGATAGTTTTAGACGAGATAAAAGATGTATTTTCAAACGACAAAGTTCTTATCACTATAGCAGCAGGGATTCCTCTAAAGACTTATAAGAAGTCTTTGGGTGAAGATAAAAAGGTTATCAGGGCATTGCCAAATACACCTGCCGTAATTGGTGAAGGTATGACTCTTATAAGTTTTGATAAATGTGTGCAAGAGGAAGATATAAAGGATGCAATGAGCCTTTTAAGCGCACTTGGTAAGGTTGAGTGTATGGATGAAAAGCTTATGAGTGAGGTAGTAGCACTAACATCAAGTAGTCCAGCGTATATTTTTATGATGATTGAAGCAATGGCAGATGCAGCTGTACTTTCCGGTATTCCTAGACAAACAGCATATAGGCTCGCTTCACAGGCTGTTTCAGGCAGCGCAAAAATGGTTGCTGAAACTGGAAAACATCCGGGTGAATTAAAAGACCAGGTGTGTTCTCCTGCTGGAACAACTATCGAAGCAGTAGCTGCATTAGAAAAGAATGGATTTAGAAATGCCATTATAGAAGCCATGAATGAATGTACAAAGAAAGCCAAAGAACTAGGAAATATATATGGTTAATAAAGGGCTATTGCAAAACTAAATACAATATACGATAGAAACTTTCTGTTTTAATAGTACGTGAGTACAACTTATACTAATATGAAGTTTAGTTAAAAGTAATAGCTTAAATATTAGTGAACTATATTGTATCTGGTATGGTTTTGCGTTAGCACCAATGTCGGAGGAAGTATGAAACAAGTCGAAATATATACTGATGGTGCTTGCTCTGGAAATCCTGGTCCAGGTGGCTGGGGAGCCGTAATATTATATGGTGAGCATAAAGTTGAAATGTCTGGTTTTGAAAAGGAAACTACAAATAACAAAATGGAGCTGACGGCTCCAATTGAAGCTCTAAGAAAATTAAAGGAGCCTTGCTGTGTTAATTTGTACAGCGATAGTGCATATTTAATAAATGCATTTATACAAGGTTGGATTGATAAATGGATAAGAAACGGATGGAAAAGAAATAAAAATGAGGAAGTCAAGAACGTAGAACTTTGGAAAGAGCTGGTTAGACTTTCAAATTATCATAAAATTAAGTGGATAAAGGTGAAAGGACATGCAGATAATGAGTATAACAATCTGTGTGACAAACTGGCAACTGGAGAGATAAAGAAGGCTTAGCTCAGATGAAGTGTTCTGAGCTCTAGCTGCACTTATTTCGAGCTTGGAGATACTTAGTTAATGGTCAAGGAACAGGAACTTAGTATCTCCGCGAAGATAAAGAAGGCTTAGTCCAGATGTAGTTTTCTGGACTCTAGCCGCACTTATTTCGAGCTTGGAGATACTTAGTTAATGGTCAAAGAACAGGAACTTAGTATCTCCGCGAAGATAAAGAAGGCTTAGTAATTCAATATTAAATTGAGCTATAAAAGGGTAAAATGGAGGTCTGTATAATGGATTATACTGAAAAAACATTAAAAACTGAAGATATTTACAAAGGGAACATAATCAAGGTACAAAACTTAACAGTTAGTCTTCCAAATGGAAAAGAGGCAACAAGGGATATTGTTTTACATCCAGGGGCCTCAGTCGTTATTCCTATAAGTGAAAAAGGTGAACTATACATGGTAAAACAGTTTAGAAAACCCCTTGATATTACAACTTTAGAGTTGCCTGCTGGAAAACTAGATTCTGTTGGCGAAGACCCTAAAGTATGTGCGCAAAGAGAGCTAATGGAAGAAACCGGGCTAAGAGCTGGTAAACTAGAACATTTAATTAGTATTCACACAACTCCTGGTTTTTGTAATGAGGTTATACACATGTATACTGCTACTAAACTAACTCAAGGTGAATCCTGTACAGATGAAGACGAATTTTTGGATGTTGAAAAAATTCATGTTAATGATCTCGTGAATATGATATTGAACCATGAAATTACTGATGCAAAAACTATAATTGGGATATTGATGGCTGAGAGAATAGTTAGACAGAATGAATTATAACAGAGTTACAGCCTTGGATAAAGATTTCTAAGATTTCAAGTGAGTGAAAATCAACTCCCTTAAAATCTAAGAACTCTGTTTTATGTAATATATTATGTTTAGTCCGCATATATTTTATTTGAAAAGTACTTAGATATTTACTTATCATATGACTAAGTTTCAGAGAGAGTAATATCCTCCTGAATCTAAGAGCTCTGGAATATATGTTGGAGGATAACATAGTGATTCAAAAGATAGGAAACGTAATTAAAGACCACGTAAAGAATAATAAATATACATATTTGAGTTTATTTATATTTTACATAGTTGGAATTGTGTTAGGCGCATTTGCTGTTAATGATTTAAATTTTCAGCAAAAAGGTGAAATGTCAAATTATTTTAATGCATTTTTGAAGCTGCTTAATAATAGTGAAGTAAACGAATTATCGCTATTCAAAATATCTATACTTGATAATATTAAAATTATTGTGCTGTTCTGGATACTTGGTTTTACAGTAATTGGTTTTCCGGTTTATTATATTGTAATTGGTATAAGAGGGTTTACCACTGGTTTTAGTTCTGGAGTAATCATGGGAGTATTAGGTACAAAGGGAATAATAATTTCAACTATTTGCTTTTTACCAAAAGAAATTCTGGTTATTCCTTGTTTAATAGCACTAGGCGTAAATGGAATTAAATTATCTAAAGGAATTTTAAAAAATTGGTTAAAAAAACCCTTAACAAATGATAATAGAGTTAAGCAAAAGATAGGTCCATATAGCTTTGTTACAGTATTTTTTTCATTATTCATAATTTTAGCAACGATATTTGAGGTCTTTATTTCGTCAGGTACACTAAAAATTCTTTGTAATATAGCTTAAATATCGAAGTTTAGTTAAATATAGATACAAATACAAAATAATCCTTTTAAAATAGAAATATTTGTATTAGAATAATATGTGAAAAGCTACTATACATTATGAAAAACGATTTTGATTAAAAAACATAGGAGTTAGTGCTTAAATAGACAATAAAGGAGTCGTTGTTTAATGGAAGCCCATGTTGAACCATTTATTAATTTCCTTGAGAGGGATAAGAGACTATCACTCAACACGCTTCAGTCCTACAAAAGGGATATTGATCAGTACATTATGTACCTGCATAGCATCAATGTCACTACAATTACTAATACAAATAAGACCACTGTGATTGCATATCTTCTGAATTTGCAAAAGAAAGGTAGAGCAACCTCAACTATATCAAGAAATTTAGCATCAATTCGATCTTTTTATCAGTATCTGTATAAAAATAAGACTATCGACATTGATCCAACTTTAGAACTTGAATCACCAAAAGTTGAAAAAAAGCTTCCACAAATTTTATCAACTCAGGAGGTTGAATTACTCCTTGAACAACCAAAATGTCTAGATTTAAAAGGAATTAGAGATAAAGCAATGCTTGAATTACTTTATGCTACAGGTATACGAGTTTCAGAGCTTATATCACTAAACCTGAATGATATTAATTTAGAGCTTGGTTATCTTACATGCAATAAAGGCAGCCGTGAACGCACAATACCAATTGGAACAATATCTATCGCAGCAGTGAATGAATACGTAACTAAATCACGGAAATTATTGTTACAAGACATTGATGATGAAGCACTATTTGTTAATATAAATGGTAGAAGGCTTACCAGACAGGGTTTTTGGAAAATAATTAAACATTATAAAAATCAAGCAAATATAAATAAAGATATTACACCACACACATTAAGACATTCTTTTGCTGCCCATCTATTAGAGAATGGTGCTGACTTAAGGTCTATACAGGAAATGCTAGGACATTCAGATATATCTTCAACTCAGATATATGCTCAGATGGCAAAGAATAAAATTAAAGAAGTATACAAAAAAACTCATCCAAGAGCTTAATTTAGTACATTTTAGGGGACTCTCATTTTTGAGGTTATAGGTTACCTTAATCAACCTAAATTTATTCCTAAGGATTAAAATTTATGAAAAAAATACTAGAGATTATTGAACAAAAGGAGATTAATACTTACTTAAATTATAGTTTGGTGATGTGTTCTTTACTCTGGAATCCGAATAAATTGAGTTGGCTAAATGAACATTTTACAAACATATATCTAATGAGAGAGAGCAATAACTATATATGGTTTGATTATTTAGAAAGTTCTGATTTTATGAAAGACGTTATGGAATATTCAAACTATAATGTAGAGACTATGAAAAATAAGTTGTCTGAAAAATTCAATTTGGTTGATTATATTATAGATAGTATCAATAATGAATATTATGTGACTGTTTTTGTAGATGGATATTTTTTAGACAAGACAAGTACATACCAGAAAGAACACCAGAGTGTGCAGAGCTTTATCTATGGATATTGTGAAGAAGAATTAATATTATATGGAATTGGTTTTAGAGAAGATGGTAGTTTTGGAAAAATAGAATATAATTTTGAATCATTTCTTCAAGCTGCACAATTTGCAATAGATAATTATCACTTAGCCAATGTATGGGTAGATTGGTTCTTTGTTACTCGGACAAAAATAATCAGCCCAGATATACAGTATGAGTTCGAACCTAAAACTTATTTAAATGATTTAAAAAGTTTTATTAATTCTGAGGGATCAAAAGAGTTGCTTAGAAAGGAAACTAAGTATGAAAAAGGGGATTATGCATTATATGGATTTAAAGCACAAGAAGAGTTAATTAACGCATTTAATGAGTTATTGGATGGAAATTTCGTATTTGATTATCGATGTATACATTTGTTAGTAGAACATAAAGAATTAATGATGAAGAAAATGATGAATACTGCAATATCAATGGGAATAGAGGAAAAGATAAAAAATGTATTAGACAATTATAAAGAGATAACAGAGGAATTTAAAGAAATTAGAATGGTTTTTTTGAAAAACGTCATGATTGACAACAACATGGAAACAATATATGGGCAGTTAACCAATAAAAAAGTAATAAAGGCATTGTATAATAAACTGGTTGTATTATCAAATAAGGAATATGAAGTGCTTAATATATTTTTAGACGAAGCGGAAAAAACAGTAGTAATCAAAACGTGAAATTAGGAAAATGGAGTAGAACATATCGTAAGTAAAATTTATACATACTTGAAGTTACTGGAATGCTAGAAAAGAACTTAAAAATTATAAGAGAATGTCGTTTATTTGGCGGCATTCTCTTTTATAGTTTACCCGGCATGACGAACTATAGGCGGTGAAAGTCTTT
>JAEWAX010000058.1 GCA_023391425.1 Bacillota bacterium | reverse complement strand
TCCACTCTATGCCTGTTCCATAGAAGGTGTAGCTTACAGTCGGGCCGTTATTTGTAGTAGAATAACTCGTTCTATTACTGAAGCGATCATCGGTGTAGGTGTCCCAAAGCCCAGTATATTCGACTGTCATGTTGTCTTCTTCAACCTTACTCTTTGATAGAACAGTTCCTTTTACCTCTATGGTATCTAGGTTAACCCAGTTATCATTACCTGCGCTGTGTGTTCCAAGAACCTTTACGTTCAGATGGTGCAAACCGTTTGTAAGGCCTGTTTTTTGAAGGATTGTCTGCTTGTATATAGTTGAAGGGTTATACTGGTCAATGGTTTCGGTAGCTCCTTCATCCAAAGTTACTTCAGCGATGCCACTGTTGTTGCTCTTGTAACCCATCCATTTGACTGAAGTTCCATAGAAGTATATGTCTATGGTATCACCAGATGTTTTACTGCGTTTGTAGTAGCTGCCGCTGGTGCTGCCATCCCATGGGTTATCCCATGTGCCATTAAAGGCTATTCCGGCAGATTCTTCATAGGTGCCTGCGTATAGTGCCGGAAGTGCAGAAATAGCGGTCGATGGATTTGATTCGTTTCCCTTGTTATCAACCGCTGTTATTCTATAATAATAATTTGTTCCATTTACAAGTCCGGAGTCATTAAAGGAATTACCCGCAGTTTGTATCCATTTGTTAATTTTCTGAAAACCGTTAAGGGAGGAAGTAGACCTGTAGATATTATACCCTTCAAAATCGGTATTGGTACATGCATTCCAGATTATATTAACAGATCTGTCTGACGGATATGTATTTGGAGCTTCCATTGAAGTTGGAGGCTCAGAATCATTAGAGTTGACTACCTGAAGATAATCAACCAGTACATATGCACTGGAAGAATCGGGGTTCTTATTGCCAGTTACCACAATTTCAAAAGTATGGTTTCCCTCATCCAGATGGTTTTTAGAATAAACCAACCTTTGGCTTTGATACTGAGGACTGTATAGATCAAGTTGCGATATTTCAACCTTTCCATCAATCCTTACTTCAGCAAAACCGTTGTTGGTATTGACTGGTGCATACCATTTGATACCTGTTCCATAGAAGCTGAAGTTTATTTTGGCATCCTTTGTACCACTTCTTTGGTAATAAGAACCACTAGCCTTATCATCCCATGGTCGATCCCATGAACCAGTATAGGTTATTAATTCAGCATTTTCCTCATATTGAGTGATTTCTTGTGTATCCCGGGCTGCAAAAGATTGATTCTGACAAAGAGATATTATCATCAGCAGCGTTGTTATAAACGCAAATAATGTAAAAACTCTAAAATTCAAAATCCTCGATTCTAATGATACATTAGTTTTCTCTTCCCCCATGATAATCCTCCTAATAAAAAGTTCACCTCTATAACAGTCATTCATTATTATGTATTTCTTATAGCCTATATATTTTTACCAAAAAAAGACCCCTTTACATTGGCTTGACAAAACACTACTCCAAACCAATATATCTATAAAATGTAGTGGGTACTTTTTATGGTTTACTCTATACAGTTAAAGAATATTGTATATTTAAAAAATTATATTTTAAGGTTAATATCATTACATCTGAATTTTTTGATGTAGTTCTGCAAGAAGGTTATTACCTTTATTTTGAAATTATGCTAAATATATATAGATTATATTACTGTTATTTGAAAAATAATACATATTTCCTTTAACCCATTTGAAATAGCTTATATTCTTTAGCCATAATACAAATATCTCTTTGGTTTTAACGAATATGATTTCCCAAATGGTATAAGGTATATTTAATAATCCTATAATATGGCAATAAAATACCAGGAACAGACCCATAGTTTTACAACTGTGAAATTAAAAGCTAGTATACTTTTTGATAATAGATAAATTCAGAAATGTATATGAAATTATAGTCTAAATTCTCGAACGAAATTTGACATACAGGTCCAAGACCTTTATTTATAACGATTTGATCCAGGATACTAATTACTGCTGTATAGTTGATGTATGTTTGATGTAAATTATCAACTAAGTTAGATGATATTTTGAAGAAAAAACCCTTAAAGCTTTACGCTTTAGGGGTTTTGATGGTTCACGAGTAGGATTTGAACCTACGACCTTTGAGTTATAAGACCTAACTCTTTAGGTAATATTTATCATAATTCTAATGTCATTTAACAATAGCCGGTTTAAATGTAACCTTGAATTCTCCTCCTATATTTGCTGGAATATTAAGAGTGCACTTTTTAGCATTAAAGTTCTTATATGGCTTTCCATCTAAAGTTACTGCTGAAATCAGTAACTTGTTTTCTCCTAATGAAATAGGTTTTAGAGTAGTTTCTCTTGCTTTTTTATCTGGAGCAATACTATAATAAAGAGATGCTGGTTTATTATTTAACATAAGATTTCCATATAAATATGTGTAATAGAATAATTCCGTTGAATGATATGCATCTCTCCAGTATGTGCCTTTTTCCATAACAGGGTTTGATCCATCTGCATCTGTATCGCTGTATGCTTCTCCATTTTTGTTGTCGTACATATGCTTCATAAAGAAATCCAAACTTTCATCAGCCATTTTTAAATATGAAGGATTTTTAGATATGTAATAGTTGGTGAGCCCACTTGTTACTCCTTGTTCCTGCATCCACCAAGATTTCTTATTGTCTGTAGTCTTACCGCTTTTGGCGTCAATTGTTGTGAAAATTCCACCATTTACTTTATCGTATACACCACTATTTAATACCTCATCTAGCAATTTTGCTGCACTATTTTTATATTCAGGCTTAGGATCTGCCAAATAAGCTCTTGCAAGACACCATGCAGGTTTTAATAAATTGCCACCTGTTGTTGTTGGCTGTTGCTCTATTGCCTTCCAATTGGAATCAAAATTTTCATCAATACCGAATTGCCTATTATCCATACTCTTAACCAAATGATCAGAGAGATTATCTGCGACTGTAAGAAATCTTTCTTTATACTTAGTATCAGAGTTAATCAAATACATTGTCT
The DNA here is from genome assembly GCA_023391425.1 of Bacillota bacterium. Taxonomy (GTDB): domain Bacteria; phylum Bacillota; class Clostridia; order Acetivibrionales; family DSM-1351; genus Ruminiclostridium. The sequence continues at coordinate 94,821 of JAEWAX010000058.1, read as the reverse complement.
CAGCATGAGTTGTTATAGCATCCATTATCCCAATACTTTTTCCCCCAATATTGGTCCAATCTTTAGCAGCCATATCATAATAGCCCTCATATCCCGGTCTGGAGTCCCACATATTTTTATCCAATGAAGCATATGATTTCTTAAGCCAGCTTTCATCTGTCGAGCCCCTTGTCGCATCATACATAGCTGAAATACCACATATAGCGTAATATTGATTAAAGGACCATTTCATACTATTCCAATCCATGCCCTCAAGTGGTGTTGATGCTAAGGAGCCATCCCTGTTCATCTCTTGGTTCCACCCTGTATTGACTTTATCCCAAGCATTTTTATACATGAAATCTAGCCCTTTGCGTGCGAATTCAAGGTATTCCTTATTGCCTGTTAATTGATATGCCCTTACGAATGCATATGCATCCCTAGATTGAATCAACGCCACTTTATATGTTTTACTAGTGTCGATACTTCCATCGTTGTTAACATATGTGTAAAAACCGCCAAACTTTGAATCATATGCTTTTTCCCAAAATTTTGCGGTTTTGTCTACGACAGTTTTTATCGCATCGGGATTCTTTAAATATTCACTTTTCAACACATATTGATTTGTAGCTGTATTGCCTGCAACAGTTTTCATCTCACCATAATTTTGAGGTTCTTTTATACTAGACTTAGCAGTACAGTGAACAAATGATAAGCTTAAAGTTAAAATTAATACACTTAACATCACTTTTTTATACATTTTTTTCACTCCTTATTCTTATTTTGTAATGTTTACTCTACACCATATATAATCCCATTTGTAGATGTCAAAGGTAATTACTTTTAAACGAAAGGTAATTCTTATAAAAAGCCTATGATGACGAACGTCATATTGTAAACTAGTCACTAAGTTACTTTATTCCAGATTATTTTTTATTGCATATATCGCAAGCTGTGTCCTATCCCTTAGTTTTAGCTTCTCTAGTATTACTGTCATGACATTTTTTACAGTTCCTTCGGTTATACATAACTCAAGTGCTATTTCCTTATTGTTTTTACCATCTACAATTAAACGTATTATGCTTTTTTCCCTGTCAGTCAGATCTATAACATCACTTTTTTCAATACTTTGGCCCGTATCACTGCATTGATCTGTATTCCTTATTAGTTTGTTTCCTCCAAGCGCAGTTTTTACTGCACTCTGGTGGAAAATTCCGAACCCATGTGCAGCACTCTTTACTGCCAAAATAAGTTCTACAGGAAGAATATCTTTGAGAATATAACCATCTGCCCCATTATTGATAGCTTTTGAAATGTTTTGATCATCATTAAATGTAGTTAAAACGAGAACCTTTATGTCCTTAAACTTTTCCTTTATAAGCCTTGTTCCTTCAATTCCATCACATTCAGGCATCATAATGTCCATCAGAACAATATCTGGTGCCAGCTGCTCGCACTGACTTAGTGCTTCATACCCATTTGCTACACAGTCCAAAACCTCAATTTCATCGTCCTGTTCGATAATGAATTTGAGGCTCTCCCTTAAAATCAATTGGTCATCAGCAATTATAACTTTTATCATATAATACCTCACTTTTTATCATATTCATCAATGCCTACATTCTTTATAGGCACCTCGATATGAACATTAAATCCGGTCTCCCCATCAGAACCGTATACGACCATTCCTCCCAAGCTTTTGATTCTCTGCTCCATACCGGAAATACCAAATCCCTTTTTAATAAACTTGCAACCTCTTCCATCATCAATTATAAAAAGTTTCAAATTATCTTGGTAGAATTTTAGTATTACATCAATATGCCGAGCCAAACCATGACGTATTGAATTTGTCATCGCTTCCTGACACGCTCTGTATAATACCTCTAGCGTCATCCTGTTAATACTCTTTTCAATCCCATCCACAGTAAAATTTATACATATATCAGAAGATTGGAAATCCACTATCAGCTTATCAAGTGAATTAACAAGGCTGTTTTCATCAATCTTCTCAGGTGCAAGTCCCGAAATTGACCGTCTTGCCTCCCTCATCCCATCCCTTGCAACTACAAGTGCTTTATTAATCTTATCACGAGTTTTCTCACTGTCACTTGCAACTGTGATATTACTAACTTCGAGCAAAGCAATTAACAATGTTAAAGTATGCCCTAATGTATCATGCATGTCCCTTGCAAATCTGTTTCTTTCCTTTGTGATCGCCAGTTCTTCAGCTGTAGCGGCATATTCTTTTACTTGGTCATACATAATTGTAAGTTCAAGATTTTTTTTACTAATTTCATTCATAAGATTCTTATATTCCGTAATATCGTTAAAAGAAATCATCTTAACCAGGATTTCGCCGCTCTTTGAATCTATCGACTGTAAGTCTATAGTAAAATATCTGGTTTCAGACTCCTCAATGCATATTTCTCCCTTAAAACTCAAGCAATTTTTGTCTTTCAAATTTTCTATAGCTATATTATTGTTATCGTCATTGGAAATTGTCTTTTTCAATTCATTAAGAAAAACATCAATATCAGTATTTTTTCTTAACCAATTCATTGTCTTAAAAGTAGTTTGGAATAACTTGTTATAATTGACTATCGTATTAAAGGAATCTATCACGACAATTGCCTGATTCATGTTATCAACAAGTCTACTATTCACAATTGGCAAGACATCAAGAAAGCGGTATTTATATGTTGCTATGGCTATTATACTCATGGTTATTATAAATCCTACAGGTGTGACATCAAAATCATATATTATACCACCTGTCATAAGTACAAACCTTTTATAATCCTGAAGAAAATTTAGTATTACTGGCAATAAAACTGAAATCGAAAGAAGAATTGACTGGCTCCTTTTATTCCCTTTTTGCTTAAAGCTCCATACAATTAATGCTGCAACACCAATTAAGTAATATGAATATCTAACGAAAATATGAAGCCAATTGAGTAACGTCTTATAACTGTATTCATATTTATACAAAACCTCGTAAAGATAGACTGGGAGATAAAATATAATTGGAGAAAGAAATAGTAAAATTATAAATAACTTTTTGTACTTTTTTATTTTCATACCGGTATATAACAAGCAAAACAAAAGCCAGCATAATCCCGTAAAACATACGATGAAATGTTTGAGATTATAATGGTACAGTTCATAATATTCAAAGCTAAAGCCACTGAAATCATTTCCCATAATGGGATTAAATTTAAACTTCAATTTTAACACTATAATCCGTAGCAACCATAGAAGTATGACAGTCTGGAACATTGCAAAGCTATATAATAATGCTGACCTCCTACCCTTAGTCAATAATATAACTAAAATTGCAATGGACATTACTGCAGATATTATATAAATGGTCATCTGAACTGGAAATGTTATAAACATAATTAACCCCTATATTTCTCTGAATAACAAAATATACTATACTATTCTATTTTATTACATTATACATAAATTTTTAAGATATCTGAAGTCATAAATTCCATGACTAAAGTCATGTAATATGAAGTATATTTGACGCAGATGAATCTGCCTGGAGTTTAGAACATAAGTACAAATACTTTACAATAGAAAAACCCTTAAGACTTGTAATCTCAAGGGTTTTTCATGGTTGCGGGAGCAGGACTTGAACCTACGACCTTCGGGTTATGAGCCCGACGAGCTACCAACTGCTCCATCCCGCGATATATGAAATTTACTATTATTATATGTGGCGTTTTGAATTTTATTCATGCTTTACTTCCGCCGACAACTTCTATAGATTAACACAAAACTATTATTGATGTCAAGCCTTTTTTTATTTGTAATTTCTGGTACTCAATAAACCACAAATCTATATTTGCCTCTAAACCTACTTCTTTCATACTTCAATATCCTTATTAATCCCAATTCACAAAAAATATTTAACAGTTTCTGCCTTTTAAAAGTTTTTCATATAGAAAACCGCTAGCTGGGTCCTATCTCTGAGTTGGAGTTTTTCCAATATATTGGAGATATAGTTACGGACTGTACCCTCGCCCATAAACAGCGTATCAGCTATTTCTTTGTTTGAAAGGCCATCACAAATACATTTCATAATTTCATACTCTTTTTGTGTTATTCCAACTTCCTTAGGTGAAATATGCTTATTATTTACAACCATATCCGAGAGCATCTCTGCAATAACTTTGTCATATACAACATTGCCCCGTACAACCATACGTAGGCTATCAATAATACACTCTGATGAGCTGGTTTTCAAAACATATCCTTCTGCCCCATATTTCACGCCGCTTCTGATATACTCAATATCCTTAAAGGTCGTTAAAAAAAGCACCTTTACAGTTCCAAACTGCTCCTTGATAAGCTTTGTTGCCTGGACACCATCCATAATGGGCATCCTAATATCCATAAGTACCACGTCTGGCAATTTTTCAGTACACTGCGCAATAGCTTCCTGCCCATTGGCCGCAGTACCTATCACCTCAATATCATCTTCCAATTCTAATATCATTTTAAGACCATCTCTAATCAAGGCATCATCATCTGCTAATAATACTCTCATTAAGCTTCAACCTCCTGTTTGTTTGGAAGTGTTAAAACAACCGTGAAGCCATTACTTCCATCAATTGAATACGTTCCGCCCAAATTTTTTACTCTATCCCTAATGCTTGATAGACCTACACTCTCTATAATTTTGTTACAACCTCTCCCATTATCCTTATAAAAACACCGAATATGCTTACTGTTTATATCTATTTTTATTGTTATATCGCTTGCCGTAGAATGCTTAATTGCATTAGTAAGAAGCTCTTTAATTGTGGATTCTAATACTTTTAAATTTGAAGCTGATATATTGTTAAAATCGCCGTTGTGACTGAAATTTATTTTACAAAACTTAAAATCCTTTATAATTCTATGTATACAATCTATCCCCTGAGTTTGATTACTCTTTATGTTATAAACAGTGTTTCTCGTTATTTCAAGCGCTTCAACTAGTTTCTCAATAGATAGCTTTAATATTTGCTCCACTTTTTGGGGCTTGGTGGAAATTAATTTTTCAGCTGCCCTCAGTTGAAAAAGTACTCCAGCAATACTATGTCCTATACTGTCGTGTATTTCTTTTGCTATTCTATCACGCTCTCGTACCTCTGCAGTTCTCTCAATTTCATTTTGCAGCCTTTGAAGCTCAACCTGAGTTTTTTCAAGTTGATATCTAAGAGCCCTCTCGTTATCAAGTAAACTTAGGTGTTTTCTCTCCTTGTCATCACTTTTTCTTAAAGTAAATCCCCAAAGGGCTCCTGTGATTATTGGGAAAATATATTGCTGTTCACTTATCTTATAGCAAAGTATTATTGAAACTAAAGCAAATATTCCTAGCAGATAATACTTTTTGAAATAACTCATATCAACCAACGATACTCCAAGTAATATCAAGAGATAGGGATTATATACCGCTAGTAAAATAATAATTCCGGAATATATGCCAGCGTAAATGGCTCGATCTAAAAATTTTTCTTTTACAACAAATATGCACAAAGCTATAAGTATAAACCCTGTGCCCATTATATTTGTTTTAGCCTTTTCTATAATTTCTACTGCAATCCAAATAAATAGCAAAATCCCATATATGTACTTTTTCATACAATCACCAGAACTTCAGCATAATATAGTAACAGTTTTTCAGCTTAATTACACTTTTCTCATTTGCGTTACCAATGCTACCATTTCTACAAGTAGGCGTTAACTTCGAGATAAGCGTGACCAGAGTTCAAAAGTAGTTATAGTAGCGCTTAAATATGTCTCCTTTATACTATTATACTTATTTTGAAATATCAACTTTTTTTACCAAGCCAACTGCGAAAAAGATAGCAGCAAATAGTATTAAGATTCCATAATTAATAAACAATGTATTCATTGTAATTGATCCATCTAATAGAGCATCTACTGTTCTCATAACCCATGTTGTAGGTATGAATTGCCCTATTCTAATCATAATATCAGGCATAATATCAAATTCAAAATAGCAGCCTCCCAGCATAAGTATTGGAGTAGTTATGACAGCAATGGCTACATATGCATGTATCGGCTTTTTTAAAAAAGAAGTAATAAACATTCCTAACGCAATACATACTAAAGAAAATATTATAAATAGTCCAATTAGCGCAAGCGGCCAAGTTCCAAGATATATATTAATAACAATTTTTAGTACCAAGATAATCCCCAAAGACTGTATAACTGCTGTTGTAAAAAATGCTAAAAGGTTTTCCAGCATATATCTTTTCATGCTAGTAGGTCCATAAAAAGTCCTAAAATAGGTTCCGTTTGATTTATCCTCTAAAATTATACCAGCGGTAATTACTGCCATGTATAGCATAAACTGCACTAGGAATACAAGAGAATACCTTGTTTTCGAATTTTCGTTCTTCTCTTGAGCCCTGCTATATATAGTGAGATTTGATGCATTGTACTTCTCTAATGCTGACTCAAAATTCGGTTTATCATAGTTTACAGCCTTGGCAAGCAACCTATAATTATCTAATTCATTTGTAATAGAATTCTTTACGAAATACAGTTTCTCCTTCTCCTCTATATAATACTCTCTTATATTTGCTTCCTCTCCTGAAAGCAATGCCTTTTCAAAACCAGAATCAATAATTATACAATAATCTACTACATAGCTAGCAGTTAAGTCATAAATTTCATTTTCATCTACCTTAATTACCTTGATTCCATCAGTTCCCTTAAGGAGATTATATATCCCATTAGAAACCATTGTATTGTCATTATCCACTATTCCGATTGTTGCAGCCTTATAATTTTGAAGTGCAAAGACTCCAATAAAAATAAGGGGACAAAGCATCAATAAAATAAATCTAACTTTATTTTTAAATATTCTTTTGAGTGCAGTACTAAATATTGTCATAATTCACTCTCCTTAGCTTTAGAAATGACAGAAAATATACAACCACTATCATAACTAACAACCCTAATGCAGACTTTAGCATCAGATGGTTTGGATAGTTGTATAGTGCTCCAAATAAAAGCACCTTTGCATAGTATATAGGATTTATTATGTTTAGGCTTGGGATAGCTGCTGATGGAGTTGTAGACCCGGCAGCAGTCGATGTAACGAACATTATTAGAAATGAGGTTCCTATCGCAGATGCCATGTTTTTGATAAATGAACCTAACAATATTCCTATCCCTATACACAAGAATGAAAAGGCAATTAATGCCCCGCCTATCAATATCAAATTCCCATCCCAGTTTGCATGATACACGTATTTTGTGAAAACAACTGTCACAACACAAGAAATAAATAGGAATAGGCTGCATCCAATCACTCTTCCATAGATTACAGTCCATTTTGATATTGGTAATGCATATAAACGAATATGAATATTAGAATCTTTGTTTCTACTCACTATAAATATACCAAGTATCGATGCCAAACTCATCATTTGTAAAAGCGTAAGCACTGAATAAAAATCTATAGCCCTTGGAAGTTTCTTGTTCAATGAACTAACTCTTTCGAAATACGTTGAGGGCTTCTCTACAATTGGTGTTTTGGTAATATTCATCGCAATTGAGTAAACATTACTTTTTTTTACATAACCCTCTAGTAAAGACTGTACCAGTTCAATATTTTTCTTTCCTTCAATACTTACTGCAACTTTTTCACCATTATGTAACTTATTCGTTATATCAACTGGAACTACGAAGTAATTATCAATTTTACCTGTATCAACAGCGGTCATTGCATCATCTTGCGTGCTATATTGTTTCGCATCAATAACCTTACTGATTTCAGGAGTAGTAAGAAATGTTTCAAAACCCTTGCCTACTTCACCATTATCAAGTATTACATAGCCAACTGGTATTTTATATTTGATATCTTCTGATAATTTACCATCAAATACTGTTCCTAACATTAAAATTATACATACTGGAAAAGCTATTAGCGCAACTAGAACACGGATGTCTCTGATATTTTTTATGAACTCGTAATATGCAGAACAAAGTACCTTCATTTTTTCGCCTCCTAATCTCTCAATTTTTTACCTGTAAGCGTAAGGAATACATCTTCTAGTGAAGTATCCTCCATATTAATCTTGGTGATAACTCCGCCATTTTCAACTACGGCATTAATTACTCTAGCTATGCTGCTGCTCTTTTCCAATATGACCTTCATTTTATTCTCCATTAGCAAGCATTCCTTCACACCATGAATAGCTTTAACCGCTTCAGTAATGGAAAAGCTATAATTATTCATTTCGATATCTATTATCTGCTCATCCCTAACATAGTCTTTCAGTTCTTGTATGCTACCCTGTGCTATTAATCTTCCGCTATCCATAATAACCACTCGTGAGCACAAAGCCTCTATTTCCTCCATATAATGCGAAGTATATATCACTGTTGAACCCATTTCGTTGAGTTTTTTTACAGAATCTAAAATGTGATTTCTTGATTGAGGGTCTATACCAACTGTTGGCTCATCCATTATAATCAGCTTTGGTTTATGTACTATTGAACAAGCAATATTAAGTCTTCTCTGCATTCCTCCTGAAAATTTCTTTGGATATTCATTCTTCTTATCCCATAGTCCCGTAAACTCAAGTGCTTGCTTTGCACTATCCTTTAGCTGTTTTCCCTTCAACCCATATAATCTTCCAAAGTATTCTACATTCTCGTATGCTTTAAATTCGTTATATATGGCAAGATTCTGTGGAACCACACCAATATTTCTCTTTACATCATAATTATTCTGCGACATAACGCTATCAAATATTTTTATCTCTCCTGAGCTAATACTGGTTATTCCGATAATAGAATTGATAAGTGTTGTTTTACCTGCTCCATTTGGTCCTAATAATCCTAGAATTTCACCCTCTTGCACTTGCATGCTCATATTATCAACAGCAACCTTGTCCCCATATCTTTTAATAACATCTTTTACTTCAACAATCATGTTTCTATACCCCTCTCGAATTTAACTTTTCCAAAATTAAATAATCTTCTTACTTTATGTCTAATATCACTAATAGTGCAAATTAAATAGTAGGATAGTGGTGTTACATGACCAAAGCTTCTTAGTTACGCTATAAGCAGATTTCTTATATTCCGTGCGCTTTTCCCTCAAAACTTAGAACGTGTAAACATCTATCTCATGAGTTTGAATCTAGTATAAGTATATGATTATATTGAATAAGTTTTTAGTGACAAAAGAACCGATATCGTGTGACATTTGTCATTTATTATCAGCCCAAGTTCTTTATGATATTATGATATAAAGTTTTTGATATTAACACTATTTTACAGTGTTTTCTAGAGCTATTATCTGCTAATTTTTTCATTAAAAATTCTAGACCTTTTTAATATAATAGGGTATCATAAGACAAGAATATTTTTATTTACATGATATGCATCATTATTTGATTATCATGTAAAGGATACTATTAATTTTACTTAAAATGGAGGCAAAAATTATATGTTTAAATCTATTTGTAAGAAAGCGGTTGCACTTTTATTAGTTGCAACTTGTATAGTGACATTCGCTTCTGGTTGTTCAAAGAAAGAAAATGCTGCAACCGCTAATCACCCACAAGTGCAATTTGAAATGGAAAACGGTGATAAGATGGTTTTTGAGCTCTACCCTGAATTTGCTCCTGAAACCGTTAGCAATTTTATTAGCTTAGCAGAAGCTAAATTTTATGATGGTCTAACTTTTCATAGAATAATGAAGGACTTTATGGTACAAGGTGGCGACCCTGAAGGCACTGGAGCAGGCGGTTCAGATAAAACCATTAAAGGTGAATTTAGTTCAAACGGATTTACAAAAAATACCCTTAAACATACCAGAGGAGTTATTTCAATGGCAAGAAGTAACGATCCAGACTCGGCATCAAGCCAATTCTTTATCATGACAGTAGAATATCCTAGTTTAGATGGCAACTATGCCGCATTTGGAAAGATAATAAGTGGTGAAGATACTCTAGATAAAATTGCAAATACGCCCGTAGAAGCAGATAAACGAACTGGTGAATTATCAGTCCCAACTGAAACTGTAAAAATCAAGACAGTGACAGTACTGAGTAAGTAATAAATTCCAATGTTCCATTCGGCGTAAGTTAAAAAAATCAATTAAGGCGGTAGAAGATTAAAAACCAATCTTCTACCGCCTTTTCACATTCAGCTCATAATTTAACTTAGAGCATTCCTTAGCTGCGTTAGTGCTTTTTCAAGTATAGCTCTAGGGCATGCCACATTCATTCTCATAAAGCCTTCCCCATTAACACCAAAATACGTACCAGTGCTCAAGGCTAGACCAGCTTTAAAAACCATAAAATTATTGAGTTCTCTCCCATTCAAGCCCAATTGCCTACAATCAAGCCACATAAGATATGTTCCTTCAGGGCAGATTGGTTTAATCATTGGAATATATTTTTTAAAATACTCAATAGCAAAGGTCATATTACCTTCAATATATGTTATAAGTTGCTCTAACCATTCCTCTCCACACTCATATGCAGCCTGGGTTCCAACCATACTTAAACAATTATTACATTCTATATGAAGTTTCGCCCATGCCTGGTCAAACTCTTTCTTCATGCTCTCATCAGGAAAAATTACGATAGATGATTGAAGCCCTGCCAAATTAAAAGTCTTACTGGCTGATATGCAAGTTATAGTAATCTTTCTAAGTTCTTCAGATATGGAAGCAAATGGAGTATGCCTATTCCCCCATAAAATCAAATCAGAATGAATTTCATCAGAGATGATCTTAATTCCATACTTTATGCAAATATCTCCGAGCTTATTCAGTTCATCACACGACCAAACCCTTCCAATAGGATTGTGCGGGCTACACAGAATAATATATTTAGCTCCCTGCTTCGCTTTTTCCTCTATATCCTCATAATCCATATAAAAGCTATTAGCAATCTCTTTTAAAGGACTCTCCAAAAGCTCTCTCTGTGCATTCTTAACGGCATTATAGAACGGACGATATACAGGTGTTTGAATTATAATTTTATCCTCAGGATTGGTTAATTCTTTAATTATCATGCAAATTGAGGGCATAACTCCCAAGCTAAAGCTCATCAGATTTTTATCAATATCCCAGTTCTTTCTCTTCTTTTGAAAATTACGCACTGCATCGAAATATGAATCCGGTCTTAATGTATATCCCAATATACCGTTTTCTGTTCTCTCCTTTATAGCATCAATAATTGGCTGTGCTGCCCTAAAATCCATATCTGCAACCCATAAAGGTATAACATCAGAGGTTCCATATAGTTTTTCTAAATCCGTATATTTTTCTGCATAAGTACTTTTTCTATCAATTATCTCATCAAAATTGTATTTCATTGTGACTCTCCTTTAAACTTAAAACTAAAACTAAATAAATTCAAAATAAGTTGGAACTAGAATTCATTTGAAATTAGGCTACACTTGTGCCCATTCTTCTTTATGCTTCTTGTTATAAATTGGAGAATCTAGTCCTTTTATATATAGAAATAAAGGATTGATACAATGTATCAATCCTTTATTTGGTGCCGGAGACCGGAATCGAACCGGTACGGGGGGTTAACCCCGCAGGATTTTAAGTCCTGTGCGTCTGCCAGTTCCGCCACTTCGGCACGTTAAAGTATTGGCGACGACTAGCTTATTATAATACTATAAGTGCCTTTGTGTCAACACCCAATTTGTAACTATAACAAACTTTTTTATAAATAAATAATAATTGTAATTAATATTGAGCTGATTTCTTATATCCACCATTTCCACGTTTGGAATCTACATTTTTCTTTAAGTCATGAAGCTTTTCATCACTATCCTTCATAAACTTGGCTAAACGATCCTCAAAAGATGTATTACTAGTATTTTTGTTATTATTCCAATCAACTTCAACTGGAGGCTTGGCAGTCATCACAACGGGCTTCTGCTCACTCGCCTTCTTTATAGAAAGACTTACTTTGCCATTGGGATCAATTGATAAGACTTTAACCTTCACCATCTGATTTTCTTTAAGATGAGTACTGATATCCTTCACATACTCCTGTGCAACTTCGGAAATGTGCACTAAACCTGTTTTTCCTTCGGGTAGTTGGATAAACGCACCAAATGCAGTTATACCAGAAACTTTCCCCTCAACTATTGAACCTACTTCAAGTGGCATAAAATAAAAAATCCTCCTCAATCAAGCCAAGCTGATAATTTCATTCTACTCAATAAAAAGTAATTCGATTATATATTATATGTTAAACTACGTCAAGCAAGTTATTTATTAGTATCTATGTAGATTTTTTCATTATCCTTGATATAACCCAATTTTTCTCTAGCCATTTCTTCATAGAATTTATCAGTATTAATTAAGGATTTCTGTTTCAAAAGTTGTTCATTCTTAATAGTCTCACTATTAATTTGTTTTTGCAATTGTACGTTCTTAATTTCTTTTTCATTAATACTGATTTGTAGTGTGTACCATGTATATGCAAAATAACAAATTGCAACAAGTAATACACACGTCCACAATTTGAATTTCTTTTGTTTTTTCATATTGGCCCTCTGCGTACATATCTTTTGTATAAATAAATAATTAACTAAATAATTGTATAGTCACGCTATTATATATTCTATGTGTCGGCTAAAAATCCTTCATTATTAAGTGTTTTTTCTAACTTTTCTTATTTTATTTATTTTCTTTCCAAGGTTAGGTATCCCTTTTATTTTATCTTTTGTAAAACTACTTGCTCTATTACTAATGCCTTTTCCCTTATTTAAAGAAATCTTAGTAAGTTTAATAACCCGCTTTAGAATAAAACATATTGGTATTTTTAATATTTTATATATTAATTTAAAAGGATAGCTCAATATTTTATATATTAATAATAATATCCTTTTTATTAAATTTATAATCTTTACAGAAGAATCTATAATTATTTTACTGAATAATGTTTCATAAAGTATAACGCCAATCACATTACCCAAAAATATGTAGCCCCTCATTTCACCGCTATTGCTTTTGTACACCGTAATGAATAAAAACATTGCAGCTACAAGCCAATAAAGAATATCTTCCAAACTGACTATTATAACGTTTGTTTTTATTGCTCTTCTCTTTATTCTTAAAATATCATAAAATAGTGCTACAATTGCTCCACCTAAAATTGCATATAAAAATATATATACCTGATTCACAATAAATATCATTTACTTTACCACAAGCCTTTACGGTTAATTAGCATATCTTAATACTATTTAAACATTCTTCCAAAAAAAGACTTAGACTTTATAGCTTCCCCATCACTGTATTCTAGAGAGAATATATCCCCTTCAACAATAAGCTCATTGGTGTCAAGACATAACTTATTTATATGAAGCTCCCCGCCACGAATAATAAGAACCCCCATATCAGTTATAGCTATAATGCTCTGGTCATTAAAGCTTTCGACATCAGTAACACCCGAAACACATAATTTTTCTCTATTCTCAAGCAGTAATGTTTGATTTTTAGGTTTAATAATTTTCTTTTCCTCCATTATCTATTCCTCCTTAAGCACTTTTTACTAGTATTTTATGTCATACAGTTGTCCTATAACTAATGGAATTTCTAAGATTCATGGGATTATAACCAATCCCCTCAATCTAAGAACTCTGTTTATCCGATGCCTATCGCCGCTAATTCTCCCCCATAAATACGGTAGAAAAGCGGCGCTACGGCCCTGGACAACGATTTCTAAGATTCATGGGATTAAAACCAATCCCCTAAATCTAAGAACTCTGTTTATACTTATGCATGTACACATAAAAAAAGAACAAAGCGATAAGCGTTTTGTTCTTCCTTTAATACAAAAATATTAAACTAACTTTTTTATTTACTACCTAATTGAGTACATTTCCTTTGCATCGTCCTTTACAACATGTTCTGAAATTCGAGTAACTTCAATTGTCGTCGTATTGTTTCCAAATTGAATTTCAATTACATCCCCCACATTAACTTCAGAACCAGGCTTAGCAATTTTATCATTAATCTTTACTCTACCCTGTTCACAAACTTCATTGGCAACAGTCCGTCTCTTGATAATCCTACTGACCTTTAAATACTTATCTATTCTCATTTTAACCTCCATACCCTGATATACTAAAGAAAACTTAAACAAATTAGCCCCTAATATAATTTCGTTCTAACTGTTCAGCCTTTCTTTTAAATCCTTACCAGCTTTAAATGCTGGAACTTTACTTTCTGGAATATCTATTTCTTCCATTGTTTGAGGATTTCTCCCCTTTCTAGCTGCTCTTTGCTTAACCTCAAATGAGCCAAAGCCGACAAGTTGAACTTTGTCATTATTAATCAAGGCCTCTTCCACACTATTAATTATTGCACTTAGCGCTTTTTCAGAGTCCTTTTTAGTTAAACCTGATTTTTCAGCAATTTTGTCTACTAATTCCGTTTTGTTCATTAACAATTCCTCCCATAAGGTTATTACATTATGATTTTAACCATTTTTACCGTATTTATGCATTTTTGCTTCTTCCCAAAGAGAATCCATTTCTGGAAGAGTCATTTCATTTAAATTTTTGCCAAGTTCTGAAGCTCTTTGCTCAACATACTCAAATCTCCTAATAAATTTATTAGTCGACTGTGACAAAGAAAGCTCTGGATGAACCTTCAGGAAACGTGCAAGGTTTACGACTGAGAAAAGTACGTCTCCTAATTCATCCTCCATTCCTGGCTTATTTGACTTCTTGTACTCAATTTCTAGTTCATCTATTTCTTCTCTAATCTTAGCAAAAACGTCATCTATATTCTCCCAATCGAAACCAACCTGTGCCGCCTTTTGCTGCACTTTGTAGCTTCTCATTAAAGCCGGTAAATTTATTGGTACATCCTGCAGTACAGAAGTTTGGTTGATATTACCCTTCTCCTTTTTCTTTATTTCTTCCCAATTCTTTAGTACTTCACTTGATGTCTCAGCGCATACGTTTCCAAATACATGTGGATGACGATGAATCATCTTCTCACAAATACCATTAATTACATCTGATATATTAAAGTCCCCATTTTCTTTAGCTATCTGTGCATGAAATACCACTTGTAGCAATACATCCCCTAGTTCTTCGCACATACGGTGCTTGTCGTTCAACTCCACCACTTCTAAGTACTCATATGTCTCTTCAATAAGATATCTTTTAAGGCTTTCGTGTGTTTGTTCTCTGTCCCATGGACAACCTTCCTTGCTTCTTAGAACTTCCATTATATCTATTAATCTTTCCAGTTTATCACTATTCATTTCGAGCTTCTCCCTTGTTTCTCACATAAACAACCTGTAGTATTCAGTACTTTCAATTCCATATTATTTATTGACATTACATTAATGTCTTTCTTATTATACTATATTTTTCTAAAATGTAACCATTTATCTATCAATGGTGTTTCACCGCTATTACTCAATTTTCTATATTGAATATAAGCAGACTACAATCCTATATACAGATTAGCAAATGTATTTGGAATGGTATCTATAATCATAATATAGTGGCAGGATAGATTTTCAAGCTTTTCAGTTATTATTATGCAAAATGACATACTGAAAAATAATACTTTCAGTATGCCTTTTAAAATTAAAATGCGATTCCAAATTTAAATGCAAATTTATAAATTACTAAATCGCACTTTCTGTTTCATCATCGATTATTTCTTCATTTTCATTTTCAATTTCGTTTATGTCTTCCTCTTGTAAATCCTCTGCATCTAACTCCTTGTGCTTTGAATCAGCAAAAAATACTCTGTCAGCAACTACTTCTGTTACATAATGTTTATTTTTCTTATCATCTTCCCACATTCTTGTGTGGATACTTCCTTGTAGAGCAATACGATGTCCCTTTGCAAAGTATTTACTTGCAAATTCAGCCGTTTTACCCCATGTCACAACAGGTATAAAATCAGTAGTCTTATTCTCCACTACTTTTTTAATATCCCTGTCTACTGCCAAAACAAAAGACCCAACAGCTTTGGCATTTTTTGTGGTGTAACGCAAATCAACATCCTTCGTTAACCTTCCAACAAGACTAACATTATTCATAATACTCTCCTTTATGCTCCAGTTTTTAGTGGAGCTATTTTATTATTACTGCCTGAAAATCCTAACAAGTTGTAATTGTCGTACTACAACATACCTAATCTAATGTCAGGATAGAAAAGCAATTGTAACCATTTATAAAAAATTTTTTTGGACATTTGTATATACGGTAGAAATAAATCGGCGACAAAAATCTTGTGTTGCACTGTCTTGTGTTGCACTGTAGAATAAATTTAATTAGAAGGGACATAGTCACATACATAAATAAATTATATGAGACTCTTGCAGTCACTATAGAAACTATTCCGGTTTATAGGGAAAAGTCACATTATCAATCTTGAAAAAAATAAAAATAGAATTGTTCATTAATACTAGTTTAAGAAAATAATTTAATGGAATTTTTAAATAAATCTTAATGAAAGGAATTGTTAAATAAATCTTAATGAATGAATTTGTTAAATTAATTTAATATGAAGATTTCAAAGAATTTTTTAATGAAACTGAAAAGCCTCGCCTTTAGATGCTGCTTAATATCGACTTGTAAGATGATTATACATTAAATGGAATATATTGTCAATAAATTGTGTTAAATTTTATATTTTTTACTCACCAATTTAATAATACAAGGAAGACTAAGTAGTTCAGTCTTCCTCATGATTTTAATCCATAATTTTAAGTTTCGCTTTATCACAACTGTTTTTAATAACCTATTGTTTTACATAATTATTGCTCCATTTGTTTTCCTAAAAAGCTTGCAGCTGATTGAGCAAGTTTCACTTCAACCTCACCCATTTTTAAGCTTGCATCTGTAGCAAGCAATATTACAGCCCCTATTGGATCACCCTCCGATATTATAGGAGAAACTACTTGGGCGGTATACTTTCTATCCCCATTTTCATCTGCCAAGATTAAAATAGGTTTTTCCTCAGGAGATTTGATAAGTAACGTAGTTTTTTCCTCAATAGTCTTCTCAACATCGCTACTTAACTGTTTTTCAAGAAATTCTTTTTTGGATGCACCTGATACTGCAATTATTGTATCTCTATCAGTTATACAGGTAATGTGCCCGCTTGTCTTATGCAATGATTCTGCATACTGTGTAGCAAAGTCACTGAGTTCTCCAATTGGAGAGTACTTCTTTAAAATAACCTCCCCTTCCTTGTCGGTAAATATCTCTAGCGGGTCTCCCTCCCTTATTCTCAAGGTTCTTCTTATTTCTTTTGGTATTACAATTCTTCCCAAATCGTCTATACGTCTAACTATTCCAGTTGCTTTCAATTTAATATTACCTCCTTAATAGGTTATTTTAGTCTTAGTATTGTAATGTTGATGATTTTTTATACATAATTGGTAACTCAATTGATAGCAACCATTATTATGCTATAAAAAAAAGAACCACATCTGTGATTCTTTTTATCTATTGTGATTCTTTTTATCTATAAAATAATTATACCTTGTATATATTCAAGTCTGTTTTTTCTATAACGCTATTATTTTTCACAATCTCAAATCGCTTCTCTTTCTTCCAACTTTCCAGCTTATCATTGAACTCTTTAGAAAATTTTCCATATTCTAAAGAAGATTTTATATCTTCCTTCATGTCAGCATATGGTGTTTCTGCACGTTTTTCTAATTTTACAACATCAAAGCCATAAGCAGCTTCAACAATACCAACATCTCCAGCTTTATTCTCAAAAGCCCAATTTTCTAAACCAGCCAGAACTGGATATTGTTGGCTCAACTGTCCTTTTGAGAAGGTGAGTTCACTATTATCGGTGGAACTTGTGCTAGTTGAATTTTCCTTTGCTAGTGCTTTAATATCTGCACCAGCTTTTATCTTTTCTACTAAATCTTGTGCTTTCTTTTTTGCTTCGCTCTTTTTACTTTCACTAACTGACTGACCATTACTATCTACTGTTGAAATTACTATGTGGGATATAGTTACTTTATCGAAACTAGTCTTATTATCATCGTAATATTTCTTTATTTCATCCTCAGTAACTGATACTTTACTTTTAGTGCGCTCTGAATTGAAATATTTCTGAGTTAAAACAAGATTCCTATAAATTTCCTTATATTCTGATAATGACACACCATACTGTGTCTCAAAGGCAGCTTCAGCATCGGCTTTATTACCACTTGTACCAAGAGAAGAATCAATTGTCTCATCGCTTTTTTTCTTCTCTTCATCTGTTAGTGTAATACCAGCTTCTTTGGCCTTAGCCAACTGTATTTTAAATTCTTGAATATTATCCAATGTACTTTTTTTGACTTGATCTTTTGCAGTCTCACCATTAACCTTTTGACTCCAATCATACTTATCAGCTGTTGTAGTATTGTTTTGAATATTTGATAAAAATTGGCTCATGTTAAACTTAGAGAAAACTGTATATTCCTGTGTTGTTATCTTTTGATTATCAATCGATGCTACATATCCTGCAGACCATGGCTTCAGTATAAATAGTACTATACCAATTATAACGATAACAACTGCAACAGCTATCCCAATAATTAAGCCTTTTGATGTCTTCTTTACTTTTGCATTTTCATTTTCCAAAGGTAATCGCTCCCCATAATATATTATTTGATATTTCTCGCAAACTGTACATTGCACCACTATAGACAATTATATTCAATTATTCAGAATACTGCAATTTAATAATGTCATGTAATAAAATCTTAATATTTGCCAAAATGTCTTTTCCATTAGTATTATTGAGTCTAAAGGTAATATATGGGCTACTGCTAGCATTAAACATAATCCTTCTGGGGTATTTATCCATCAGCTTTCCAAGGTATAATGATACTTTTGATGAAGACTTGCTTAATTGACAAATAATTGTATCATCCTTTTGTTGAACACTAGTAAATCTACACTCCTTAGCGAGCATCTTAATATATGCTATATCCATCAAATTATCAACTTCCTCAGGAATATCTCCATATCTATCTATAAGCTCATCTTTTATATCAATAACGTCATTCTCATCGGCAATAGCTGCTATCTTTTTATACATATCAATTTTTAGCTCTTCAGATTTAATGTAATCATCATCAATATACGCATTTATATTCAAATCAATAGATATTTCTTCATCAATTATGTCAATATTATCACCACTTTGCTCATGAACAGCTTCCTCAAGTAGCTTGCAATACATCTCATATCCTACTGTTTCCATATGTCCATGCTGCTCAGATCCCAATAAATTACCCGCTCCTCTAATTTCCAAATCACGCATTGCTATTCTAAAACCAGAACCAAATTCAGTAAACTCTTTAATTGCCTGAAGCCTTTTTTCTGCGACCTCAGATAGTGCCTTATCCCTTTTGTAAGTAATGTACGCATAGGCTAGTCTATTTGAGCGTCCAACTCTGCCTCTTATTTGGTATAGCTGAGAAAGACCCATTCTGTCTGCATCTTCAACTACAATAGTGTTAACATTGGGCATGTCTAGTCCAGATTCTATAATTGTTGTGCATACAAGCACATCATACTCTCCATTTATAAAGCTGTACATTACATCTTCGAGCTCTTTCTCATTCATTTGTCCATGTGCAATTGCAACCCTAGCCTCAGGCACAAGTTGCTTTATTTCATTTGCCTTAAGTTCAATTCCTCTAACTCTGTTATAAAGATAGAACACCTGACCGCTTCGTGAAATTTCTCTAACTATACCGTCCCTAATTAATTCAGGATTATGCTCCATAACATATGTTTGTACAGGATACCGTTCCTCTGGTGGATCCTCTATAACACTTATGTCCCTAATACCCACCAAGGACATGTGTAAGGTTCTAGGAATAGGTGTGGCCGTCAAAGTAAGCACATCCACATTAGGTTTTAGTGCTTTAAGCTTTTCCTTGTGAGTTACGCCAAACCTCTGTTCCTCGTCAACTACAAGCAATCCTAAATCCTTGAATAAGATATCTTTTTGTAGTATTCTATGTGTTCCAATTAATATGTCTACATTACCACTTTTTACTGACTTAATAATCTTTTTCTGCTCAGTCTGCGTTCTAAATCTGCTTATAACATCTACTGTTACTGGAAAATCACTCATTCTCTTCTTGAAATTCTCATACTGCTGCTGCGCTAATATTGTTGTAGGCACCAGATAAGCTACCTGCTTTCCATCCATTACAGCCTTAAAAACAGCCCTGATTGCCACCTCTGTCTTGCCATATCCAACATCTCCGCAAAGAAGTCTATCCATAAGCTTATCAGATTCCATATCCTTTTTTATTTCATCAATACACTTAAGCTGGTCATCTGTTTCATCATAAGGAAATAACTCTTCAAATTGTCTTTGCCAAACTGTATCCTTTGAAAAAACGAATCCATTTGCAGACTGTCTCTGCGCATAAAGCTTTATCAACTCAGCTGCGAGTTCTCTTAAAGACTCCTTTACTCTGCTCTTTGTCTTTGCCCATTCAGAGCCACCAAGCTTATTTACTTTTGGCGCTTTGCCTTCTGAGCCTATATACTTCTGAATTAAGTCAAGCTGATTTGTCGGGATATATAAAAAAGCATTCTCCTGATATCTAATTTTAAGATAATCTCGTTTAATTTCACCTACAGCAAGCTTTTCAATGCCTATATATTGTCCTATTCCATGCGCTTGGTGGACAACAAAGTCGCCCACATTTAAGTCAGAAAAAGCCTTAATTTTATTGCCATCATGCTTTGATTTTGCCTTTTTAATTCTCTTATCCTGACCAAATACCTCTTTATCACTTATTATTACAAAACCTATAGTAGGATATTCAAACCCTTTTTGTAGACTGCCATGAGTTATAATAACCTCTCTGTCCTGCAGTTCTCTGTCATAGTTATCTACATAGTATGCCTCTATATTATTTGTAGCAAGCGTTTCAATTAATCTATGTCCTCTCCCACTAGGTCCTGAGAGGACGATAACCTTGTAATCCTTCTCTTTTAAGTGTTCTATATCATCAACAAGTAATTCTATGTGATTTTGATACGAATTCCCAGATTTACATGGAATCGAAATTTGGTTATAGGGATGAAGCAATGAATTATTTGATGATATAGTAGCCAAAGTTATAGCTCTGAAACTTTGTACATGTTGCAGAACAGAGTCCATAGAATAGGTCCACTGTGCTCCACGCGGCAGCATTCCACCTTTTTCAAGCATATTTTTTGCTAATTCATCTTGTTCAAGCTCAATATTTTCAATTCTCTGTGAAATTCTTAATGTCTCATCTAAAACTACAATTGAATCTTTATCAATATAATCAAGAACTGACGCTGGAGTTTCTAAAATATATGCCAGGTATCTGTCTATCCCTGCGAAATAATGATTATCAATAAGTTTTTCAATATCTTCGTTAACTCTCTTAATTATGCTATTACTTATATCAGAATTATCCTTTTTATTTAGTTTCTTCACATAATCTGATAGATCTTTTTTTATTTTTGAGATGATTCCTTCCTTGGAACCTTCCTCATATACTACATCTCTGGCAGGAGCTATTCTGCATTCATCTATTGCTTGCGTCGATCTCTGCATGGTAGCATCAAAGTATCTAATAGAATCTACCTCTGTATCAAAAAGCTCTATACGTAATGGCTGATCATTGTTGATTGAAAATATATCTATAATTCCGCCACGAACAGCAAATTGTGCTTTTCCTTCTACCAGTTCAACTCTTTCGTATCCATATAATACCAATTTTGATATGAACTCATCTAAATCAATTTGTGTACCAATTCGTAAATTAAGAATCCCGTCTTTGAATATCTTCATCGGAGAAATCATCTGTATTAATGACTCTGCTGGAAGAACTAGTACTTTATAGTCACCCTGTATGCACCTTAAAAGTGCATTTACTCTTTGATAAATAAGGTCATTACTTCTAGCCTCAACATTATAAAGCATGGTTTCTTTAGGTGGGAAATAAAGAACATCATCGCCTAGAAACAACGAGAAGTCCTCAAAAGCCCTTCTAGCTTGAATTTCGTTATATGTTATAAACAAACCCCTAGCCTTGGCATGAGTACACAAGGAGTATATCAAATGGACCTTCTGTGAGTCAGATGGCCCTATGACTGAGATAGTGCCCTTATTCTCACGGACAGACTCCAAAAGAATGTTATACTCATTTAATTTTAATAGAGGATCTGTAAATAAGTTCATGCTTGCCTCCAAATAATTTTGTAAAATCAGCTTTCTCAGTTACAATCAATATCCCTCGCAAGGCTGGTATATGTATCCTCTGAGAGCGCTTAGCGAAATTATTTGAAAATTTGTAATAGCTCATCACAGGATTTTTACCGTCGCACAAACTCGCCATCCTTGGCTCGGGTTGATGCTCAAAATGGCATCCTACCATTTTGACGGTAAAAATCCCGTTCTGTCGCTAACAAATTTAACAAATAATTTTGATGCGCCTCCCATTTGATACATATACCACCCTGCTTTAATTAGTAAATTGCAACTGAGAAAGTTGAGCTACTAATTTTTCTCAATAGATTTGTCATACTTATGCTCACCAAACTCACTTATTGTAACAGTTCATGGCTTTTTCTGGCCCACTTTTTGCTACCATTATAGCGGCTTCTGCTGCTTTTTGAATACTTTGGTCTATTATTTCCCTATCTTCTTTTGAAAACTTGCTAAGCACATAGTCTGCTAGATCCCACTTTTCTGGCGGACGACCTATGCCAATTCTTATCCTCGGAAATCCTTCTGCTTTAAGTTGGTATATTATAGACTTCATACCATTGTGAGTTCCTGAACTTCCTTTGGGTCTTACTCGTATTTTTCCCGCATCCAAATCAATATCGTCATAAATAATTATTACCCTTTCCAACGGTATTTTGTACCAGGCTACTATATCCCTAACACTCTCCCCACTGAGGTTCATAAAGGTTTGCGGCTTAAGAAGTATTACTCTTATTCCCTCTATTTCACCTTCACCATATACTGCTTTAAATCCAATCTTAGAAAGTCTAATATTGTTTTTTTGCGAGAGATAATCTATTGTATCAAATCCAACGTTGTGTCTGGTATTTTCATAGTTCTTACCGGGATTACCCAGTCCAATTAGTAAGCATATATCTTCCAAAATAGTACCTCCAGTCTTGCGAAATAGTATTATTATTTATTTGTATCCATAGTCCCGTTTTACTTTACTCAAATATGTCTAAAAGGGCGGTTCCTATAGAACCGCCCCCAAAAAAAATCAAAAGTAATGTATTAGTTACACCTGAGTAAACAAAGTGCTAATTGATATGTCTCCATATATTCTCTCTATAGCTTCTGCAAAAACAGTTGCAACAGATAATGATTTTATCTTATCAATTCTCTTTTCTTCACTAAGTGTAATAGTGTTCAATACTACCATTTCTTTAATAGCTGAATCCTGAATCCTTTGAATAGCTGGCCCTGAAAGCACTGCATGAGTACAACAAGCATAAACTTCCTTAGCACCTGCTTCTATTAAGGCATTTGCTCCATTTACAATAGTTCCTGCTGTATCTATTAAATCATCAACAAGTATAACTTTCTTGTTTTTGATATCACCAATTATATTCATAACTTCAGATACATTTGCTTTTGGACGGCGCTTATCTATTATAGCCAATGGGCATTCCAATCTTTCTGCCACTTTTCTGGATCTTGTTACGCTGCCTACATCAGGAGAAACAATCACTATATCATCATGTCCTGCAAACTTATCTTTTAAATATTCTGCTATTATTGGTAATCCTAAAAGATGATCAACTGGAATGTCGAAAAAGCCTTGAATTTGTGGAGCATGTAAATCCATTGTCAATATTCTATCTGCTCCAGCTGTAGTTATAAGATTTGCAACTAGTTTAGCTGAAATTGGGTCTCGAGCTCGAGCCTTTCTATCCTGTCTTGCATATCCAAAGTATGGAATAACCGCTGTAATTCTACCAGCAGAAGCTCTTTTTATTGCATCAATCATAACCAAAAGTTCCATCAGATTGTCATTCACTGGTTGGCAAGTAGACTGGATAATGAATACGTCAGAGCCTCTTACTACCTCTCCGATGTTTACAGCAGTCTCTCCATCACTAAACCCTCCAACACTTGCAATACCTACGGGAATTCCTATTTTTTCAGCGATTTCATTAACTAAAACCCTATTTGAATTACCTGTAAATATTTTAATGTCCTTTCCATGCAAATTCATTTCGACTCTCCTTTGTAATCACTCAAGTTTTATTTGTTTAAATTATTCACTTTTTAGGCCTTTCTTTGTAACCCAATCTTCCTTAACCACTTGACGTTCACGAGCTATGGCTAAAGAATTTTCTGGAACATCATCTGTAATTGTAGAACCCGCAGCAGTATAAGCATCTTTGTGAACAACCACAGGTGAAACTAAATTGGTATTACATCCAATAAAGCAATTGTCTTCAACTACAGTTTTATTCTTGTGCTTACCATCATAATTTACAACTACAACTCCACAGCCCATATTTACATTTTTGCCTATCTCAGCGTCACCAACATATGTCAAATGTGAAATTTTTGTTCTATCGCCAATAATTGATTTCTTAATCTCTACAAAATCACCAATTTTTACTTTACTACCTACTACACTTCCAGGTCTCAAATATGCAAATGGACCAACGTGAGTTTCATCTCCAATAGAGCTATCAATAGCAACCGAGTTAGCTACCTCTACATTATTTCCAATATTGCAATTGGTAATTCTTGAGTTTGGACCAATAATGCAATCTTCCCCGATAGCTGTATTTCCCTCAAGTATGGTATTTGGTAAAATAACTGTATCCTCACCTATTTCAACATTCACATCAATATATGTGGATGTTGGGTCAACAACTGTAACGCCAGAAAGCATAATTTCATTAATTATTCGAGTTCTAATTTCTGCAGTCGCCAAAGAAAGAGCTACTCTATCCTTTACTACTACAAATTGGTTACCCTCATATACACTTTTATTTTTATTTTTTATCGATTGGAAAATATGTTTCAAAACGTCCCTGGAAAGGTTTAAAGTACCAAGCTCATTTAGCTTTTGGAGTAATACGTTACAATTAAAAACATAAACTACTGCTTCTCCACTACATGCAACTATAGCTGTAGCACTGTTATCCTGAGCAGCGTGCATTTGTAAAAGCTGTTTTATTGTCTCAGTCATTATCAAAGGCTGGTCTGCCCAGTTAATAATAACTTGCTCGTGCCGGCAAAGAATCTCTTTACATTTATCTAAATCTTCAAATGAAATGGATTCTATGTTTTTAGTAATTTCCTCTAATGCCATAGTTGACCATTGTTGGACACTTTGTCCTAATACATTATGGCTTTCTTTAATGCTTTTAGATTTAAAAGCACAATTATTATTATCGGAAATGATTAATCCTAAATTCATATTCATCGTTAAAGCCCCCACTGTATTTTACAGGTTATATTCTCTCATTTTTGCGAAATAATTTCAACCCATTACTATTACTAAATATTCTCCATTTATTTTAAATAAGTTGTACATCTTTTTTATTCTTAAATTTATAGGTTAAATATCATTTTACTACCAATAAAAAAAGATACTTGTTAAAAGTATCCTTTTCAAAATATCCTTGAATCCTTGTTATGAATTTTGAAAGCTTTCTAGAATAGCACTCTGAAGCTTTTCTCTTGTTTGCGCATTTATTGGATGTGCAATATCCCTAAATTCGCCATCAGGTGTTTTTCTACTTGGCATAGCCATGAATAAACCATTCTGGCTTTCTATAATTTTAATATCATGTACAACAAACTCATTGTCAAAAGTTACAGAAACGACTGCCTTCATTTTCCCTTCTGTATCAATTTTTCTAATTCTAATGTCTGTAATTTCCATAATGGCAAGACCTCCAAGAAATATTATGTGTTGTGTCTAATATTCGCCATTTATGCAAATTTTCCTTCTTTTTCATATATTTTTTTACATTTTTTTAGTTTTTGCTACATAATAGTTGGTAAATTTTTCTAAACGCTTGGTTTTATGTCAATTGTTGTATTTTCTTGTAACTCCAAGCAGGTGTTTAGTGTCACTAATGAATAATAATTTTCCACTAATTTCTTTTCTGGTTGATTAGTTTCAATAAGAACTCCTATGCCAGTTACCTCACTTTCAAATTGGTTTGCTAGCTCAATGATTCCTTTTGAAGTTCCTCCACCTTTCATGAAGTCATCAATAAATAATATTTTAGAGTTTTTCTTTAAAGACTTCATAGGTAATACCATAGTCTGTATTTTTTTAGCTGATCCTGAAACATAGTTAATATTCACTGATGCTCCATCGGTAGCAACATTATAATGTCTTACAATAACTAATGGTACATCTAAGTACTGAGCTGTCGCATAGGCCAGGGGAATTCCTTTAGTCTCAACTGTGATAACGTAATCTAATTCCAAATCGAAAAATTTACTGGCAAACATCATAGCAATCTTGTTTACCCATTCTGGGTTATATATAATATCAAGGACATAGATATAGCCACCGGGTAATAATCTATCTGGATTTGACAACTCCCTTGCAAGCTCAGAAAGTGTTATCTGAATATCATGCTGATTCATAAAAGGAATGTATTTTACTCCACCTGAAGCACCAGAAATAGTACTAATATTTCCCAAAGAATTCTTTTCGAAAGTCTTTTGCAAAAAGTCTAAATCTTCACTGATAGTAGATTTTGCAGAACCGAACATTCCAGAAAAGTATCCTAAAGTAAATACTTTGTTTGGATTATCACATAATGTTTTCATTATTACAGTAAGTCTTTCATTTCGTTGGATTTTGTCCATGTTATCTCCCCACATTTATAGTTTACCTTTACATTAGAAAGGCTCAAATAAATTCAATCTGAAATAAGCCTTAACTATTATTATATAATATTTTCCCGAATAATTGTACTCAAATTCAAATTATTATTCGGAAATTTTTCTCATCAAATAATTGAAAATATTTATTATTAAAGTATCATATAATATTTCAGTATATACAAATTTATTTATAGCAAAGTTATTTTTAATACCTTTTACATTTGTAAGAAAATAATGTATTATTTTTATGATGATTAGATTAATTTGAGATAGATTAAAACAGAGGAGTGTTTTCTTTGAGTAATAATTCAAATATTTTGGATTCAGAAAAGATCAAGCATGTTCATTTTATTGGAATTGGTGGTTCAAGCATGAGTGGTCTGGCTGAAATCCTTTTAAGTCAAGGTTACAAAGTTTCAGGTTCAGATATTAAATCCTCTAAAGTGACTCAAAAGCTGGAAAGCAAAGGAGCTCAAATATTTATAGGGCATAATTCAGAAAATATTACTAATCCTGATCTCGTAATATATACAGTTGCAGTGAAAGAAGATAATTGCGAAATGGTTCGTGCTAATGAATTAGAGATACCTATTATCGACCGTGCAGAACTGCTAGGACTTTTAATGAAAAAACATTCTTTCGGAATTGCTGTAGCTGGCACACATGGTAAAACTACAACTACCTCCATGATAACTACAATTATGTTGAATGCAAATACTGATCCTACTGTCCACATAGGAGGAGAGTTGGATTGTATCGGTGGAAATACTAGAATTGGAGAATCAGAATACTTTATTACTGAGGCCTGCGAATATTATGGCAGCTTTCTAAAATTCTATCCTTTTATGGCCGTGGTTTTAAATATAGAAGTTGACCATGTTGATTATTTTAGGGATATAGAACATATTAAAACAACCTTTGAACAATTTGTGTCCTTAGTTCCTCCAAATGGCTATATAATTGCTTGTGCAGATGATGCAAATACACTTTCTGTGGTTGATAATAAGAATTGCAACGTAATTACTTACGGCTTAAAAAATCCAGAAGCCATGTGGACTGCTAAAAACATTAAACACAATGATATGGGCTTTGCTACCTATGATGTTTATAAAGACGGTGCCATGCTAGGTACTGTTTCACTATCAGTTCCAGGTGTACACAATGTAAGTAATTCGCTTGCTGCCATTGCCGCCTGCTACACGTGTGGGTGTAGTATGGATAGTATTATATCAGGGCTTTTAAGCTTTGGGGGTAGTCTAAAGCGTTTTGAGTTAAAAGGATTAGTTGATGATATCAAAATAATAGATGACTATGCTCATCATCCATCTGAGGTTCAGGCAACACTCAATGCTGCAAAGAGTGCTACACATAATAAGATATGGTGTGTTTTCCAACCACATACTTATTCAAGGACTAAAGCCTTTTTAGAAAAGTTTTCACATTCCTTTAACGCTGCAGACAATATTATTATTACTGATATTTATGCTGCTCGTGAAAAAGACCCTGGTGATATTCATTCTAGTATACTTGCAGAGAAAATACGTCAGCAAGGTGGAAACGCCATCTACATAAGCGACTTCCATGAAATAGCAGACTATCTTGACAAGAATGCACAACCAGGTGATTTGATATTGACTATGGGTGCTGGAGACATCGTTCGTGTTGGAGAAATATTTCTTAATATCAGAGGTAATAAATAAGACAGTTCAATTAATATAAAGAAAACTTAGCTTGTGACGAGTCAAAGACGAAGGCAGAAGCTTTAGTTGCACTTATACTTGATAAAGTGCGAGTCAAAGGCGAAGGCAAAAGCTTATTTGCACTTATACTCGTAGGGTGTAAAGAAAACTTAGCTTTTGAGCCTATTTATATGACAGAGGCCCAGTTCTAAAGTATGGCAATACTAAGGGGAGACCATTTAGTCTCCCCTTAATTTCGTGGTTTATAGAGTTTACTTATTTGATTGAATGATTATGATCATCTCCTACATTTCTTTATTGTATTTACTCAAAAAGTATATGTTTGAAAATGCAACAAATAAGTAAGTAATAACTAAAGCCAAAACAACTGCCCAATCGACCTGCATTAGTGCAAATGCAATCATCAATGCTCCAAATACCATAACCATAAGGTCATATGCTTTGGCTTTGGCTTTATTTCTTATTGCAATACTTCTCTCATCTTTTTCTTCAATTTCTTTTTGCTTTGCCATCTGTGGGGTTTTTTTCATAGCATAAATATTGATTGTAGTACCCATGTTTTGACCAAAAATTCCAGCACCAATGCCAATGAGAATGTATGGTAAAGTCTGCATAATCCCTTGAGCATCTCTTGTGTATTTTCCTAAGATAGCACCCACCCCCAAAATTATAAAGCCAATCAGTGAATATAATAAATACCTTCCTATAGTCTTATTTCTCACGCTAATCTTCCTCCTCATAAATAAATATTTCTTCAATACTCATATTAAAGTACCTAGCAATCTTAAATGCCAAAATAATCGACGGATTATATCGTCCATTTTCAAGTGAACCAATGGTCTGTCTTGATACCTCAAGTGATGCTGCCAGTTCTTCCTGATTTATTCCTCGTTTTTTACGAATTTCTTCTAATCTATTTTTCATATAACAACTCCTTTTCTAAGTTATATGGAAAGTTAACTTTACATTATTATTTTACTACTGCAACTCTAAAATGTAAAGTATGTTTTCCATAAAAATAGCAGGCTATTTTTTTAGCCTGCTAACTTTCATATAAATAATAATTTCTCTCCATTCAAAATACTAATTATAAATATAAGCTAATATCTATGTTTGATATATTTAACAATAGTTAACTTGAGGATATTTAAATATCAAACTACTTTTCTGCCTTAATTAATGCAAACTTAATTTCACCCTCTGCTGCAATCTTGCCATCAACGCTAGCTTTTACTTTGGCTTTAGTGATACCCATTTTTGACATCACTATCTCAGCCTCTAGATTTAATACATCTCCAGGTAAAACCTGATTTTTAATCTTCATGCTATCAATACTTGCAAATACACCCATTTTACCTTTGTTCTCATCTAGAACAGCAACAGCTATCCCCGCTGTTTGTGCCAGTGCTTCCACAATCAACACCCCAGGCATTATGGGATATTCCGGAAAATGCCCTTGAAAAAATGGCTCATTAGCAGATACATTTTTAATTCCAACAGCCCTTTTCCCTGGCTCTAGTTCAATAATCTTGTCAACTAACAAGAATGGATACCTATGCGGTAATATTTCTCTTATCTCTTTATTTGTTAACATATAACCTCCATTTTTTAATATCCAAATGTTTTCATTCATAATCTATGCTTGTATATAACATAATACTATGACTAGGTAATATATTCTACGAAACATGCTCAAATTCCTCTATTATTTTTTCACCTTAACAATGAATGCACCTGCAACAGGCCGTTCAATCCCCCTATAGGATGGTTTGTTTTTAAGACTACCGTTGACGAAGATTTGAGATGTTGCACCCCCATCTAGCATTGCAGCATTCTTGACTCCAAGCGAAATTAAATAGTCAGCAAGTTCCTTTCCAGTAAAGCCACTGCTATAGCCTGGCTGTCTGCCATCTACAACGATAAGAACTATCCTTCCATCTTCTTTTATCCCAATGGCTGTACGCGGATCTCGATTTTGCAAAGTACCAATCCATCGGTCTTTTTCTTGGACAACAGATATTCCGTCCTTTATTAACATACCACCACATTCATAGGCTTGATATATTCCATCAAACTGAGGCTTTATATCAATTTTTGCTTTATCTCCAATTTTAATTCCAAGCTTTTCTGGCAGTGATGATTTCTTACCAAAGAAGCTTATTAAGTAGCTATTTTCTTTTAAAGGAACCTCTTTGAAAGTATCTTTAGTTATAGAGGTCACGGTATTATTTTCAATCATAATAGACGTATTTTTAATTTTCGCTCTATTTGTCGAACCATAATCGCTCGTATATAGTACAATATTTCCATCCAGACCAGTACGATTCATTTTATTTATATTAGTTTTCTTACCATTAATAGATATAGATAATTCTGAAATAATTTTTTTGAAACTGGATCCTTCTTTATCTATTACAAACACTGGATCATAGCCTGCTGAACTCATAAACATTTTTCCATCAATTACTACCATCCCAACCGGATCTCCAAATTCATAAAAAAATCCACCATTAATTGCAGCATAGGCTCCTGTTCTTTTACAAATCTCAGATATCTTCTCAAATCCAAATACATTATCGTAGGAAAGTGCAGGTTTAAATTCAATACGTTTGTCAAGAGGATCAAATTCTAGTGTAAATATCTTCTGTTTATGTCCATTAATATTTGTAGAAATGTTCTTGTACTCTATCGGAAAAGACTGCACCTCCTCAATTTTGCTGTGTTGAGCTGTTTTGGCACTTGGACTACTCTCGTTTTTTGAGGAAAATAAAAATTGTCCAGCATAAAATAAAATGCAGGACAACATTAAAAATACCCCAATAATTATAATCAAATTATGATTATTTTTTTTCATCAATTACCCCTCCAGAAGTTTGGGTAGAAACTTCCTGCTTGCCATATTGTTTTGACATTTGCTTATACATCATGTCACCGAGCCCTATTCCCCTCTGTGATGCAACATCACAAAGCTTATCATCAAGCATTGAATTGAACATTTCTGTAGCTGAATCACTTTTTAGATAATCCGATTCTGGTACTGTAGCCCTCATTTGTTTGAACATCATACTTATAAATATACCTTCAAATTCTTTACAAACCTGTTTTAGCTCAGAGTCATCACCTTTTTCAGCTGCAGCCTTAAGTCTTTTTTCAAAATCATCATCAGTAGTCTGAGCCTGGGTATATTGAGCACCCTCTAATGCGGTTTTTGAACTAATACTCCCAACATCCATTATTATTCACCTATTTCATCAAATTATTAGCTATCTGAAGCATATCATCAGATGATTGGATTGCCTTTGAATTCATTTCATATGCCCTTTGAGCAATTATAAGTTTAACCATTTCATCAACAACTTGCACATTTGAATCCTCTAAATAACCTTGTTTTATTGTACTTAGATTTGTTTCATCTTCGCTTGCCTGTACTGGTTCACCTGTAGCAGAATTCTTTGCAAATAGATTCCCACCTACAGCTTCTAAAGCATATTTGTTTGGAAAATTGACCACACCTAATGTTTGCCCTAAATCAATAGTTTCACCATCAGCATTTTCATATCCCATCGCCCCATTTGGAGTTACAACAAGTTTTGAAAGATCAACTTCACTATCAAATACTATCTCCTGTTCTGCACTATCTAATACAGGGTACCCATCAGATGTAGTTAATTTTCTAAGTCCATCCTCTGTAACACTTATCTTGAATGAACCAGCTTTAGTATACTTAATCTTTTCGCCAGGCCCCATTATCGTAAAGAAGCCGTCACCAGAAATGGCAAAGTCTAAAGTTGAGCCCGTATCATCATAGTTACCATTATCAAAATTTCTAACTGTAGCGCCGACCTCAGTTCCATGTCCAACTTGAAGATTTACTGGTTTACCACCATCATCAAGTACATATGCTCTTTCCATTGTCTGATACAAAAGGTCTTTGAACTCAGCCCTTTCCTTTTTGTATCCTGTGGTATTCACATTTGCTAAATTATTTGAAATAACATCTACATTGAACTGCTGAGCCTTCATTCCTGAGCCCGCCGTCCATAATGCTCTCATCATAATCGTTACCTCCAAAATAAAATGAATATTGTAACTCTCTTATCAGATGTCACTTGCTTCTAATCTCATGTTTTTAAATCGTTTATCTCAACTCAGTAAGTCCCAACTATCTGACTACACCGACCTCATTTACAACTTTTTGCAATGTATTATCCTGAGCCTGAAGTATCTTTTGGTTTGCCTCATAAGCTCTCATTACAGTAATCATATCAACCATTTCACTTACTACATTTACATTTGACTGTTCTGTAAATCCCTGCAAAACTGTTCCCTTAAAATCAACGACCTCACTACCATCATTTTGAATAAGATTGTCTCCATATTTTCTTAATTGTGCTGCATCAGAAAATTGAGCAATTCTTAGCTTGTCTACTATCGCTCCATTTTGGATTATCTCGCCCTGTTCATTCACTGAGAACTCCCCAGCTGCAAGAGTAATAGGACCACTCTCACCCATTACAAAATCACCATTTTTAGTTACCAATTGATTATTTGAATTCAGAACAAACGAGCCGTCCTTGGTATAAAACTCCTTCATGGTATTATCCTTTGCATCCATTACACCAATTGTAAAAAATGCAGGAGTCTCTGTTACCCCAGAGTTATCGTCATTAATTGCAAGATCAAATTTGTTATTAGTTTGATTTAATTGTCCTTGTGTATAATATGTAAATATCTCACCAACATCACTGCCTAGCTGCATAGTTCCAATATTTGCGGAAGGATTTGTTGGACTTTTAGTATCATTAATCCTCTTAGTCAATAAAGCAGGAAAGCTTTCAAAAACAACAGTGTCTTTTTTGAATGCTGTAGTATTTGCATTTGCCATGTTGTTTGTTATAACGTCTAAATTTTTACTGTTTGCAAGCATACTCCAACCTGAAGTATATAATCCTCTAATCATGAGAAATCTCCTCGCTTAAATCATTACTAAAATTATCGGTACTTTTTTAAATTTACTTAACACAAAAATATTATAGAAAACTTAGTTGCATTTATACTCTTATAAAGTATAAAAGGGCTAGCTATATAGGCGGATTTCTTAGATTAGTGGGGAGGCGCTTTTGCTCCCTTTGAGTCTTAGAAATCGCATTCCAAGATCATAGCGCCACTTTTCTGCCACAATTAATGCGGGATTATGAGCAACGGTAGACCATCGGATAAGCTAACCCTCAAATAAATTTAATTATCTTTTATAATTTTCCCTACTTGTTGACAGTGCACTTTCTTCTATAGCTTCAATATTATCTAGAGCCTTACCAGTTCCCAATGCAACACATGATATAGAATCATCTGCAATAATAACATTTATACCTGTCTTTTCTTGAAGTAGCTTGTCTAATCCATAAATTAAGCTTCCTCCGCCCGTCATTACAATTCCTCTATCGCTAATATCTGCAGCTAATTCAGGTGGAGTACGTTCTAGAACTGAATGAACTGCTTCTATAACACTTGAAATTGGCTCTTCTAATGCTTCCATCATCTCTGTGGAAGATATCGTAATGGTTTTTGGTAATCCTGAAATCAGGTTTCTACCTCTAATATCCATAGTAACCTCTTGAACTCTAGGGTATACCGTTCCTATATTAATTTTCAAGTCTTCTGCCGTTCTTTCACCAATCATAATATTATGTTTTTTACGCATATATCTTACAATTGCCTCATCAAATTTGTCTCCTGCAATCTTAATTGATGTGCTTACTACTGTGCCACCCAATGATATTACAGCTATATCAGTAGTTCCTCCACCCATATCTACAACCATGCTTCCACATGCCTTAGATATGTCAATTCCAGCACCTATTGCAGCTGCTATAGGCTCTTCTATTAAATACGTCTTCCTAGCACCAGCCTGCATTGAAGCATCAATTACAGCACGTTTCTCTACCTCAGTAACTCCACTTGGAACGCATACCATAATTCTTGGTTTAAAAAATTTTCTATTGCCAGTTGCCTTGTTTATAAAATATTTGAGCATACGCTCTGTTATATCATAATCAGATATTACTCCATCTCTAAGTGGTCTGATAGCAACTATATTTCCAGGTGTTCTTCCAAGCATTCTTCTTGCTTCTTCACCCACTGCTAAAAGCTTATTTGTATTTTTATCAATTGCTACAACAGAGGGTTCTCTTAAAACAATGCCCTTACCTTTAATATAAACCAGTACTGAGGCTGTGCCTAAATCAATACCTATGTCCTGTCCAAATCCCAAAAGTAACAACTCCTTAATATCCTAATTTGATAATTTTATTATTTAACAAAAATGATATATACTTAATTAATATAGTATGTAAAAAATTAAATTTTAAAAAGTCAATTATCTATTAATTATATTATCATATTCCATTAATTATGCAATATTTTTGTAAGCTTTTGAGGATATATGATAAATCTTTCTATTTTAATGTCACTTTTTCCCCTTTGAATAAATGGTTTTTTCATTAAGTAAAAGTAGACAAGCTTTAGTATCGCCATGGTAAAACTAAAGCAGAAAGAATAGTTCCTTTAAAGCAAAAACTGAAATAAACTCTTGATATTAGAGTATTCCAGTCATGTCTACCAATGTTTGTAATGCTCTTCTATAAGATAACTGCAAATTGAGCAATAATCTGTTTATATTTTAAACTTTTCTACCATTTTGATTAATTTATTTGAACATTCCTTTGATATTCTAGCATGCCCCATTACATCATTTGCTTTTTGTGCCACAATTCCTGTCTTTTGAGCAATTACATTAGTTCCTTCGGCTCCTTCATTTGTAGCTGAGGTAATTTCATTTATTGCCTTTATTACATTTGCGATAGACACTGCCAGTTCTTCCGATGTAGCACTAAAATCAGTTACCAGATTATCTACAAACTCAGCATCCTTCTGGTACTTCTCGGTTGCATCAAGCATAGTTTTGTAATCATTATCTACATCTGTAGCCACAAATGCAAGTAAACTATTTGAGCTAGTTGTCAAATTATCAACAGAATAGGTCACTTGTTTAGTAATCCTTTGTATTTGTGTTACTGTGCTTTTGGAATCCTCTGCAAGTTTTCTTATTTCATCAGCTACTACAGCAAAACCCTTACCTGCTTCTCCAGCTCTAGCAGCTTCTATTGCTGCATTTAAAGCTAAAAGATTTGTTTGAGATGTGATCTGAAGAATTGCGTCTGCAAGTGTTTCTATCTGTTCAACTGCCTTAGACTCTTCCAAGGCCTTCTCAAGTTTTATTCTAACATCCAAGAATATTTTTAAAGCATTTTGCTGTGATAAAAGAAAATTCTCTCTTAATTCAGTAGCCCTTTTATTTATTTCAGCAGCTGAAGTAGCACCTTCCTGTGCCTTGTCTGCAATAGCTTCTACACCTTTTTCAATTTCTGATGATGTTGCATACAATTCTTCTGTTGAAGCTGCAGTTTCTTCCATACCAGCTGAAAGTTCCTCTGTTGTAGCAGATACTTCTTCAATCTCTACATTAAGATCATACATGGAACTACTTGCAGAAGAAATAGACTCCGAAACATTTTTCGATTCAATAGCAACGCCTCTAACTACTTCCCTTACTGACCTTTGCATTATATCTGTTGATTTGGCTAACATCCCTAACTCATCTTTGATATTCATTAGTTTTGGTGAGATTTCATTTGTAAAGTCACCAGTTGCTATAACCTTCAGATGCTCTCCAATTGAAGTGATAGGTTTTGAAACAGCACTAGCTATAATATATCCTCCACACAAGCTTATTAGTAAGAATAGTATTGATGCTATCAATGTAACTGACTGAAGGATATTCAAACCGGAAAGTACTTCTGTTTTGGGAGCAGCGACTGCAACACTCCATTCTGTATTTGCAACAGGTGCAAAACCTAAATATTTGACAACGCCGTCATACTGATATTGTCCTACACCCATCTTACCTTCTATCATCTTCTTTTCAAGTTCAACCAAAGATTGAAGTTTAGGATCCTTCTTTATATTTTCAAAGTCATTATCCATAGCCTTGACCAAATCTTTGTTAGTATGAGCTATAGTCGTGCCTTTCTTATTAATCATGAATGCCTTACCAGTCTTTCCAAATGTAATATCGCCAATAATATCACAAAGTAAGTACCCATCTTTTACTGCTATTAATACTCCTACAACTTGATTGTTGTTTTTAATCGGAACAGCATATATCAAAGCTAATGAGCCATCTACTTTACTTACAATAGGATCAGTCACTGATTTTTCTCCAGACATAGCCTTTTTGAAGTAGTCAATATCACTAATATCTACATTGCTTCCATCTGAATATAATAGCTTACCATTTTTGTCAGCTATCCCTATACGAGTATACTTGTTTCTATCTATTTCATCATTAAGAATGTGTAATTTTTTTTCCCAATTTGCGCCTGTATCTTGAATAGTATCATTATTAGCTAGTGATTCCAAATTACTTAATTGACCTTGAACTCTACTTTCAATTACTTTTGCCGTTTGGAGTGCCAATTGCGGTAATGATTCTTCAACACTTGTTAATAATGCCTTAGAAGATGTTGTGTATGAAATAACTCCAAACCCTACACATACTAATAACAAGAGACCTCCAATATATACTATTACTTTTGTTTTTATACTCTTCACTAATAAATACCCCTTTTCCTAGTCTCATAATTTATATAGATATATGTAGCTTGTTTTACTGACATTTATTATATTATCCATATATATTCTTGTCAATTATTGTCTAAATATAATTATTGTTGTAGAAAAAAGTTATTGCATGTAAGTTGTACACCAAAGGAGTTTGATAATATTATAGTGCTATTTTGTCCAATATTCCGTTCATTTTAGCTATTGCTATACCATAGTTGCATATTTTTACATTCTGTGCCTGTGCAGCAGCTATACGCGTCAAAACATATTTTCTGTTAAACATGCAACAGCCACATTGAATGACTAGTGAGTATTTTGCCAAATCCTTTGGGAAGTCTGAACCGCTTACAATATCAATTTTGAGTCCCTCTCCTACCTTTTTTCTAAGCAATCTAGGCAGTTGTATACGGCCTATATCTTCACTTAGTGGTGCATGTGTGCAGGCCTCAGCAATCAATACTACCGAATTCTCAGTAAGAGTGTCAATTGCACCTGCACCCTCTACATACGCAGAAATATCTCCCTTGTATTCTGCAAGAAGGACAGAAAACGAGGTTAATAAGCTCTCTTTCGGTTTCTTTTCATATACTTTACCAAATACCTGTGAGTCGGTAATTATCAGTTTAGGAGGTATTGCTAGTGACTTCAATGCTTGGTCTAGCTTGTCAGTAGTTATACTCATTACAAGACATTTGTTATCTAGCAAGTCTCGTATTACTTGTACTTGAGGCAAAATGAGTCTGCCCTTTGGAGCTTGAATGTCCTGAGGCATAACTAATAGAACAAGGTCCCCCTCCTCTACTAGATGCGAAGTAATGCTCTTTACTTCAAAGTCAGCTGGGATTAATCTGACCAATTCGTCCTTAACTCTATCCAACCCTGTTTTTTCTTTAGCACTGATTATTATTGGGGAAAGTTCTAGCGTATCCTTGACTGCTCGCTCTATTTCAGTAACATTTTCCAGAATATCAGCTTTATTAATTATAGAGACTATTGGGATATTATGTTCTCTTAATTCATCAGTCCACTCTTTTTCATATGATAGCTCAGTATCACCAAAAAATACAATTGCTATGTCAGTTTTCTCAATTGCCTTCCTAGTTTTCTCAATACGCATTTCCCCAAGTGTTCCAACATCATCAAAACCTGCAGTATCAATAAACATAACTGGCCCAATTGGGTGTAGCTCCATAGCTTTGTATACAGGGTCAGTGGTTGTACCAGGTATTTCAGATACCAATGCGATATCCTGCCCAGTAATTGCATTTATTAATGAAGATTTACCGCTGTTACGTCTACCAAACAATGCTATGTGTAATCTATTTGCACTTGGTGTGTTAGTTAAACTCATGTTAATATCCTCCTGTAACTCAATGTTAGCGATAAGTTTTAGCACTACAAAACTATATAGAACAGTACTAGTGGTATACCTGTGTTCGCTACAAAATAATTTGCTAATCAGCGACGACTTGTCATAGGATTTTTGCCGTCGCACAAACTCGGCATCCT
Source organism: Bacillota bacterium (assembly GCA_023391425.1). Taxonomy (GTDB): domain Bacteria; phylum Bacillota; class Clostridia; order Acetivibrionales; family DSM-1351; genus Ruminiclostridium. The sequence goes on along the minus strand of JAEWAX010000058.1, from coordinate 56,049 downwards.
GTCTCGGGTTGATGCTCAAAACGACGTCCTGTCGTTTTGCCGGCAAAAATTCTATGTCTCATCGGCTGATTTTAGCAAATTATTTCTACACACTCACACATTTATACAACTAGTACTGTCTTCAAATTACTCTTGTACAGTGCTAAAACTTAAAGGCGTTATTTCGCACTAAAATCTAAAGTCTCGTATGCCCTGGTGGAGCTCGCCTAAATGTTCTTTTACTATTCGTTTAACATCTTGATTAGCAAGTAATTCAACCTCTCTTGCAATTGTTTGTTCGCCCTTTTCTCTGGTATCTTCAGATGCATAATCCTCTAGGTATTCCTTTAATGTCATAAGGGCATTTGGATGACATACATTTGCAATAGCACCGCTCTTAACAAGCCTCATGAATCTATCTCCGGTTCTTCCCTCCCGGTAGCATGCTGTACAAAAACTTGGAATATGTCCAAGTCTAAGAAGCCAATTTACAACTTCATCCAATGTTCTAGTGTCGTTAACCTCAAACTGTGAAGTATTCTCTTTTTCTTTCTCTACATATCCCCCAACACTTGTTCGGGAGGCACCACTTACCTGTGATAAGCCGAGTTCCAAGCATTCTTCTCTTGTCTTTTCAGACTCTCTTGTTGACATAATAAGTCCCGTGTATGGTACTGTAATACGAAGTATAGCTACTATCTTCTTGAATATCTCATCTGGAACAGCATTTGAAAATTCGTTTAAATCCACCTCATCAGCAGGACGTATACGAGGAACACTTATGGTATGTGGACCAACACCTTTAGCTGCCTCAAGATGTTCCGCATGCATAATTAGACCAACGAAATCATATTTATAGAGATTTAATCCAAATAATACACCTAAGCCTACATCATCAATACCACCATCCATAGCTCTATCCATTGCTTCGGTGTGATATTCATAATTGTGCTTTGGTCCCTTTGGATGTAGATACTCATAGGTTTTCTTGTGATAGGTTTCCTGGAACAAAATATAAGTTCCGATTCCAGCGTCCTTGAGTTTTCTATAATTTTCAACAGATGTTGCTGCAATATTTACATTAACACGCCGAATAGCACCATTTTTGTGTTTTATACTATAAATAGTTTTAATGCTCTCCAAAACATACTCTAAAGGGCAATTTTCAGGGTCTTCACCTGTTTCTATTGCTAAACGTTTATGCCCCATATCTTGCAAAGCGGTTACTTCCTTTATAATATCCTCTTGAGAGAGTTGCTTTCGTGCAATATGCTTATTCGAACCATGATACGGACAATAACGGCATTCATTTACACAGTAATTTGAAAGATATAGTGGGGCAAACATTACTATTCTATTTCCGTAAAACCTCTTTTTAATTTGTTTTGCCAATTCAAACATTTTCTCTTTTATATCATCTAGTTCACATTCCAATAAAACAGCTGCTTCCTTATGGCTTATACCCTTATATTCCTTTGCTTTCTCTAAAATTCCTTCTATTAAAACTCTATTTTCTTTGTTCTGTTTGGCATATTCAAGAGTGCTTAGTATTTCTTCATCATTAATAAACTCAGTAGCTACTGTTGACTTACTATTATACATAATTATCGACCCCCATATTTTATAGATTAATTTTAATAACGATTTCTAAGTTTCAGAGAGAGTAAAAACTGCTCTCGAAGTAAAAGTACTCTGTTTATAACGCCTCAATTCAAAATTAAATTTTTCGGTTGTAGAAAAATTTAATTTCATTAGCGGCGTTTCAACGAGGCGGGATATATGCTCGCTGCCTGAAAACCGAAGTGGTACCCGCCACCTATAAGAGGTGGGGGATATCTATTGCCTCGTTATATCTTACCGTAGACGGTCTTAGTATTTACCCCAGGCAGCATTCCCAGTTTTCCTGAAAGTGAACTGATTATATCATTTGGTGCATCAATTACAACGCTAATAATGCTTACTCCTCTATCACGATAAGGGATTCCCATTCTGCCTACTATATATTGCCCAAACTCGTGGAGTATGCTGTTTAACCGTTCTGTAGAGGATAGGTCATCTACAATAATTCCTATCAATGCTATTCTTGTTTCCATTTAACACCTCTCTTTCCAAAACAAATCACAATAGAATTTGTTTCTAAACAATAAATAAACCCTATGCACAAAAAACGGCACAGGGTCACTGTAATAAACTTAACCTTATAGACCGTCTTACCATTTGGGACTAACCCTCATGCAGTTCAGAACGATTAATTTCAAAATTTCTTTGTTCTCAGCACCCTCGCAACTATTAAATAATAAATTCTCCTTCAAAATCAAGTTTTACTATTTAGTTATTGCTCAGCTTTAAACTCAGAGATATTGATAATATTTTAACATATTCTGCATACACATTCAAGCAATTTACTTAACTTCCTGCATTGTAGCTTTTAATCTTCAACAACTTAGAATTCTGACTCTATAGAATTAATAGCAATTAGTGTTACGGAAAATATTTTTATTATATTGCATATTAGTGTTAACACTACTAAAATAGATATAATATCTATTCACTAGTAATCAAATCAGTTGTGTGTTTTTCACCATTTAAGAATTATACTAAATATTGAGTCGCTAAAGCGGCATGGAGGAGTACTTTATGAATTGGTTTAAAAAATTTATGATTGGAAGATATGGGTCTGACCAACTATCAATAGCTTTAATTTTTCTCTCGTTACTGCTTTCGATAGTTTTATTTTTCTTTCCTTCAACTGTGCTAACTTATATTATATACCTTCCATTTATACTATTTGTATTTAGGGCGTTGTCAAAAAATACAGCACGACGTAGAGAAGAAAACAATAAATTTTTGAAGCTTTGGAATCCAATAGCTTCTTGGTTTAACAAAAAGTTATATCGATTAAAGGACTCAAAAACTCACCGTTACTATCGCTGTCCTAGTTGTAAACAATCTGTCAGAGTTCCTAAGGGCAAAGGAAAGATATGCATTACCTGTCCAAAATGTAAACTTGAATTTATAAAAAAGACATAACGTAGAGTGTCTTAGTTATAATTATCACCACACATGGAATGTGTGGTATTCGTTACATACAAAAAACGTGCTTGTACAGACTATAAAAGCACGTTTTTTGTATGCTACTTTTTCTTTTTAAATATATTTAATTTGCCAGACTCTCCTCGCTTACAATAGGGGAGATATTTAGAATTGTTTGTATGGTACTCAATGCATTCATTACATTTACCATGGCGTTCACACTTCTTTTTTTTGCAATTACATTCCTGTAAACCATTTTCAAGAGCCATAATCTTTTTATCCTTCCCGCAACATATTCTGGATTCTGAGTTTAGCCCATAAAATTATTATACAGTATATTATTTTAAAAATCACTTCACTTTCTTTACCAACTGTCGCTTTGTCAGCAAAAATACTTGTGCTTCACCCTACAATTTCAGCAATTACTTTTAACTGAGCTTCCCATTGGTATAAGTTGTACCCGCGTACTATTTAAACAGTAAGTTTTTTCGTATAAAATTAGTCTGAAACAGACCATTATTATTACTAAAGTATTCTAGTTCTCAACGCTTATCATACCATCCTTTATGCTAAGTGTGACAAATTCTGAATAACATTCGTTTTGTGCAGTATCTGTCATGTAGAAACCATATAGGTATTTATCTTCCGGTAATTCAATTACCTCCAGTTTGAGTTCATCTCCTACTACAAAAGAACCACCATCAACATAGCCATCAACATAACCACCTTCATCATCTATTGAGCCATAATAGTAGTATTGTGGAATAATGGTGTCTCCGGTGCATATATCAATAATATCCTTATCCGGCATACCGGTTTCCTCATCAATACCTCTCCAAGCACCGAGCACTACTCCATCAGGGTATTCTTCACTATACAAAACCTTTATATCCACCGCTTCTCCATTGAGTTTGGCAGGAATAGTATAAGTAGCATAATCTTCCCCAACTGTTTCAACATACATGGACACAAGTTCCCCTCCAAGTGTAGTCCCTAAACCTGTGAAATTATCCTTTACTATACCTGTAGTAGTATCCAACTGTACATCCTTATCCATACCCAGGAACATGACTGTAGTACCTTCTTCATCACATGGCATTGCCAAAACTGAATACAGTTCATTTATCTTGGCTATATCCTCTTGCGCCACCTGTATCTCAAATAAGCTTTGCGAATCTCCTCCACCTGCATTTGGGTTAGCTTGTGTCAACTGAATAGGTGTATCATCTGATAGAATTTTATCAACATATGTAGCAAGGAATTGCTGATAGCTTTTGGTATAACCTGTATTCTGATAATCCTTTAAATTATCCTTAAAGTTATCCTTGTCCTTGCAAGGGAAGTATATGGATAATCCATTAGCATTTGGTTTTGTGTCACTGGTAACCTTGTATGTAATACAACCTTGGATGCTTTTCATCAACTTATCTGCCTCAATTGGATAAGTACCCTTAAGATTATTTGCAATGTCATAGATATCGGCCATATCGGTGCTACCTCCATGTGCACCTGCATCTCCGTAGTCTTCAGCTTTGATTCTTGCCTTTGAAACTGAAGTAATTCTTTCAGGGTTCTTTATATCATTGCTGGCCTTCTTTATAAAATTCTCCAGTGCAGTATTAACTGCACTAACTTTTGCAAGGTTAACTACCGATAGGGTAATTTGACTGGCAGTACCTTCTGCAGTTGCTTGATTTTTGTAACCGTCTGCTATTGCCTTTCCAAATTCAGCACCTGTGGATGTTGGTTTCTCGTTCAAAGCTTGCAATGCAGACGTGTAGTCCCAGCCATGACCAGGCTCAAGTTCCTCGGAAGCAACCATGTATGATGCATAATCCTTTAACCCTGTAGCCGTCTCAATGTTTCCCATAAGGCAGGCATCAAAACCAACCAGTTCAAATTTCTGTTTACTGGTTGCACTTGCAGCCTTTAATGCACCATTTATTTCTTTAATAGTCAAGCTTGGGTCGCTGAGATTGTTTTCATCATATCCAAAGCCCCTAGCACCAGAACCGTGATCCCACAATACTACAGCATATTTTTTTGCTGGATAATTTTTTACGCCCCATACTAGAAAGTCTTGAAGTGTACTCTGCTTACCCATGCTACGATTTCCCAAGTCATTTTTCATCAACTCGAGATTATCCTTTTGAACCAACCAACGCTGGTTTACCTTGTTACTTATCATCGATAAATTCCATTTTTTTGATCCACCGGTTTCAACTACAACATTTACATTCTTTGTTGAACCAACTGCTGCCATTTCAATCAAATCGTTGGTTGCAGCCCCGCTATTACTTTCTAGATCAGATCCTACCATATACACCAATACTGTGTATGGTGCAACCTTAGTTGCACCTTCAACAGTTGGAATGTTAAGCAGTCCTATAAACACAATTATAGCTACAAGCAAAACTGTACTCTTTAATTTGCGCATAATAAATTCCTCCAACCTCTTAAATCAAAATATACATCTGGAATATTCAATTCTACTTGGTAGTTTCAACATTATGCCCTTTTTTCAAGGCCTCTAGGTCTGCCAAATATTCTTTAGATATTTTTTCAGAATCTGCTAGTTTTTCATTTGCAGTTTTTACTAATTTTTCATCATTCTTTTGAGCTGCCTCAAGCAATATAACAAATGCTTCATTTTGTGCAGTCGCTGACGCAATATATTTATCGTGTACTTTTTTCACTTCTTCTGTGGCGGGAACAGTTGCTTTAGCTTTTGCAATCAGTTCATTATTAGCAGGAATTATCACATCTTTTAATTTAGCCGCGAACGTTGCGTCATCCGTATTAGTATCTCCCTTAACAGCTGCATATTCAGTAGTTACTTTGCTTTCTAGCTCTGCTATAGCTGGTACTTGATTGTTAATGTAATTAATTAGATCATCCTGTACTGGATCTGATCCACAAGCTGTTAACATTGTAACGCAAATAAGTAGTGCTGAAATTATTACCATAACTTTTTTCATTTTTTCTTCCCCCTAAATTTTAGTTTGCTAAAAACATCCTTAACCGTACTTATTCAATAAGTATCCCTGTAATTATAATCTAAAACTTATTTTAAAACGCATTGGATGCATGAAATGTTGTTTTTTCGGCATGAAATGTAAATTTAGTTTCTTTTTTGTAGTTTTTATGGAATATTAATAAAGAAATCGTATAGATGGAACTGCCCATATAGGTAGAAACGATAAATGTCATTATTTAGAATACCCTTCATAAAAAATAGATACAAATTCGTAATCAACTTAACTCCCCCTACCTTAACTCAAAAAGCCGGGTTTCCCCGGCTTTTCAACTTCATCCTATATGTAAATTTTTTGATTTTCCCTGCCTATACATTTATCCTATTTAGTTATTTATAAATCACTTTTCCATACTTGTGGAAAGTTGTAACTAAATGTAGAGCATATTTTACAAAATTTCTAGCATTATCTCTAACTGAAGATTTGAATTATTCTTCAAAAATAACGGAATAACATCAATCGAAGCAGAACATTGAATCCATTGTCCACCTTCATATATTTTCCCAGTATTTACATCCTTCCATTGGGCTCCTGCTGGAAGATATGTACTTCTATCCCTTAATCCCGCATAAAGTACTGGTGCAACTAAAATATCAGGGCCAAACATATATTCATCCTCTATATTCCATGCTACCTTATCCTCAGGGAAGTCATAAAACAGTGGTCTCATAGGTGGAGTTCCCTTTTCGTGGGCAGCCTTCATCAACTCAGTAATATACGGTTTTAAACGTTCACGCATAAACATATACTTTTTAAATATTTCATAAGCCTCTTCCCCGTAGCTCCACACCTCATTTGGAGCTCCACTCCAGCACATACCACCTCCGCTAGTGCCTATAGGCTCCATTGCAGGAACGCGGTCTCCATGTAAACGAAAAACTGGACAAAATGCTCCATACTGAAACCAACGAATTATACATTCACGAAATTTGGGGTCATCAGGATTTCCTCCATGAAATCCACCGATATCTGTTGTCCACCAGGTTATTCCTGCGAGCCCCATGTTAAGACCAGCCTTAAACTGATTTCTAAGGGATTCAAAACTTGAATCGATATCTCCTGACCAAACAAGCGCACCATAGCGCTGGCTTCCTGCCCATGCACAACGCAGAAGATTTATTATGTTTTCCTGTCCTTCCTCCTTCATTCCATCAAAGAAGGTTTTTGCATACATCATTGGGTATATGTTTCCGATTTGAACATTCGGTCCAAGATGATATCGGTAATTGTCAAAATCATAAACAGAGTACTCTGGTTCTGCCTCATCCAGCCAGAATATTCTTATTCCCTTATCATAATAGTTCTTTTTAGCTGTCTTCCATACATAATCCCTAGCTTCCTTGTTAGTTGCATCATAAAATACTGTGTCACCAAGGAAATCCATTGTTGTTCGAATTCCACGTTCAGTCCTAACCAGATATCCCTTTTGGAGCATCTCTTGATAGTTTTCACTGGTTTTGTCAACAGTAGGCCAGATAGATACCATCAATTCAATTCCCATATTCTTAAGTTCCTGTACCATAGCATCAGGATCAGGCCAGTAATTTGTGTCAAACTTCCATTCACCCTGCTTAGGCCAGTGGAAAAAATCTATTACAATAACTGATATAGGGAGACCCCTTTGTTTATATTCACGTGCTACAGAGAGTAGTTCTTCCTGTGTCTGATAGCGAAGCTTGCACTGCCAGAAACCAATTCCATAGTCAGGCATCATGGGTACTGTACCAGTAACTCCAGCATATGCTTCTTCTATTTCAGCAGGTGTATCTCCTGCGGTAATCCAATAATCAAGTTGTTTTGTCGATCTCGCTTCCCATTCTGTTACATTCTTCCCAAAGGTAACTTTACCTATAGCTGGATTATTCCAGAGAAAACCATACCCAAGACTTGAGAGAGCAAAAGGTACACTAGCCTGTGAATTTCTATGTGCCAGTTCTAAAGTACAATTTTTAATGTTCAGAAATGGCTGCTGATATTGTCCCATACCATAGAGTTTTTCATCTGGATTTGATTCAAATCTTAGAGTTAATTGATAGTCTCCTCCGAGAATGGGTTTAAATTCACGTGCGTCAATATTCAATGCGCTGCAAAAGCCCTTTAAATCATTACGGTTACGTACATACTCCTCTAGCAGCATTTCATTTTTTTGGTTAAAAAAGGTAATTTTCCCTCCCACCGAAACTTGTGCCTTGATCTTACCATTTTCTATTACAGCACTCTGTCCATCAACATATATTTTTACCTCTGCTGAATCCTGTGGTAAAAGTGCCCAATCCTCCATCTGCATGGCAGCAAGACGTGTTGAACGAATACGCAGGCTATTCTCCCCCCAAGGTTCTATCCATATTTTTTCTGAATCAAACGTACGTATAAGACGGTTTCCCTCAATTCTAAAAACATCATTCATTTTTATCTACTCCTACAAATTATTTAGTAACGGAAGTATTTAGTTTATTTGAAAAATTTCCATAACAGTATGAAATCTATATGACTCCATCATCTCTAAATCTTGAAAACAGATTACTCATAAAATACCCCCCAAAGGTAATTTATTATTAAGAACATAATTCAAAATAGAATTATTACCCCTTTACAGCTCCATTTGTTAAACCACTGATAATATACTTCTGCATGAATATAAATATCAGTACTACAGGTGTGACTGTCACAGCTCCAAAGGCCATCAAATAATTCCAAGCAATTCCGTATTGACCCATGAAATTAAACATTCCTGCCGTTATTGGTCTTAATTCCTGCTTACTGATAAAGGTCATTCCGTATACCAGATCTCCCCAAGCGAATAAGAATGAGAATACTGCAGCAACAATTACACCAGGAGATGCAATTGGAACCATTATTCTTAGAAATGCGCTAAAGTGATTACAACCATCTATTTTAGCTGCATCGTCTAATTCTTTCGGAATGGAAAGGAAATATGTTCTTAGGATTAATACAGAGAAAGGTACTCCAATGGTACAGTCAGCAATTATTGGAGACAAATAGTTCCCTAATATCCCCATGTTTTTGAAAGTTATAAATAGTGGAGTTAATACAAAAACTGCAGGTAACATTTGTGTTACTAAAAACAGAAGGATAAATAGCTTTTTCCCAATGAATCTAAACCTTGCTAGACCATAAGCTGCTGGTATTGAAAGAACTGTTGATATCACCATAGTAGAGCAAGCAATGACCGCACTATTGAAAAACGATCTGAACATATTGTATCGACCATCGCCCAATTGTGAAACATATGAATCCACAAATATTCTTTTTGGGAATAATGATGGATGCAGTGTAAAAATATCCGCTTCATACTTTAGTGATGTTACTACCATCCAATATAGAGGAAACAACAATACAACTAATATTACAACTGATATGGTATTACAAATAATGTTGAGTTTTTTATTTTCCATTTTTACATTGCCTCCTCTTCTGAGTTAATAATCTTTAAATAAAATAAACTTACAATAAACAATATTACAAATAATATATTGGCAACTGATGCTCCCTTACTGAAGTTAAATTCTGTAAAAGATAATTTATAGGAGTAAGTTGAAAGCATCTCAGTTGCATTTACCGGACCTCCTGATGTCATTATAAAAACAAGATCGAACACTTTAAAAGTATATATAAAACCAAGTACTAAAACCGTCTGTAACGCCTGCTTTATCATTGGCACAGTGATAAATACAAACTTCTCCAGCCAGCTCGCTCCATCTATATTAGCGCTCTCATATATATCGGCCGGAATAGTAGAAAGCCCTGTTGTAATAAGAATCATGTTAAATGGAATTCCAATCCATATATTAGCTATTATTACTGCCCACATAGCAGTTCCAGAATATACAAGCCATTCAACAGGTTTACTTATAATGTGCAAATTCATCAAAATCTCATTAATTATGCCACCGTTAGCTCCAAACATAAACTTGAACATCAATCCAGTTACTGTAATCGGTATCATCCAAGCTACCATCAGTATGCCTCTTATTGGTTTGGAGAAACTAAAATTCACGTTAAAAAACATAGCAAGTGCAAATCCAATAATAAACTGAAAGAAAATTGACCCAACTGTAAATAATAACGTATTCTTAATAGCTACTGTCAATATACCGCCCTTAAACAGATCGATATAGTTTTGTAAACCGACAAATTCCCTTACCTTATTGCTAAAAGTCATAACAGATACATTCTGGAAACCAAGAACTATGTTATTAATAATTGGATATCCAATAAATACTAACATGAAAATTAAAGCAGGTAGAACAAAATAGTATCCGATGTTTTCATTTTCACATTGTTTAGTCTTAAGCTTCATCTAGGTTACCACCATCCCTTATAATTTAGATGGAGTACATAATTTCTTATGTACTCCAATTAAATTTTTGTTAAAAATCTACAAATATCTAACTAACACCTTTATTATTTAAGTATTCCGTCCAATTTTGCTTGAGCATCCTTTGCAGCAACCTCAGGAGTCTTTCCACCAGAGATTACTTCTTGTATTGTTGCAGAAATAACGTTTGAAAGTTCAGGCCACTTAGCAATAGGGCCTCTAGGTTGAGCATAATTCAATTCTTCAACAAATACCTTATAAACTGGGTCATCTGTGTATTTCTTATCAGCTGCAAGAGCTTTCTTTGATGGGAAATAGCCGAATTTATCAATATATGTTGTTAATACTTCATCTGATACTACATACTTAAGGAATTTACATGTTGCATCTACATTGTCACCATTTACAACACCCCAGTTTTCTCCACCGAGACATGATGAATACTGTGCATCTTTAGGAATTAAGCATACATCCCATTTTAGGTCTGGAGAATCTGCCTTCAAGGTAGGTACTTGCCAAGGACCATTAACCATCATAGCTATCTTTCCTGCTTGGAACTGCTTCAATAGATCGGATTGAACCCAGTTCATGACTTCTTTGCTCATTGAACCGTCTTTAATAAGATCAGCGTAATATTGTAATGCTTTTATACCCTCAGCATCACCAATCTTATCCATAGAACCACCTGTTGATCCAACGAAAGGTAGGAATTGAAATGTACCTTCTTCTGTCTTAACAGCTGAAACACCTAAACCTGTAACTCCGTTGCCAGTCAACTTCTTAGCATCAGCTCTCAATTCATCCCAAGTTGTAGGAGGAGTTGTTATACCAGTTTTTGTAAACATATCCTTATTATAAAATAATGCTAAATCATTGCTTCCAAATGGAATTCCATAAAGTTTGCCATCTAATGTACAAGATTTCCATGGTCCTTCAAAGTATTGGTCTTTTAGATCAGCAAATTGAGCTGTAACGTCCGCGAATAGACCCATTGCTGCATAAGCTGCATGGTCAGGATTGTCTATCAGTACCAAGTCAGGAAGCTCACTTGCTGCTATACCTATAGAAAGTTGCTTTTTGAAGTCTGCAAATGGAACATACTCACTTGCAACTTCAACTTCTGCTTGTGAACCATTGTAGTTATTAATTATATCTCCCAATATCTTCTGATGATCTTTATTTTCCCAGTAATACAATATATCTACTTTTGCTTTTTCTGCAGGTGCAGATGTTTCAACAGTACTTGAAGTTGTAACTTGTTCAGTAGTGCTTGTTGCATTTTCATCTTTAGAACCACAACCTACAAATAATCCAATTGATAATGCAGATACTAAAAGTAACGCAATAACTTTTTTCATTAATTTTTCCTCCTAAGTTAATTTTCGTTTTAATTAGTTGCTATTTCATATCGATTCATTTGGTTCTTTTCTCGCGCGCTGAGAAACATATTACTTGTTTATTATAAAACTCATATTAAGAACTTGTTATTCCAAGAGTCTAAGAAAGGTGGATAAATCAAAGGTGAATTATTGTAATACAGTTTTACTCTAAAAATTACCTAAATAATAAACTGCACCTTCAAATGTTAGACATTAAAATCTAATATCTTAGGTGCAGTTTATTTGATGTGTACATTTTATTATTGTGTTACAATCTAATATAACTCTGTTAATTAAGAATCCCTTCAATACCAACCTGCGCATCTTTAGCCGCCGCTTCAGGCAATTTTGTTTGAGATAATGTCTCATGGAGTGCCTTGGTAACAATTTTTGATATTTCAGGCCATTTTGGATCTGGTCTTCTCGGTATTGCATCCATCATCTCATTTTCAAAAAACTTTGTTATCTGGTTATCTTCGAAAACCTCATCTACAGCAATGTCTTTCCTTGATGGGAAATACCCCATTGCTTTTGAGAAACTCTTTACATTCTCCGGATTACAAACATACCTCAGAAATTTTAACGCGTAACGTTTATTTTCCCAATCTATAACACCTATATTTTCTCCACCAAGAATAGTCACAGATTTTATATCCATTGGTATTTTACAAACTCCATACTCTAAATTGGGTGCCTTTAGCTTAAGCTCTGAAATCTGCCATGGTCCATTAAGCATCATAGCTATTTTTTTATTTGCAAACTGTTTCATTACATCAGCTTGTGACCAGTTAATTACTTCCCTGCTCATTGAACCGCTTTTGACTAAATCATTTAAAAACGAAAATGCCTTTATTGCTTCTGGGCTGTCCACCTTTTCAACAGATGCTCCAGCTGAGTAGAACCATGGCAAGAATTGAAAAAAACCTTGCTCACTATCCTGCCCACATATTCCTATACCTTTAATATTATTTTTAGATAATTTCTTTGCTGCAATTCTAAGTTCTTCCCAATTTTTAGGAGGATCAACCTTTTCCTCGTCGAACATTTTTTTATTATAAAACAGCCCAAGGCAATTTTCTCCAAAAGGCATTCCATATATACCACCTTTATACGTACAGGAATTCATTGAGTTTTCATAATATTGGTTTAAATCAGTCCAATCACTTATTTGCTCCGAAATATTCGCTAATACTCCTTTATCTGCCAAGTATGCCTGGTCTGGTTTGTCAAAAATAACAATATCAGGTGGTGTACCATCTGCATATCCAGTTATAAGCCTTTTCTTTAAATCTTCAAATGGGACAAACTCAGGCATTACTTCTATATCCTTTTGCCCATTATTAAACCCATTACAGAGGTTATTAATTATAGAGAATCTCTCCTGCCCTTCATAATAAAAAAGTAAAGTTAATTGTTTTTTCACAACAGGTAAGGTAGTAGAACGTCCATTGCTACTTGAAGCTACACTATCAGATTTATTGGGTTCACATCCACTAAAAACGAATAAGAAAATCAATAAAAAAGTAATCATCAATAAAAATTTTTTCATATATTCTATTTGTTCCTTTCAAAAGCTTTGATATCAAGGCACTATTTATAGGTTTTTTGGTATTCTCCCGGAGTAAATCCTGTTGCTTCCTTAAATACTCTGCAAAAATATTTGGGGTCTGGATACCCCACCTTATCTGCAACTTCATATGTTTTAAGTTCCTTACTGATAAGTAACTCTTTTGCCTTCTTTATTCTAAATTCTTTTATATATGTACTGAAATTGACTCCAACTTCCTTATTAAAGAGTGAACCTAAGTATTCTGGAGTAATATTCAACCGTGCTGCTATTTGCTCCAAAGTTATTCCATCCCTATAAAACTCATCAACCATACTTAGAACCTTTTTTACTAATAGATTCACAATAGGCATATTGTTCTGTTTATTTAATGAAATTTTTTCTACAATTTCAAACAAAGCATTCTTAAGTTCATTCCAGGTTATAGCATTCATAATCCCTTGTAGTATGTCTTTCTGATCTATTTTTTTATAGAGATCATAATCTATCTCTTTAATTACAGTTATTATGGAAGATGCAAATCTGACAAAAGAATCAATGACGCCAGCTGGTTGGTATAGATCTTTACGCCACCATGATAGGAACTCTTCAAAGAGCCTTTTCAGTTTAATAATATCAAAAGAGCAAACTGATGTCTTCGCATCTAACTCAATATATATAGGATACTGAATTAGTTTTGTATTGATATTCTGAGTCTTCGGATATGAGATAAGTACATCCTGTCCCAAAACAATAGACCACCTTAGTTCTTTCCTTACGGCATGTAAACTCTTTTTAAGGTTCACCAGTCCATTAAACTGTACCCATCCAAAGACAACACCATTAATACTTTCTCTATTTATCTCCTTGATGATTACATTCTGAAAGTACTTCTCAAGTACTAAAAAGTCAGTACATTTATATACTAAAATAACAAGCTCGTGATGTAACGCCAGTTCGAATATGCTATATCTTGCTTCATCAAAATCATGCAAAAGCCCTGAAATAATTTTACCAACCTTATTTTTAATATTATCAGTGCTTATATAGATAGTAACTACTGCAAACTCCCCATTTGAATCAATTTCATATTTTTCATAAATATACTTATATATTTCATTGGTTTGATCATTATTACTTAAAACAAGATTTTGAAATATATGCTCTAAAGAATTCAATATCTGAGGCTGATTTATCTTAAGCATCTTTTCCATATTTATTTCTTTTTCAACATTTTTTAAGGTTTGTTCCATATCATTAGCTGTAATTGGTTTTAGTAAATACTCACAAACACCAATTTTAATAGCTTTCTGAGCATATTCAAAATCAGAATATCCGCTTAAGATAACAGTTTTATGATAGATCCCCCTTTTTTTTAATTGCATTAGCATTTCAATGCCATCCATTTCGGGCATTTTTATGTCAACGATAACTAGGTCGGGTTTATGAAGTTCTATTATATCAATGCCAATCAGCCCATTTTCGGCTTCACCTACAACTTCATATGCAGGGTTAATCTTACTGATAAGCTTGACAACACCATTTCTAATCCTGTATTCATCCTCCACCACTACAATTCTCATTCCAGTTCTCCCACCTTTATAGCTTAGGTACCTTTAGATAGATAATCGTTCCGATTCCTAGTTTACTTTCCACTCTCCAACTTCCATTTTCCCCATAATACATTTTTATTCTATTGAAAACATTTTTTACACCAAGACCACTTCCATTTGTCTGAATTTTAATATTCTCAAAGGAATTTAATGTTTCTACTATTTCTTCTTTCATTCCCTTGCCATTATCTTCTATTGTTATCTGAATTGTACTTTCCATGTCCTTGATACTAATTTTTATTTTTCCCCCTTTTTCTAATCCTTCAAAACCATGAATAATTGTATTTTCAATAAAGGGCTGAAAAAGTAGCTTATGTATATGGCAACTCAAAACATTTTCGTCAATATCCATTGAACATTCAAATGAGAAATTAAACCGCATTTGTTGCAAATATATATATTGCTTGAGCCATTCAATTTCTTCTCTTAGCTTTACTACACTATTACTTTTATTAACACTATAGCGCAAAATTTGTGCAAGAGATTTAAGCATATTGCTTATTTCATACTCTTCTTTTTCTATAGCCATCCAATTTATTGCATCCAAGGTATTATATAAGAAATGAGGATTTATTTGTGCCTCAAGAGCTCTTATTTCAGCATCTTTCTGCTTAAACGTAGCACTTTTCACTTCTTCTACCAATTGATTGATTTTATATATCATTTTATTAAATCTTGAAGCTATGGCTGAAATATCATCATCATCACCTTCATCAATTTCTACCCGAACTGATAGTTCACCTTCCTGTGCTGTCTTCATAGCTTTTAGTATTTTTCCTATTGAGCCAGAAAAATTTTGTGTCACATATATAATAACTACTATTGAGAATAACAATATAAGAACTCCGAAGAAAATAGTAAATTTTTGCGTCAAGTATACCTTACTAAATAGATAACTCTGGTCAACAGCATTTACTATTATCCAACCCATCTTTTCATCAAGCAGTTCATTGGATATTACAGAATTTCCGTTTAAATATGATACGCTATTTATTAGCCCACTGTATTTATTGATGCTTTCATTTGGTTTATCCAAACTATATTCAGAAATATTTGTACCGATAAACTTTTTATCCAAAAAAGAAATAATTTGTCCATCTCTATCGATAATAAAGTTTATATTTTTTACACCATTTTTACTTTGGTTAATACTTTCAATGTCATTGCTTGCTTTAAATATAATATCTTCATCAATGCTGATAACAATTACTCCTATTGGATCCTTTCTTATATCACTAAAATCAACCATTTTATTTGCAATATGGAAAAGGTAATATTTTTTATCACCCAGTTGAGATGTATATGAAGTTGGTATTAAAACAGAACCTTTGCTTTTTATAACATTTGAATAGTACAATTTTTTATCATAATTCTTTGTTATCCATGAGCTTTCAATTGAGGATGCTGTCAGGGTATCGTAAAAAACTGATTTTCCACTTGAGCACAATATTGCTATACTTCTTATTCCCTCTTTTGAATTTGTAAGCTTACTTAGTTTATCCCTTAGCAGGCTAATTTCCATGGCATTTTCAGATTGCCCATTGACTTTGTTAACCAATTCAATAATTTCATCATCAGTATATATCTGATACAATATATCCATATAAGAATTTAATGTAGTGTTAAGATTTTTCTCGGTTTGAGTAAGGTTAACCTTTATCAACTCATTCACATTTTCTTTCATGGTTTCTGCTGTATTATAGTAGGAAATAGTTTGTACTAATAAAATTGGCATTATTGAAACAAATATAAAAGAAAAGATAAGTTTGGACTTAAAGCTTATTTTTTTTAGTCTGTTTAATATCCAATTAACCTTAATATTATTATGAAATACTTTATCTTGATTAAAAATTTGCATTGTATCTCCTGCAAAACATTTATTATATACAAAAAGCATCTATGGAATAGTACCATTATTATTTATTTTATCAAAATCTAATATTAAATTAAATATCTAATTCTGCTGTCGAAATAAAGAATAAATAAGTTTTGATATATCACATTTATAATAAAAATATTAAATACTACTAATAATTTAACTAAAACTACTATACAGGCTAAGCCCATAACAACTCAAAAAGCCGGGTTCCCCCGGCTTTTGAACTTCATCCTATATGTAAATTTTTTGATTTTCCCTGCTTTTACATTTATCTTATTTAGTTATTTATAATTACTTTTCTATCCTTGTTTAAGCGCAAACTGTATTTTATATAAACTCACTTCCCTTGGTACTTGGCTTTGGTGGCTTCTCCACCACGTATATGCCTCTCAGCCTTATTCTTCTCGAGTATTAGTCTTACATCACTCATTAGCGAAGGATTGATTTTCTCTAGTCTCTCTGTAACGTCCTTGTGGAAGGACGTTACTAAATGGAACGTATAATATGAGTTTATTACAAACTTAAAGTATATAACCTACATATATCAATATATAACAGTTACAAGTATATTCTATAATAAAGTCCTTTATAAAGTTATAAATTCTATAACGCTCTAAAGTTTGTTTATTGTCTCGTCACAAATCATTGATTATCATTGATTGAATTCACACACTCCCTCTTTATTATTTCCCCAGCCACTTTTTCATTGCTTCACCACGAATATTAATATCTTCACTCTGTAGCATGTCTTGTAGGTACTTTTTTCGTTCGTCGTCAGTTAACCAAGTTTGTTTTGTAATATTTCTTATAAAAGTTAAAACAAGGCTTCTTTCTTTCCCATTAGCTATTTCCAAAATATTATGTTTATAATTTTCTAATAAATAAGACTGCAAATTCAAGATTAAACTAAATATATACTGTGGTGTTGTCTTTTGGTCTAAACCAAATAAATATTTACCTATGAGTCTATTATCATTAATTATTTTTAATTTTAAGCCTTCCTTTGCTTCTTGTGAAATATCTGAATTTTCGTGCTGACCATATACTATTAATTCCTCTTCAGAGAATATATCAAACTGACACAAAATCTTAGTGAATTCTTTAAATGGTAGCTTACCACCAACATGACATTTAGGGCAAAATCCAGATTTACTTAATATAATCTCTCCATCACAACTTGGGCATATCAACTCAGTATTATCCCATTTATAAAATTGTTTTTTAACTACTTCTAAGATAATTTTCTTTTCCGCTTCATCTACCCAATCATTGTTTAATTCAACATTCAAATATTTCAATATTTCTTTAACTACAACCGCATCGGCATTGTATAAGCCTTTTCGAACTGCCACCATCCAATTTTTATTTTTAAATTCTCCATAGCATCTACCTAATGCGTTGTATAAACATCCATATAAAGTCAGTTTATCATTTACTATTCTATCTATCATTATATTTAATGATTGTTCTTTTAAAACATATGGCATAATCAATCCTACCCTATATATGACATCTTCCTTTGAGCATTCTAATAATTTAATAATCCCTTCTCGCAATCCTGCTTTATCAGGTACCGTTGCAGCTAATTTAACAGTTGCAATTCCTAATAAATCTGAACTGCTTGTTAACCCATATATTAATTCCTCACTGGTTAAGTCTTGTGCTGCTTTCTCCCAATCACACTCTATTTCTATATCTCTTCTTTGATCATGAATTAGCAATTTATCAGCAGCATCTAACGTCTTTTCCAAGAAATATATCTCTTTTCTAAGCATCTCAACATCCGCTCCAGCTGCTATACATACTGCTTTTAAAATGCTTCTAGAATACGGTTTTTCCAAATCTTTTGCTAATCTTGCAAATTCATATATTGGTGATTCCATCAAACATATTGCTTTAGTAATCTTAGAATACTCTATACAAACATATATTACATCGTCATGTTCTATTCTTCCGAATATATCTCCAATAGCTTTAACTAGACATCTTTCACTTTGTGCCATTCCTTTATTTATATTCAAAAAATTTATATCCCATTTATTATGGAATAAAATCTTATCACACTCTTTTTTCCATGAACCTTCTCCTACTTTTTCAAGATACTTACCAACTATACCCATTGTATTTAATGAACATTGCCCACTATTATATATTTTTTTAAGAGTTTCAATTACTTCTTTTGATACATCATTGACATCGAGCAATTCTATTGTTTCTTCAATTAATTGATTAAGTAAATATCCATATAAATTTATATGCCATGATTCCACATCATCTTTAACTTGTATATCATCTAAATCATGCTTACTGTAATTCACAATAAACTCCTGCAAGATATCCTTATATATATCCTTCTGAGGCATACATATATATACCCCATATGAATTATATTTTACCCACTTAAAGTCAGATTGCATCATTGACAACAGCTTATCTTTCCTCCAATCCAACTCACCCTCTTTAATTTCATGAATAGCATCATATGCATACTTCGACAATGTAGGATTATCTGATTGTATATAGTCTAACAATCTGTCGTATATATTTTGTGCTTCTATTCCTATTTTCTTTTCACTTAATCCTTCTGCCGCTAAAAAGATACTTCCAACAGGCATCTCATCTTCATTCTCTATTATAAGCAACTTATTGGCTATTTCAATCCCGTCATCACAAGCAATCGCCATTCTAATTGGTTCATGCCAAATTGATTTTCTATAGTTTTCCGATATCCACTTTTCCTTTTTATCAGTATCAAATTTGCTTATATGAACAGCTGCTAAATACTCACCTATATTCAGATGTAAAAACAAATAACGTTCTTCATTTTTATAGTAGGTTTTATCAAGAATACCTCTTTCAGTCCAAAACTCCAAACACCCTTCTGCTTTTTGGCAACCGATTAATGCTTTACATCCAAGCTCTCTCTCAAATTCCCTTCCTACACTTTTTGCTATATTACTTTTGTTATACGCTCCTCTGCACATATCATCTACACAGTTCAGCATATAAAATGCTATCATTTCTATTCCACGTACCATTTCTGCGTCACCTAAACATTTCGTATTTTGTCTGCTTGAACCCTTTAACCATTCATCTACTATCTGTCGATACAGAATAACTCTATATTTCCCAAACTCTTGAAATCTGATTGATAATTGTATTAGAAGGCCTAATAGTAAAGGGCTTCGGCAGGCTACTGACTTTACCTTATTTCCTTCTAGCTGTTTTTCAAACCATTGCTTACACTCTTCAATTTTATCAGGCGCAAGTTCGTTAAATATACTACCTGCATAATTACTCAATTCATCCTCCGCAAGAGATTGTATTTCCATATGGGTATATTCTTGGAGAGTAACAGAATCATATCCCACAGGTCTGCTTGTGACAATCACGCGTATTGAAGAATGACCAATTGACCAACTACAAATTTCATTAGCTACATTTTTTCTTATATCTCCACATTCATCCAAACCATCTAAAATCAAATAGTCTATTTCTTGTTCAATTTCTCCATTTTCAAAACGGCACATTGAGTTCCCAGCAATTGCTTTAGCTAACGAACTTACAAATGTTCCCCCCTCTTTGATATAACTCGCAATATCCAGTAGCTTGGCAAAGGCAACACTTTTCTCTCTTCTTATAGCAATATTTATAAGCTTTTTGCATAATGTACTTTTTCCCATTCCTGGGCCAGCTAATATAACCGTATTTTTGTTTGATTCTAAAATAGATTCAATATCATATGTTTTATCTCTATTTCTTGAATACTCATAGTATGTAGCAAGCATTGTATCTCTGTCAGATTGCTCAACTCTCCACTTATCTAGCTGTTCACTACTGGATAGTTGCAAACGAATCCAGGCCTTTTCTATCGGTAGTAATTGTCCTACTCCTACAATATTTATTTTGCTGTTTGTTTCTTTTAAATATTGCGTATATCTTTTTATTTTACTCTTAGTTTCATTTTTCATAATGCTGCCAATATCAAGTCGTAACATTACCTCTTGTTCTAAGAAACTTATAAGTTCTTCAAGTTTTTTACTAGATAGATTCTGGCATCTGTTCTCTACATCACTGAAATCTAATATGTCCTTACAAACATCAAAATCAACATATTGTTTCCAATCAACTCCTGAAATAGAATAGCTAATCTGCTTTTTACCAAGAATAAATATTTTTAAAGATTTATATTTTTCATACACTTTATTATCTGTTATCTTTATTAGTGTATCCTTAATTTTCCCACTACTTTTATCAATCGTAACCTGTATTCCTAAACCAGTTATATCATTTCCTAAATCTATCCCAGGGAAGTTCTTTTTTTCATGATTAAGATTAGCTAAATTGAATCCATAACAAATGTTTAAAACTCCACAAATAATATCTTCCCAGTATTTATCATCATCCGTTAGTCCCTGTTTACTCTTGCTTTCAAGTTCGAATTTAGAAATTGCAAGAGCACGGTGTATTACATCTATTTTTTCTCCTTTATTTGTCACTTTCTCTCCTCCAACTCCGCTTTTACTAAATTTATTTAAAAAACAAGAACCTATTTACATTTTATACTAAAAAATAATTATTTTCAAAATCCTGTTGCTTTTGCTACATTCAGCACTTCAAAGGAAAAACTGCTTTCTATCGGTTTCTGCCTCTCTAATTTATAGAGACAAAGCCCTTTCTTCTATCGTTATGTTGTTTGTTTAATACTTCAGAGTTAATACGATCAGTACTAACATATCATGTAACATATCATGTATAGTAAACTATTTCCTTTATCTGTTGCCAAATGTCCTATTTTTTGTTAAATTATTAGCTTAAACAACTCCTATTTTAATGGAGAAGAGATTATTTTATGTGACTTTTTTGGATTCATAGCAGGTGTTTTATTGTTTTGCACTCTACGTTAGTTCAACAGGTTAAAGCTCAAAAATACAAAAACAAAGGGTATGTATCACCCTTTGTCTGTGTAAAGTTATATTTGTGGAACGCATATCTTATGAGATCTCAAGCATAAACTGTTCAATAAGTTTATGTACATTTGTATATGGATTCATATCTTTTATATTTAATTCTATAGTTTTTCCTTCAGCCTCATATTTGTCACATAAATCCTGCGCATTCTTAATTGCATCTTCCACACTGCCCTTATTGATAATTTCTCTAATGATTCCAGTATCAGCCTTAGCATATCCATTTGATAGATAGCTTTCAAGCTTCTCATATGTTTTTCTCTTAGATCTTACAGTATCAACTATTTCAAAATGCATAAGAAGCCAAACTTCAAATAAATAATTTGAGACTAACAAATTATACTCTTTTAGCGAGCATAGCATATCCTTAATAACAGTCTGAATGTTTGTTGGAGCATCACAATCGAACATTAGATACTTTTTATAATTGGAGTACTTTCTGTTATTCGCCTCTGAATCTAAAAAGTCATTAGCAAAGTCTAAAACCTTCCTTGAGTTGCCATCTGCTGACTCGGTTTCAATCTTAATGTCGGTGTATTTATTTTTGGCTAATATACTAACAAAATAATCTAAATAGCATTTTTCTGACATACCCTCGCAAAACACTATAATTTTTCCCAAATACTCTTTTTCAATGGCTACTTTTCTATTAGGTGATAGCACTGTTCTACCCATTTTAATCACCACCTAATATATCGTCATAATTAAATATTGGAATGGCACCATATTTCCCTTGTAAGTAATCCTTATTAAATGAAGCATCTTCACGAACCTTTAAATCTGATAATGCATAGAGTTTTGAAACACCCATATTATCCTTATCTACAAACAAAACCTCATCTCGCCTAAACTGTTCTTTATTAAGCAAAGATATATCATGGGTAGTGAATATAAGCTGAGCCTTTTCATTACTGCTAGACTGAAATATATCTACTATAAGCTTTGTTAATAGAGGATGTAATCTTGCAGATATTTCATCAACAATGAATACTCCCCCGTTTTCCGTCATATCTATAACATTTTGAATATAAGACAAAAACCTGAGTGTGCCTGTTGATTCTTGAATTAGATCGAAATACTGTTGACCTGTAGTATCTCCAACAGAGTTATATACATTATGGATGGTTTTAACTATTTTATGCTCTTTCTCTTTTCCCGTTTTTTCATCAATCACTATTTTTTTCTCAACATTTAGTCCAGAAATACCTACATCAATTTGTTTTAAATAAGCTTCTATCTTTTTTCTATACTTTCTATCATTTAAAATTTTATCTTTTAAACTAACCATTCCTCCAATTTTCTTTACACTTACCTCAAAAAATATTTCTAAATATACATTATATTCTTTACCGAAAAAATCGATAAAATCTTGTAGAACAAGCCTCTTCTCTTCTTTACCAAGAAAGTATTCAAGTACAGATAAATAAAGTCTTTCGGCTGATATTTTCGAATACTCTTTAATAATTTTATGATATTCACTTCCAAATGAAACATTCTCTTCATTTCTTTCAAAAACTTTTTTATCATTTATAAAATACCATTCATTTAATACATTACTTGAAGTGCATTCAAAACCATATTGAATTTGCTTACCATTGTAATAAAAAATTATTTCAAATTCAGATATTTTATTGACTGCATCTGTTAAAAGGAAAGGGTCTAAATCACTTTTAAATTCATAGTCTAATTCAGTATTATCGTTTTTAGTATTTGAAATAAACTGCTTAAAAATATACCTTTCAAAAAAGTACATAGCCGAAATCAAATTTGACTTACCAGATGCATTTGCGCCATATATTGCTGTAGTCTTTAGAACCTTCAAATTTTCATTTATCTCAAGAACATGAGTTGGATGCTGTTTATATGATGTGGCTCTCAAATCGAGTATAACCTCATCTTTAAATGACATAAAATTTTTTGCTTTAAACATAATTAACATGTGAATTCCTCCTAACTCTCATCTAAATATAGTATATGAAATTTATAGCGGTTTTTCAATTATTTCTCGATATTTTCGTTATTTTATTAATAATTTTGTTCTGTTTAGATATATAAATTGTAATTATTAACTGATTTTTCGAATAATATTCATTTTCATTATTCTAAACTTCAACGAATCTCCAGTTTTCAATTTATAAATAATTTAATGTTTCTTTAATTTGGCAGATAGTCGAATATCTAAACTTAAATATACTGTTTTCTACTTTAACTCAAAAAAGCCGGGTTTCCCCGACTTTTATATCTCATCCTTATTAATTTATTTAACTTTTCTTCTAATAAATTTATGTAAACTTTACTTTCCCTGGTACTTCGCTTTGGTGGCTTCGCCACCACGTATATGCCTTTCAGCCTTATTCTCCTCGAGTATTAGTCTTACATCACTCATTAGTGAAGGATTGATTTTCTCTAGTCTCTCTGTTACGTCCTTGTGTACTGTGCTTTTGCTAATCCCAAAGTTTTTAGCAGCATGTCGTACTGTTGTCTTTTTGTCGATAATATAATTCGCGAGTTCCAATACTCGCTCTTCTATATATTCCTTCAACCATATACCCCCCTTTAATAAGGCAATATTTAATGCATTCATACATATATTCTTTAAACGAGTATTACTCGCTATAAAAGCTAAGAAGTAGTATCTACAGTGTATATATATGCCCTGAAATGTGGGGTTATGAATATATACAAACAAATTTCATTAAAATATAGTAATCTCTAGTTTAAATGAATATGAAAATCCTTTTATCCGATGTCTACCGCTGCTAATACTCACTCTTCCACAAGTGGGAGAAAAATGGGAGCTATGACTTTATTAATCTATTACTTGAATAATCTATTACTTCGCACAAACTACAGGAATCAATATCATACTAAACATATATCATTAGTATTTTATTTTCTAAATCTATTGACATTTTATTTTAACTGAACTATAATCAAAGCATACTATTTCTATATGAAATATATGAAATAGTAGTTAATACTATACAGTGATTTAAAAAACACTGTATTTGTACGTTATGGTATAAACAAATATACTAAAATAAATAACTATATAAATATAAATAACTATATTGAAGGAGTGTATTAATATGTCAAAAATTTATAAAAGTCTAACAGACTTAATTGGAAAAACGCCATTACTTGAGCTATCAAATTATGAAAAAAAGAACAGTCTAAAGGCTACAGTTCTTGCTAAATTGGAATACTTTAATCCAGCAGGAAGTGTAAAGGATAGAATTGGGAAGGCAATGATTGAGGATGCAGAGGCAAAAGGCTTACTAAAAGAGGGTTCAGTTATTATAGAACCAACTAGTGGTAATACAGGTATCGGTCTAGCATCTGTTGCAGCAGCAAAAGGTTACAGAATTATTATTACAATGCCTGAAACTTTTAGTATTGAACGTAGAAATCTTCTAAAAGCATATGGTGCAGAGCTTGTTTTGACAGAGGGTGCTAAAGGAATGCGAGGTGCTATAGCAAAAGCTGAAGAGCTTGCTGCAGCAACGCCAAACAGTTTTATTCCAGGTCAATTTGTTAATCCTGCAAATCCAGCAGCACATAAAGCAACCACAGGTCCTGAGATTTGGGATGATACCGATGGAAAGGTTGATATTTTCGTTGCAGGTATTGGTACTGGTGGAACAATTACAGGCGTAGGTGAATATTTGAAATCCAAGAATCCTAATGTTAAGGTAGTAGCAGTTGAACCCGCTAGCTCACCTGTTCTTTCTAAAGGAACTCCTGGAGCACATAAGATTCAAGGTATTGGTGCAGGCTTTGTACCAGATACTTTAAACACAAAGATTTATGATGAAATAATAGCTGTTGAAAATGATGATGCATTTGCCTCAGGCAGAGAACTTTCTAAAGTAGAAGGTTTGCTAATCGGCATCTCTTCAGGTGCTGCAATATGGGCAGCAACTGAGTTAGCTAAGCGCCCTGAAAACGCTGGCAAAACTATAGTTGTTTTGCTTCCAGACACAGGCGAAAGATATCTCTCAACACCATTATTTGCAGAATAGGTATTCCTTTTTAGTTCATATTTACGTCATGGAATAAATAATTAAAGGCAGAAGCAAGGCTATTATAGCCCGCTTTTGTCTTTTTTTAATTTATATTATGTGAATAAGTATACAGACAAGTTGGAATTTACTTTTTAATCTAAATCATTTGGGAGTGCAGATATTTTCTTGACCTCAAACAGCAAATTACGATAAGAAAGGTTGAATGATTTTGACTTCAATGGTAAAATATACAATCAATATACTTAGTTTATATGAAGCTGCAAAATTATTCAGATTAGTCAAATTATAAATGTAATACTTGCACCATAATTAATTTTAGCGTAAAGGCGTGAAATCATATTGAAAATACTAATTACAGCAGGTGGAACAGTAGAAAAAATAGATGATATCAGAGCTATTTCGAATAACTCAACTGGAAGATTAGGTGCCACAATAGCCGACGCATTTCTAAAAACTGATAATCTTCCTATTGATAAAATATTTTATGTTTGCGGGCAAAATGCTGTTGTGCCTTTATCTGATAAAATAGACATAATCAGAATAGGTGGCGTAACTGAGCTTGTCAAGCAAGTAGAAAGTATATTATCTACTCAAAAGATAGATGCAGTAATTCACTCAATGGCGGTAAGTGACTATACAGTTAGCTCTCTGACCACTAAAAGCAATGTCGCTAATACTATTTCAGCATGCTTAGTACAAGAAGACCTTAAGAAATATTCTCCTTATGAACTAGCAGCAAAAATCACAAACAATACCTTTGATGGTTCAAGCAGCATCAATGCTGATAGTAAAATTAGTTCTGATATTGATGACTTAATTATTGTAATGAAGAAAACTCCGAAGGTAATTAGTATTATAAAACCGCTTCAAGCCGATACAATTTTAGTGGGTTTTAAGCTGCTAAGTAATGTAAGCTTGGACACTTTAATTGATATAGGATATAGTTTACTTCAAAAAAACAGTTGTGACTTAGTTCTTGCAAATGACATGACTCAAATAACTAATGATAAACATGTTGGATACTTAATCTCTTGTGATAAGTCATTTGAGAGATTTGAAACAAAAACTCAGATAGCTGAGGCTATTGTAACACATGTTACCGGCATTTTAAATAACAAGAAACATGAATCTAAGATGAATGCAGATAAATGAAGGGAGAGTAGAAATGAAAAATATTATTTTAGGTGTTACAGGAAGTATTGCAGCGTATAAGGCAGCAGAAATTTCAAATATTCTGACCAAACACGGCAATAACGTTGATGTCATTCTGACAAAAAGCGCGAAAGAATTTATTACCCCTCTCACCTTTCAATCACTTACTAAGAACAGAGTATATCTTGATATGTTTGAGGAGTTTAAGCCTAGCGAAATAAAGCATATATCCCTTGCCAAGAAAGCAGATTTATGTTTAATAGCACCGGCCACAGCAAATATAATAGGAAAGCTTGCAAACGGTATAGCAGACGATATGCTGACAACAGTTGTAATGGCAATGAACAACGTTCCTATATATATTTGTCCTGCTATGAATACTAACATGTACAATAACGCCATAGTCCAAAGAAACATTAAAATTCTTGTTGAATATGGCTATAATTTCATAGAGCCAAAAGAAGGACTTTTGGCTTGCGGAGATACTGGCAGAGGCGCACTTGCTAATGTAGATACTATAATCAATACAATTGAAGAATGTCTTGAAAAGGATGCTACTTCGTAATAGTCCTGGGGGTTAGATATGGCAAATATGGTAGAAAGAATAGATATTACAGAATTTGAGGGGATACATATTGGTCACGCTCAAGATATGTTGGGTGCAACAGGCTGTACAGTAATCTTATGCCCAGAAGGAGCTGTTTGCGGCGTCGACGTTCGCGGTGGCTCGCCCGGAACTCGTGATACAGATGCACTAAACCCTATAAATAACAGAAAATGTGTTCACGGCATCTTGTTGGCGGGCGGAAGTGCTTTTGGGCTTGACGCCGCAGGTGGTGTTATGCAGTATCTCGAGGAACGAGGCATAGGAAGAGATGTTGGCAGGACTTTTGTTCCAAATGTATGCGGAGCTATTTTATTTGACCTCAAATGTGGCGACTACAAAGTCCGTCCTGATAAGGAAATGGGCTACGCTGCCTGCATAAATGCTTTTTCAGAACCTTTAGTTAGTGGTAGTGTTGGCGCAGGTACAGGTGCTGTCATTGGAAAAATAAATGGGAATGAATTTGCGATGAAGGGTGGCGTGGGCAGCGCTGCTTTCAAAATAGGTAATCTAATGGTTGGAGCCACAATCGCAGTCAATTGTGTT
This sequence comes from Bacillota bacterium, assembly GCA_023391425.1. Taxonomy (GTDB): domain Bacteria; phylum Bacillota; class Clostridia; order Acetivibrionales; family DSM-1351; genus Ruminiclostridium. The sequence continues at coordinate 27,949 of JAEWAX010000058.1, read as the reverse complement.
GGGGATATATTTGACTCAAAATCAGGAAAAATTATTGCAGGAGTCCTTTCTAATGACAAGAAAGCCCTTGCATATTCAGAAGAGCTTATGTTAAACAATTATAATAATGATAAGGATATGTTTAGTGAAAATACAGTTATAGGCTGCGTTATTACAAATGCTAATATGACAAAAGCACAGGCTACCAAGCTTGCGTCAATTGGGCAAAATGGAATAGCACGTGCTGTAAGACCTGCACACTCTGTATTTGATGGTGATACTATTTTTACTCTATGCACCGGAAATGTTGATGCTGACTTTGATGCTATTGGTATTTTGGCAGCAAGAGCTGTTGAAGCCGCAATTTTGGATGCAATAACCAGTGCAAAGTCACTACATGGCTTTATTTCATACAGTGAATTTAATAAGAACAAAGTTTCAAAATAAATTTGATTAATTTATGAGATTAAAAGTTACTTGATAACTCATAAAAATTTGTTAGTTTTCTAAAGCGATTACATCCGCTATATCGTTTAACAACTTAATCAATTGTATATCTATCAATTATTGTAAGTCATGATTAAGGCTTGATTATATTAATTTCCATAGTCAAATTAGGTTTCTCTGCTATAATATAATAAGATTTAAAATACTTATACAGTGTTTTATACTCTTTTTTTAGGGTAAATTTATAGTGAAAATGTTAGCAAAACTTATAGTAGTAAGCAAAAGCTAGCTAGGAGGGTGTAAATGAAAGATCTTATTAATAAACTCTATACAACACAAAACTTAGAAAAAGACGAGTTTGTTCACATACTCAAAAATTTTGATGCTACTTCTAGAGAATACTTATTTGAAAAATCTCGCCAAGTTGCATTAAAGCACTTCGGAAATTCCATATATACAAGAGGTTTAATAGAATTTACAAACTACTGCAAAAATAATTGTTATTATTGTGGTATTGGAAATAGTAATATCCATGTAGATCGATATAGGTTATCAACTGATGAAATTCTTTCTTGCTGTAAATCGGGATATGAGCTTGGTTTTCGTACTTTTGTTTTTCAGGGTGGCGAGGATGGTTTCTATTCTGATGATGACATAGTAGCGATTGTTAAGCAAATGAAGACTGAATATTCTGATTGTGCGGTAACTCTTTCAATCGGTGAAAGAAGCTATGAATCATACCAACGATATTTTAATGCAGGAGCAGACCGCTACTTGCTTCGTCATGAAACAGCTAATGAGGAGCATTACACAAAGCTTCATCCCAAGAATCTTTCATTAAGTAATAGAAAACAATGTCTATATAATTTAAAAGAAATCGGCTTTCAGGTTGGAACAGGATTTATGGTAGGTTCCCCCTTTCAGACTATGGAAAATATAGCTGAGGATTTGATTTTTATAAAAGAATTTTGTCCAGAAATGATAGGAATTGGTCCTTTCATTCCACATAGTGATACAATATTCGCAAATGAAGCTGCTGGCAGCATGGAATTAACATTATTACTTATTGGTATTTTACGGTTACTGTTGCCAAATTCGCTTATTCCAGCTACAACGGCACTTGGAACAATTAACTCTAAGGGACGCGAAAAAGGTATTTTGGCAGGAGCAAATGTTGTAATGCCAAATCTTTCACCTGTTTCTGTTCGCAAAAAGTACTCTCTGTATGATAATAAGATTTGTACAGGTGAGGAAGCAGCAGAATGTAGATTTTGTCTGCAAAATCGTATGAAGAGTATAGGCTATGAACTTGTTGTTGACAGAGGAGATTATAAGAAAGACTAGTCGTATTTAGACTAGTCCTTCTTTATATGTTTATATGATTCTATGATTTAATAAATATTCTCCTTATTTCAAAATTTTCCAACCAACCCTTTTTATATTTAAGCGATATAAAACCCATAATACTGGTTGCCAAAGCACCTAATGCATCAACAATTAAATCCTTCATTGTGTCTGCTAAAGCCATCCTACCCACCATAGGTGCTCCGTCTTCATAAGCAAATTTTTGCATATTTAATCCAAGTAACTTATCAAAGGAAAATTCATATATCTCCCACAAAGCACCTATAGCCAAAGCAAAGGAAAAAGCAAAAATAGCAACAAATACAGGTGAAAGTGTTATCTTTACTTTTTCAGAATCATTTAATAATTTTACAACTGAGAAGCCTAACGCACCTATCATTGCTCCACTAAAGGTATGTAAAACAGTATCCCAATGTGGTACTTTATAATAGAAGCTCCTCACTTCCCCAAGATATATTGCAGCATACAAAAAAACTACAAAAACTATGTGCATAAAGCTTGGTATATCTATTCTCCATCTTCTTTCAAGCATAGAAGGAAGGAACATTATTACCATACCTAAAATACACTGGATAAGCATTAAAACATAGTCGCTTCTCAGTTTTTCATGCTTAACAGAAATAGCTCCTGATGGTGCTGTTATTACATTTATTAATGAGAAAACTGTTGATCCAACCAATGTAGCAAACACAACCCAAAAGGTTATCTTCTCCCAATTAAGTTTTTTTCTAATAATCTTCATATATTTACTCCACAAAATATAATCCGTCCTTTATCACTAATTAATAACATTATTAATCTATGATAATGGATTTAGAAATAGTATACGTTAAATGGCAAAGGCTTGCAAATATAAAAAATTGTAATTTGCAAGCCTTATCTTAAACAATACAAATATTAAATAATCATTAATACTGTTTTGTATCCCCATAATTTTATTTTAATTTCGTCCTTTACGTTGCTGGTGGACCTTAATTTGATTTATCTATATGACTTTTCATATATAGCCACTACATCTTCATGTGAAAGCTGAGCAGGATCACAGGCGAAAAGTCCCCCCATTGTATGTCTTGCGTTTTGGGCTATGTTATCAATTTCTTCTAGCTTCATGCCATAATCAGACATTCTAAGTTTATCTACTCCACATGCCTTTTGGAGCTCTACCAAAGCTTTTACAAAATCCATTGGCTCTTTAGCATCAGTTTTACCTAAAGCCTTCGCCATATCTATAAGCTTCTGGTCACATGAGCCAGATTTTGCAAAGAAGGTGTAGTAAGCTTCACTAATCATAATCAAACCCGCACCATGTGGCAATTCAGGATGGAATGCGCTCATTGCATGCTCTAACGAATGTTCAGATGTACAGCCAGAGGTTGACTCAACCATACCTGATAAAGTGTTTGCCAGAGCAACCTTTTCACGTGCTTCTTCATTTGAGCCATCGTTAACAGCAATTGCAAGACTTTTTCCTATTAATTCAATACTCTTCAATGCATACATATCGCTCATTTCATTTGCAATTACGTTAATATAGCCCTCGGTACTATGAAATAGTGCATCAAAACCCTGATATGCAGTCAAATGTGCTGGAACTGTCATCATTAAATCTGGATCGACTATAGATAAAACAGGGAACGTCTTGTCGTAGCCAAACCCGATTTTCTCCTTGCTAACATCATTTGTTATTACAGTCCAGGGATCAGCCTCAGTTCCTGTACCTGCAGTTGTTGTAATCGCAACCACTGGTAATGGACTATTAGGTACTGGCTTTGCCTTACCCGAGCCACCACCTATATAATCCCAGTAGTCACCCTCATTGGTAGCCATAACAGCAATTGATTTTGCAGAATCTATACTACTTCCACCACCAAGACCTATTATAAAATCACAGCCTTTGTCTTTTGCAAGCTGAGCCCCTTCCATAACATGTGGCTTAATAGGATTTGGCAATATTTTATCAAATAAAAAATACTCTACATTCGCCTTTTTGAGCTGTTCTTCAAGCTTTCCAAGATATCCATACTTTTTCATTGATGTCCCTGCTGAAGTTACAATCAATGCCTTTTTGCCTGGCAATGCTTGTTTATACAAATTCGATAGCTGACCCTTTCCAAACAAAATCCTAGTTGGAATATAATAATTAAAACTCATGAAATAATCCTCCCAAATATCTTAATTTAATCTAATTATAATCTTAATTATACCCTTGTAAGTATTCTCAAAACCGTAAAAAGTAAAATAAATTAATGTTATACAATTATTTTGTAGGATTCAAGTTCAGTTTAAAATCCCTAAATTGAATGTTTTTATAATATTGGGCTACTGGGCTATAATCCGTTATTTTATTTCCTGTAAGATATAGTGCACTAAGGTTTGTCAATCCCGTCAACGGCTTTATATTACTTATATTATTTTCTGTAAGTCCGAGGACCTGCAGTTCTGTCAATCCTGACAATGGACTTATATCGGTAATTTTGTTATTACCTAAACTAAGATTCACCAAACCAGTTAGAGATTTCAAGGGTGTTATATCGGTTATTTTGTTTTTACCTAAAGAAAGATATCTTAAACTTGTCAGTGATTTTAGTGAGGTTACATCGGTAATTTTATTGGACATCAAATTCAGTTCATCTAAAGAAAGTAGTTCTGAGATAGGACTTAAATCACTTATATTGTTATCGCCGAGTGAAAGTTTTTTCAGTTTTTTCATTCCTGCCAGCGGAGTTAAATCACTTATTTTATTTCTAAGCAGCAAGAGAGTTTTAAGATTAGTTAATGATTTTAACGGACTTATATCCGAAATCGAACTAGAGTCTATGTACAGTGACTCCAAGCTGCTTAAACCGGCAAGAGGAGTAATATCCTGTATTTTATTATCACGAAGAGAAAGAGATTGTAAATGCTTCATTCCAGCCAGAGCGCTGATATCAGTAAGCTGAAGTGAAGAAAGGCTTAGCCTTTTCAGATTGTTTAGCTTTGAAAGCTGGTTTATATCTTTTATTTTGCAACTTGAAATACAAAGATCCCTTAGCTGAGGCATACCTGAAAGGGGTTTAAGATTTCCAATGTCAAAATGGTCTAACAAGAGCTCTTTTAGTTCAGTGAGGCTTGAAATACTATTTAAATCGAATTTGACAGCCTTCTTACTAAAAACCACTAGACTAAGCCTTTCAAGCTTTGTAAGGCTTTTCAGTACACTTGAATCCATATAACCGATACCGTATACGTCAAGTGTTTCAAGATTCTTAAGGCTCTTTATCGGAATCAGATCAATAAGTTGAGCATCGAAGTTATCAGCGCAAGGGAAGGATATATCTAGGTGTTTCAGATTAGTCAAGCTTGAAAGTGCACTAATATCGTTGAAGTTTTTATTTTTGCTCAGCTCTCTCAGGCTCAAAGACTCAAGCCTAACACACGACTTAAGATCCTCCAAGTTAGTCACCCCACTGCCCATATTAACAACATCCAGTGATTTGAGGGTTTTTAGTTCACTTATCGGCTTAAAATCCTGAACATTGTCCAGGCGTAGAGACTCAATTCGCTTCAAATCCTTTATAGGAGTTAAATCAGGATTGACGTCATTATAAGCAATGATGAGATTTTTAAGGTTAGGCAACTTTGAAAGTAGGGTTATATCCCTTACCTTGCAGCCCTCGAAATTTATATTTTCAACATTGGTACAGTACTGTATGCCTTCCAAGTTTGATACACCCAACAGCTTCAGCTCTTTGAGTTTCTTTGCATCTCCCTCTCGGATAACACTGTTTAAAGGTATCCCGCTGTCTCTTGCAATGCATTCGGCAAGCTTTTTATCTGGAATATTGATTATTTTTCCCATATCTTGATTTTTTCCTGTTGTTGCTTCATTTGCATTTGTGGAAGTACTTGCTGTAACAACATTCTTAGTGGAATCGCCTTTATCAGCCGCCTCCTTTGTGGTCGCTTTTACAGGGGCGGTAAGTCCTACTGCTCCAACCGCTATAATTATCGCTAGAGCTAGTGCTGACCACTTATATGAATTCTTTTTAAATTTACTAATCATAATTATTCTACCTTTCATATGAGATTTTTTATTTAATATTCCTGCTGCAGGTGTAATATTTGCAGACTTTTGTGCAAGATTTCTTAAAAGGTGTATCATCGTAAGCCCGTATTCTTTGTATTCATCGGACTGCAAATGGGACATAGCGAGGGCGTCACAGGCTACTTCCCTATCATATTTCATTCTGCTGAATGCAAAAAATAAGATAGGATTGAACCAGTGTACTATTTTTAGCATTGTAATAATGCAGTTTACCTGAATATCACGCCTTTTTAAATGGGAGAGTTCATGGAGAACTATGTACTTAAGCTCTTCCTCGCTCAGTTTTTCATACATATTCTCTGGCAGCAGGAGCTTGGGTTTTAAAATCCCATATACTACTGGAACAGCTATAGCCTCTGTCAATACCAGAGTAACCTGTTTTCTTAGTCCCACAATACTGCGGCACTCCGCAATAATTCTGTTGAGGTTGGGAGTATCCTGCGGACTGCACTTTTTAATGCTTATCCAGAAGTTAATATCTCTGGAAAGTATAAAAATCCCTGTAATAAAAGCTCCTAAAAGCCAAATAAAAATCATTATCGAGTCTGTACTCAAGTTTTCCAGTCTATTTAAAAGACTGGATATGCTCATGCCTGTATGTATATCAGTACTGTCAGGCTTCTCATAATTGCTTTCTTTGGGAACATCAGATGTAATAGGCTGCAAGGTGCTTTTATCCTGTTCAAGCCCGGTATCTGAGATTTCGTAATCCTTAAAGCCACTCTTTTGATTTATTACTTCTTCATTGTCTAAATTGATTCTTTCTTCGACTGCAGTATAAAGGTTGAACATACTTGCAGGACTTTCAAAGGAATAGGGAAGCAAGAGCCTTATTATGATCAAAAACCAAATATAATAGTGCCCCTTTGGACCCAGAATGCTTTTCCCTAGTCTCTTAACCACCAGAACGACAAGCGTTAATACAGCTGCCGTAGCTGAAGAATATAGCAGCCATTGGATAAATGGTGAGAAATTCATATACATCTCCTCTTATTCTTTATGCTTCTCAAGCAGTTTTTGCAGTTCGTCGATTTCATCCTCAGTAAGTTTTTCATCCTCTAAAAAACCGGCAAGCATCGAACTCAAAGAGCCGTTGTAAAGTCGATTTAAAAATGACTGTCTTTCCTCTCTGAGGCAACTTGTTTCAGTCACAAGGGGGTAATAGTGATGAATTCGGTTGACTTTTTCGTAACTCACTGCTTTCTTGTCCACCAGCCTTGAAAGCAGTGTTTGAACTGTTGTAGGACTCCAGCTTTTTTCCTTTAACAGCTCAGTGATAATAGCGGCTGAAGTGGAAGGTGCACTTTTCCATAGAATCTGCATTACTCTCCATTCGGCTTCGGATATTTTCAACGCTTTAGACATACTCAAGACACTCCTTTAAATTAATGTACCCTTTGGGGTTAGTTTGTAATGTAACTAATTAACCAATTTATATTCTAACTCTCAATCAGCAACTACAATTGTAGTTACCCATGATATGGTAATTCTACATCTGTAGTTTAAATTTGTCAATAGAGTTTCTATATGCCAATTTATGAATTTTGAAATAGGTTAGCAATGTTTTACATTCTTCAATAACCTGCTGAACAACAAAAAACAATCGCCTATCTACAATGAATAAGCGATTGTTTTATATTTATATTATTAAGGATAAAATTTTTCGTTCACTACCACTTGCTATAAGGAGGAAAGAGTTTATACATTAGTCTACTATACTTGAGGACTAAATATATTTCGTTAACTTTTCAGCAAAAGATTAATTAGTTTACTTTGCTTAAAGCTTATTAGCCAGCTAATTCATCAGTTTTTACGTTTTCTTTACCATAGTATGCCTTGATATACATTTCCTTTATTTCACTCATTAAAGGATATCTTGGATTTGCACCTGTGCACTGGTCATCGAAAGCCTGCTCAACCATTTCATCCAATGTTTCAAGGAATTTTTCTTCGCTTATTCCAGCAGCTTTGATGGTTTTTGGAATTCCTACTTTAGCTTTTAAAGCATCAATCTTTACAAGCAGCTTTTGGAATTTATCTTCATCATTTGCACCGCTAATACCTACGAAGGAAGCTATTTCTGCATATCTCTTCAATATCTCAGGATACTTATACTGTGAGAAAGTGCCCATTTTAGTTGGAGCTTCAGCTACATTAAACTTCATAACCTCATTAATTAGGAGAGCATTTGCAACACCATGTGGTATATGGTGGAATGCTCCAAGCTTATGAGCCATGGAGTGACAAACACCTAAGAACGCATTTGCAAATGCCATACCAGCCATTGTTGAAGCATTGGCCATTTTCTCTCTCGCTACAGGGTCCTTTGCACCATTTTCATATGAAGATGGTAGATATTCAAATATATTCTTAGCAGCTTGTAAAGCAATACCATTTGTATAGTCTGATGAGAGCATTGAGCCATATGCTTCAATTGCATGTGTTAACGCGTCTATACCAGAAGCAGATGTCAAGCCCTTTGGCATATGCATCATCAAGTCTACATCAACTATTGCCATATTAGGCATTAGTTCATAGTCAGCAAGAGGATATTTTACACCAGTCTGTTCATCAGTAATAACTGCAAAAGGTGTTACCTCTGAACCAGTACCTGCTGATGTTGGAACCGCAACAAAGTATGCCTTTTCACCCATTTTAGGGAATTCATAAACTCTTTTTCTAATATCCATAAATCTCATAGCTAGGTCTTGGAAATCAACCTCTGGGTGCTCATACATTGTCCACATAATTTTTCCTGCATCCATTGCAGAACCACCACCAACTGCTATAATAACATCTGGCTTAAATTCTCTCATTGCCTCTGCACCAAGCTTTGCACATGCAAGAGTTGGGTCTGGAGCAACATCAAAGAATGTATAATGATTAATGTTCATCTCATCTAATAAATTAGTAATAGTCTTTGTGTATCCATTATTATATAAGAAAGAGTCAGTTACGATAAAAGCTCTTTGTTTGTTCATTACACTTTTAAGTTCTCTTAATGCTACCCCCAAACAACCCTTCTTGAAATAAACCTTTTCTGGTGTCCTAAACCAAAGCATATTTTCTCTCCTCTCAGCAACAGTTTTAATATTGATAAGATGCTTAACTCCAACATTTTCTGATACTGAGTTACCACCCCATGAACCACAGCCAAGAGTCAGTGATGGTGCCAATTTGAAGTTATAAAGGTCACCAATTCCACCATGAGAGGATGGGGTATTAATGAGAATTCTGCAGGTTTTCATCGCTGTAGTAAATTTAGTTATTTTCTCTTTATTATTTACAGTATCAATATATAAAGAGGAAGTGTGTCCAAAGCCACCATCTGCAATAAGCTTCTCAGCCTTAATAATTGCTTCATCAAAGGTTTTTGCCTTGTACATTGCAAGAACTGGAGAAAGCTTCTCATGTGCAAAGGCTTCTGATAGTTCAACAGACTCCACTTCTCCAATTAGAACTTTCGCATCCTCTGGCACTTCAAAGCCTGCTAGCTTTGCAATAGTATAAGCTGATTGCCCAACTATCTTTGCATTTAATGCTCCGTTTATAAGAATAACTTCTCTAACCTTCTGAGTTTCTTCTTTATTTAAGAAATATGCTCCACGAAATGCAAATTCTTTTTTGACTTCATTATATATCTTATCTAAAACTATAACTGATTGCTCAGAGGCACAAATCATACCATTATCAAAAGTTTTTGATACTAATATAGAACTAACTGCGGTTTTAATATCTGCGCTATCGTCAATTATTGCTGGTGTATTACCAGGTCCAACTCCAATTGCTGGCTTTCCTGATGAGTAAGCAGCTCTTACCATTCCTGGTCCACCAGTTGCTAATATTATATTTGCCTCTTTCATAACTCTTTCAGAGAGCTCAATAGAAGGTTCATCTATCCACCCGATAATTCCCTTAGGTGCTCCAGCTTCAACTGCTGCTTCTAACACGATTTTTGCTGCCTCAATAGTTGATTTTTTTGCTCTTGGATGTGGCGAAAAAATAATACCATTTCTAGTTTTCAAAGCTAGTAATGATTTGAAAATAGCTGTAGATGTTGGATTTGTAGTTGGTACGATAGCTGCAATAACTCCAAGAGGTTCAGCAATTTTAGTAATTCCAAAAGCTTCGTCTCTTTCTAAAACCCCACATGTTTGAGTATCTTTATATGCATTATAGATATACTCAGATGCATAATGATTTTTTATAACCTTATCTTCGACTATGCCCATTCCAGTTTCAGCCTGCGCCATTTTTGCAAGTGGAATCCTCTTTTTATTAGCTGCTAATGCTGCTGCCAGGAATATCTTATCTACCTGTTCCTGTGTATAGGTTGCAAATACTTCTTGTGCCTGCTTAATATCTGCTATTTTTTCTAATAAAGTATCAACACTGTTTACTACTAAATTCTTCTTTGACATAATTGACCACCCTCCATTTTTTGAACAATAATTAAGTTTCTGTGATTAATTCTGGTAAATAAGCACATTTACTACTCTTTTACCTGTCACTCCTTGTGCAATTAAATACTATAATCATTCAGTTTTGTATATTGTTATTTTTTTAACAATACCTGTTAAAAAATTTAAGCCTTGCCTTAACTAATATTACAGCTTAATAAAATAATACTTTCAACATGTGTTAATTATTTAACAACTTTATTGTAGTCCTTTGTTAAATAATTGTCAATACAAATTTTATATTATTTTTTAAGTTTTTTTAATAATTTTTTTATTTGATTATTAGAGATACGGTAAAAAAATGGAAGATATAATTGTACAATTTCCTAAATTAAAAACTTCGTATAAACCAAATCATTTTTATAATATTAAAAGGCACATAGTTAAGAGTCTTTTTTCTCAACTATGTGCCTTAGTTTAAAATACTGTTTATTTTTTTAATCAGCACTAGCCTTAGATTTAGTGTAAACATCAAATGCAACTGCTGCAAGAAGAACTAAACCTTTTATAGCTTGCTGCCAGTCAATTCCTACACCCATAATTGACATACCATTGTTTAGAACGCCCATTACAAGTGCTCCGATAATTGCACCTATTATTGTACCAATACCACCAGATGCAGATGCTCCACCTATAAAACATGCAGCAATTGCGTCAAGCTCGAAGTTAGTACCTGCCTTTGGTGTAGCTGCATTTAAACGACCTGCAACAATAAGTCCTGCAAGTGCAGCTAATATTCCCATATTTACATATACCCAAAACATTACTCTCTTAGTCTTTATTCCAGAAAGCTTTGCTGCCTTTTCATTTCCACCCAAAGCATAAACGTGACGTCCTGCTATAGTTTTTTGTGTGATAAATGAGTATATTACAATAAGTGCTACAATTAATATCAGAACTATTGGAATACCTTTATATGCTGCCAAGCTAAATGTTAAAAGATTTAAAGCGATAACTATAACAGCTACTTTACCTATTGTTAATGGTAGAGGAAGTATCTCAAAGTTATATTTTTTCTTGTTTTGAATGCTTCTGTATTCAGCAAATATGAAAATCAATGATAGTACTATTCCTGTGATAACAGCTATCATATTTAATCCATTAACAACCCCTGTATCAGTTAGAAAGAATCCATTTGCCATAGCTTGGAATGATGTTGCATAAGGTGAAATAGTTTGCCCTTTTAGCAATACCATAGTCAAACCTCTAAATACCAACATACCTGCCAAAGTAACAATAAATGCTGGTATCCTAATATAAGCTATCCAGAAACCCTGCCATGCTCCAACCAAAGCACCAATTACCAGACATAAAATAACTGCTGGTACAACAGGCATTTGCATTTTAACCATAAATATGGCCGAAACTGCTCCTATAAATGCTGCGACAGATCCTACTGATAAATCTACATTACCAGTTAGAATAACTAGAAGCATACCAATACCTAGAATCAAAACGTAGCTGTTCTGAAGTATTAGATTTGTAATGTTTAATGGTTTGAATAATATTCCTCCAGTCGTAATTTGAAACAAAACCATGATTACGACTAGAGCAAGTGCCATTGCGTACTGACGCACATTATTTTTAATAAAAGATTTTATACTATTCATTACTTTGCCTCCTTGGTGTGACTCATTATACATTTCATAATACTTTCCTGAGTGGCCTCCGAGCGTGAAAGCTCTCCAGCTATTTCCCCTTCATTTACGACATATATTCTATCGCACATACCCAACAACTCGGGCATTTCTGAAGATATTACAATAATTGATTTCCCCGCATCAGCTAGTTGGTTTATAATTGTGTATATCTCGTATTTTGCACCAACATCAATACCACGAGTAGGCTCATCAAGTATTAAAACATCAGGGTCAGTAAATATCCACTTACTTAATACTACCTTTTGCTGATTTCCTCCGCTCAAGTTACCTGTTTTTTGTAGTACACTAGAGGATTTAATATTGAACTTTTTGCGGAAATCTTCTGCAACTATATTCTCTTTATGTTCACCCACTACAGAATTTTTACTTATTTTCTTAAGATTTGCCATAGTAATGTTATTTTTTATATTATCTATAAGAACAAGACCATAATTCTTCCTATCTTCTGTTACGTACGCGATACCAGACTCTATTGCCTTACTAACACTAGATAGATCAACTGGTTTACCTTTTAATTTAATAGTTCCGGATATTTTTGTTCCATAGCTCTTTCCAAAAATACTCATAGCTAATTCGGTACGCCCCGCACCCATAAGACCAGCAAGCCCTATTATCTCGCCACTTCTCAGTTTAATATTTACATTGTTTATTACTTTACGATCATTATGTGGGTCACTTACATTCCAATCATTTACTTCCATAATTGTTTCACCAATTTTGGGCTCTCTATGAGGGAATCGGTGTGACATATCACGTCCAACCATGCCTTTGATGATCCTATCCTCGGTAATTTCATCAACACCTTTTTCCAACGTTTCAATTGTCTTACCATCTCTTATTACAGTAATACGATCAGATACTTTTGAAACTTCATTTAATTTATGTGATATAAGAATTGAAGTAATCCCTTTTTTCCTGAGATTTAGAAGTAATTCCAGTAGCTTATTGCTTTCTTCATCATTCAGTGCCGCAGTAGGCTCATCTAAAATGAGTAGTTTAACATCCTTTGCAAGCGCTCTTGCAATCTCGACTAATTGCTGTTTTCCTACACCAATATTTGTAATTAAAGTATTCGGGCTTTCATGCAATCCAACTAAATTTAGTAGTTCAGCTGTTTTAGTTGTTGTTTCATTCCAATCAATAACTCCAGATTTTGCCTGCTCATTACCCAAGAAAACATTTTCTGATATTGATAAATATGGAATCAAGGCAAGCTCCTGATGAATAATTACAATACCCAACTTCTCACTATCTTTTATTTCTTTGAAATGACATAGATTTGAATTGAAAACTATATCTCCTGTATAAGTACCATATGGATAAATTCCACTTAGTACATTCATTAAGGTTGATTTACCGGCTCCATTTTCACCTACCAAAGCATGTATTTCCCCACTTCTTACTTGTAAGTTGACATTATCCAATGCTTTGATGCTAGAAAACGTCTTGGTTATATTTTTCATTTCGAGTATTAGCTTAGACATTTTCTCAGCTCCCTATCCTTAATATTTTTTCGTATCCATACTGTTATTATTATCACAGAGCGCCATTTTATTAAAATAAAATGGCGTACTCTGTAAATTTATCCGATGTCTACCGTCGCTAATACTCACTCTTCTACAAGCGTGAGATAAGCGACGCTACGACCCTGGATAACGATTTCTAGGATTTAGAGGGAGTAAAACTCCCCCTTAATCCAAGAACTCTGTTTATATTTGCTATTTTTAAATATGCTGTTTACTTCAGATCTGCTTCCTTGTAATATCCACTGTCAATCAATGCTGCCTTATAGTTTGATTTGTCTACTGGTACTGGATCACAGAGGTATGAAGGAACTATCTTCTTACCATTATCATAGGTCTTTGTATCATTAACTTCTGGCTCTGAACCACTAAATACTGCATCAACCATCTTTACACATTTCTCAGCAAGAGTTCTTGTATCTTTAAATATAGTTGAATATTGTTCGCCAGCAATAATTGACTTAACTGACGCTACTTCAGCATCCTGACCTGTTACTATTGGCATTGGCTTATCACCTTTACCATAACCAACACTCTTAAGTGCTGAAAGAATACCTATTGATATACCATCATATGGTGATAATACTCCATCAACCTTTGCAGTTGTATAGTTTGCACTTATAATATTTTCCATACGAGCTTGAGCTGTTGCTGCATCCCAACGTAGAGTTGATACTTTGTCCATACCTAGTTGACCGCTTTTAACTACTAATGTACCTTTGTCGATTAGTGGCTGTAATACTGACATAGCACCATCATAGAAGAAAAATGCATTATTATCATCAGGTGATCCACCAAATAATTCAATATTGAAAGGACCTGGTTTAGTATCTGCTCCTAAGCCTTTTACTAAAGAAGTTGCTTGTTGTACACCAACTTTGTAGTTGTCAAATGTAGCATAATAACTAACATTCTCTGTACCCTTAATCAAACGGTCATATGCTATAACCTTTATGCCTGCGTCACCAGCTTTTTTAAGAACATCTGTCAAAGCTGAACCATCTATTGAAGCTACAACCAATACTTTTGCACCTTTTGAAATCATGTTTTCAATCTGAGCAACCTGGTTATCTATGTTGTCCTCACCGTACTGTAAATCAACTGTATAGCCTTTTTCTTCAAGCTGTTTCTTCATGTTGTCGCCATCAAGTATCCATCTTTCTGAGGACTTAGTAGGCATTGCAACACCAACAAGTTTACTAGTATCCTTTGCCCCACATCCTGCGAAACCAACAGCCATTGAAAGAGCCATAACCAATGAAAGAGTTCCAGCAATAATCTTTTTGAGTTTCATCTTTTTTCCCCCTTTTAATAATGTAAACGAATTTGTTTCTTTTGTGTTCGTTTGCTTTCGTTTTTGTAATTACATATTACCATTGCTATAATATACTGTCAATAAATTTGTGTACATTTCACAATATAAATATATTTCCATATCGGTTTTTGTGCAATTTATTACATACAACTACGTAAACGAACATTTTTGTCTGAACGATTGTCCGTTTGTGATTGTTATTTGAGTATTTTAGTCAAAACATTCTAAATATTACCAGAGAAGTATAAGTCTTATTGCTTTTCATTTTAAATTATTATATACTCAAAAAGAAAAGAAACTTTATGTTCAAGGTTAGGAAATATACTTATGTTTGCTATTGAAAGAATTCGGATAATAAAAAACTATTTAATTGAAAATAATCAGGTAGAGGTTAATCAATTAAGCCAAATGCTTGGTGTCTCAGAGGTTACTATACGCAGGGACTTAGAAAAGCTTGAGAACGAAGAATTTTTAACTCGTACTCATGGTGGTGCAGTTTTAGGTAGTATAAAAGAAATGCCCTCAGATAATATAGAAGCCTCATTACATAAGGACTTTAATGAAATTTCTAAAATAGCAATCAGAATGATTAATGATGGTGATGTGATAATGCTCACAAACGGAGAAATAAACCTTGAAATAGCTAAACAGCTTACGTCAAAAAACAAAGTAACAGTTCTTACAAATGATTTAAATATCGCCTCTCATATATTAGAGGCTCAATCAGCGAAGGTAGTCCTTTTAGGCGGAGATATTGATTATCATACAAAAGCAGTATTTGGCACCTTAACAATTAACAACTTAAGTAACTTTTATGTAAATCGTATATTCATTGAGGTAGATGGTATATCCAATAATCTTGATTTGACTGTATCAAATATTGATATGGCTGCTTTTATTAAAGCGGCTGCCAAAAATGCTAATGAGAGAATAATAGTCTGTACCTCTTCGGCTTTTGAAAAGAACTCTTTTTATAGAGCTGGATTAGTTACTGATTTATGCGACAAACTAATTACAAATCATACAATATCACAACAACAAAAAAATAATATTTTTAATGCTAATATACAATTATTTACCTCTATAGACTTATTTGAGGGCAGTATATAATCTTCTTGTATGGAGGGTTCAAATTTATGGGTGTTCCCAAGTTAGAAGCTAAAGGAATAAGTAAATACTTCAGTGACGCTTTTTCTCTTTGTGATGTTTCAATAGATTTATATTGTGGTGAAGTACATGCAATAATTGGCGAAAATGGTTCTGGAAAATCGACTATTATCAAGATTATTAGTGGTGTCGTAAAACCAGATAGCGGTGTTATGTTTATTGATGGTAATGCTGTTACTATTGATAGTGTAAGTAGTGCCAAAGCAAACGGAATTCACTGTGTATGGCAGGATATAAACCTTTACCCAAACCTTACTGTAGCAGAGAATATTTATATGGACTATCAGCACTCAAAGAAAAATCTTTTTGGAACTGTGAATAAATTAAAGATGTATCAAGATTGTAGCAACATCTTTAGTGAGTTTGGTATAAACATTGATGCAAGGACTACCGTAAGCAAGTTGGGTTTTGCACAAAAACAATTAGTCGAAATGGTGAAAGCATTTGTTTCTAATGCTCAAATTGTAATATTTGACGAACCTTCAGCCGCATTTACTTCTTCTGAAAAAGAAATTTTATTTAGAATAATTAAAGTTTTAAAGGAAAAGAATACTGCTATTTTTTATATTACTCATTTAATAGAGGAAATTGAGCTTATTGCAGATAGATTTACAGTAATGCACCAAGGTAGAGTTATTGGAACACGGAACGTTAGAAATACAACTAAAGAAGATGTAATAAGAATGCTTTCTGTACCTGCTGAAAAGAAGCGCTATCCTCGGATAGATATTCCACTTGGTAAGGTGGTTATGTCTGTTAAAGACTTAAGCGCAGCAAATATTCTTAGTTCTATAAATTTTGAGCTTAGAAAGTCAGAGATTCTAGGAATAACAGGCCTAATGGGTTCAGGCAGATCTCTGCTGGCCCAATGTCTATTCGGTGTAACCCCAATACAGACTGGAAGTATTGAAATTAATGGACAAAGGCAAAAAATTAATTCGCCTGGTGATGCCATTAGAAATGGTATTGCTCTTCTCCCCGAGGATAGGGCTGTAAGTTCCATTTTTGGCTGCCTTAACCTAGAAAGTAATGTTACAGTTTCTTCTCTTAAAAGATTCGAACAATACAAATACTTACACAACAACATAATGACTGATGTTACCGACACATATATTAAAAAGCTCAGCATTAAACCCGGCCGTCTAAACGACTTACTAGAAACCTATAGCGGGGGCAATCAACAAAAGGCTGCTGTAGCCCGTTGGATAATGAGCAGATCTAAGATTTACATTCTTGATGAGCCGACTCGTGGTGTTGATGTTGCATCTAAGACAGATATTTATAATTCTATGTTCGACCTTGTTAGTAAAGGTGCATCAATAATACTTATATCATCTGATATGGAAGAGATATTAGGAATGTGCGATAGAGTTCTCGTACTTGCCGAAGGGAAAATAACTGGTGAGTTCCGTCGCAATGAGGTGACTAAAGAGGCAATAATGTATAAAGCCACTATAAAAAGCAATTCATAATACATTCAAATTAAAGATAATCTACAAATTCATATCTTCTTATTAGATTTAAACATAAAGCAGAATTGGGCATATGCATTTTCCAATTCTTAAATGAACATAATTGGTAGGGTTACTAAATTAACATAATTAGATTTCTTAAGATTCAGGGAGTAATTTTACTCCCTAAATCTTTAAATAACACTCTAATGTCTAGCCATTCTAATATTCTCAAAAAAATGTCAGTTACTTTCACAATTGCTACTGTTTGCCCATCTCACTTTATCTGTAGACTTATCCCATGTACCTAAGAAATAATACAAAAGACTACTTATAGTAGTTACAGTAAAGCTAGCAACAATGGCAAACCAGATACCGCGTAGACCCAAACTCGTATGTGACAAAAAACCTGCTAAGGGAACCCTTATAACACAAAGTGATATGAATGAAATAATCATAGTAGAAATGGTCTTACCTGCTCCGTTTACAATTCCGTTGGACACATAAAATACCGCAAAACTAAGATATCCCACACCTACAATTCTTAGATACTCTACACCTGTCTGTATTACTGTCATATCTTTGACAAATATGTGCATTATAGTTTCTGGAAAGGTAACACATACTGCAGATATAGCAAAAACCACTGGTATATTAATGATTATACCCCATTTCAATACTTCCTTAATTCTTTCTGGTTTCCCTGCTCCAATGTTCTGAGCAGTTAAAGTAGAGGCCGCCATCATCATAGCCATTGCAGGCATTGCAACGATTGAATCAAGCCTGCTTGTAATTCCAAAGGCGGCAATAGCTGAAGCACCAAAGCCGTTTACAAATATGGTAATAAACGCATAACCAACAGATAAGAGCATCTGCTGTCCGAACGATGGTAATCCTATTTTAAGGATTTCTATTATAGTTTTTTTCTCAAACCATAGTCCCGAAGGATTTACTGGTTGCTTTGCATATTTTTTTAGCACATAAATCAAGCCAAGTATCGTTGCAACGCTAGTGGAAATCAACGAGGCAAAAGCTGCTCCATTAAGTCCCAATCTAGGTATTGGTCCAAGGCCCATGATGAGGAGCGGGTCAAGAAGGGCATTCATTGCTGTAGAAATGATGATAAATATCAAAGGAATAACTGTATTACCGACTCCTCTTAGAATAGAAGAAATTAAATAAGATAAATACACAAATATAAAACCTATAATAGTTATTTTTAAATATTCAGTTGCAATTGGCATGATTTCTTGAGGTGTTCCAAGTAAGCTGAGTATAGTTTTTGATAAAAACAATCCACCTATAGTAACCATAGAAATCATAGCTACGGCAATAGACCATGAGTTGTTTACTACTCTTTGAATCATATCATGGTCATTAGCTCCATAAGCTTTTGATATCAATATGGAGGTTGCAAGTGTAGCACCCGAGCATAGTGCTACCAACCCAAGAATTATTGGGAAACACACCGCAACTGCACCTACAGCATCTTTGCCAAGTAAGTTTCCCACCCAAATAGCATTTATGATACTGTAGCCTGTAGATAAAAGGTTTCCCACTAGTAAAGGCAATGCAAATTTGATCAAGTGTTTTGGTATACTTCCTGTAGTCAAATCTTTTCCAAACGAATTATTCAAAATAATACCTCTTTTTCTATGTAACTTAGGAGTTACTTGTTTTATTTAGTTCATCTAATATTTCCTGGACATACATTTTTATATCTTCATTTTTAAATGGTACTTTTAATGCCTGCAGATTATACACCGATAGAGCATAGGAAGAGTCGGTAAGATCGTTTGTTTCGTCACCTTCCAACCAATCAATAATCAGGTAATAAAAAGAACTTTCAAAAGCTAATGCTGCTATCCTTTCATCGGGAATGTTGACCGGATTGTTTATTTTAAATTTCTTAAACCACTCCTCCATAGTTTTACACGACTCTTTTATGCTTTCTGACCGTCTCTTTTCAAACTCAGGATTCAAGCCTACAGCTTTAATTAACATTATCCTCGCGAGTTCACGCTTACTTTGATACAGCCAAAGGGTTGCTGTTATTGAGCGTGTAAAATTTCTTGCAAGATTGCAGTTGCTTAAATCTAAAACTTTGTTTATGGAATCATTAAACTCCCTTACTATATCTATGTAGAGCTCTGCAAACAACACTTCCTTACTTTTAAAATAAAAGTAGAAAGTTCCCACAGAAATATCTGCTGCTTCAACAATGTCCTTTACTGAAGTATTATGGTACCCATGGTTTGCAAAGACTCTTGCAGCAGTATCTAAAATCAATTTGCGTTTAGCATCTTTACGAATTTGGGTTTCTTTTGAAGTTTTATACATAATTTGTACCTCCAAGCATAGAATGAACGTTCATTTTATGCTTGATTTTACTCTTTTATCCATCATTTGTCAACAAATAGTTTATTATTATTAATCATTATAGGAATCTACAATAATAAAATGTAGTGAGCTTGGATGATTCAACCGAATTGTAGAAATTGACCTTTGTAAGATAAATAATGCGAGTATGGGTTAAAATGTCATTATATTGTCTTGCTTATATGTTAAATATAGCATTAACTGTAATAGTTAATTAAGAATGTATAATCTTAATCAAATTATTGCTATCGTTATCATATGTTAATTACAAACGAACAGAGAAAACATTATACTAAAGAAAACTTAGCTTTTACCAAGCCGTATACGCCTATAGTAGCTTAGTTACACTTATAGATGAAAAGTGAGAATAAAAGTTATATAAAGGAGCAGAAAGATGATTGAAGGATTAGTTCAAATACAGCGAACAATTGAGAATTTTATTCAATTAAAAATGCCAGAAGGGGTTATTGAAAAAACTGCAAATCTAGTTATGCCTAGAGTAATTTCTAAAGGAGATAGGGTTGTTTTTTTACTAAGGAAAATTCATTTTGCTGTAGTGAAGCACTAATAGAAAGAGAATTCTCTGAATATTCTATTACAAATTATCACGCTAAAACGGCACATGCCAATAATAAGAAGATGCATTGGTTTAGTTCACATACTGCTCCAAGCACATCTCCAGTTGCACCACCAATTTTTTTACTTAATCCCTTTACAAGTAAAAATGCACTAATCGGTGGTATCGCTAAAACAATCCACATTTTATAGTCTAAAGTCAATAAACTAATCACAATATAGATAAGTAATCCCCAGAACAGCTCCTTTTTGCCACAACAATCAATAAAAGATTTACCCAAGCCTTCTCCGCTTCTGGCATAGGTAGAAACAGCTGCACTAACTAAAGAGCCTACCCTGCCAGCCATAGGCATGAGTAATATTATACGTAAAAAATATGTACTGTTCATTTGGGATAGGGCTGCATAATTCAGAAGTAATACACTCACAACAGCTAATACTGCATTAGTTCCCACTCTGCTGTCCCGCATGATTTCTAAGATACGTTCCTTTGAGCGGTTTGAAAATATCCCATCAAAAGTATCTCCTAAACCATCTAAATGAAGGCCTCCAGTTATGATTATGTACAGCACTACGATAATTGCAGCAACAATAGACCTTGGGAATATATATAGCAGTCCATAGGAAGCTGCTGCCATTATTGCTCCGATATTCAGCCCAACAAAGGGTGCAAAAACTAACCCTTTTCCATAATCCTCAGAATTTGCAGCAAGCTTCAGATTAATAGGTATTCTTGTAAAAAACTGTAGCATCAGCACCAATCGTTTTATCGCTTTCAATTGCTGTTCCACCTTTCAAAGTATCTTTTTTATCAGTAGCCTTTTAGAATATAAGTGAGCATTATTGTAATTATCATATTAAATAGTCCTGTTTTAACGTTATTTTATTTTCATCGGAATCATATGCAAGTTATAATTATCATAATGCATACTTAATTTTGTTTTAATTACTTTATTTTCATCGGTATCCCTGAAACACAGAAGTAAACCTCATCGGCTGCTCTTGCAAGAATTTGATTCATTCTCCCAGCAATATCTCTAAAATCTCTGCCTATAGCTGATGGTGGAACAAC
This sequence comes from Bacillota bacterium, assembly GCA_023391425.1. GTDB lineage: Bacteria > Bacillota > Clostridia > Acetivibrionales > DSM-1351 > Ruminiclostridium. The sequence continues at coordinate 6,470 of JAEWAX010000058.1, read as the reverse complement.
GCCAAGTCCTATTTCATTTGTTACAAGAATAAAGGGTATTTCTGACATCTTTGATAAACTTATTAATCTCTCAATCTGATGCCCCACCGACTGCTCAATTTCTTCTACTTCGTCTCTTGTTAGACTATCCCAATCAAAGCATTCATCAAGCATGAGATTTGTAATCATTATTGTAACACAGTCTAAAAGTACTGCACTCTTATTGTGCATTATGTCAACTAGCGCAGCATCTAAATTTTTATATTCTTCGAGAGTTTCCCACTCTGAAGGTCTTTGCGCTCTGTGTTTTGCTATTCTCTGTTTCATTTCCTCATCAATAGCCTTTGATGTCGCAACATAAAGTACATCTTGCCCATACTCCTTCGCTTTTCCTTCAGCAAAGGTACTCTTGCCACTGCGTGCACCACCTGTTACCAATATTAGTTTAGACATATTTCCTCCTTTAGCCGCAAAACGATTAAAATCTATTATTTATGTTTTTCTGAATGTACCAATTGCCATAGTTCTTTACTTAAGAGAGATTGGCGAAGATATACCTTTAATAAACAAAGATTCAAGTGACACATTTTCAACAGGTTATTACAGTACTTCATGAAGCTGAGCCGAGGTAATCACTGCTACGGCATTCTTTTTTAGCTCATTATATATCTGTGTCGCCTTTCCGTTTGTAAAGTCCCTAGTTTCTGGAGAATCATCTTCAATAATTACTAGTCGGCCTGCGTATTTTGCAGCTTCTAAATTCCGTAGATTCTGATTTCCAAAGGGCATGTTACACAGTATTACCATATCTGAATTTTTAATTAAGGTTATATTTTCGTTATTTAGTTGTTCAGATATTTCACTAAAGGGCTTTTCAACCAAATGCTCAATTCCGAAAACCTCCGCACTACCTATATCACTATCTCCATGTGAGAAAACACCAGTAGAAATATTGTATCCTCGTTCATAAAGCTGTCTTAAAACAGCTGATGCTGAACCACCTCCACCGAGAACATGTACTTTTTCGGACCTCTTACTGTCATCTTGATTGTGAATATATATATCAAGTGAGCCTGTAATTCTATTTCGGTAAACAAGTGCATTTATACCATATACTTGCGATAAATTTTTAGAAGTAAGAACCTCTTCTGGGCTGCCATCAGCGACGATTTGTCCCTTATTCATCAAAACAAGTCTATTGCAATATCTCCCAGCAATTTTAAGGTCATGTATTGCTGCTACTACTGTAGTCCCCTGCATAGATAGTTCCTTTGAATACTTAAATATCTGTTCCTGATAGGTAATGTCCAAACTCGCTGTGGGTTCATCTAGCAATATTACATCTGTCTCCTGCGTTAATGTCTTAGCAAATAACACTCTTTGTCTTTCTCCACCTGACATTTCAGTAATTAGCGACTTTTCAAGACTAATTGTATCTGTATACTCCATGTTTTTCTTAGCAACATTATAGTCTTCCTTGCTCTCTCTCTGCAATCTTTTCAGATAAGGATACCTCCCCATCATAACAACTTCTATTGCAGCAAATGGAAAGCTTATCGCTGTATTTTGGTGCATAAGTGATACATCTTTAGCCAGCTTTTTATCACTGAGTTTCTCTATCGGCATATCCTTTATCTTTATTACCCCGTCAGCCTTATTTATACCGTTAATGCATTTTAAAAGTGTTGTTTTACCTGCTCCATTTGGCCCAATTAATCCTACAAATTCACCAGCTTTTATGCATAGGCTGATATTTTTTAGTATTTTATTATCATTAATTCCAAAGTTTAATCCCTGTATTTCGATAATATTTTGTGTGCTGAAATTGCCATCGCTCTTAATAATTTCTTTGCTCAAATGACGATACCTCCTTCTTTTTTTGATTTAAGAAGAAGGTAGAGGAAATAAGGTGCTCCAATAAGTGCTGTGATTATACCAACTCCTATCTCATTTGGTATGACCACCACTCTTGAGATTAGGTCGCACACTACAAGGAATATCGCTCCTCCAATTGCACTTGTGGGCAACAATATCTTATGATTAGGTCCAACTATTAGTCTCATAATATGGGGTACAATAAGTCCTACAAAGCTAATTGCTCCACTGACACATACTGCGCTAGCAGTAGCAACAGAAATAAGTATGAGCAGGATTGTTCTTGTCTTTCCAGCATTTAAACCAACTGATTTTGCCTCTTCCTCACCCATTAATAGTACATTTAAGTCTCTAGAGAATACAAACATGAGTGTAACGCTTATTATTATTGGCAAAATCACCAGCTGAACATGTTCCCAACGTCGTCCATCAAGGCCTCCTGTTGACCAAAAAAGAAATTCCTTAACTTGATAATCATAGGATAGAGTAAGTACGACGTTGGTTAATGCACCAACAAATGTGCTTATAGCTATACCTGATAGTATAAGAGTAAGTACAGGGACTTTTCCCTTGCGATATGAAAGCAGGTATACCATTAAAATAGCTAAAAATGCACCAACAAAAGCAAATGTAGGCATGAAAAATATGCTGATAGTACTTAATCCCAGTTTGATAGCTAATACAGCACCAAATCCAGCACCGCTAGATATTCCTAGCAGTCCAGGATCAGCCATAGGATTTCTGAACATACCCTGCATAACAGCACCTGAGGCCGCTAGAGCAGTACCTGCCAACGCAGCCACTAATACTCTTGGAAATCTAACTAGATATATTATTGGTTCCTGCCCCTCTGTAAAAGTAGCGTTACCTAATAACCCAAGGTTCTTTAGTATTATCTTAAAGGTATCAAAAAAAGGCACATAAACTGCTCCGATAGCAGTTGCTATAACTAATACAGCCAGCAATGCAATAAACATTGCTGGTATTATACCTATTTTTTTTATTGCTGCTTTCTTTATTCTAATCATGTAACCTCCAGATACCAAATGTACAAATTTCTGTGATGAGTTAATACAAATTTGAAAGTATTTCGGCTTACACTATACATTTTAATTTTATTCCATTATTTAAACAACTCTGGATATGCTACCTTTGCCATATCCTCAATAGCTAATACAGAATATTGCGAGGTTGTACTGATATGTTTAAAAGGTATTGAAATCAATTTGTCATTTTTTACTGCTTTTACCCCTGCTAATGACTTATCATCTTTTATAGATTTATATAAGGAGTTAAAACTTACTTTGCTGTCATAATACCAAGATGGCAAACTAATAATATCCGGATTGAACTTTATCACCATTTCCTTGGATAGTTGTGGCCATCCTTCTAAGCCTGCCTTTGATACTGGATTTATAAGCCCTGCTCTTGTAACTACATCATCAAAGTTTGTTCCTTTACCACTTGTTGAGTTCATTTCACTGTAATCGAGTATCGTAAGCTTTTGCTCTTCCTTGAGGTTAGCTAGTTTATCAGATACCTCCTTGAGTTTTCCATCCATCCAACTAATAGTCTCTTCTGCCTTTATCGCTTGATCAGTTACATTCCCTAGCAACTTTAGCATTTCCTTTTGTTGGTCAACGCTAGATGGTACGTTTAATACAAATACTGTTAATTTTGCATCTCTTAGTTGCTTAATAAAATCCTGTTCTGTCCATGTATCAACAAATACTAAATCGGGCTGTAACGCTATAATTTTTTCAGCATTTAAGCCAAGCCTCTGTCCAACTCCTTTTGCTGCCTCTGCTACATTAGATACGTTCACATCATCTACATAATGAGTCATAGAAGCGATTGCACTTTTGTCCACTAAGGAAAGCAGCATTTCACAGGTTCCCAATTGCATGCTGGCTATTTTTGTAGGCTTGTTAGATATAGTCACTGATGTACCTGAAGCATCTTTTAAGGTTAATGGATATTTTGTTGTTGTGGCTGACGTGTTTGACGTAGTCGCTGATGTTGCTGTGGTAGCTGTTGTTCGTTCGCTGCTGGATTTGCTAGCAGTATCCGACGAGAGTGACGAATTTGTTGATTGACTATTCAGATTATTTCCGCATCCTGTAAACATACCTATAATAAATATAACTGAAAGAACTGCTGATAAGAGTTTAAGTTTTGAATTTTTTAATGTACTTTCCATTTTAGTATTCCTCCTTGGATTATTATGTGATAAACAGATTAAAAAACCCTCAAACAATATGTTTGAGGGTTAGACTTCTTATAAAGTACAAATCAATTATCCAAGCAACTTCAAAATGAAGTAGTTTTCAAATTTATTTGCAGGATAAGCTAGTTTATCCGACACCCCCCTATCTCTCGTAGAGTTTTTAGAAATAACTAAACAATAAATCTCATATCTGAAGATGTTGTTTCACTTCAAATTGAGTTACATTATTAATTATTTCTTAGTGTAAAATTACAGACAGGTATTCTGACTTAGGTATCATTACTCTCTAATCCTTCCCAGTCTAAACTGCGCTTCTAGCTCTATGGGGCATTTTGCTCCTTCAAGAAATTAGATATTGCATAAACCAGTGGTTAATTTTAGAGAATTCCTCCAACACAGCGGCGGGACCGTGCAGGATTTAAACCTGCTTCCCTTAATCTGTAATTTATATTTAGTTTTATTTCGCCATAATTATTTTAAGGCAATTCTTATACTTCAGTAGTACTTCTTATTAATAATAATACATTAAGCTGATAAATAGCAAATTTATTTATAAATTTATAAAAAAATTTCTATAATTCAAATACTATAGGCATACTGGCAAAAATACCAAGAATAAGCCGTTACAGTTATCAAATTTTACATTAAGCGAGCCTATTGACATTGCCAGTATGACTTTGCATAACTATATAGTTTCCTAAATTTACTTTAAAATTGCTTCAATGAAGCTCTCCCCCGGGAATACATTTTTAATATCAAATATGTCTGCAATAGTGCTAGCAATATCAGCAAATGTCTTTCTCGTTCCTAGGTTTACATCCCTCTTGATAGCATTTCCGTATAAAAGAACTGGAACGTGCTCTCTTGAATGGTCAGTACTAGGTGTAGTTGGATCACAGCCATGGTCTGCTGTAATAATCAGAAGGTCATCCTCTCTCATTGCAGACATTATTTCTGGAAGCCGCTTGTCGAACTCCTCAAGAGCTTGTTTGTAGCCTTCTGCATTATTTCTATGTCCAAACAGCATATCAAAATCCACTAAATTTGTAAAAATGATACCTTTATTCTGTTTCTTCATATAATCCAATGTTACATCAACACCGTTCATATTACTCTTGGTATGTTCTGCCTCTGTAATTCCCTTTTTAGAGAAAATGTCCTCAATCTTGCCTACTGCAATAACATCCAGACCTTTTTGTTTCATTTTGTCCAAAATAGTATCTGTTGGTGGCTCAGCCGCAAAATCTCTTCTGTTTGTAGTACGTGCAAAGCTACCAGGCTGCCCCAAGAAAGGTCTGGCAATTACACGGCCGACCATGTTCTCATCCTTAAGCATATCCCTAGCAATTTGGCATATTCTATATAGTTCTTCTAGTGGAACAATCTCTTCATGGGCAGCTATCTGGAAAACACTATCAGCAGATGTATACACTATTAGCTTGCCTGTCTTCATGTGCTCTTCGCCATACTCTTTAATTATCTCTGTGCCTGATGCTGCACAATTAGCAAGTACGCCTCTTCCAGTTAGCTTCTTAAACTCCTCCAAAATATCCTCTGAAAAGCCCTGTGGGTATGTTGGGAATGGATACTTAAGCCGAAGCCCTGCAATCTCCCAGTGTCCAGTAATAGTATCCTTACCTTTTGAAACCTCTTCCATTCTTCCGTAACTACCTCCAATATCCTCTGGCACAGGCAGGTAGTCAATACCGTCTATCTTTCCCATTCCAAGCCTGCTCAAATGGGGCACCTCAATACCACCACAAACTTTCACTATATTTCCAAGTGTATTACTTCCCATATCTCCATATTCAGCTGCATCTGGAAGTTCTCCAACTCCTACACTATCCAAGACAACTAAAATTACTCTATTTATATTTGACATAGTGTTTTCTCCTTATCCATATTATTAATTTAGTTTTCCATTAGAATAAATTTCCGGCTTAGTACTGGGTTTTACATTAATCTTGATTTAAATCAAATACTAATTTACATTTAGAAAGTGCCTTTTCTATATTAAAATGAGAAGTAGTATTTATAATATATTAATACCAATTTATCACAATTTTAAAACAAATAAAATAGGGGCAGGTTCTTTTGCTGGCACGTAATGCAAATTCAAAAGTACTGTCCCCATTAATGTATATAATTAATTATTTTTTATCCGATAACTAACTACCTTTTATACTATTTAATTATTTCCATTGCTTTGGCCGTTGTTCGAACTATTGCTTTGGCTGTTATTTGAGTTATTGCTTTGGCTGATGTTCGAGCTATTGCTTTGGCTGTTGTTAGAGCTATTACTTTGACTGTTGTTTGAGCTATTACTTTGACTGTTGTTTGAGCAATTGCTTTGGCAGTTGTTATAGCTATTACTATGACTGTTGTTAGA
>JAEWAX010000035.1 GCA_023391425.1 Bacillota bacterium | reverse complement strand
AAAGAGCAGGCTCAAAATGCACCAGCACCATTTACGACTTATAGCCTCTTCCTTAATGGCAAATTTGTTACAAATGAGATGTTTAGCGATAAGAAATTTAGTGCTTTTTTGGATTCAATTACTATCGAATAGGTTGTAGGGATCGGAGTTCCCACGAACTAAGAACTCTGTTTATCCGATGTCTACCGCCGCTATTACCCACTGCTATAAGTGTGGAGTGAGCGGCGCTACGACCCTGGATAACGATTTCTAAGCTTAACCTGAAGCAAAGAATCCGTTTATAAAAAGGAGCACGCAACTCATGGAATTTATACCTGCAAAAGCAGTTATATCAGGATATTGCGAGAGCAATAACTGGTTTGGAAACAACTACAACATGAATATCTACAAGGGTTGCAGCCACGGATGTATCTATTGTGACAGCCGCAGTGAGTGCTATCATGTAGACAATTTTGATGAGGTGAGGGCAAAAGAAAATGCTCTCGCCTTAATTTATCGTGACATAAAGTCAAAAAGAAAGACAGGAGTCATAGGAACAGGTGCGATGAGCGACCCGTATAATCCTTGTGAAAGGGAATATAAATTGACCAGAGGCGCACTGGAATTAATTAATACCTACGGTTTTGGTGTTTCTATAGCTACAAAAAGTGACTTAATTACGAGGGATATAGACTTGCTAAAAAAAATAAAACAGCATTCGCCTGTTCTAATTAAGATTACAGTAACCACTTGCGATGATGAGCTTTGTAAAAAGCTTGAGCCTAATGTAGCTGTATCCTCAAAGCGCTTTGCGGCTATAAAGCAGCTGTCTGATAACGGTATTTTTTCAGGAATTCTTATGATGCCAATTTTGCCGTTTATTGAGGATAACGAAGAAAATATAAGTGGCATTATACATCTTGCATATGAAAATGGTGCAAAATTTATTTATCCTGCCTTTGGCGTAACACTTAGGCAAAACCAGAGGGAGTGGTATCTTAATAAGCTAGAGGGACTTTTCCCAAGCCTAAAAGAAAAATATTTAAATCAGTACGGCGACTACTATGAGTGCCATTCACCTAACGCAAAAAAGTTGAAATCCTTGGTTAAGCGGGAATGTGAAAAGCTTGGGCTTCTGTATAAAATGGAGGATATTATTAGAGCTTATAAACAAGGCTATTATGATAAGCAGCTAACGTTATTTTAAGAATAGCAACATTTATTCTAAATTTATTAATCGGGAGGGTCTGTTGCAAAACTAATTACAATATACAAAAACTTACTATTTAATCATAATCTTCGAATCATATTGTATCCGATATTGTTTTGCGAAAGCCCCTTAAAAATGTAATTTGATTTGGAATATATGTTTGCAGCTTTTTACTCTGATTTTGTATATTATATAGTATAATTATACTTAGTTTATAATTAATGCTAACTAAAAATGAGATAGGTGTGATTATAGTGTATAAGGTTATGGTTGTCGAGGATGATCTTGTAATAAAAGAGGCGTTAGCAGATATAATTACAAAATGGGACTATGAAGCAATTTGTGTAGATGACTTTAGTGATGTATTTAATACTTTTTCTAAAAATTTACCACATGTAATCCTTTTGGATATTAATTTACCTTGTTTTGATGGTTTTTATTGGTGTACTAAAATAAGAGAAGTATCAAAAGTTCCCATTGTGTTCATTTCTTCAAGAAATAGTAATATGGATATAATCATGGCAATAAATATGGGGGGCGACGACTTTATTCAGAAGCCATTCTTCACAGATGTTGTTATGGCAAAGATAAATGGTATCATGAGACGAACCTACTCGTATTCAAATGTGCAATCAGATATTCTTGAATATAAAGGTGTAGTATTATCGCTAGGTGACAATAAGGTTTTCTATCGGAACTGTAAGGTTGAGCTAACAAAGAATGAGTTCAGAATTCTTCACAGCTTGTTGCGTGAAAATGGAAAGGTTGTTAGTAGAGATAAGTTAATGCGCTATTTATGGGAAGATGAAAGCTTTGTCGATGATGGGACACTCACAGTGAATATCAACAGGCTTAGAAGTAAACTGGAAGAAATAGACCTTGATGGTTTTATTCAGACAAAAAAAGGACAGGGGTATATGGTGTTATGAAGGTGAAAGAATTTCTTCAAGATTACATATCATTTATTTTATTTTACTTTGTTTTGATGATAACTATTTCACTTATCGTATCCTTAGACAATTTTGTTAAGGTAAGTGTAGTAAACATAATATATCTTAATACTCTCGGGATATTTTTCTTGATGTTTTTTTTATTTTGGGAGTATTTTAAGAAGAAAAAGAATCTTGATACCATTTGTGCCATTTTAGATAAACAGAAAGAAAATATTGCAGCATTATTGCCTGAAGCCGTATCATATGAGCAAAATCTTTATTTTAGACTGTTACACAAACTAGATAACGAATATCATAGTAAATCGGATAAGTTTTATCAGGATAAAAAAGATTTTTCTGATTTTATTAACTACTGGGTGCATGAAATAAAGACCCCAATTGCAGCCAGTAAATTACTCTTGAAAAACACGAGTAAATCAAAGGATGAGATTTTAGATATTGTCGAGAATGAAATTATGTCAATTGAAAATTATGTTGAACAGGCTTTGTACTATTCCCGTGCCGATAACTTTTCACAGGACTATTTTATCAGTGAGATAAATGTTAGCGAAGCCATAAATCATATTATAAAGAAAAGTGCAAAACTATTTATTGCAAAAAGAATAAGAATAGAACTTGATGGTTTGAATTTTTCTATACGCTCGGATATCAAATGGCTTAGCTTTATTATTGAGCAGGTTTTACTCAATGCTTTGAAGTATACAGGTAACAATGGGAGGATAAAAATTTACGGTTTTGCCGATGCTAAAGAGAAGTGTATTATTATCGAAGATAATGGTATAGGTATAAAGCCTGAGGATATAGGACGTATATTTGAAAAAGGTTTTACTGGCTATAACGGAAGAGAGAATATGAAAGCAACAGGTATTGGACTTTATCTTTCAAAAAAGCTTGCTAACAATTTAGGTCATGAAATATCTATTGAATCTGTTTATTCGGAGTATACAAAAGTAATTATACATTTTCCAACGCTTATTGATTACTTAAGAACAGCTCAATAATAAAATTTTGGGTGGGCCAATGGAAAAATGCTACCGGGTCAAACATTACAAAACTGTAATGTTTGACCCGGTTTTGTTATGTAATTCAATGGATTATAGAATTGTGAAATAGTAAAATATGTTTATAAGAAAGAGGAGGAAAACAATATGAAATTTCTGAAGTCAATGGATAAACCAGTTAAGATAGTATTATGTGTGTTAGTGCTAATAGTTCTTGGAACTGTTGCGTATAGCCAGAGGAACTTATTTATCACTAAGCATGAATCACCTGAGGTTGATAAAATTCAAAGCTATTTAAATCAGCAGGTAGAGAAAAAGAATTTCAGTGGAAGTATACTGATTGAAAGTAAAGGAAAAATATTGGTTAAACAGGGTTATGGCATGGCCAATTATGAACTAAATGTTCCTAATACCACTAGAACTAAATTCAATATAGGTTCAATAACAAAGACATTTACTGCTACTGCAATCATGCAGCTGGTTGAGAAAAATAAAATTGGACTTGATGATACAATAGATAAATACATTCCTGGGTATCCCAATGGCGGAAAAATACATATTTCACAATTACTCAGCCACAAGTCAGGAATTCCAGACTTCACAGACTCTCAGGAATTTATGGATACAGTAAGGCTTTACAGAACTCCTGAACAAATAATAGCTACTTTTAAAGATAAGCCACTGGAATTTGAGCCGGGAAGTAGTTTTAAATACAGTAATTCCGGATATGTGCTTTTAGGGTATATAATAGAAAAGGTTACAAATCAAACCTATGAGGATTATCTTAAAGAAAATATATTTAAGCCTCTTGACATGAAGGATACTGAAATAGCAGACGGAAAGAAGCTTATTCAAAATAAAGCTTCAGGATATAGCATAGCTGGTAAACAGCTTGTAAACTCCGATATGGCTGATAATTCCTTTGAGTTTGGTGCAGGTGGTGTTTATTCCACAGTTGAGGATCTCTATAAATGGTATAAAGGCATGAATTCAACCAAAATACTGAGCAAGGAATCCTGGAATAAAATGTTGAAATCGTATTCTGAATATTATGGCTATGGATGGTTGGTAGGCGATATTAATTTTGGAGATGTTAAGAAAAAAATTATGGGTCACAATGGCCAAACCTTTGGATTCTGTTCATCAGCTTATAAGTATGTTGATGACGACTTGGCTGTGATTGTACTAAGCAATTTTGAAGACCTAAAATCGGGCAATCTTGCTGATCAGGTAGGTTTCGACCTCGCAGGAATTGTTACTGGTAATTATAACGAGGCAAGATAATGTCCCCCACTTCTATAAGTGGCGGGTATCGCATTGATTTTCAGGCGGTGAGAATATCTCCCGCCTCGATGAAACGCCGCTGATGTAATGAAATTTTTCTACAATCGAAAAATTTCATTTTGAATCTAGGCGTTATAA
>JAEWAX010000031.1 GCA_023391425.1 Bacillota bacterium | reverse complement strand
CAGAAAACCTCATCTGAACTAAGCTTTATTAATCATTTTGTTGAATTTGTCTACTATTTCCTCTGCAATCTTTTCAGCTCTGCAAACAATTATTAAGGTATCATCACCAGCTATACTACCCAATATCTCCTGCCATTTTAAGGAATCGATTGCAGATGCAGCTGCCTGTGCCATGCCAGCGAGAGTCTTTACAACAACAATATTATTTGCATAATCACTTGAAACATATGCTTCTGTAAGAATAGTTGTGAGCCTATTTGAAACTTGGTTTTCTGATTGAGTAAATGTAGCATATCTATATTTACCATCAGATGACATTACTTTTATTAAACGAAGATCCTTGATGTCTCTTGAAACAGTAGCTTGAGTTACGTCCATTCCCTGTTCCTTAAGCTTATCAGCAAGCTCTTCCTGTGTTTCAATAACATTGTTATCAATTATTTCTAGTATCTTCGCATGACGGTTATACTTCATTTCATTTATTCCTCTTTTCTGTCATAAAATTTTTTTCTCAGTATTGTAAAGAAATTTTTGGAATGAATTTTTAAGATTTTAACTTTACTATCTGTTTTTTCGACTTCAATATAGTCTCCACCTGTTATTTCATAAGTCTTTTGTCCGTCAACAGTCACTATCGCATCATGTTCAAAACCTTCAGCTACACAAATTTTTATTCGGCGTTCTTCGTCTGATATAAAAGATCTTGAATAAAGTATATGTGGACAAATAGGTGTCACAATAATTAGCTTAGAAGTTGGTTCAACAATAGGTCCTCCAGCAGATAATGAATACGCTGTTGAACCAGTTGGGGTGGAGACCACTATTCCATCACATGGGAACATTTCAACAAAATTATCATCTATAAATGTACTCAAATGCAGTATTCTCGGTATCCCTCCTCGAGAAATTACAACATCATTTATTGCTACATCTTGAGCAAATAATTTATCACTCTTATATATTTTTGAAGAAAGCATCATTCTTTCTTCAATGATATAATTATTAGTAAATATACTTTCTACAGATTTGTCAATTTCTCCTTTTTCAATATCTGTTAAAAATCCCAATGATCCAAGATTTATACCTAGAATAGGTAGTTTATGCAAATATGCGGTTCTAGCTGTTCTCAAAAAAGTACCGTCACCGCCAAGGCTGATGATTAAATCGCATCTATTGCATATTTCCTCTACCTCATAATCTAGTCCATCCATGCCACTCTTTGAACTAGGCGTAGGAAGTATTGCTTGTCCGCCGTGTTTATTTATACTTTCAATCAGTTGATTTGTATATACAAACCCTTTGTCTTTATCTCTATTTGTAATAACACCTATATTTTTCATTTTGTCCTCCAAGTGACACCTTTTAATGGATCATTATAAATAAACTATTAAACTTCATCTTTAGTCTAACAAATGTATTAATTTTATGCTAGAGATAAGTGTGCTTTTGTTACTACTTTATCAATAAGTTCATTTATTCCACTGGAATTGTCATTTTCTATTTTAGAAACATAAAGTAAATACTCTATATTTCCTTCAGGACCCTTAATTGGTGAATATGACAATTTTCTTATATATAAGTTTTGTGCCAGCACAAAGTTGATAATGTTTAAAATAACTTCTTTATGTACCTCGCTATCTCTAACTACTCCATGCTTACCTACTTTTTCTCTTCCAGCCTCAAACTGTGGTTTGATTAGACAAACAAGCTCAGCGTCATCCTTCAATAGGGCTATAACAGCAGGTATAACTTTTGTCAATGAAATAAACGCTACATCAATAGAAGCAAAATCTGATAAAAATCCTATGTCTTCTAGTTTAACATATCTTACATTTGTTCGCTCCATGCAAATAACACGTGGATCATTTCTTAGCTCCCATGCGAGCTGTCCATATCCAACATCTATTGCAACTACTTTAGAAGCGCCGTTTTTTAACATACAATCAGTAAATCCACCCGTAGAAGCTCCGATGTCCAGACAAATTTTATTTTCAAGGGCTATATCAAATTCGCTGATTGCTTTTGCTAGCTTTAGTCCACCTCTGCTTACATAAGGATTAATAGTTTCCCTTATCTCAATCTGGCGATCTACCGGGACCTTTGTCCCAGGTTTATCTTCACGTACTCCATCAATCCAGACTACACCTGCCATTATAGCACTTTTGCACTTCTCTCTACTTTCAAATAATCCCTTGTCTACAAGCAATACATCAAGTCTTTCCTTTTCCACTTTTATCCTCCAAATTCGCTCTGCCTTATGTGACAACTTATGCAGAGTTCTTAGAATAAGAGAGAGTGTCTTTACTCCCGTTGAATTTTTAGAAATCCTAGAATTACCGCAAAAATTGTATCATTTATTTTTCAGTTGACTTTACTATTTGTAAAATATTATTTGCAATAGATTCAAAATCCAATCCTAAATTTTTAAGTAATTCATTCCTAGAACCATGAGAAATAAATTTATCCGGTAAGCCCATAATATTTAAATTAGTTTTCAATCCAAATTTATTTAATACCTCCAAAACCCTACTACCGAAGCCACCAAACTTACAATTGTCTTCTAGTGTTACAATGTATTCAAACCTTTTACTACAGTCAACAATCAGTTCTTCATCTATTGGCTTTATAAATCTTGTACTAATTACCTCGGTACTAACTCCATTATTCTCAAGTGTAGCTGCTGCTTGAATAGCGGTATCCACCATACTTCCAACAGCTAAAATACACACTTTTTCACCTTTTCTGAGTACCGCACCCTTTCCCATTTGTAGTGGAATCTCTTGTGCAAGGCACTCTTTTCCCCTACCTCTTGGATATCTAATAGCAATTGGTCCAGTTTGTTTATTTATAGCAAAATCAACCATCTGCCTTAGTTCATAATAATCTGCAGGAGCCATAATAGTCAAGTTAGGTATGTGATTTAGGAAAGACATATCAAATACACCTTGGTGTGTTTCACCATCCTCACCAACAATACCTGCTCTATCAATTGCAAATACTACATGAAGCTTTTGAGTTGCAACATCATGTATTATCTGATCATAAGCCCTTTGGAGAAAAGATGAATATACTGCAACAACAGGTATCATTCCACTTATCGCCATACCTGCAGCCGATGTAACCGCATGCTGTTCTGCTATTCCAACATCAAAAAATCTCTGAGGAAATTCAGTGCTGAATTTATACAAACCAGTCCCTTTAGCCATAGCAGCTGAAATAGCAACAACGCTTTCATTTGTCTCGGCTGCATCACACATAGCGTTTCCAAATACCTCTGAGTAATCAGGGGCTTTAGTACCAATGGTTTCACCTGTTTCTATCTCAAAAGGTGCTATTGAATGAAATCTATCGGAGCTTTCCTCGGCAAAAGAATAGCCTTTACCCTTTTGAGTACTAACATGAACTAATACTGGCCCTTTAATTTTTTTTGCAGCAATCAACGCTTTATTCAATTCCTCAAAATTATGTCCATCTACCGGGCCATAATACTTATACCCCAACTGCTCAAAAAGCGCACCTTGAGTAAATAAATATTTTACTGTTCCTTTTAGCTTTCTAGCAGCCGCTCTTGCCTTCTTGCTAAAATTCGGCATCTTATCCAGAAAGTTATCAATATCCTCTTTAGTTTTTGTATAAACAGGATCTGTGCGTAGCCTGCTTAAGTATTTTGACAAGCCACCTACATTATGTGCAATAGACATTTCATTATCATTTAATATAACAATAAAATTACTTGTTAATCTTCCGCCATCATTTAAAGCTTCATAGGCCATTCCACCAGTCATTGCACCATCGCCAATTACTGCAACCACACTGTATTTTTCTTTTTTCAAATCCCTGGCACGAGCCATACCAAGCGCAGCAGATATTGAAGTACTGCTGTGTCCCGTATTGAAGCAATCATGCTCGCTTTCACAGGTTTTTGGGAAACCAGCAAGTCCATCAAGTTTTCGTAAAGTATCAAACCTATCTTTACGTCCAGTTAGAATCTTATGTACATAAGATTGATGACCTACATCCCAAACGATTTTATCACTTTCCGTTTTAAAGTTATTATGAATGGCAAGTGTTAGTTCTACAACTCCTAAGTTTGAAGCAAGGTGACCCCCTGTTTTTGAAACCTTATGTATGAGAAAGGTTCTTATTTCCTCTGCCAAACACTCAAGCTGCTCATTATTTAATTTTTGTATATCTTCAGGAGAGTTAATTCTATCTAAGTACCCCACTTATTATTACTCCTTTAAGCCTCATTGTTTTTCTTGTTTTTATTTTTATTATCTCTTCTTTTCTTAAATTTAACAAATCTAATTTTTCCAGACAGAAAATTAGTAATTACAGCAACCTTATAAATAATATAGTTACTATTATGAAGAGCTATAGACTTTCCTAATGACTTTCCACCAACTGTTAAAGAAGCTACCATTGCAGTAATCGATAACCCAAATATCGAATTTTGTGCATTATTTCCTTCACCCATAAACTTATATATAATGAAAGCAGCTGCTGTTCCACTTATTACACTACAAATATCTCCCACAACATCATTACAGAAGTTTGAAACTTTGTCTGCGTTTCTAATAAGTCTTATGGCCTGTTTTGCACCATATAGCTTTCTTGACGCCATTGAATGAAAAGGCGCTTCATCTGCAGCAGTTGCAGCAGTACCCACTAAATCAAATAATATGCTTATAATTATTATACCGAAAACAATAAGAAAAGAAACTACAATTGAGGCATTACCGATTGTTTCATTTGAGAAAAAAGACATAAAAATAGAAATAAAGAAAGTGACAACCGTAATTAAGAGAGTCCACACTCTCGTCTCTTTTTTTGAACTAATAACGTTAGCCTTGAACTTAACCTTCTTTTCATCGGCCGGATGTTTATAATTATCTTCCAAACCAATCCTCCAAATATATTAGAAAAACAGGTGGCAGCTTATTGAGTAAATTTTGCGGCTTAGGTCAGGCAGGATTTCCCTAAAGTGTACTGGAATGTCGCCAAACCAGAGGTTTCCCATTAAACACGTCACCATAGTGTCACCACGTATGAGGCCTGATTACCACTTAGTCCACACTTTAATCCCCAATAAACCACATTATAGAACAGTCTAGGGGTTTTCCCCAGCAGTCAACATGATTCCTAGCCTCTTTTGCAAAAAAGGTTTCAAGCAGCAATAATGCTTATATATCGGCCAATACATGAAGCATCCGATCCACTATCCACCAAATCTCACTCAAGGCAGGCTACGCTGTTCACAGCATCTTACGATACCGCATAACAGGTTTAAGCCCTTGTCGTAGTCGAGGTGGCAAGCTACATTCGCTTAACTTTTCTTCCACAAGAAAGGGTCTCCACGGAAAAGGGGTCAACGCCCGCATGCCATTGCGGATCGCCCCTAAGCCTTAACTCCCAGCATCAGCCCACCACTGGGCGTAGCAAGCCGACACAAGGAACTTCATCGATGTGCCCTTTAACGGATTTTTAGGCCCGTCTTCAGAACCATTAGTACTGACTAGAATACTGCGCCACCCTGTTTTTTTGTCAATATAGTAGTATATAAATAATATCATTAGAGTTCAGAAAACTTCATCTGAACTAAGTCTTCTTTCTTTATCTCGGCGGTGTTACTAATCTCCCGCTTTGCAAGCAGTAGATAAGTGCCACCAAGCTTCGAAATAAGTGCGACTAGAGTTCAGAAAACTTCATCTGAACTAAGTCTTCTTTATAGAAAGCTACTACTTCACTTTCAATAACGATATGACAGCATTTAAAAATGCTATCGAGACAGTATTATAACACAAAACATAATAAAATACAAAGAGAACTTATTGGGATAGTGAAATTTAGTTAGTTTTCTATGTCTCATATATTTTAATAGTTTTACTCCAGCTTAATTTGATCTTAGAACAAGAGACAGAGCTAGTTCTTTGAGGAATTGACCTCTCGTATCGAATGCTTCTAGAAAAGAAACTCCTTCGTTTGTTACATCTTCCAACAGCTTTTTAGATTTATCAAGGCCATACATTGTGACATAGGTTGATTTTTCGCATAGAGCATCACTTCCTGGTTTTTTGCCCATATCCTCGATAGTTCCTTCAACATCTAATATATCATCCTTTATTTGAAAAGCTAATCCAAGATTGGTAGCGTAATTCGATAAAAGCTTTAGTTCTTTATCATTAGCACCACAAATAACAGCAGCTGACTCAACAGGTGCCTTAATTAACGCTCCTGTTTTTAGCCTATGCATAGTTTTCAGCTTGTCACTTTCAACTTTTTTCCCTTCGGATTCTAAATCAATCACCTGTCCCCCAATCATGCCAAAAGCTCCAGCATATTCTGCTATGATTCCCATTGCTTCTAACTTCCTGCTATTATTTGAAGTCATTGCATCTTTTATCATATTTTCATATGCAAGGTTAAGGAGGGCATCTCCTGCTAAAATTGCCATTGCCTCACCAAAAACCTTGTGATTTGTAAGTTTGCCACGTCTGTAATCATCATTGTCCATAGCCGGTAAATCATCATGAATTAAGGAGTACGTGTGAATCATTTCAATTGAACAAGCATATGCCAATACTTCTTGTGGTGCTTTACCAAACATTTCTGCTGTAGAAAGAGCAAGAACCGGTCTAAGCCTTTTTCCTCCAGCCATCAAGCTATATTGCATGGATTCCATTAATTTTGGATAATACTGATTTTCGATTTTAATACATTTAGCAAGGTTTTCCTCAATTATTTCTACGAAATGTAATTGCTTCTCTTTAAAATTCATATGTCAAAATCCTTCTCTATTAGATTTCCTTCTTCATCCTGAAGTAGTATTGAAATTTTCTTTTCTGCTTCATCAAGCTTTGCAGCACAATATCTAGAGAGCTCAATCCCCTGTTGGAAATTGGCTATAGATTCCTCTAATGAAACATCACCCTTCTCGAGCTTTGACACAATATCTTCCAATTCAAGCATTGCCACTTCAAAGCTTTTATCACTCTCAATCTTTTTTTCACCCTTAGTCATTATCCTCATCCTTTCAAAAAAACTTGGCTTGTGCTAAAAGGACTTGGCTTGTGCCAAGCTTTCAGCGTAAGCAAAAGGCTAGTTGCACTTATACTTTTTAAGGTTAAACATCGTTGGCAGAAGCCTCAGATAGACATTCATTATGCGTCATTGATATTACGTTACAATTCACCCTTCCATCTTTCAAGCAAACTTCAAGATTATCTCCTATATGTACTTGCTCCAGCTTGCTCACGATATCACCATCTGGTTTCATAGCCAGACTATATCCACGTTCTATAATTTTCAGCGGACTGAGTACATCAAGCTTGCCCGCAAGCATACCAAACTGTGATTTTTTATCCTTCAAAAGCATTTCATTACTCTTAAATAAATGCTTTAACTCATTATCAAGCTTTAACCTGTTTTGATTGACCCTATCATATGGCTGACGGAATGCATGCCTTGAAGTTGATTTTTGGAGCTGAGTGCGGCACATTGTCAGTTTTTTTATTAGAGAATTTTTCATTCTAACATTGTAATTCTGTAGCTTGTATAACAAAACTTCTACATCAGGAACCGCTAGCTCTGCTGCCGCAGATGGTGTGGGTGCCCTCATATCAGAAACGAAATCGCAAATCGTAAAATCAGTTTCATGTCCCACTGCTGATATAACAGGAATATTTGAAGCAAAAATACTCCTTGCAACAATCTCCTCATTAAATGCCCAAAGCTCTTCTAATGATCCGCCACCTCTAGCAACAATTATTACGTCTACTTGGTTCATTTCATTCAGTTTTTTAATAGCACCCGCAATTTGTCCCGATGCTTGATTTCCCTGTACTGCAACAGGATATAAAAGAATTTTCATTTTGCTATTTCTTCTATACGTCACATTAATAATATCTCTTATAACAGAACCAGTTGAAGATGTAACAACACCGATGCTTTTAGGAAGTAGTGGAAGTTTCTTCTTAATATCAATACTAAATAGTCCTTCATTTTGAAGTTTATTTTTTAACTGTTCAAAAGCAAGGTGGAGAGCTCCTAATCCATCAGGCTGCATATCACTTGCATAGAGTTGATATTGCCCATCTCTTTCAAAAACAGATACGTAACCTGATACTATTACCTTTTCACCATTTTGAGGAGCAAACTTAAGCATAGAGGCTTGAGACTTAAACATAACACATTTCAGTACGCTATTCTCATCCTTTATAGTAAAATACATATGTCCTGTATAATGATGCTTAAAGTTTGATATTTCGCCTCTTACAGATAATCCAGACAAAATACCATCATTTGAGACTAGCATCTTTATATAATTATTTATATCAGAAACAGAAAAAACCTTGTTCATCACTTTTATCTCCTGAAAAACAGTATATATCGTAAAAAAAAGATAATGTAAATAAGAACTTACATTACCCCAGTTTTGCTTAATATATCTATGCCATCCTATGCTTCACTGTCTTCTTTTTTTGATTCATTTTCTAAGACAGAGTTATTATCTGACACATCATTATCAATATCAGATTTTGATACCTTTGCTAAAAGGCCATTTACATAGGCTCCAGCATCTTCATTGCTGTATTTTTTGGCTAATTCAACAGCTTCATTAACCGTAACACTATATGGTATATCCTCTCGGTATAAAATCTCATAAATACCTATCCTGAGTATTGATAAATCAATCTTTGATAGTCTGCTAATCTTCCAGCCCAATGATTTTTTTTCAATAATGCTATCAATTAAAATTACTTTCTCATTTACCCCTTCAATAACACTTCTAATATACTTCTTATCGTTATCAGTTAAGTTATCATCTTCCAGGGCCATGTCTATTTGTTCATTTTTATCATTTCTTTGTATTTCGAGCTGATATAACAGTTTCATAGCAGCTTCCCTGGATGCACGGCGTCCCATTAAAAATTCCTCCTATGTATATTCCAATTAAAATCTGTCTTCAATCTAAAACTTCTGAATTCCAATTTTGACTCTTGAATTCTGTCTCCTACCTGTATGTACCTGGTGGCAAAATTCTATCTAGTAAGTTCTTAATATAATCTTTATCTTGAGACAACATCTTACCAATATAATATCCAAAAGCAACACAAACTACAATAAATATAGCCTTAAGAACACCAAGCAACAAAACAATAATGGCAATTGAAAAACCAATTGCAGCACCAAGTATTTCGCCTTTATGATGTTTGTATAATTCGTATAATTTTTGCTTATCCATTGTTATAACACCTCCATATGTTACTCAACCCTAGAAGACTTATAGCCAGTAAAAATGCTTTCTATCAGCACTTTAACGCTATCGACCTGCACTCCAGTACAATCTTCAACAGAGGATTTAACTTTAACTTGCATATCCTCAGATAATAGTGGAATGTTTATCTCTGGGAGTACTATAGCTTTAACTGTTATGCTAACGCTTTCCCCTACTTTTGTAACATATGCTTTCGAATCACGTATTCCTGACATCTTTCTAGAAGTAGCCAGTGCAATGTTTTCAATTGAGTTCAGAGTAATTCTTATGTCGCCATTTTTATTATATTTGATAATTGCCTTTTTATCCCCCTCGGGTTTAAATCCCGAAAGAAGAAAAGTCAAACTCAAGCAGAAAAATATTGAAGCAATAATAAACATAACTATAGATGGATTTCTATTTGCTAATACATCTTTATATAAATATGTATAAGTATCTGTTAATATGTCCGACCTAATAGTAACTAGCATTGCAAACATTGATGCAATTGTCAAAAAGAATGCATATATTGCCAATAATATTCGTAATATGATGTTCATTAAAACTCCACCTCTTTTCGTATATTTAAAGCATTAAAAAACCAAACATTGCCTTTTGTATAAATTAATTATATTTCATAAATCTATAAAAATCAAATTCTTATGAATCATGAGTATTTTTATTATCAAAAACTTCTCATTTACACAATTATAATTATTTCCAGTAACATGTATTATAATACCTTATTTGACTTCTGGTTCCTTTTTTATTTCTTTATCAAAGTTAACACCCTGAACATGAATATTGACTTCTACAACATTTAAACCCGTCATCGTTTGTACTGCTGTCTTAACCTTTTCCTGTATATCCCAAGCTACCTCTGGAATCCTAGCACCAAACTCCACTATTATATAAAGGTCAATAGCTGCCTCTTTTTCTCCAACTTCTACCTTTACACCCTTTGATAGATTCTTCCTTCCAAGAATTTCTGCAATGCCACCTGCTATACCACCACTCATTCCAGCAACTCCAGGAACATCAGTAGCAGCGATTCCTGCAATGATAGCTACAACCTCTTCAGAAATTTTTACGGATCCGTAATCATCTATAATACTATTCTCTTCGTCCATTATGCACCTCTCCGCAGTTTAAATATAGAAGACTTAGTTCATATGGAGTGTAACTCCTTATGAACTACTAGTCGCACTTATTTCGAAACTTGGCGGTACTTTATTTCCACTTACATAAGTGGAAATATTAGTAACGCCGTCGAGATAACTTTGTAAAATTATATCACTTAAAAACACATTTATCAATGAATATCAGCAGAGTTCTTGGATTTAGTATAAACAGTGCTCTAAATTTTAGTATTTTAATTAAAAAAAGAGGCTATCCTTATAAGAAAGATAACCTCTGTTTATATTATATTATTGTTTTTCAAAATTAAAACATTGGCTTAATGACAATTTTTTCAAAAGGAACATTCCCCTGTCTTACAACTATATCAGCTATTTTTGCTGCATCTGACTTTGAAATTGCAGGAGCCTTTACTACTATATCCACGCTTCCATCGTCGGCAAATAGTGCAATTGCATCACTGAAACCTTTTCCTTTGATTAATGATTCAATATTAGCTTCTTTCTTATTCAGGTCAACTATCTTCAACATTTTCTCCTGAGCTTTTGCTTTAGCTTCTTTACTAGCCAGCTGATCATTAGTAATACCCTTCATCGTTTCGATGTCTTTGCCTCGAGAGACTTCTCTATCCATTTTGGTCTGAGCAAAATAGTTGTTAGTCTCCTTCGATGCTGTTACAGCTTTCTGATCGTTGTTTGCAACATCACCCGTACTAACATTATCAACATATACAGCATCACCAATTTGAGCAGAGTCTTCCTCACTGAATTGTGAGCTCTTGTTGTAGCTGTACTGTAGATAGCCTGCAATAACTAGCATTAATACAAGGGAAAGTACGATAATCTGTTTTCTTTGTAAAAATTTCATTACATAGACCCTCCTAACAATCTTAATAATTTATTATTCCTCCTCAGCTTTTAAGTTAAGGATTATAACTTATCTCAGAATTATGTATATTCATTTTTCATGCAGTTTATTTCTCTTTTGTAAAAAATTTAATTTCTAGTTCCTTGAAATACTTGAATTTTATGTGAAGCAATATCTAAAAGGGCTTCTGTTGCTTTGACCAGATTGGCTTTTACCTCTATATCTCCGGCCCCATCTGCCACAATGACTACACCTTTTACCTTGGGCAATATCTCCTTTACAATAAAAGGTTTCTTCACACCATTATTCTCTTCATAAATAGTTTTGTTATCTACATCAGATTGCTTTATTATCCTAGAACCTCCTTCCTTATCCTTTTCCTGAGTGTCACCCTCACTTGTTTTTACATCAACTGCGGGAACGGATTCATTTCCCGAAAAAAATGTTATCATAACGTCAACCTTACCTGCACCTTTAATTTTAGACAGTATAGACTGAAGTTTATCTTCCATTTCATTTTTGTTATCACTGGATTGCTTTAGGGTTTCCACCGTTTCAGTATTACCTATACTATTTATCGTGCTACCTTTCGCTACATTTGTGGAGGCTCCCTCAAATAGTACACTGCCTGCAATTAAACAAATAATCCCTACAATTGCTATTATTACAGCCTTCTCAATAAGCTTCTTACTACCGTACTTTGTAAGTCTTCTCTTTAAGTCTTTTACAATCTTATTAAATTTCTCCACTTTTATCCCTCCAATACTGTTACAACAATACTATCCTTTTGAATTTCAAGAGTTTTATTTAGGTTTTCTTTTACAAGTTCAGTAAGCCTTCTGCTCTGCTCATCCATTAGCTTTAAAGACTTTGTATTTTTATTTTTAATGGTTTGAGCTGAAATTTCAACTTTTTTTACTGTGGCAACTGGTTCTATTTTAGTGCTCCCGTTTCGTTTTTCTCCTTTTTTTATTTCAACATATACCTTATTGATTTCTCCAAAATTGTCACATGTATAATCTTCATTTATATCTACGTCTACGTTTGATGTTTCTACCCCCGCTATGTTATTTGCCTCATCTTGTATTTTAGTTATTAGCTTTTTTTTATACACAGATGTAATTTGTTTCATTTGTGTATCTTCTAAAATCTTACTGCTATTTTCTACCTCTTTTTTATCAATATAAAAGCTATCTGCTAGAGCATTCTCGCTTAAGTTGTAGCCTTGATTTTTTAATGTTATAAATGGATTTATAACAGCTATTAACAAGATGAAGCCTGAGACTAAATTAATAATTTTTTTGATTTTTCCTGTAGGTATAATAATTTCAAATAGAATAAGTATTATAGAAATAGTTACGATGTTTATTATCCAGCTTCTCAAAAATTCAAGCATTATAACCACACCTACCTTATCATTGCTGACAAATTTGTCGTACTGATTACGACAGTAATAGCAAGCAAAAACATAAATGCCACAGCAGCAGTAATTCCAAGTATATATGTCAAAGAACTCGCCATATCACTTAAACAGTTAGTTATTTTCTTGTCTGATATTGGCTCGACAAATGCACAAGCCAGCCTGTACAATACTATGAGAGCAAGTATTTTTAATAATGGAGCCAGACAAATTATTATTATTCCAATCATAGCAATTAATCCTGATGCATTTTTGATTACCAGTGTACAGCCAACTACAGTATCAGCAGCATCAGCCAAATACTTACCCACTACTGGTATGAAAGTTCCAAGAGCAAATTTTGCTGTTTTACTTGTTACACCATCAACTACCGCGCCCATAGACCCTTGAATTGATACTACTGCAACGAATACTGTTAATATAAATCCAATCCCCCATGTACATATTTGCTTTAAAAAGCCTGATAGCTTGGTCAATTGAACCTTGTCTGAAATGTTATTAACAATATTTAGAACAGTCACAAGAAATATTAAGGGTATAAAAAAATCTCTAATAACAGTAGCTCCTACCTCAACTAGCATGATGAGAATTGGCTGAAACACACCTGCTGATGAGATGTTTCCAGCTGATACTAGCAAAGTTATTAATAGAGGAATTATTGCATGCATGAAGCTCACCATATCATTTATAATAGTCGTACACATATTCATTGCAGAGCTAAAACTAATCATTAGTACTGATACAATAACTATGTAACAAACAAAGAATGCAAGTTCACCTACACTTTCACTTAAGAAAGAATTCTGCAAATTCTTCAGAATAGCACAAATTATAGCCAAAATTACTATCTTAATTAGAATATCTACATTCAAGAATATCTCACTAAGTAAATAACGAACTACTCTATTGAACAATCCAGTTATACTAAATTTGAAATCGCCCTTTGCCGCAGCTGCTACTATTTTTTGAGGGTCAAACTCAGGGAATAATTGACCGGCGTCACTAGAATAATATTTTTTTATACTTTCACTGATAGTAAGACTGTCATCAGCTTGTAGTTGTTCGTTAATTATGCTTATTCTATCATTATTTTTACTTTGGCTAATGGACTGTTCAGCTGAATTTGATTGTGCAGCAGAAACACTAAATGGACAAAATACACAAATAAACAATAGTATAATTAGCAAATTACACTTGCGTGAAATCATAAAGCCACCATAGAATCTGTCTTTTAAAGTAATTTTCTCAGACAATTTTTTCATTTGCATTTTATCCCCCCATTATTACTTTAAGAAACTATTTCTTAAATAGCCTTAGTCCAGAGCTTTTTAACTCCACGACAAATCCTATGGCATCAGCTTCACAACCAAATCTAATAATGACGATATAATTGGCACTGCCAGAATTACAATAGTTACTTTACCAGCAAGCTCTATCTTTGATGCTATAGAGGATTCTCCAGCATCCTTACATACCTCTGCACCGAACTCTGCAATATATGCAATACCAACAATCTTCAAAAGAATATTTATATACGTTGAATCTATATCTGCTTTCTTACTAAAGGTCTGTAAAAAATCAATTACCGCAGAAAGCTTGACAATAACAATAATAAATATCAATATTCCTGTTACTATACTCACTTGTAATGCTATTTCAGGACGCTGTGTTTTCAATATTGATGCTAAAACAACAGCGATTATGCCTATACAAACAATTTGTATTATATCCATATCATATGTAACCTCATTAGATATTTGTTTTCTAAAACTGAACCATATGCAACCTTATTAAAAATTGGTTTTTAGAACTGAAACATTGTTTTTACAGCATCAAAAAGACCTGCTATTTCTTTAGATACCATCATTAAAACCACAATTATTCCTGCTAAAGTTGTCATCATAGCCTGTTCTTCTCTTTCTGAGCGAATAAGCACCTGATTTAGCACTGCAACAAGAATACCTATTGCTGCAATCTTGAAAATTAGATCTACCCCACTACTCATGCTGTCCTCCATGAGCCGCAAATTGCCTTTAACAATTGCGGCTAAAATGTATTAGAATTATCATTTTCTATCTATATCACACAGAATAAAATGGTAGTTTAGAATAAAATTATTGCAATTGCCAGACCACTCAAAACTCCAAGGCTTCTGTACATTTTTTCATTTTTTTGTCTCATTTCCTCGGCCTTAAGCTGTTGCAACTTTAGTTGAGAAGAAATTAGCTTAATATTGCTTAACTGCCCCTCCAAGTCAGAATTTCCAAGCATTTTACCAAATGCCAAAAGTATAGCCTTGTCCTCTTTATTTAATGAAAGTTTTGCATAATTCTCTTCTATTGCCTTTTCCCAAGCCATATCTGCAGTAACACCATTTGTACTAAGATTCTTTGCTGCCTCTTTAAACAATATTGCTGTATCACAGTTTGTCCCTTCATAAATTCTATTGAAGGCTTCTCCTAATAAGTTTGATAGATAACTTATCTCATTCTCAAACATTTGTAGTAAGGATTGCAGTTCCCGAAGAGCCTTCGGCCTTTTTGAACAATCAGCTGCTAAAGAAAATCCTATAAAGCTGGTTGCACATATCAGAGCAAGTGCTCCTATAAATTTTATTAACATAACGGGCACCTCCTATAGATTGCTGTCAATTCTGAGTTAACAACTTCTTCTAAGGTACCCGGACCATTTTTTGAGCTTAGTACTATGTATCTTTCAAATACCCCTGATTTAATCAAAGCCAAAAGCTCCTCCCTCATTTTTAGCTCTGTAATGTTATAGCCATGAGCGGAAGCTATTATTTTGACACCTGAGTTTAGAACCTTTAGGATTGCATCTTTGTCGCCACGTGTTCCTATTTCATCTGTAATTATAATGTTGGGAGACATACTTCTTAAAAGCATCTCCATACCAAGTGTTTTAGGACATCCGTCCATTACATCTGTTCTAAATCCAACATCATTTTGTGGAATTCCTTTACAGCAAGCAGCTATTTCTGATCTTTCATCTACAATTCCAATCTTTAACCCCGAAAAATCAAAGCTATTATCACCATTGCTCATTACTCTTGCTATATCTCTTAAAATAGTTGTCTTACCGCATTGTGGTGGTCCGATTAACAATGTATTATATATATCGCAATTGCTTTTTATTATGTATTTTATGATATACTTTGAACAACCCATTATTTCTTTTGCTACTCGTATGTTTAATCCATTAAAGTCCTTTATATTTCTTATTTGACCATCCTGCATTACGACTTTGCCACTAAGGCCAACTCTATGTCCACCACGAAGAGTTAGATATCCTGATCTTATTTCATCCTGATAAGCATATACGGAGTTCTCACTCATAAGCTCCAATGATTTTAATATTTCTTGCTGTGTTACCATATAAGCAGCAGAAATATCCTTTGTTAACATTCCATCTGCTGTTACAAACCAATCAGCATTTTTATAAAAAACCATTAAGGGTTTTTTAGCTCGAAGTCTTATTTCCTCGAGATTGTCCAACATTTCTTTATTCACTTTTAACATAATATTTTTAATATTTGATATCACGAAAGGTAATATGTCACTTTCTACCGACCTGATTTTTTGTGATTGTACAGTAGTCATATGTGTTCATCCCCCAATAATTGTCTTTAGTTCATACGTGAATGGTTCTCGTTTCAAATTATACTAGTAGCACTGAACTGTTATTGTTTCAAATATCTAAGTAACACTTCACGGTTCTCGTATTAATTTATCAACTACTCTAGCGGTTCTCGTGTTAATTTATCAACTAATCTATAAGATTACTCTTAAGAAAGTTGATTTATTAATATATATTAGGCTTTGTCCAACTTTATGACTTATAAAAAAAATTAAATTAGCTTAAGTAACTTGCAAAAATAAAGAACTTCATTGTATACTTTCTTGATTATAAATATATGCCAGTTTCTAATGTGCTTTAGCTGTTGGAGCTTTTAGATAAAAAAAATCATACTATTCTTCATAGATAAACTCTATCTGAATAGTATGATTTAATTAAATTTTACTATTATATCTATAACTAAAAATACTTCACAACAAAAATTACTACGAATATGTCTATAACTAAAATCACTTCACATCCCACTTAACGCTGATATTTCCGTCTGCTTTTTTGCCAGTAATTACAAATTTGTATTCTCCATCCTTTTCAACCTTTAACTCTTTATTCTCAGATTTGTTCTTTTCTAACTCCAGTACAACATTTTTATCTGGATCAAATACTTTAAGTGTTAACTCACCTTTTTTTACTTCGGAAGAATAATCAATAACTATTGTTTTCCCCTTCTCAACACTAATTTTTTTGGTTTTAGTTCCTGTAAAAAGTTTATAAGTATAATGCATTTGATTACCAGCACTTGATCCAATATTCAATACGGCAATACTGTTATCACAGCCAGTAAATACTACTAATGTTAATAAGACAAATGCTAAACGTATAATAATACTTTTTTTCATAATTTTATCCATCCCTTTCGCATTCGCTCAAAGCACAAAACTAAATTAAAATTTATTGCCTAGAGTGTATTATTTAAAATTTCTCAATTCTTGATAGTTATCTGATTTGTAAAGTGGTTTAATTAAATCTTCTTCTATCTCAATGAAACATTTTTCTTCATCATTCGTCCAGTCAAGTAGAACAGAACAAAAATCATTATTACAACGAACACATATCCACCTAAGCCAGCAACAATAGTGGTAGGTTCTATTCCTTTTATACTATCTAATACGTATCCAACCATATTTTTAGTTGAAAGTGATGGATTTACCCTTCCAACTAAGCTGAACTCTATTGAAAAGGGTACAAATATTGAGGCAATTGACTCAACAATCTTAAGAACAACATATGTTGCTACAAATACTATAAACGATGCTGCTATGCCAAAGTTTTGAAAAGTTGGTCTATTTGCAACTGTAATAGCGAAAAATATTTGGCCAAGTAGATATAATAATGATATGAGCATCAAAGGAATAATACCGTATACTAACTTTTCTAAGCCAAATTTCTTTATTTCACTCATAATTTCAGATAACTCAGTACTACCAATACCCAAAACATACAAAGCAACACATAATGCGACGATGGAAACTATAAAACTCAAGACAATCCAGAAGAAAGCGACTATAGCCTTTGAGGTCAAGAGTAGCTGAGGTTTAACAGGTAACGTAAACATTAGGTACCCCTCATTAGAATATAGATTTTTATAAAATCTCATTATAACAACTGCAAATGTGACTATAACTACTGAAATTCCAATGATTATAAGAATAACTGATGAAGTTATTTTGAACCATTCTATTCCGGTTTTCTCAGCAATAAATGCAATTACTGCAAAAAGCAGGGCTATAATGTACAAAAATGGTACTACAGTGGCAGTATCCTTAAACTCATATTTTAATAATTTTTTTAACATTTAAATACCTCCTCAAAAAGCTCTTCTACAGATTTACCAGTAGTTTGACGTATGTTGTCAACACTATCATCAACCAATACTTGATGATTGCCCACCATAACTACTCTATCAAATATTTTTTCAACATCGTTTATCATATGAGTTGAAAGCAGGACTATTGCATCTTCAGAATAATTATTTAGAATAATATCTAGCATTGTTTTTCTAGATGCAGGATCTAGTCCCCCAAGAGGCTCATCTAGTAAATATATCTTAGCTTTTCGTGACATTACGAGAATTAATTGAACCTTTTCCTGCATTCCCTTTGACATACTCTTAATCTTCTGTTCTGGGTCTAGTTTGAATTGTTTAAACATTTCTTCTGCTTTGTTTCTATCAAAGTCAGTATAAAAGTCTTCAAAGAAGTCTAAAGCGTATTTTGCCTTATTATTCTCATTTAAATAGGTTTTTTCAGGCAAATAGGATATTATAGATTTGGTGTACTCATTAGGTACCTTGCCATCAATTAAAACCTCTCCAATATAGTCATTAATAAGCCCTGCAAGAATTTTAATCAGTGAAGTTTTTCCGCTGCCATTTGGCCCCAGTAAACCCACTATTGTTCCACTTTCAAATGAAAGAGATATATTATTAAGCACTATTTTAGAGCCATATTTCTTCTGTAACGAGTTAATTTCAATAATCTTACTCATTTTTATCTTCCTCCCTTTTGGCTTCAATTTTTTTTAAAACCACATTAACAATCTCATCTTTTTTATATCCAAGTTTTTGCATTGAGATAAAATAATTTTCAGTATATTCCTCTGCCATCTCATCTCTAGCTTTTATAATTTTTGATTGTTCCTGAGATACATATCTTCCTGATGTTCTCTCCGTATAAAGCAATCCGTCTCTCTCTAGTTCAGCTAAGGCCCTCTGCATTGTATTTGGGTTTACAGAGAATTCTACTGCAAGCTCACGAACAGACTGCAATCGCTGACCTGCTCCCCAGGCGCCGGATACAATTTTAAGTTTTATATCATTCATTATTTGAAGATATATTGGAACATTGGATGAAAAATCATTTGACATTGGTTCACCTCCATGTCATTTTTAACATAAATTACAAATTATAACTAATAAATAATAAATTATAAATAATTTATTATTTAAACTGAGTGTTTTGATTAGGATGAATTTTTTTCTTCCTGTTAATCCTAAAATATTTTTCTCATGTGCTAACTATATCTTTTTATTATTTTTATATTGTACTATTGTATTAAGCACTTAATACAATAGTACAATATAAAAAATAATCTGTCAATTGAAATTTATAGTAGTTATAAATAAAAAAAGCAGACTCTTCATTAGAAATTAATTCTCATGAAGAATCAGCTTTTATATCTAGTACTTGAGGTTTTAGAAAATTTAGGTCTAAATATTGCTATAATATTAAAGCCTTTCAAACACATTGCTATGTTCCTGTTACTTTTTATAAATGCACTGATTGAAGTTTACAAACTTAATTAAATACTAAGCACCTCATTAATTAAGCCCCAACAGGCGCACTTTGAATCGTAAATTTGATGTATCCGTATTCTTAAATCAATTTACGATTACTTCACAGCGAAAGCTTTTAAGAACTTATCTAGAAATACTGACTTTCCTTCTTTGTCAGTTACTGGTAACTTTGCAAATGCCCATTCCTTTATTTTACTTGTATCAACGCCTGCATCTATTAACGGCTTAGGATCTAAAATAAACACTATATCTTTAGGATTGGTACTTAAATCTTTTGCCCATGCGAATGAATTGCCATTGCCTAAAGTTATCATGTAATGGTCACCCTCTTCGTGATAACCAATAATATCCCTGTGAGTTTTTACAATTTGCTTTAATGTTTCCAATGCTGATTTTTCTGTATCGGCTTGAAACTTATCCTGACCATATTCGTAAGGCATGGTGATTTTTCCGGTTGATTTATCATAACTATATTTATCGACTGGCAACTTTGTAACATCTAAGCCAGCTTTAACAAAAGGCTCGGCATCAAATTCTACAGCTATATCCGGTTTACTACTACTAAAATCCTTACTCAGTATAATTTTTTCCTTACCATCAAGTCCATCTATAGACCATCCCCCTTTTGCACTATCGAATGCTACCTTGTCGGGTATTGACTTTAACAATGTGTCAAATGAAGTAACAGCTACCTTAGCCACCAAGTCAGTTGATTGACAACCCGAGAATACAGATAGTACGACTAGTAAGAGTACTAATATATATAATTTATTAATTTTGATTTTAATCCCTCCAGTTATTTAATAGTTTTAACTATGTTTATTTTATAAAATTTTGATTCCGATTACATCATACCCAGCGTCTTCAACGGCTTCTTTTAAGTTTGCATCTGGTACAGAATCACTTACCTCAACCACCGCATTTTTACCCTGTAAAGATACCTGAACATTACCAACCCCCTGTACAGCTTTTAATGCTTCTTCAATATGCTTTACGCAGTGTCCACAGGACATTCCTTCAATACTAATTTGTTTTTTCATTTTTACAATCCTCCAATTATTTATTATTTTATTATTAATTAAAGTCCATCTTAGTTCTGTAATATGTACATATTAATTACATTACAAGCCAGCATTGAACTTTTATTTATAAGGTTTAAAGCTTTTCAATCTTAATGCATTGGTTATAACTGATACAGAGCTTAGTGACATCGCGGCGGCTGCAAATATCGGACTTAACAAAGGCCCACCAAAGGCATATAATAATCCTGCAGACATCGGTATTCCTGCTGCATTGTATCCAAATGCCCAGAAGAGGTTTTGCTTGATGTTTCTGATTGTGCTCTTACTAAGCTGTATAGCTGTAGGTACGTCCATCAAATCACTTCTCATTAAAACAATATCTGCTGATTCCATAGCTACATCTGTCCCAGAACCTATAGCAATACCTATGTCGGCCTGAACTAATGCTGGTGCATCATTAATGCCATCTCCAACCATCGCTACTTTTTTGCCTTCCGCCTGAAGCTTTTTCACTTCATCTGCTTTATCCTGCGGAAGTACTTCAGCCAAAACCTTGTCAATGCCTACTTGTTTTGCTATAGCTTCCGCGGTTTTTCGGTTATCACCAGTGATCATAGCAACTTCAATGCCCATATCATGTAATTTACGGATAGCCCTTACACTGCTTTCCTTTATAACGTCTGCCACAGCAATGATACCTGCCAGTTGATTATCTATAGCAATATACATCGGTGTCTTACCTTCAGACGCCAACAGGTTAGTCTTGTCTTTCAAGCTTAAGAGATCAATTTGTTTATCTAGCATCAATTTATTATTACCCAAAAGAACTATTTTACCTTCTATTTCCGCTTCTATCCCTCGGCCTGGCACGGCAAGAAATTTATCTGGCTTAATAAATGTCAGTCTTTCTTTTTCCGCCCCACGGACGATTGCTTCACCCAAAGGATGTTCTGAGCCTTTTTCCGCAGAAGCTGCCAGTTGCAGCAATTTATTCCTATCAACGAGTTCTGTCGCTATTATATCAGTTACTTCTGGGCAACCTTCTGTAATGGTACCAGTTTTATCAAATATAATGGTGTTTATTTTATGAGTGGACTCCAATGCTTCGCCGCCTTTGAATAAAACACCATATTCAGCACCTTTCCCTGTACCCACCATAATAGCTGTCGGTGTAGCTAACCCCAGTGCACAGGGACAAGCAATGACTAATACTGCAATAAGTATAGTTAATGAGAAAACGGTACTTTGCCCTGAAATATACCATGCCAGTGCTGACAAAGTTGCAATTCCAAAAACTGTCGGGACAAAATAACCTGAAACAATATCCGCCATTTTTGCAATTGGAGCTTTGGAACCTTGAGCTTGTTCCACCAGCTTTATAATCTGTGCCAAAGCGGTATCGCTACCTACCTTTGTTGCCCTAAATCTTATAGAGCCATTCTTATTGAGACTGGCACCGTATACCTTATCGCCATATTTCTTCTCAACAGGTATGCTCTCCCCCGTCAACATGGATTCATCCACCGAAGTTAGGCCTTCAACCACTTCACCGTCCACGGGGATTTTCTCACCTGGTTTCACTACAATGATATCACCCACTTCAACTTCATCAATAGTAATTTCAATCTCTTTATCATCATGTATGACAATAGCCGTTTTTGGTGTAAGCCCAATTAGCTTTTTAATGGCTTCTGACGTTCTTCCTTTAGATACAGCTTCAAATGATTTCCCAAGTAAAATAAGTGTTATGATAACGCCTGCTGTTTCAAAATACAGCTCGTTTACGTATTTAAAATCACCATTGAAAATACGATAAGTAGAGTATAGGCTATAACAAATAGCTGCAGAAGATCCCATTGCAATCAGAGAGTCCATATTTGGGCTTCTCCGAAGTATTGCTTTAAATCCAACGGTATAGAATCGGTGACCTGCAATAACAACGGGTATTACCAACCCAATTTCAACTAAAGCATACTGTAACGGATACTGCATCGGCTTTAACCAATCTGGTATCGGCCATTTAAGCCACCAGATCATAGAACCCATTGCAATATATAAAAGCGGAGCAGCAAATACAGCCGAAACAATAAATTTAATCCATAAAATATTTATTTCTTTCTCTTTTCTTAGTTTGTCTTCGTCAACCCTGTCATTGTCCTCTACATCCAAAGCCTTGTAACCTGCTTTGGAAATTGCTTGCTTGATTTCAGATAACCGTATTACTTTAGGGTTATACTTTATGCTCGCCTTTTCAGTTGCAAAATTAACTGAAACTCTTTTAACACCATTTAGTTTACCTACCGCCCTTTCAATTGTCTTTACACAAGCAGCGCATGTTATACCTTGGATAGGTATAATCACTTCCTTGTCAGCAACCTCATCCACTGCTTCATATCCAGCTTTTGAAACAGCTGATTTGATATCTTCTATATTCAATTTTGTTTCATCATATGAAATATTTAGTTTTTCTGTGGCAAAGTTCACATCAGCTTGGGTTACACCCTGCAACTTGTTAGCTGACCTTTCCACAGCTTTTGCACAAGCAGCACATGTCATGCCATTTATTTTTAAAGTTTCACTTTTCATTTTCCCACTTCCTATCTAATATCCTCCACTACCTTTATATACCTACGTATCATACCCATCGAGCATCTATATGGGATGTTTTCAGACCGAATCAGGTATAAATTCAGTAATAGATCAACATTCCCTTCTTCATGATGAAGAAATAAAATAAAATGATATAATTTTTATTCCTTCTCTTAGGTTTTGTCTATATACTTTTCAAGAATATAGAGTATCTCATCTATTTTTTCATCGCCTTTTCCTTCCATAATCGCACTGGTCACACAGTATTGCATGTGGCTTCTTAATATTTTCAAGTTGGCCTTTTTCATTAGAGACTGCACAGCAATTATCTGCTTAGATATGTCTATGCAATACCTCTCTTCATCTATCATCTTCAATATACCCTCAATCTGTCCCTTTGCTGTCTTCAAGCTGTTTATGATTTCAGGGTCCTTATGATTCATGTAAATCCTCCTCTCGAATAAATTTAATTTTGCTTGGCCTTACTTGTAAACCTCGTTTGTTTTTTGGTTTTTATTTTGCTGCTTTTATTAACAAGATGAGTTGGCCAATAAACTTGATATTATTTACCCCCCTCCATGGTAGGGGGGGTAAATTTATAATAACACTACTCCCAAATTTATGCAATAGTAAATTTCATAAATTAAAATTATTCTGTATTTACTCTTAAAATTGACCCTTTGATTCTAACAGCTCATTACTACCATACTAATTTTTGTGTACTGCCCAAAATTCAGTTATATAAGCGTGTTAAGTTAACTGTTGCCCAAAAGTATAAATTCCTATACGAAAAAAACTGCCAACACTTATAAAATGTCAGCAGTTCATTTAATTCATTTAGTTATAGATTATTCTTCGTCGTGATCATGCTCACAACCACAGCCACAGCCTTCATCATCACAGTCACAATCCCACTCTAATTCTATCTTCTCGTGGCAATGTGGACATTCGATAGTTTCAGCATCTTCATCAATCATGTCCAAATCTACTTCGATTTCCTCACCGCAGTATGGGCATTCTATTTCTTCAAATTCAAGCTCATCCTCTTCATCATAAACAACTTTCTCGAGTTCGGCAAGATCCTCATCAATACCATCAACCTGCTCACTCATTTCGTCTTGGATTTCCTCAACGTCGTCAATTGCAAGAGACATGTCGTCTAAAACATCGATGATAGCATTCAACAACTTACCTTCATTCGTTGAATCATCCATTTTCATACCCTCTGCTAAACCTTTGATGAAAGCTACTCGTTCGCTAATATAGCTCATAATCCTACCTCCTCATTACCGTTTGGTATTTTATTATTTAACTCTTTCCATGTACTCATTAGTTCTAGTATCAATTCTGATTACATCACCAGTATTGACAAAAAGTGGAACTTTTATAACATAACCTGTTTCAACAGTAGCAGGTTTTGTTGCTCCATTAGTAGTATCACCCTTAAAGCCAGGATCTGTTTCAGTAACTTCTAGCTCAACAAATGTTGGAGGCTCAATTCCGAAAACATTACCCTTATGTGAAAGAATTCTAACTACTTCATTTTCTTTAACAAGAGCGAGTGTATCACCAATCGTTTCCTTGTTTATTGGAATCTGTTCATATGATTGAACATCCATGAAATAGTATAAA
The DNA here is from genome assembly GCA_023391425.1 of Bacillota bacterium. Lineage (GTDB taxonomy): Bacteria > Bacillota > Clostridia > Acetivibrionales > DSM-1351 > Ruminiclostridium. The sequence goes on along the minus strand of JAEWAX010000031.1, from coordinate 588 downwards.
TCATCATCATTGTAAAGATATTGCATATCTTTTCTATCAATCTGAGCTTTTGGCATTTTATCAGTTGGGTTAAAAGTTCTTTCAACTGTAGCACCAGTTACAACATTTTTCAACTTACATCTTACAAAAGCTGCTCCTTTTCCAGGCTTAACATGTTGGAACTCTACTACTTGGAATATATTGTTATCCAACTCAAATGTTACACCATTTTTAAAATCACCAGCTACTATCATACTATACCTCCATAATATAAATAAATATACATTTTTATGATTAAATAATAACATAAAAACTATTTTGTTTATGTGTATTCTAGTTTATATTAAATTAAATTTGTCCTTAAGGCAAGAAAAATTTTCAATAATATAGGTAAATTTGATTATTTTTATTATAACCTTAATAACTTTCTAATAGTAATGCAATTAATTACCATACTTTATAGTATTATCATATCTTTTTCTGATTGTGTTAATACAATAGGATTATCATTATTTATTATAATGGTATCTTCAATTCTAACTCCACCCAAGCCTTCAACATATATTCCAGGTTCGATAGTAACTGCCATATTATTTTCTAGAATTTTAT
>JAEWAX010000009.1 GCA_023391425.1 Bacillota bacterium | reverse complement strand
ATAAACTCATTATCTACTGAACCATATTGTGTTGAAAAGGTTGCATGCTTCTTGTAATAACCTTTTTTAGGAACTACAATACATTTCAATCCACTACTGTGTTCATATTTATATATAGTTTCATCATATTTCTTATATTCCATGGTCTCAAATTTCATAACACCCTCCATTTAAGGCTTAAATTTTTGTCACAAATTTTATGATTTCTACAGGCTTTATTCTCACTCAACCAATAATTTAATTAATTTTTTGACTTAAGAAAATATACTGTATCCAGTTGTATTTTTTTTGCAACATTAATTACATCCTGCTTAGTCACTTTCTGTATCTTGCCAAGTAAACCTTCCATTGTATCATGTGTTTGTGATATCAGCTGGCTTAGGTAAAAATCTACAACCTGCAGTTGACTATCCTTTAATGACTGAATTGATGTTTCTATTGACTTAATTGTTGCTTCAAATTCATAATCTGTTATATTACCTTCTTTTATTTCTTCTAATTGCTTTAGAATAAGCTCTTTTACATGATCCCTTTCTTTATTATCTATTCCACTTCCTATAATCATCAATCCTTTAAACTTTTCCAGACCTGCAAATACGTAATAAGCTAAGCCCGCCTTTTCTCTTACATTTTGAAATAGCTTAGAGTGCATACCCCCGCCAAGTATTCCGTTATAAACCAGCAATGAGTAGTAATCATCCTCCTGAGCTGTAATATTTGTTCTGAATCCCATTGATAATTTGGCTTGACTTACATCCATCGCGTCTTCGAAGTAGCTGACCTTATCAACACATTTTTTTACAATACTAGTAGTCAAACCTTTGAGAGCACTTCTGTTTATGCTATTCAAACTTTTTTTAAGAATATCAATATCACTTTCATTAAGCTCTCCTGTTATAAAAATGTCCATAGGCAAGGTACTTACTTTTTCTTTATAGTGCTTATATAGCTCATCGGAAGTAATGTTTTCTATCTGCTTTACTGTACCATATTCATATAGTCCAAAAGGTTCATCCTTGCACATCAACTCATAACACCTATCTACAGAGTATTGGACTTTATCGTTAGTTCTGCCCTCAATTAGCATCCTTAAATTACTTTTTTCTTGTTCCACATATTGTTCATTAAATGAACCATCCTGTAGAGCCGGCATATAGATAATGTTCAGGAGAAAGCCCAGTGCCCTTTCAAAAGTACTATGACTTTCGGATGTATATTTGTCAGATATATATTCGAAGTAGAACTGTATTATCTGCTTCTCTCCTTTTTTTACAATTCCACAATCAAAAACAGCTCCATATAACTCCTCCAAGTATAAGTTAATATCTTTTATAGTTGGAAGGCTTTTACAACCTCTGCGTAGAACAGAAGGGAAAAGTGCATTTAATGCTACCGAGTTTTCATTTAAATTATCTTGAAAAAAAACATTAATTGTGTTGGTCTTAAATCTATTTGACTTTATGTTATAAACCTTAATCCCGTTTATTTCTAATATTTTGTTGAGTTTTTCCTCTAAAACATTTGTGTTTGTCATACCTACCTCCTTGAAACTTTCAAATTTTTAAACTCTCATAATAGCTTTCTAACTTTATTATACGTATTAGGTATATAAGAAGTATCCATATATAGTATAATAAATTTTATTATATATATTCAATATTTGGCAATTCGTATTTTTAAATTATAAATAATCCCTTTTGCTTTCAGATAAAAATTTAAATTGCGTTTAAATAATAAGTAAACTACAAATAATAAAAGCTGAAATAAATCTTTGTGTAAATAAAAATATCCATAATTTATTGTTGTTTCTATAGGAGGAACTTATGAATAATGATAGAACTAGGAAATATGCTAGAACGTTAAAGAAATATAATTCATCAGCACAAGAAAGTGATGATTCAGAATTTTCCCTTTCAGCAACAGCAGCTTTGAGCATTTTAGGTGGAACATTTTTAGTTGGTCTAATTTCAGGGAAGTTACTATGCATGTGTATGAAGAAATATTAGTAATACTAATTCGCATAAAAAATATTAGTAATTATTTTTTATCATCACTAACGTGATATTGTGGCAAAGCCACAAGCTCTTAGTATTGAACAACGTTTGGACATCTTACGATGTTACAAAGCATACTGCGACTATATAAACGGTTATAAACCGTTTATATGAAACTAGTATAAACTATTTATGGTTATAGAAATTAATTAAAAAATTCAAGGGTTCACATTTTGTAATGAGAACCCTTGAATTTTTTTTAGTATTTTACTGCAATAAATAAGTAATTATATCAAATTTCTATTCATACCTAAGTGACTCAATAGGGTCAAGATCTGCAGCCCTCTTTGCAGGATAAACTCCAAACAATAAGCCCAGTGCAACTGATCCTAAGAATGCAAGAACAATAACTTGAATATTTATTACCGGTGGTATTTTTATTAAAGAGGATATTACGAAGCCTCCTCCTATTCCCATAATAATACCCACTAAGCCACCAATTCCAGTTAACATAATTGACTCAGTAATAAACTGAATTATAATATCTCGTTTTCGAGCTCCAAGTGCTTTTCTCACACCTATTTCTCTTATACGCTCGGTTACCGAAACCAATAATATATTAACAATGCCAATACCTCCAACAACAAGTGTAATAATCGCCACTACCAACAAAACTGCTGATACGACTCCAAGCATTGAATTTAACATTTCCTGTTGAGTAGATAAGAATTCAATAGCATATTTGTCTTTGTTACCATGCTTAGTCTCCAGAACTTTAATAACTCTATCAGCAACTTTTTTTAACGTAGCAGCATCCCGTTCTTCAATAGAAGCATATATAACGTTCAAATCATCGGACCAAGGATTATATACCTGTAAGGTAGTCATAGGAATAGTCAGCTTCACTGGCCTTGATTCGCTATCCATCATTCCTCCAAAAGGAGAGTCCTCTGTCTTTGTTACTCCAACTACTCTCAAATTCAACGAGCTGCCTGAGTTTAATTTTACTCGGAGCTGTTGTCCGATTGGATTATCATTTTTAAAGTTAGCTTTTGCGAACTCCTCAGTTATAACAACAACATTTGATCTTAATGAGTTGTCAATATCATTTATCATTCTACCCTGTGCCATATCTGTAGGCATAATATCCTTATACTGAGAAGATACGCCAGTAATATTGGCATTTCTGGTTTTTGAGCCAAGTCTTAAGGTACCCGAGCCACTTACGTCTGTACCAGCATTTTTTACCTGCTCAACACCCTTGCTAATTGCCTTTATATCATCATTTTTTAAAATGTCATTGGAATTAATAGTTCCTGACTTATAATATACTACTAATACATTAGCCCCAAATTTTGCAAACTGACTATCCATATAGCTCTGAGTTGCATTTCCTATTGCAACAATTGTTATGACTGAAAATACACCCATTATAATACCAATCATTGTTAAAATGGAACGAAGCTTGTTTGATCTAAGGCTTGCAAAAGCTTGCTTAAAGCTCTCAATTATATTCATTTATTTAACCTCACCTATTACTTTTCACTTATTTTTACTCTAGCTCCATCCTTATACATTGCTTTAGGGTCTACTATAACAAAATCACCTTCTTTGATATCTCCACTTTTGATTTCCGCCTTCATATCTGAAGTATTACCTATCTCAACTTTCTTTTTATTCATTGTCTTTTTATCCTTGCTTAATACATATACAAAGTTGTTTTCGTCTTTATCTGCACTGAGCATATTAAGGTCGATAGTTAACACATTAGTAATATCTACAGTTTTAATATCACAATTTACAGTAATACCTGGTTTTATTGCTGCTGTGGCATTATCAATAGATGCAGCAACCTCTATAAATGTCTCTGTACTGCCATTATTTGTGGCATTCTTACTTGCAATAGGAGAAACCTTAGTAACCTTTCCAGTAATCTTATCTGTTTCAGGAATAGAATCACCAGTAATATTTACCTTTTGACCTACTTTGACTTGCTTTGAATTGTACTCATTTATATTCATTTTAATTTCTAATGTATTTGGATTTACAACTACGAAAATCGGTTGTGCGCTTGACGTAAAGGATCCTTCTGAAACATTTACCTGTGATACAACACCATCCATAGCACTGTACATAGCATCTGTATACTTCTTAATTTTATTCTCAAGATCTTTTATGGTAAGATCACTAGTTGCAATAGCAACCTCTTGCGATTGAATATCAATCTGTTTGGAGTTTGTAGATTGATTGTTAGTCTTAGTTGTGGAGCTTATTGAATCTTTTTGTGACTCAAGATTAAGTTTAGCATTTTTTAGTGCAACCTCTGCATCGTTTAATGCACTTTCTGATTTATCAAGGTCACTCTTTGAAATAGCATCAGCTGTATAAAGTGTCTTGTTGTCATTAAGATTTTTTAAAGCTAAATCATAGCTTCTTTGTGCAGATGCTAAAGTATTTTCAGCAACCTTCAAAGAATTTTGTACAGTAGTTACGCTTACTGTAGGATCTGTAACCCTTAGTTTTTTCAAAGCAAGTTCCTGAGTTCTTTTTGTTAACTTTGCTTGCTCAAGCTGAGAATTTAACTGATCAAAATCATAATCTGCTAGCTTTTGTCCTTTTTTAACTGAGTCATTTTGTTTGACATACAGCTTTGAAACCCTTATTGGTGTATCTATGTAAGTCTCAGACTTCTCTACTTCAGCCACTGTACCATTTGCAGACAAGAATGAGCTAATATCACCCTTCTTAATTTCACTTGCTTCAACACTATATACTGTTCCTGTTCCTACTGACCCAACATTCTTTACTACTCCCACAACAACTAAGATAATAATTAGCGCAGCAACGCCAATCCCTATAAATACTTTCTTTTTCATTTTTCCCTCCAAAATTATGTATAAAATTAGCTGTATTACTATTACTAAGTCTTTCTTTATCTTCGCGGCGCTTCTAACCTCCTGCTCTTTGAGCATGAGCTAAGTATCGCCAAGCTCGAAATAAGGGCGATAAAGAAAACTTAGCTTGTGCCGAGCCATAGGCGAAGTCAGAAGCTTAGTTGCACTTATACTTGTAAAGTGCTAAGCTTAGAACACTTCATCTAAGCTAAGTCTTCTTTACTTTACAATAATGCAGCAGTCCTAATTTCAGTTATTCCTGCAAATATCACTAATAATGCAAAGATACATGCCACTATTATGTATACCTTCTTTTTACTCAGCTTGCTCACTGTTGCTAATCCTATTGCTATTACTATATACTTCCATATACTAAATACCTCTATAGTCTTTGCAGCACCGAATAAAAAGCTTCCTTTCATATCTGGTATAAGAGCTGCTAGGCTTGTAAAACTTACAAGACTATAAGTACCTGTAAGTCTTGTAGCTATAATTGTTACTATAACAGACAAAGCCGATATTACAGCAGCATAACCTGTAATTGACAGAATTTGTTTATAACCGCCTTCTCCTTTAAATATCTTAATAATTACCCACAAAACCAGTGCACTTGCAAACCACAGTGCAACAGCACCAATAGCACCAGCAATTGGTCCTGTGTACATTGAAATATTAAGACCCTTATCAATCATTTCTGCAGTTACTTCAATATTCATTTTTGCATATTGAGCCTCCAAGAGACTTCTTGAGTATTCCTTGTACATAGGAAAAATTGAAAATATCATTACGACTGGCGAAAGAATTGTCAGTAATAATGCAAACAGTATACGTGGCTTTTGTACAAGTGACTGCATAACCTTACCAGGTGAAAAAATCACACCAAAAATTCTCTGTATTAAATTCATCTTTGGATAACTTGACTCTACAGGTGCCACAGCATTATTCTCGCTGTTCAATGGAATATTTCCGTCCACGTTATTTTCCTCCTTGTTTTATCCTTTAATCATATTTAACATTAAAAATGTCTTGCTAATTCTTTCAATTACGCCTCTGCCTTGCTGTTGAATTGATTAAGTACATCTCTTGCGCTAACAGGGTTTTTAATTATAGTATCTGATCTTATTGTTCCATCTCTGAATTTCAAAACTCTTTTCGTATGCTCTGCAATATCAGGTTCATGCGTAACAAGTACAATAGTTACACCTTCACTATTTAAATCCTGAAATATTGACATTATTTCTTCGCTAGATGAACTATCAAGATTCCCTGTGGGTTCATCTGCCAGAATAATAGCTGGAGTATTTACCAACGCTCGTGCAATTGCAACTCTCTGTTTCTGTCCACCTGACATTTCATTTGGCTTATGATGCATTCTTTCTGCTAAACCAACCCTTTCCAATGCAATAATAGCCTTTTTTCGCCTTTCCTTAATACTAACCCCGGCGTAAATCATTGGAAGCTCAACATTCTGCAATGCTGTAATTCTTGGTAGTAAGTTAAATGACTGGAATACAAATCCAATTTTAAGATTCCTGATCTTAGCAAGCTCAACCTCATTTAAAGTAGAAATATTAATACCATCTAGCCAATACTCTCCTGCTGTAGATTTATCTAGGCATCCTAATATATTCATAAGAGTAGATTTTCCTGAGCCAGAAGGCCCCATTATTGCAACAAACTCTTCTCTCTTTATATTTATATTGGCATTCCTAAGTGCTTCAACTTCTATTTGCCCATTTTTATATGTTTTCCCAAGATCCTTCATAGAAATTATCAAAGTATGATCCTCCCCCTTTCAAATTTATGAACAGCGATTTTCGCCGTTGCCTCACAATTAGGTGTTATTAACATATTCGCGGTAATTGGTCACCAGCAAGTACATTAATAATTCTAGTTCCCCCGCTTAATGCTTTTAACAGCACTTTTGGTTCTCCCTCTTTCACAACCTCTCCTATAATTTGAGCGTCCTCTCCATATTTATTCATTTTAAGAGCACTGAGTACTGCTTCTGCTTTTTCAGCAGGCACAAAGCTTAGCAATTTACCTTCATTAGCCATATATAAAGGATCCATTCCCAAAAGCTCACATACTCCTTGAACCTCTCTCTTTATAGGAAGTTTATCTTCCTGTATTAAAATTGAAACATTACTTTGCGTTGCAATCTCATTTAATGTAGTAGCAACACCGCCTCTAGTAGGATCCCTGAGAACATGAATATCAGATGTAATCTCAAGCATATCGTGCACTAAGCTGGAAAGTGGAGCACAATCGCTCTTAATTTCAGCCTGGAAACCCATATTCTCTCTTTCTAAAAGAATGCAGCTTCCATGATCTCCGATAGTACCGGAAATTATAATCTTATCTCCTACCCTTGCATTGTTTCCTGAAATATTTATTCCATCAGGAACTACTCCAATACCAGAGGTATTAATAAAAACTTTATCCGCTGCACCCTTTTGAACTACTTTTGTATCACCTGTTACTATTTGAACGCCGCATTCGCGGGCAGTAATGCTCATAGTTTCAACGATTTTTTCCAAATCCTCTATACTAAATCCTTCTTCAATTATAAAACCGCAACTTAAATATTGTGGAGTTGCGCCACTAGTTGATAAATCATTTACAGTACCACAAACTGCTAGCTTCCCAATATTGCCCCCATTAAAAAAGATAGGAGTAACAACAAAGCTGTCAGTAGTGAAAACCAAATTACTTGCATTATCTATATTTAATTTAGCGCAATCGTCTCCTTGGGAGAGAATATCGTTCTTAAAGTGCTTTTTGAACACTTTATCTATTAGTTTCAGTGTAGCTGAGCCACCACTTCCATGAGCTAAAGTAATTATATTATCCATATTATTTTGTTAGCCTCCGTATGCCTATATAAAATGCTAAAGCAATTATTTTCTATTTTCAATGCATATTAGTATTATATCTGATTGTTAAATTAAATCTACTCACCATATTTATAATATGCAGCACATGTTCCCTCAGATGAAACCATACATGCACCCACTGGATTTTCCGGAGTACATCTGGTTTTGAAAAGTTTACAATTTGAGGGTCTTTTCTTGCCCTTCAACACTTCACCACAAAGGCAGCCTTTTGGTTCTGGGCTGTCTTTTAGTTTTATATTAAACTTTTTAGCTGCATCAAACCTTTCATATTCATCTCGAAGCCCCAGCCCAGAATTTGGAATCATACCTATGCCACGCCACACAGCATCCATAGGCTTAAAAACCTCATACATTTTTTTCTGTGCCTTAGTATTACCCTCTTTGGTAACTATTCTTGAATACATATTTTCTAAAATATTTTTACGTTCAGTTATATTTTTAACTAATGTATTTATAGAATACAAAATATCTAAAGGCTCGAAACCTGCCACTACACCAGCCTTTTCCATATTATACGCAATATACGAAAAAAAGTCTGTTCCTATTATTGCAGAAACATGACCTGGATAAAGAAAACCATCAATAGCCAATTCTTTATCACCTGCTAGTACTTTTATAGCCTCTGGCATTGTCTTATTTGCTGTCAGTACCGAATAATTATTTATTCCTTCACTTTTAGCTTTGTAAACAGATAGTGCAATAACTGGAGTTGTAGTTTCAAAACCCACAGACAAAAAAACAACCTCCTTATCGGGGTTCTCTCTGGCTAAATCAACTGCATTTAGAGGAGAGTAAACCATTTGGACGTTGCAGCCTTTTGCTTTCTTGTAAAGTAATGTACTCTCATTGCCAGGAATTCTCATCATATCGCCGAAAGTAGTCACAATAACATCTTTGTTTTCAGCAAGCTCTGTTGCATTATCAATATATGATGTTGGTGTAACACATACTGGACATCCAGGGCCTGAAAGCAATTCAATACTTTTTGGTAAAAGTGACCTAAGCCCATACCGTGAAATAGCCATTGTGTGTGTTCCACACACTTCCATGATTTTTATATTTGGCCCTGAATAATTGTTAAGACTATCAACAATTTTTTGTATAACTGCCTTATCTCTAAATTCATCTATATAGTTTTTCATTTCAATCCTAGCTCCCTAATTTCATCAAATATTTCTATTGTCTTAAGTGCCTCTTCCTCATCTAGTACTTGGATTGCACACCCAGCATGTACTAAGACAAAATCACCAACCTTTACATTTTCAAGAAGCTCTATAGAAATTGTACTTGTTACTCCCATCATTTCCACTGTACTTTTATCTCCATCAATACTTAAAACTTTTGCAGGTAATCCTAAGCACATTTGTTTATCCTCCTATTAGATTCATCTGGCATAACTTATCACTAAAATAGTATATACCCATAACACTTATATTTCAATCTCTTGGATTTATGACACTTCTTGCCAAAGCCATCATAGCTTGGCCTAACGCAATCCCTCCATCGTTAGCTGGAACCTCAGAGTGAGTATACACAATAAACCCATGTTCCCTTAGTCTATCAACACTCATTTTTAGTAGAGTCATGTTTTGAAAAACACCTCCACTTAAAACTACTGAATTTATACCATTACTATTCCTTATTATCTCACAACCTTGTAAAACAATATCCGCAATAGTGCAATGGAATCTAGAGGAAATATACTCAATACTCTGACAATCTTGTATATCCTTCACAATCTGCTTTATTATACAGCTTGTTTTTGCAATAAACCCTGATATGTTAGTATCTGAGGAACTATCATTTGAAGAACCGGTCAAAATTCTAGAAGGGTTATTGATTTCACAAAGCTCAATATCATATGGCTCTGGGTTTTTATCAACCGAATAATTCTCAAGTTCAATTGCAGCCTGACCTTCGTAGCTTATATCAGTTTTAATTCCCAATAGGGCAGAAACTGCATCAAAAAATCTCCCCATACTTGATGTTTGAGGACAGTTTAATTTTCTCTTCAACATGTTTATTATAAAATCAATGTCATATTGACTTATACCACTCAGAGAGAGTCTGTTCTCACTACATCTATTTGCCTTACTTTCTTGAACAACATCTGTTAATCTTGCATTAAAAAGATAGCCTAAAGCCATCTTCCAGGGATGCTTTACGGCCGAATCACTGCCTGGCATCATAACATATTCCAGATGTCCAACTCTTTCAAAGCCATAGTAACCTCCCTTAAAGAATTCTCCTCCCCAAATATTGCCGTCCTCACCAAACCCGGTTCCATCAAAGGAAACCCCAATAACATTTCCATCCAACTGATTTTCAGCCATACAGGAAGCAATGTGAGCTTTATGATGTTGAATTCCTATTTTATTTTTTTCTGTTTGGTTCAATGCATATTGTGAGGAGAAATAATTTGGGTGTAGATCATATGCTATACATTCAGGAGAAATATCAAATAGCCTCTTAAAATGTTCAACACCACTCATAAAAGCATTATTTGTACTCTCATTTTCTAAATCTCCAATATGATGACTCAAATAAAATAAGTTCTTCTTATTTAAGCAAAAAACATTTTTCAGTTCACCGCCACATGCTAGAACTGATGGTATATCTATACTCTCATTAATGTTTAAAAGCTTATGCACATCCAATTTAATTGGCTTAGGAACATACCCTCTTGAACGTCTAATAGGATATTCTTTATTATCAAAAACCCTGGTAACCGAGTCATCAGTTCGAATATATATTTCTCGGTTATTTGTTAAAAATGCATCTGCTATGCCATCAAGTCCACTAATAGCATCCTGATCTTTGTAAAAAATAGGCTCACTGCTCAAATTTCCACTCGTCATAACAATAATCTCAGGGAACCCCTCCTGCTCAAACAATATGTGATGTATCGGAGTATATGGCAGCATTACACCTAAATATCTATTAAGTGGGGCTATTAATGCAGGTAATTTCATCTCCGCTTTTCTTTCAAGCAATACTATCGGGCTTGCAGGAGATCTCAGCAATTGCATTTCCTTTTCGTTTATTTTGCAATACTTAGCTGCTACATCTAGATTTCTCATCATCAATGCAAACGGTTTGTCATCACGATGCTTTCTGCTTCTAAGTGTTTCAATCGCAGCCCCATTCAAGGCGTCACAAGCTAGATGGTAGCCTCCAATACCTTTTATTGCTGCTATTTTCCCTTCTTTTATCACTTTTGCAATATATTCAATACATTCGTTACTGGTCATTTGAATATTAGATATTAAGCCGTCATTTGCAGCTACTATCCTAAGACTAGGCCCACAATCATGGCAAGAAACAGGTTGAGCATGATAGCGTCTATCTGAAGGTGTTGTATATTCTTGCCTACAATTATTACACATTTCAAAACTATTCATTGTAGTTTTATCTCTATCATATGGAATATCTTTAATAATTGTAAAACGTGGGCCACAATTGGTACAATTAATAAATGGGTACATATATCTTCTATCTTGCCTGTCTTTGAGCTCTTCCAAGCAATCATCACAGGTGCAGACATCAGGAGAAATGAAAACATTACCTTTAGAATTTATTTGACTATGTTTTATGGTGAAATCAGTAAAACCTTCAATTGGCAATTTCTCATAGCTAATTGACTCTATTTTGGATAAAGCAGGTGCTCTTTCTCGTATCAATTCTACAAAACCAATTAATTGATTATTGTCTGCCTCTACCTCAATTATTACATCACTGTCAGTATTACCAACCCAACCCTTTAATCCAAGCTGAGTAGATAGATTGTATATAAATGGTCTAAATCCTACACCTTGAACTATTCCAGTAATAACGATTTTATATCTTTCCATAAGTAATCTCTTGTATACCAAAAAATTCTTTGGTAGTCCTCATATCTTTTGCTATTTGCTTAACTAATAAATCAACACTTTTAAATTTCTTTTCATCTCTAATCTTTTTCAAAAAAAATACCTCTATCTTTTTCCCATAAATATCTTGATTAAAATCAATTAGATGAGTTTCTACAGTTATCTGCTTAACATCTTCAAAGGTTGGGTTATAGCCCACATTCGTCATGCTATTATAGAACTTACCATCAAGCAAGGTCTTTGTAATATATACCCCAGTCTCTGGCAAAACCAAAAATCTTTCTGGGTGTATATTTGCTGTAGGAAAACCAATAGTATTTCCTACTCTCCTACCACTTACCACCTCTGCGGTAATAGAATAGTTTCTTCCCAAAAGCTTATATGCCGTTTCAAGCTTCCCTTTTATAACACATTCCCTTATTCTAGTACTACTAATAATTTCATTATCACACTTTATAGCAGATATAACTATAACCCTAAAACCATACTTTTTCCCTAGCTCTTTTAGAACAGCTATGTCACCTTGTCCTCGATAACCAAATTTATAATCATATCCAACTACAGCCAACTTTATATGAAGTTTGTCTATTAAAATATTTTTAACAAATTCTTCAGGCGTAAGTCTTGAAAAATCCTCATTAAATTCATCAAAATATAGATAATCAAGGGGTATCTCACTAAGCAGATCTATTTTTTTCTGTTCTGTCAATAAAAGAGGAGTAATAAGCTTCTTTCTAAGAATATTTTCAGGATGCTTAGTAAAGTTATATACTATTGAAGCTAATCCATTTAATTGAGATTCTCGAATTAAAGTATTTATTAAGGCCATATGTCCAATATGCAAGCCATCAAAATTGCCTAAACCTACCCCTGTATTGCAATCAAAATTTCTACCATCATTAGAATAAATAACTTGCATAATTATCTCCTTCTATATGCCCCTCACACTAGATCAGTTGTCCTTAAAGAACTTCTTTGATTTAAGATATACTGTTTTTCCGTTATTAGATAGCTCACCTATTCCTAAAAAAACATTATCTTTATCATATACCCTTTTCAAAGTATCCTTATCACATTTATCACAAATTATTTCTACCCATACACCATTGTTATACTTAAACGTATCGACTTCTCCCAAATGAATAGAATCATATTCTTCAAAAACAGTCTCCACTGGCAGCAAACTATTTCTAAGGGTGTTCTTGCTTGCATGTTCTTTAATTTCTTCTAACGTTAGTGCAGAGTCTAAGTTATATTTACCAGACCTTGTTCTAACTAAAAAAGACATATGCCCACCACAGCCTAATTTTTCTCCTATGTCATTGCAAAGAGTTCTAATATATGTTCCTTTTGAACAATGTACGTCAAAAAGTACTTTCTTGGTATTATATTCTGTATTATATTCCCCATCCATAAAAAGTGACTTTTCATCCCATATTCGGATTACATTAATATCATAAATCGTTATGCTTCTAGACTGACGTTCAATAGTCTCACCCTGTCGTGCAATTTCATAGAGCTTTTTACCACCTATTTTAATTGCAGAATACATTGGTGGTAGCTGCTGTATATCACCAACAAAACTCTCAACCACACTTAATATTGTATTATAGTCAGCATCAACCGTTTGCGAATAAATCACCTTTCCAGATGAATCCTGAGTATCCGTAGAAACACCTAAAGTTAGTTCTGCTCGGTACACCTTGTCCTTATCAATCATAAACTCAATAGCCTTAGTCGCATTTCCAATACATATTGGTAATACTCCAACCGCGGATGGGTCTAAGGTTCCGGTATGTCCTATCTTTTTTTGACCTGAAATTCTTCTTATAACAGCTACCACGTCAAAAGATGTCATTCCTGCAGGCTTTAATACATTCATTATACCATTCATATTTAAAGTCTTTCCTTTACAGCATTAATTATCTTTGCTTTTACTTCCTCTAAACTGCCTTTTACAGTGCATCCAGCAGCTCTTTTGTGTCCACCGCCATCAAAAGCACCCGCCACCTCAGATACATCTACAAATGTTTTAGACCTTAAGTTAACTCTAATCACGTTTTCATCCTTCTCTTTAATTAAGACAGAAACTTCAACACCTTCAATTGACCTTCCTATATTTACAATACCATCACAATCCTCATCCTTAGCTCCAGCTGATCTAATATCCTCTTGGGAAAGAACAACAACTGCAATCTTAGCGTCCTCATATAATTCAAGTAATTCAATTGACTTTTGCTTTAATTTTAGTTTTTCATAAGTAGTATTATCAAAGATTCTTTGAGATAGCTCTCCAACATTAATGCCTGCCTCCAATAAAGCAGCTGCTATTCTATGTGTTCCTGCTGATGTATTTTCATATTGAAAGCCACCAGTATCTGTAGCTATTGCAGTATAAAGACACATAGCAATTTCACTATCAATTCTTAACTTCATTTCAGTAATAAGTGTGTAAATAATTTCTCCTGTTGAAGCAGATAAAGCATCCACATAATTTAAATGTCCAAATTTCGTGTTAGTAACATGATGATCAATATTTATTGTACAGGGAGCTTTAAAAAAAGCTTCTGCTCTAGATGCCAATCTGCCTACATCACCAGTATCCAGTGCTATATTTAAATCCATAATCTCATTACTATCACTATAGAAGTCAGCTAAGCCAAGTCCTGGCAAGAACTTGTATACATTTGAAATATTTTCTTCAATATATATTGCCACCTTCTTACCAGCATTTTTAAGCGCTAAGCCTAACGCAAGAGATGAACCAATAGCATCTCCATCCGCACTAACATGAGGAAATATTGCTACACCTCCTGCTTCTTCTATTAACTTAATAATCTCTTTGTCCATAATATGCCCCTTAGCTTAATCCTTAAAGTCTTTTTTTGCATCATCTAATAATTTATTAATATAAATACCATGTTCAATTGATGTATCCAATTCAAAGTGAAGTTCAGGAGTACATCTTAGTTGTATTCTATGTCCCAGCTCATGCCTAATAAATCCTGCTGCACTTTTAAGAGCTTTTATTGCATTTTTCTTTTCTTCATCGTTGCCCAAAACACTTATATAGATTTTTGCATGACCGAGATCCTTTGATACATTGCAGTCTATTATACTTACTAAACTTGGTAGTCTAGGATCCTTAATTTCGTTTTGAATGATATTACTTACTTCTTTTTTTACTTCTTCTGATATTCTTGTTATTCTATCTGACATAATTTACCTCCTAACCGCATTAGCTACGGTCTCAATTTTTGAATTACTTAGATATTCTTTAGTATTGCCACTATCGAACACATCTGATTCTATAAAGTAGACTTTGTTCAGCGGTAGACATCGGATAAAATATGCAAATAGGCTGAATTGGATATTATCCTCTTCAACCTATTCGGTTAATACATTATCGCCATATATCCTAATCTAAGAACTCGCTTATCCCAATCTACCGCCGCTATTCTCCTTGTCGCTGAGCGGCGCTACGATTCCGATTGCGATTTCTACGATTCTGTGGGAAGCTACACCCACACAATCTAGAACTCGCTTACCCCAATCTACCGCCGCTATTTTTCTTCGTCGCTGAGCGGCGCTACGATTCCGATTGCGATTTCTACGATTCTGTGGGAAACTACACCCACACAATCTAGAACTCGCTTATCTCTTAACCTCTTCCATAATAAATGCCTCGATAACATCGCCTTCTTTAATGTCGTTGAAGCGTTCAATTGAAATACCACATTCATAACCTTGAGCGACTTCCTTAGCATCATCTTTAAATCTCTTGAGTGATGCAAGTTTGCCTTCATGAACCACTATACCATCTCTAACAACTCTAACTTCAGAATTTCTCAGCACTTTTCCATCTGTAACATATGCTCCACCAATAGTACCTACATCTGAAACCTTAAATATCTGTCTGATTTCAACATGCCCAAGTACAACCTCCTTATAGGTTGGTTCAAGCAAACCATTCATTGCTGACTGAACATCTTCAATAGCTTTGTATATAACACTATATAATCTTAAATCTACCTCGGCGTTTTTAGCAGCCTCAGTAACATCTATACTTGGTCTTACATTAAATCCAATTATAATAGCATTTGAAACCTGTGCTAATGTTACATCAGACTCAGTAATAGCACCAACTGCGTCATGAATAACATTTACTCTTACCTCTTCGTTGCTCAGTTTAACAAGTGATTGCTTTACAGCTTCAACTGAACCTTGAACATCAGCCTTAATAATAATATTCAAGTCCTTAACCTTACCAGCTATAATCTGAGCATATAAATCTTCAAGAGTTACTTTTGAAGTTAATTTATATTGTTGTTCCTTTTGTTTAAACTTTCTTTTTTCAACTAATTGCTTTGCTACCTTTTCATCAGTAACAGCATAGAACAGTTCTCCAGCCTCTGGAACATCTGTCATTCCAAGAATTTCTACTGGCATTGAAGGTCCAGCACTCTTAATTGAAATTCCTTTATCACTTGTCATTGCTTTGATTCTACCAAATGCTGAACCAGCAATAATAGCATCACCTGTTTTCAATGTACCTCTTTGAACTAATACAGTTGCAACAGGACCTCTTTCTTTATCTAGCTTAGCTTCAATAATTGTTCCCTTTGCCTGTCTATCTGGATCAGCCTTCAATTCCAACATATCTGCAGATAAGAGCACCATTTCTAATAATTGATCGATATTGATTCTCTTCTTTGCAGAAACAGGAACCATAATAGCATCTCCGCCCCATTCTTCTGCAACTATTCCATACTTAGTAAGTTCTTGTTTAACCCTGTCTATATCTGCTCCTGGCTTATCAATCTTGTTTATAGCAACAATGATTGAAACATTTGCTGCTTTAGCATGATTGATTGCTTCAATTGTCTGTGGCATTACACCATCATCCGCTGCAACAACCAGTATTGCAATATCCGTAGCTTGAGCTCCTCTTGCACGCATTGCCGTAAAAGCTTCGTGGCCAGGAGTATCTAAAAAAGTAATATTTCTATCATTTGCCTTAACTGTATAAGCACCAATATGCTGAGTAATTCCTCCAGCTTCACTATCTATTACATGAGCGCTTCTGATTGCATCAAGCAAGGAAGTCTTACCATGGTCAACGTGTCCCATAACAACAACTACTGGAGGCCTTGGTTGTAATTTTGACTCATCCTCTGTTTCAGTGTCATCAAAGAGTATATCTTCTTCACTAACCTGTATTGCTTTCTCTGTCTTTACACCAAACTCTTCAGCTATGACTGTGGCAGTATCGAAATCTACATCATTATTGAGTGTGGCCATTACTCCGAAAGCCATCAACTTCTTTATTATTTCAGTTGATGTCTTTTTAAGCGATTCAGCCAGCTCTTTTACTGTAAGTGATTCTGGTATAGTTATTGAAGTCAAGACTGCCTTTGGAGGAATATATTTCACTTGAGCTTTTTCATTTTTCTTGTTCCTAGGTAGTCTCTTCTTCTTGCCATCATCATTATAAAATTCATTAAAAATATAGTCTTCAGAAAGAATTTCCGAAACACCTTTTTTCTCAATAACAATTTTTTGAGGTCTTACTCTTTGTTTGTTCTGAATAAGGTTACTCTTTGGAGTCTCTTTCTTCTTGTTTTCATCCCTCTTTACACTCTTGTCAATATCCTTACTTTGGAATTCTCTTCTTGCTTCATTCCTCTGTGAATCAAATTGGTCTTGAGCAACAGTTACGTCTGGCTTAGGTATCTCCAAACCTTGTGGTCTGTTATTATACTGACCCTGTGGTCTGTCAGTTCTCTGTCCGCTATACTGACCTTGAGGTCTATCTGACCTCTGCCCATTGTACTGACCTTGAGGTCTATCTGACCTCTGCCCATTGTACTGGCCTTGTGGTCTGTCAGGTCTTGGTCGATTATTGTACTGACCTTGTGGTCTGTCTGACCTCTGTCCATTATTGTACTGGCCCTGTGGTCTGTCAGGTCTTGGTCCATTATTGTACTGACC
>JAEWAX010000150.1 GCA_023391425.1 Bacillota bacterium | reverse complement strand
GATAAACTTACAAGACTCTTAAATTTACCCAGCCCTTACATTGCATCAGAAATAATTGCTTTTGGTTATCCAGCTGAAAATGGAAAGGTTACTGAGAAAAAGAGTCTGGACGATATTATTTTTACTAACAAATTTTAATGGGAAGAATGAGCAAGGTAACAAGCCTAAACGAAGATAAAATAAGGGATTAAATTAAAGGTAAAATAAAAGATAAGATAAAGGAGTAGATTCAGATGAACAGACCGTTTGTAAACTTAAATAGCAAAAATACAATCGATGATTTACTAGTAAAATTGGATAATAATGTCAACGACATTAAAGCCCTTGATGGAGTAATAGGAATTACACTTAATGGGGGGTTATCTCGTGGATATGCTGACCACCTATCAGAGATTGATATAACTATTTACCTGGATAAGAAAAATTATGAGGCATGGCATAAATCAAAATCGCCTATACCAATAGGAATTACGAAACTCAATGGATACCTATACGATATTAAAATAGCAGATTTTGAAAATGAAGAGAAACGTTCTTGGGACAGTGTTGCATTATGGGATTTGTCATACTCAAAAGTACTATTTGACCCGAAGGGAAAAATACAACGTTTAATGGATGATAAACTATCCTGTACGCCAAAAGCATCAGAAGCAGAAGGGTTATTATTTAGTTCCTGGTGGTACTATAGACTCGCAGGAGATATATGGATACATAGAGGTGATGCTTTACAAGGTCATTTTATTCTAAACAAAGCAATCATTCCGTTAATTGAAGCACTATTTATTGCTAATAATGAGTATATACCACATGAAAAATGGATTATTCATATGAGTAGGAGTCTTAATTGGAAACCAAATTTTTGGGAACAAAGACTTGCTCAAGCAATGAATACAGGTGACTTGTCAATTCAAAGTTTAATTGAAAGGCAGACAACTATTGAAGGTATATGGAATGAAATAGATGAATACTTTATCAATAAAGAATGTCCTGGTTTTAAGTTGAAATTCAGTCAAAGAAGCAGTTATGATTTGCTGAAGCTTTTGGTTTCAAAGGGAACTGTAACAATTAAAGAATGGGAAACCATGTCAAGTATAACAGCCCTTAATTATGATCCGTTTTATAGTATCGTAACAGTTAATAATGAAGAGGTAATTCTGGATAAAGATAAACTTCTCTCTTTGAAGCCAGAGGACATGTATTATTGGATGTATGATGTTGTAAGTTTGGTAGTTAAAGAGACAAGAAATCTTGATTAGTGCTTTTTTATAATACCTTGAAGGGTGGCGTAAGCCTTCAAAATGATATAATTCTTCATTATGTCAATTTGGAGGCTTACGCAAAATTTTAAATGTTTATTGCCTTCTTATATTCAAAAATACAATCGGATGCTGTTTTAAATCCACCAGCTTCCTTAAAGCTCTCACCAATTCTTTGCGCAGCAGCTTTATATGAATTCTGCAGAATAAGCTTGTATACGGTTTCTTTTAAAACCTGAGGTGTTGCCTCCTCCATTTTTAGCATCATTCCCGCACCTAGAGCAACCAGTTGGTTTGCAACCATAGGCTGGTCATTTGCTTGTGGGATAGCTACCATAGGAATCCCATAATAAAGAGCTTCACTTACACTGTTCAATCCGCCATGGCTAATGAAGGCATCTGTTTTCTTTAAAACCTCAAGTTGAGGGACATAATTTCTGACAATAAAGTTTTCTGGTATTGACCCAAGGGAAGCTATATCAACCTTCTTGCCTATAGCCATTACAACTTTCAGTTCAGTATTCCCAAATGCCTCGATACACTTCTTATAGAAATCAGTGCAATTGTTATTTACAGTTCCCATTGAAATGTAAACAACCTTGTGTCCTTCGACTCCCTCCAATTCAAAACCTCCGTCCTCGCGTCTTTCATCAATTGAAGGTCCGACAAATTTAAAGCTTTCATCAAAGAGCTCTGAATCTGGTTGAAACAGCTTTGAAGTGTAGACGATATTCAGGTTTTCCTTTTTGAAGAAAATATCCATTATTTTTAATGAATCAATTTTCCAAGCAGCTGATAACCTAACCATTTCCTTATATAACATGTCTAGCTGAGGATGGAATCCAGGTTCAAGCATATAGGTGGGTAGAGGTAGTTTTGGCATAGCAAAGGAAGTACAAGAGCATATGGCTGGAATTCCCAGCATATTCGCTAAAACATTGCCACCTCCAAACATGGAATCATGTATTATGTAATCAAAGCTTTTTCCTTTTATCCTCTCAATTACCAGAGGGATTGTTTGTTCATCCATTTTGAGCATAATTTCTAATAGTGTATAAAAAGGATGATTGCCACTTGGTCTGAGGCTTTTAAGAAAAATATCTAGCTTCTCACCATAGGCCTCAAAATTTGCTCCTGCGACTTCAATTTTTTTCCTAAAATTCTCAGTTGAAAAATATACAACTTCTTCTCCACGGTTGATAAGCTCCCTTACTAAAGCAATTGTGGGATTGATGTGGCCATGAGCATTCCCATTAATAAATAGAACCCTCGACATAAATTAAACCTCCAAACCTGATTAAGAATATTATCATAATATTTAGTTGTTGCTTTTTTAGTTATTACTGGATCTCTAGGTATTCCTTTTAATTATTGGTCTTCTGTAATAACATTTTTCTGTATTTTTGTGCTGTTCTCAATATTTTTAATTGTTTCTTCACACCATTTTATTGTGGATTTTGTTGACAGGATACCAAATCTTAGTGGTGCCAACCAGTATGGATAAAAATCGTTTTCTCTAATTTTTTCTGTACTTTTATAGGAGGCTTCAAGTGTAAGGTATTCCTCCAATTCGAGGGTTTTTCTTTGTTTGACCTCCTGCAGCATTTCAATAGTTTTTTCACTTGGAATATAGTATGCAAAAGATAATTTGAGCAAAAGTTCAGATCTGGTTGGCTGATATTCAACAGGGAGCAAAAGCCAGTCAGTGAATTCCTTTAGGCCTTTATCTGATATGCTATATACCTTTTTCCTATTGTCGCTATTACTTTCTTTCAAAAGGATAAGTCCATCCTTTTCAAGTTGCGTAAGGACAGGATAGATATGTCCAAAATTCTCATTCCAAAAAAACGAGATACTCTTGTCACAAAACTTTTTAATGTCATAGCCTGAGCCGGGTTTTAGGCTTAAAACGCCTAAAAGCGCATATTTTGATTTGTTTTTTATTGCCATTATAACACCTCCAAATTATATCACTCTGATATATTGCATTATATCACTCTGATATAATTTGTCAATAATATCAGAAGTATATACCTCCCTTTTTTTCTTAATTTTGAAATAAGCATACTCATAAAAAAACAGCAGTACGGCCTATAGGCAGAACTACTGTCTTTGTGTATTAGGATACATAACATAAAGTGGTGCAACAAAAAAATTTATTGAGATGCATTTACATCTCAAATAACTCAGTCAGCTCCTGCTGGCTCATTTTAGTAATCAGTGTTTCACCAGACTGAATAACAGCATCGACTAACTGTTTTTTTCTGTCCTTTAGTCCTAAGATTTTTTCTTCAATTGTTCCGTGTGTAACCAGCTTCATAACATGAACGGTTTTTGTCTGACCTATTCTATAAGCTCTGTCAGTCGCCTGATCTTCTACAGCAGGATTCCACCATGGGTCGTAATGAATAACAGTATCTGCACCAGTGAGATTTAGGCCGGTGCCACCCGACTTAAGTGATAGCAGGAATATCTTGCCTTCACCATTGTTAAAACCCCGAACTAGTCTTATTCTCTCTTCTGCAGGTGTGGAACCATCTAAGTAAAGGAAATCCACTTCAGCTTCAGTAAGCCAAGCTTTAATAATTGCCAGCATTGAAGTAAACTGAGAGAATAACAGTATCCTATGTCCAGCTACAAGAGACTCCTCAACAATTTCCTTGAGCAGCAACAGCTTTCCGCTGTCACCCTCATAGTTTTCTACAAAGAGTGCCGGGTGACAGCATAGCTGTCTGAGTCTAGTGAGTACAGAAAGTATTTTTATATGGCTCTTTTCAAAGCCTTTTTCACTTATTTCCTTAAATATATCTCCCTTGGCTTGCTCGAGGTAAGCGACATATAGCTTCTTTTGCTCATCAGTGAGTTCGGCCTCTATTACATGCTCTATTTTCTCTGGTAATTCCTTGAGAACGTCTTGTTTGAGCCTTCTCAAGATGAAAGGCTTAATCTGCTTACTTAAACTAGATAATACTGAATTATCACCCTTTGAGATTGGTCCCTCGTACTTCTCAACAAATTTTGTATGCGAACGTAGGTAACCTGGGAGTATAAAATCAAATACTGACCATAGCTCTGTCAAATTGTTTTCCATTGGCGTTCCTGTTAAAGCCAGTCTATGGTTAGATATCAATTGCTTTACTGCCCTTGCAGCTTGGGAGGATGGATTCTTTATATGCTGAGCCTCATCAAGTATGCAATATCTGAAGGAAAATGACTTGTATTCATCAATATCTCTTCTTATCAGTGCATAAGAGGTTACTAGAATATCAGAATTAAGCCCCAATTTGATCAAATCCTGTCGCTCCGCCTTATTACCAACGACAGCTGTAATAGTTAATTCAGGAGCGAATTTTTGAACCTCTGCACACCAGTTGTAAATTAAAGAGGTTGGGACAACCACAATAGATGGGCAGTCTCCAGACAATTGCTTCTCATACTGGAGCAACGTTATAACTTGAAGTGTTTTTCCCAAACCCATGTCATCAGCCAATATGCCGCCAAGCCCATATACTGAAAGAGTTTTGAGCCATTTAAAGCCTAACTTTTGATAATCTCTAAGTGTGCCTTTTATTGTTTTAGGTATCTTGTACTCTGTTTCGGCAGGGTCTTGAATATCGTGAAGTAAATCCTTCAAAGCAGTATTGCGCTCAAAAAACTTCATACCGCTTTCCTTAAGCATATTATCAATATAAAGTGCGCGGTATTTTGGTAACTGTACCAGCTCGTTTTCAATATCATTATAATTCAGGTCGAGTTGGTCAATTATTTCAGCCATATTCATCATTCCATCTGATTCTAATGGCAAAAACGCTCCATCCTTCAGCCTAAAATACTTCTTTTTTTGTCTAATACTATCAAATATAGCAGCCAGTTCATCACGCTGTACTCCTTCAATATTAAAACTAAATTCAAGGAAGTCATTCATGCTATTCAGCCTTAGAAATCCCGAAAATGAAGGCGTCTTTCTGAAGCTCATTGCCTTAAAACTCTCAGAATAGAATACCTGCGAATATTCCTGGAGCTTTGGTATGACATAGTTTACAAAGTCAAATATTTTTTCTTCCTCATCAAGATAGATTTTGTTACCACTTACTTTACAATCAGTTTCGGCAAGAATATCAAGTAAAATTCCCTCATTTTCTATATCCCTTATGAGTATCTTATCAGAGGTAGGCTTATTCCCATCTGCAGAAAATGGATTTATTGTTCTTTCTCCATACTTAAATTTAACATCTGCAGTTATAATATCTTCAAATCTATCCAGATATATTTCAGGTTCAAATTCCAGTCGCTCGACCATGGCTTGGAGCTCATCATCGATAGATACTTGCCCTATCTTTTCGATAAATGGCAATATCTCGGCAAAAAACCGCTCTTTATCCTGATCTATAAAGCTAATCTTATTCAATTTTTGCTTGGATATATACTGATAAAAAGGTTTAAAATATTCTTGCTGCTGCTTTGAGACTTTACAAATTGTATCTTTATACAAAAAGAATTCACAATCTGTAGTGATTTGGTAGAGTGAATCCTTGGTATCAATGTTTAAATCAACTACAGCTGAGTTTTTAGTAAGAATAAATTCTATAGGAATATTCTGCTCTATTATGCTTACATTCTCTAACTTTTTATCATCAAGTATCACATTGAAGGTAATTGTTTTCAGTAACTCAAGCAATCGCTTTAATGCAGCCTCAGATAAAAATATCTCCTTATCCTTAAAAATAGTCTGTTTTTTAATATCTCCAGTAAGGTAATCAATTAAATTCTCATTTTGCCACATTTCTTGCAAATACAAAATGATAGGCTTATCAGCCTCTTTAAAATCATATATGGAGGAATCAAAGGAAAATCCTTTGCCATAAACAAGCTCTTTGTTGTTCTTTATACACTCAAATAGTTCATTTATATTCCTGACAACGTAAAGACGATCCAATCCAATCCGTAGTGTTAATGTAGCAGAGGGACCTCTTTTTGCAAATGAGGATTTCGTTTTAAAAAGCTCCAAGTTAAATTCAACATTTATTTTGGATTTAATACTACTTGATCTAGCTTGGAAAAAATCAAATATCTCCTTTGCAGCTTGTTTTTGATTTGCAGAGTTAAAAAAGCCTTGATCATCCTTTTCCTTTATAAGGAACATTACTGCAGCAACATGCTTGCAGCAACTAGTTGACATTAAAGAGTCTGGACAAGTACAGGAATAGTTTTTTAAATGACCATCTTTATCAAATTGTATTTGAACGTTATAAGGCCGAGTCCCAATAACCGATGCATCAAATAAAAGCATATCTTCATTAAAAGATACAGACTTTACTCTTTTGGATTTATAATAGTCCAAGCCTTTTTTAAATTTTATAGGGGTGGACAGGTAATATATACTATCTTTTGAAATATGAAACATCAGTTACTCCAATATTACTATAATAGAAATCTGCTTATCCGATGTCTACCGCCGCTAATACTCCCGATTCAATAATCGGCAGAATAAGCGGCGCTACAACCCTGGATTGCGATTTCTAAGACCCTGTGGAAGAAAAAGCACTCCCACAGAATCTAAGAAATCTACTTATGCCTATCCCTTTATTATAACCAATTTCCTGTGTAATGTGTAGAATTTTTAATATAGAAATCTCGTTCAGCGTCAGGGTCAGAACGAGATTATAATTTACTTTTATCATTAATAAGAATAGCTTTTAACAGCACCTACAAGAGTACTTTTAAACAACTGCTTGCTGTTCATTAACTTTTAGTGATATTAGGAATTCAGTTACTTCCTCTGTACTATTTATTGAAATAACCCCGCCACAGCGCTCAACCTCTGCTTGGACGATACTTAGCCCAAAGCCCCTTTTCTTTGTAATGTTATCTTTTGTAGAAAAACCTGCGTTAAATATTTTCTTTTTGTCAGATTCAGTAATCATAGGTCCGTTATTAGAGATTGAAATATAGTAGGTGTTATTTTCAATGTATGTTTGTATATTAATATATTTCTTCTCCTTCTCAACTGTAACTATTGACTCAAAGGCATTTTCTATAATATTTGAGATAATTGTAACAGCAACATCCTCATCAATCCTTGCTACTGATAAAGGTACATCAAAATCTGCAAGTACTTCTATCCCTTTTTGAAGTGCATTGTTGTATTTTACATTAATTATGGCATCAACAAAATCATTACCCGAATCAATTACTATGTTTATAGTATCACTATTATTAGCATAGCTATTAATGTATAGTTTGATTTTTTCACTTAAATCAGGTTTATTCATAGTACATAAACCATAGATGGTATTTAAATGATTTTTATACTCATGACGTTCTTTTGCTACCATTTCATTAAATTCAATAAGCTGCTGAATGTTTCTCTTTGTTGCTTCACTTGCAAATTGAATTATCTGAAGCTTTGAGACTTCACGAAAAGCCATAAATACTGCAATTATTAGCACAAGATAAACTAAAAATGTGAATACATTTAAAAGAATAATATTTTGGGAATTACTTGACATGTAAATGTTTGTACCAAACATAAATATCAAAACAAATGAAATGATTGCTAATATTTGACTAAATCCAGAGTTGTTTGAATTGATATCATTTAGCCAGGATACGTTGAAATTACTTCTAAAGAGAATAATAACAGCTATAGTCTCAAAAACCTTTGCAATAATGGTACATATAAATACATAGAAATCAGCTTGCAACAGAGTAGAAATAGGTATACCCGTTATTAACATCCCAAAAAGAGATATAAGTGTTTCAATAAGTGTCATAACTATAAAAGCCAGTAACTGCTTTATCACGCTTTTAAGAAAGGTTCCATTAAACATATAATTAAATATTAATAATGTGAGTAAAACAATAGGAAGGGTGTGCAACCCTATTGGAACAAATAAAGTTAGCCAATATGTATAAATAGTGTATATAAATACAAAAGTAGTGGCTTTAATATAATGCTTACGTATAAATTCTCTTTGATTTGAGAGTATTGAGAAAGCTACCATAAATAAAAAGCCTTCAAACGCAGTAAAAAGTAATTCACTGATCTCGTACATACTTAAATACTCCTCCCAATATATATTGACATAAAAAACCCATAAATACTATATACTTACTCTACATGTATTTATGGGTTTTTGCAAGATTTGGATTATTTTTTTTTAGTAGCCACTATTCTTTTGGCTCATAATAAAAGCCCATCTTAACTGCACAACCAGCAATTCCGGCAATTAGTAAGGAATACTTCCCGATTGATTTAAGTAAATATCTTTTCAATTGAAACCCTCCTTTACAAATAGTTTATAACCTAATAATCTCTCATTTTACATAAAAAGTCAATAAAAATCGAAAATAATTGTAAAATAAACAATTATTTAGTGAGTTTATATGCAGTTTTACAATTTTTTAGTATTTGATATAGGGCAAGTAAGTAAACTTGTATTATAGTTACAAATAGGATTTGGTTAGTTAATAAAAAATAATCAATGATTAAGATGAAAGCTGTTACTATACCTGTTAATACTTTTGAAGAGGATTTCTTTTCTTCAATTTTTTTAGTCCGAACTGGGGCAATTATTACCCCGATTATCGGTAACAGAATTATTAACACTTGCTGAAGGAGTGGGGGTATAATATTCATTTCTCCAACTACTACGCTAATCAGTACTGTAGTGAAGGAAATGAAAATACATGCAAGCTCAGTTTTCGCGTGAAATCCACCTAAAAAAGGGCGAAGCAACATAAGACCTGTAAAAGCAATCAAAAATTCTTTAGTAAATGAAAGGATAGAAAAAATTATCAAAAACAAAACAAATTTATACAAATCTGAAAAAATGCATACTAAACCATAGCGTATCCTCTTTGCTTCTGAGTCAGAATATTCTTGATTACCTATAACGGCATCTGCCACTTTGTTAGCAAGCTTTCTATAAAATGTAATTTCCAAAGGATAATACCTCCTCGCCATAATATGCCTTTATTTTATCACATTGTACAGATTATACCAAAAGTTTTTGGAGAGAATTGTTTTAGTGTATAAAGAAATACATTTAAGTATTAAAATAAAGGCTGATACAAAACTTATTAATCAATAGTTTTGTATCAGCCCATTTTAATGTTATATCCCATATACTTTGCTTATATAACAAGAGTATAGGTACTAAGCTACATATTTAAATTAATTAAAATATTACTTTGCAACGATATTCACTAACCTGCCTTTTACAACAATAACCTTCTTTACCTCTTTACCAGCTAAGAACTGCTTTATCTTTTCATCAGATAATGCGACAGCCTCAGCTTCACTGTTTTCAGCATTTGCAGATATATCTATTTTACCTCTGACAGTTCCATTTACCTGTACAGCAATCTCAATAGTGTCCCGAACTAATGCTTTCTCATCAACAGCTGGCCATGCCTGATTGAATATAGAATATTCAAATCCTAGCTGTTCCCATAACTCTTCTGCAAAGTGTGGTGCGAAAGGTGATATTAGTTTGATAAGGTCAATAATGGTTTCTTCAAAGAGCTTTATATTTTTAACCTTGACCTCTGAATCATATTTAAACAAAGCATTTACAAGCTCCATGCAACGTGAGATTGCAGTATTAAATTGGAATCTTTCTGTATCCTGTGTTGCACCCTTTATAGCCGTATGACGAACGTAATTTAAATCCTTGTCATCCTTATCAATATCGGTTCTTGTGTTGTTTGACTTCTGCTCGAGTAGGCTCTCTACCAATCTCTCAATCCTGCTTGCAAATCTTGAGATTGCCTTGAGACCGTCATCACTCCATGGGCCACCATCGACATAATTAAAGCCAAAGCCAAGGTACATTCTAAATATATCTGATCCAAACTTTCTTACATATTCATCAGGAGAAATGGTATTTCCTCTTGACTTGCTCATTCTGTTTCCATCAGGCCCAAGAATTGTACCCTGATGTACTAGTGATAGAAAAGGTTCATCAAAATTTAAATGTCCTAAATCACGTAACGCCTTTGTTATAAAACGAGCATATAGCAAATGCATTGCCGCATGCTCAGCACCACCAACGTATTTGTCTACGGGAAGAAGCTTATTTATCCACTCTGTGTCAAAAGCCTTGTCGCTATTCTTATTATCTGCATATCTCAAGTAATACCAAGATGAACAAACAAAGGTGTCCAAGGTATCAGGGTCTCGCTTTGCAGGACCACCACATTTTGGACAAACAGTATTCATGAACTCAGAGCTCTTCTTTAATGGAGATTCTCCATCTGGTTTAAATTCAACATTATATGGAAGAGAAACAGGGAGATTTTCTTCAGGAACGGCTACCTCCCCACAATGCTCACAATAAACAATTGGTATTGGAGCACCCCAGTATCTCTGCCTTGAAACTAGCCAATCTCTAAGACGGTAATTAATTTTCAAACTGCCCTTTGCATCTGCCTCTAATTTTTTGACTATTCCAAGTCTTGCATCTGATGTAGATGCACCATCAAATTCTGCACTATTTACAAGAATACCACTTTCGCAGAAAGGTAGTTCATCATTGGTGCCATCTGCACTCTTGATAACTCTCTTTATTGGAAGGCTGTATTTCTCAGCAAAGGCAAAGTCTCTGTCATCGTGTGCAGGAACAGCCATTACACAACCAGTACCATAGGTTGCTAAAACATAGTCTGCAATCCATATTGGAACCTTTTCGCCTGTGATAGGGTGAATAGCATAGCTGCCTGTAAATGCACCAGTTTTTTCTTTAGTTAATGAAAGTCTCTCAATATCAGTTTGCTTTTTAGTTTCGTTAATATATGCTTCTACTGAGTCTTTATTTTCAGTAGATGTGATTTGGCCAACAAGTGGATTTTCTGGTGCCAGCACAACATAGGTTACACCGTAAAGAGTATCCGCCCTTGTAGTAAACACCTTGAAGCTAATGTCTTGGCCATCCACCTTGAACTCTATCTCAGCACCCTCTGAACGCCCAATCCAATTAGTTTGAATCTTCTTAGTTTTTTCTGGCCAATCAATTGTTTCCAGCTTGTCCAAGAGCTCCTGAGCATATGCTGTGATTTTAAAGAACCATTGTGTAAGGTCACGCTTTGTTACCTCGGTGTCGCATCTTTCGCAGGCACCATCAACAACCTGTTCATTTGCCAGAACAGTATTACATTTTGGACACCAGTTTACAGGTGCCTTTTTCCTATATGCAAGACCAGACTTATATAGTTGTAGGAACAACCATTGTGTCCATTTATAGTAATCAGGCATACAGGTCTTTATCTCATAATCCCAATCAAAGGTTGCTCCCATTTCCTTGAGCTGGCCCTCCATTGTTTCAATGTTTTTAAGAGTTGAGTCTTCAGGGTGAATACCTGTTTTTATTGCATAATTTTCAGCAGGTAATCCAAAAGCATCAAAGCCCATTGGGTGGAACACCTCAAAGCCCTGCATTCTCTTCATTCTAGCCCATGAATCTGTCAAACCGTAGTTATACCAATGCCCAACGTGTAAATTGGCACCTGATGGGTATGAAAACATTTCGAGGCAGTACAGCTTCTTGTCAATATTATTGGGATTAAACTTATAAATTTTTGTATCTGCCCACTTTTTTTGCCACTTTTTATCTATATCTGCTGAGTATGGCATTTAATCAACTCCTTTTAGAATAATTATAACCAATATTTGTATAAAAACCCGCCTCTTAATAAAAGAGACGGGTTAATTAAGCACATATTCTTTTACTATTCAGCCTTATAACCTTTATATGTTTAATTCGCAAATAAATCTATACTAGATTATCATATATAATAATTTTTTTCAACTGCTTGAAATTAGTTTATTTGTCAGAAACATAAGTGTTTGGCTATAAAGCCAAGCGTTAGGGTATAGGCACTGAAAGTCTACTTATTCTTATAATAAAAAACTGCGAGCTGCGTACGATCGCGAAGCTGTAGCTTCTCTAATAAAAGGCTTATATAGTTCCGCACAGTGCCCTCACTTAAAAATAGAACTTCTGATATTTCTTTGTTGCTGAGGCCATCAGCAATACGAACCAGTAACTCAATCTCTTTTTCTGTTAGTCCAAAAAGAGAAAATGAGGCTTTGCTATCTTCTTGCATAAGGCTAGGTAGCTTTGTGACTATCTCATCGCCAAAAACACTTTGACCCATTAAAACAGCTTTTAAAGCAGGAACTATACATTCGAAATTTTGTTTCAAAAGGTAGCCCTTAGCGCCAATGCGTAGGGCTTTAATTATGTAGGCATCATCTGAAAAAGTAGTTAAAAAAAGTATTCGTGCGTCTGGGTAGTTCTTTAATATAAATTCACCCGCATCTAGTCCAATCATAATATCCATCCGAATATCCATTAGCAAGACATCAGGCTGTAGTAGTTCAAACAATTCAATAGCCTGTTTGCCATTATTTCCTGTACCAATTACAGTTATATCAGGGTCGGCTTCTAAAATAGTTTTTAAAGAAGCGCATACCAGTTTATCATCATCAATTACTAAAACTTTCATTTAGACCTCCATAGGATAAATTATATTTTATTCAATTTCTAAGAATCATCTCATTTGGGAATTGAAATAAATATTTTAAAACCATTTTCTACATTTATATGAATATTACCATTAAAAGTACTAACTCTATTTGATATATTACTTAAGCCAATACCATTGTCTGGGTTGTACCCACTTACATGACCATTATCTTGAATAATAAGCTGGTAAAGTGCTGGGTGCTCACGTATTACAACATTGACCTCAGTAGCACAGGAGTGTTTTATAATATTTGCTAAGGCTTCCTTCAATATTGAAATAAAACAATACTTAAGTTTTGTATCCATATTGTCACTTAAATCGTAATCAAGGTGTATAGAGCAAAAGGTAAAGTCAGTGACAAGACCATAAATTTGAGAATATAAATCAATAGCTTCATCATGTAAATCATGTACGCTATTTCTAATGGTATCCATTGCATGAGACATTGTATCCTTAATAGAGGAAAGGCTTTCTTTGAGATGCCCATCTTTGTTAGTAGCCATAATGGCACCAATTTGCAAGAGACATCTTGAAAGCAAATGTCCAACATTATCATGAATCTCCATAGCAATCCTATTTCTCTCATTCAACATAGCAACCTTTATTTCATAATCTTGCTTTTCCAACAAATTACGATTTTGTTTTTTCATCAAAATAGATAGTTCATTTGAAGTGTCCTTATATTTAGTAAAATCTTGTTTCATTTTATTAAAACCCTGTGTGCGGTATTTTAAAAGATATGAAATCAATATAAGTATAATAAGCATTACCCTAAGAGTTAGAGAACATTGATTAAAATGGGTGAAGATGGGAATCAAGGCTAATAGAGAAATTAATTGCTCCTTGGTGACAAAAATGTCATAGCAGACTACAGGGAGAAATACCATAAACTGAAGTTGAAATTGGCATATAAGAATATAAGCTCCCACAAAAAGTAGTCTAATTACTTTTTCACTCTTTACGAAAGTATAATCAAAACTAACGTTTTTTACATCCATATAAGGCTTGGGACTAACAAAGTAGCTGTTTAGGGCACTTATAGTTAATGCAATTATTACAGGTATTACACTCATACCAGATCCAATATCAACAGTATATAGAGCTAAGCAGGCTATATAGATAACGAATTTATCAATTAAATCATTCATACTGGTCTCCATGAGCCGGGTAGCGGCCATAAATGTAATGATATTGCGTCCTCCTTATTTAGAGGAAAGTGCTATAGTGAGATGTATTTCAGCTGGATTTGTTTGCACTTAATACCATCATTCTACCAAGTAATTCTAAACAACTCAATGGCTAAATGGTTAAAGAAATAATGAACTTATTCGTCACGATTTACATAAAATAAACTAAAACTAATTATTTGGAGAGATAATAATGGAAAAATTTGTAGTAATTATGGCAGGAGGTTCTGGAACAAGATTATGGCCACTCTCTAGAGAAGCTCGGCCAAAGCAATTCATTTATATCGATGATGGTAATTGCATGCTGGTGCAAACTATTGAGCGCGTATGTGAAGTTGTTCCTGCTGATAAATGTTTTATTATAACAAATAAGGATCTTCTGGACATTACACTAGATACAGTTAAGAATTTGATACCTTTTTCAAATATAATATTAGAGCCTGAAAAAAAGAATACAGCTGCATGCATTGCTTTTGCTACTTTACTATTAAAGGAAAGGTTTGGAGAAGGGCTAATATGTTTTGTACCAGCAGATGGGTATGTTAAAGATCGCAAGGGCTATACGGAAGCAATAGAACTTGCTTATGATGCTGCAGAGAAAACAAACGATTTAGTTATTATTGGCATTACTCCAACCTATCCAGCTACGGGCTATGGGTATATTCAAGTTGATAATGATACTGATGCAAAAAGGATATTGAATGTATTAAAATTTATTGAAAAACCTGATTTTGAGACTGCTAAAGAACTCATCTTATCAGGGGATTTTCTCTGGAATGGTGGGATTTTAGTAGGCAATATGAATGCAATAATAAAAAGCATAAAGACATATTTACCTGACCACTTTGATAAAATTTCTGAAGAGGTAAAACATGCAGATGAAGAGGGTGGTACCATATGTATTGAGAATGCATATGATGAAATACAAAATATATCCTTTGATAAGGGGGTCCTTGAGAAAAGTGATGGCATTCATGTAATAAGCAGCTCCTTTGATTGGGATGATATAGGAAGTATTGATACTTTATCAAAAACTCTTACTTCTGATGATGCTGGTAACAAGATAAAAGGTAAACATTGTGGTATTGATACAAGTAATTCTGTAATGGTGGGTGAGGATACTCTTATTGCGACAATAGGCTCGATAATATGATAATTGTTAGTACAAAGGATGCCATTCTTGTTTGTCCCAGAGAGAGCTCAGGACATTAAAGTACTTGTTGAAATGCTGAAATGCTGAAATGCAATGGTTGTAGGAATCTTATATAATTTGTCAGTAGTCACAATTCAAATACTCACACTCGAATATACGGGAGGATACAACGCTTAGAATTTAGAAGTCAGTAAACAGAATTCAAATACTCACATACCTATACGCGGGAGCTACAACCCTAGATACTGATTTCTAGGCTTAGAGACATAAAAGCATTTTTGAAGCTTAGAATCTTTTAGACACCAAAATTTTTATAGGTAAATATCTGGCATACGCCTTGTATGTAATGAGAGGAGTATAGAAGTAATGCTAGGAAATGAGAAACTTATTGAATTATATAAAATAATGCAGACTATCAGAATAGTTGAGCGCAGAATCAAAGATAAATACAAATATGATGAAATAAAGACACCAATACAGGTTGCAAAACAGGAGGAGTAGCTTCAGAAATATGTTCTCTTGTAGCAGAGAAGGCATTCCATTTGTTAAAAAAAACTATAGTAAGAGTATGCTGTCCACATGTACCAACTAATGGTATTATTGAAACTTATATTATATACATGCTACATTTGGCAAATATAGTTCAAGGAGCAGGTATTAAAATTATAGGCATTAGTAGAACTCTCCATATCGTGTGGAGCTGGACATAAAAAAGGTATGTGCTGAATTCAAGATTGAAGTCTTTAAATCCTTCAAGGAAGGATTAGCTCGTACAATTGAGTGGAATAGGGAAATAGCAGGAAAGGTATAGGTAAATGCAATTAAGTGGCTTTGAGAAACTTAAGAATTAAGCTCAATTCAGAAGGTCTAGGTAGAAGTATGAAGGTGGATAGAAGGGCTAGTGAAATATTGAATAGCTTGTAAATCATACAAACCCGTGATATTATGCGTATATAAGTGTAAAAGAATGTAAAAAGAATGGGGCTTAAAATATATGGGGACTTTAATTTTTATATTATTCATACTAGTAATGTTACTTTGTTTTTGTATATACAATTGCTGGGATTTACGAGAAAAAAACAAACGGATGTTTGAACATGAAAAAAAGAACATATCTATTTTTAATAGTTATAAGGCGTGGGCGGTATACTCTATAGTAGTTTTTCTAGTAATAATAACAATAGCAGGATATTACATATATCGTTTAATGAATACTATTATTAAAGGGCAATTATAAACAACAGAAAAATGAACTATGGAACTTTAAACTGAATAATACTTAACATGTGTTCTACCTTACCATTTTTCATGGACTCACGAGTTGAAGCTGGTAGAGCCTTGATGGTAGGGTATATTAACGAATTTTCACTTGCACCATTTCCTTATTTTAAATTGATGTTTCTCAAGTTTTGCAATAATTTCTAATAAAGTTTGAGTAATACTAAGACTGTAATTATAGAAATCACTAAGATTATCATTCTTTTTTTTCTCAAAGTTATCTTCAAATACTTTTAATTCTTCATATATTCGCTTATAGAAATATATAAGCCACAATCGTCATCTTCATAAAACTTAAGTTCCTCAGTTTCAATTTTGGAATCAACACTTTGTATTTTATCTTCCAAAATATAAAAGCAGTTTGGTTTTTCGAATAACTTATCATTATCAAAGTAGAAATACTCCGATTTAACTTTTTCCAGCTTGTCTAATACATCAATAAACAACTTTTTACAAAAAACTAGAGGAAACTCTAATTCTTTTTGTAATCTAATTTTTTCTTTATATGTAGATGTAAATTTCTGAATTGAGTCATTATTTTTTGATAGTTCTTTTTTGACCAGCTCAATCTGTATAAATAGCTTGTAAAATAACAATTTGCATTTTAATTCTCCTCTTGCAGATGTTTTTCAAAGGTTAATAATTCTTGCTCTTTTGCAAGTTCTAGTTTAATTTCCTCTTCTGCAGGTATATATAACTTATATTTTGATTGTATATCTTTTACTATATTTTATCAAACCGATTTTACACTATTAACAAAATAGCAACCATTTTGATTCTCATTATAAAAGCTGCTAGGACTAAAACCATCAGCGTACTGAGAAGTGTAAACGAGCATATGAGCCTTACCATAGCATTGCTTGAAGGATCAATAAGCTATGCAAAAATATGCAGGAGACAACTGATTTGCACAGAACGGATATTAGTTAATGCTGGACTAGTAAAAAAAGATGTGCTAATTAAAATTATTTATATAGAATTGAAAATAGAGCAATTCTTTAACTCTTTTACTTTTATTTTACAATAAATAGCTTTAATACTTATCCATTAAATTATTCATAATTCATATAATAATAAAATACTATTAATATAAGAATACATGCAAAAAGGATATGTTCATTATATGTTAATGTTAGCTAATGTCGTGAAAGGTACATTCTGCTTAACAGATGAATCCTTATTTTATAAGGAGTATGTTACTTTAGTATCACAAGATTATGTTTTAACTAATGTAGTCTTTTGTGAGATTAGGAATATTAAGGATCAATTTACTTTTAAAACTTCAAAGGTAGATATAGATATCGAATTTAGTCTGGTGTTTACATATGAATATGTTAATATTAATAACCCTACAGATAAATCGTACCATATCATTGTCGAGAAAGGGAAAAAAAAAATACAACTTTCTGAAGATTCATTTGGAATATCATTTCAGGAATATTCTTTGAAATTGAAAGGCTTCAATCATCTAAAAGATTTAAAATGTAATACAGATATTGATCCAATTACGTCAAAATTAACGATATCGGTCTTTGGTACCATTGAAAATTTTATCATTTTTGAGGATACTGTTGATATATCTAATATTATAATTCCCGAAAAGGAAAAGTTGATTACTCAAATTCAAAATATTGATAACATACCAGCTTATCTAAACGAAACTTCAACGTCCAAAGATAATTCATTGATAAATAATATAATAAAAATTGAAGCCTTACTCTTTGATGTAATGAAAGAAGGAAATCTATTATATGAAACAAAAGTTAATATGAATGAAATATCCAGTAAAATGGAAAAAGAATTGAATTATTATAAGAACCGTGCTTCAAAATATGAAAATGAATACTATAGCATGCTTGAAGAATTAAAGAAAAAAAATGTAGATATAAATAAACTACATAAGCAATTGCAACAGAGTAATTTAAAATCATATACATTAAATCAACAAAAGGAATACCTTGAAAGCGAACTAATCAGTATAAAAGATAATAACATAAACCTTAAAAAAGATCTAGAACAAAAAATACAAAAAAAAGAAATTAATTTGCTTAGTAGAATAAAATCGGCAATGAGTATTATAAAGTAAATAAATACCTTTATAGAGAACGCAAATTCCAAAAAGAATAAATGAAAATACGTTCTCTATAAACAGATAAATTTAATTAAAAAGCCACTTCAAAATCTCATAAGTATTGGTTCCAACACTTATAGCCCAATTAAATTAACATTCAAATTCAGGTGTACCTAAGATAGAAATATCTTGATCAATTCCAAGTTTGTCAATAATATCTTCGAGCAGTGAGAAATTAACAATTGTTGTCCATACACTGGTTGTATTGGCTGCATTTGTGAACAACTGGAATACATCCAGAATATCAACATCATAATCTAAGTTTCTGAGCAAAATATAAGATTGTAATGAAGGGTCCTCCAGTTCACAGCTTTTTAGTAAATTATCAAATTGTGATAATGGTATGGTTACTGTATAATCAAAGGCAGTATAGGCATTTACTCCAGTGGACACTATATTCAGTGATTCATAAGGAACTACTTTATTCTGACGCTGAAGTACAGGTGTACCAATGTCATTGATGACAGTGGAGTCTACAAAAGCTTTTGTTGTAGCAGCACTGTACTGCAATCTTGAAGAAAGATTTTTAGGTAATGTGATTACATCAAAAGTACCATTTTCGTATTCAACAATTAGTACCAATTGAAAGCGCACAGTGACTCTTGATTTTTGTGTACATATTACAGTATTTTGAGGATAATCACCAGCAATTACTCGTTTGGCAAGTTTTACACATTTCACAGCAGAACCCGGATTTGGCTGAGCTGGTTGTTCAGCAGGTGTTGAACCATTATTAATGATAAAAAGCTTTAAGGGCAATTTTTCTCCGGTTGGGTTAGTGTTTTCTTGGAAAACTTCTTGAGTTCCTGATAATATTGCTTTCGCTAATACTCTCTTTGCGAAAATATCCAATTTCTGCTCAGCTCGTAAGGTTTCTAGGGTATCATTCATATCTCATTACTCCTTTATTCTTATAAGGTGTTTTATTACATAATATGTAATACTTAAAATTATGTTACATATAAAACCTAATTTAATCTTTAAATTTTAATTTTTGAATCAATCCCAATCCTTGTTTCTTCTGGCTTTTAGTACTGTTCTCTTCAAGTAAAAGCAGTATTTGGCTGAGGTCATTGTTTATATTGTCAAGCTTGTCACTAATTGTGGCATTTAAGATATCTAGCATCCTGCATAGTTCCTTTAACATTTCTACCAGTTCATTATTTTGAGATTGACTTATAACTTCATTGCCAATTTTTTTGTAATCTTCGACAGTGTTTTCACATACACCATTACAAATTTTTGCAGACGTTTCAGACAAATCATTATCCCTTTTTAAGGGTTTCCATCCACTTTTGAATTGTGAGTTGCTATTAATTATCTCCATAAAATCACCTATCCTTGATTTTCTATTTATAATATATGAATATTTTTTAAAAAAGTTAACAAACTAGGCAAAATAAAAAAATATAAGATGTATTATTGTGGAAAGCTCTTAATCCCTTTTTTTGACCACTTTTGCAGGAATGCCCCCTGCCCTGCTGTTGCTGAAATGGAAAAGCTTTTGGAAAATACCTATAGAAATATGAACATTGCTCTTGTCAATGAAATGGCAATAATTTGTGACCGAATGAGAATAAACGTTTGGGAAGTTATAGAAGCAGCAAAGACAAAGCCTTACGGATTTCAGGCATTTTATCCTGGACCAGGCGTAGGAGGGCATTGCATCCCTTTGGACCCATTTTACCTGACCTGGAAAGCTAGAGAATATGACTATCATATGAAGTTAATTGAGGTGTCAGGTGAAATTAATCAGTATATGCCTCAATTTATTGTTGAAAGAGTATATAGGCTTTTAAACAGAGTCAAAAAAACATTAAATGGCTCGAAGATACTGATTCTGGGAGTTGCATACAAGCAGGATATTGGTGATTATAGAGAAAGCCCAGCACTAAAGGTGATTGAACAGTTTGAAAAAGAAGGGGTACTAGTGAAATATCATGATCCATATATCCCTTACTTTATTAATAAGGGTAAAAAATATTTAAGTATAGAGCTGACAACAGAAACCCTGAGCGAAGCAGATTTAGTAGTTATCACTACGATGCATAGCAGTTTCGACTATGAATTTGTTCAAGCAAATGCAACCTTAGTATTTGATACCAAGAACGCCAATGAAAAGTGTGAAGACTAGAAACAATATTGAGTTATTATGATAAATGAATAATGGACTTTTATTATTACAATGACTATAGAAGTTGTGGTCGTGTTTATGCTACATATTCTGGGTCATCAATTAACTTTCTAGAAATTGGATAGTATCTAGGTGTACTGGTTCTCTTGCCGAGCAACTGAATCCATATATCAAGATCTGTATTTTCTAAATAATCGTTCACAATAATATCAAGTCCTTCTAAATTTGATAGAATAATGATAGTTTGCTTTAAGTCTTCCAAAGAGCTTCGATCTTTAAAATCAACCACTATATGATTTGCCCACTCTGGTATTTGCTTTTCAATATACCAAAATCGCGTTGCTAAACTTTTAAAGAGTTCAAATACTTTTTCTTCAGATATATTAAAGATATTGGAATGTTTTGCTAAAAACAATCTTGTATTCTCTTCCACTCCAGCAATCTTGTTTTCATCAACAAATTTACCCTCGATCCAGTGAAATTGGTGAAGTACCTCCAATCTACTATTTATCACAAATTTAAGCCCTTCTTTCCAAAGCCTATAGGCTACTTCAATATCTTCTAGTCCCCATGCTTTAAAAGTCTCATCAAAACCATTTACTTTTTCAAGCCACTTTTTTGGTGCAGTCAGATTGCAGCTTTGACCATATAAAAATGGGAATTGTATTGCCGATGCATTATAAGACAATTCATTAAGTATTCCACATCTGAATTCATGCAGTTCAATGCGCTTACTATCAAAGGCATATTCCTCAAACACGCTGCCATCCTGAATCATATCAAAAGGAATTGTTCGCGGTAGCATCAGTCGAGGCCCAATTAAAATGATGTTATCATCCATCGAATAACACCTTTCTACTTCTCTAAGGTAGTCTTTTCTAATGATAATATCTGCATCTATAAAAATTATAATGCTTCCTTCCGCTATTTTGATTCCATAATTTCTTGCGCGTGAACGGCAGGAGTCACTGCATCTTTCAAGATATAGGTATCTTAATTTATAGTTTCTATTAATACCATTAATAAAATCATATGTACCATCCATAGAGCCATCGTCAATTACGATAACTTCAAAGTCATTTATTTCAGTACCTTCAAGATAATTTAAAGCCTCTAATGAATTCCTTAGCATAATTTTACTTTCATATGTTGGAATAATAAAACTGTACTTTAACATTTTTAAGCCCTCCTGTTCTTATTTGATTGTGTATCCCAAATCCAAATCCAATTGCTGGTATATCCGAAGTAAAATATCGAACTCTGTGTTTTTTAACTCTTTTATCATTTGAATAATATCCTTTATTGTATTCTTCTGTGTTAATGTAAGTATGCTAATATTAGGATTACCAAATGATTTTAGACTTTTAAGTCTTACAACATTAAATTGGTTAACAACTTTCAGGTACTGCTTTGCCAGTGTAATGATTTCTCCTGAAAGATTGTTTTGGGATATAACATATTTAAGCCTGTCATATAGACATTTCTTATGTTCCGACAGCAAGTGTATTGCTCGGTAATCAATGGTAAAATGCCCTTGTAAAAAGTTTTCCAAATGTTTAATTACGACATCATACACTTGAAATCCAAACTCAACTTGGTCTTCGTAGTATTCGAATGAGTAAAGTTTCACATTGTCGCATATTGAAAAAAGGTAGTTTTTTAGCTCTTTTAGGAATCTGTCATTACAAAATGGGTACGGTACTTCGAAAGCCTTAGGCTTTATTAGTTGCAGTGCTGACCATTCACACCATGGTGCAGAATTTTTGTAATGAATTTTACCATTTTCGTAAGCTTCTATGAATTGAGTATAATCAAAGGTTATTTCTGTAAAGGATGCTTCTTTATTAAATCCAATTGCTTTGAGTAGTTCTTTTTTGTTGTCATATCCATAAATCAGAGATGAATGCACATAGTATTCTACCTGGTAGTACCATTTATTTGAAAGGTAATATTCATCAACATTAATTATAATGTAGTAGCCCATATTAATCTTTTCTATAATAAAATCAATAATGTTTTGTACTCCCTTAAGTAAATGGTATCCTAAGCAAATCATTTCCACTATTTCACTACAGCAATCACGAGACTCCAAATAATTAAGTTCTGTACATCCTTTTTTATCTGTAAAAGAAAATATTTGTATAAAGTTTGAGTAGTACCAGGGAAGGTATTTTTCATAGGCAAGGATTACACAAAGAGGTAAACTTCGATGAAGGTAGGTTGTAATATCTCGTTGCATTACAATTTTTAGCTCCATTGCTTGAGGGTATCCCTCAATTGCTTTGGAAGAAGGACTAACTATTTCTTCAAGATAAGGATAGTCTATTTGCTTGCTTGGCCGCTGTATCTCATCGGATTTGTCAACCTGCTCGTCAGCATGTATGTTATCCAAATAATCTGCTTTGGGAATAGATTTATAGATTTTTTCTTCAGGAGCGCTAGAACTAATATAGCTTATTAATTCTTTTTTTATTTCCGACATTTGTTTTAAAATCTCTGTTGTAACAATTCCTCTAGGGGCTTTATAGCATAAGTTTTGCTCGTTTACCCATAACTCTATATTTTTCTCCTTTAAATAAGTAACAAATTGTTTAATGGACTGCTTAGATTCAGTTTGGCATATATTATCTTTCATAATAATATCACTCCTATCGCCTGTTAGTATCTTAATGTTATTCATAAAATCACCGTATAAGACGAATAGATATATAATTTAATTACAGTATATTACTTAAATGTTATTATATAGCAAAGAAAATAAAATGTACAACATAAATTTGTAATATAATGGCATAACTTCAAATATTGACATACATAAAATATTAAATTATAATGGTAAAAAGTAGAAATAAAGCAAATTAAACGGTAAAAGATAAATTTAATGGAACTAATGAAATAAAAAGTTAATTACAAAATACTATAACTTTAAATAAATTGGATTCAATAACGTAAGGTCAAAGGGAGGAAAAGAATTTTGAATACGCTAGCTCGTTTACCTAAGAAAAAAATTATATTTTGTTTCTCCTACGCCGGTGGTTCTGCAATAATTTATAATAAATTCAAACAACATCTAGATAAGAACATAGAAGTAATTCCCATTGAGTATGCGGGGAGAGGAAAGAGGATAAATGAAGGATTTTATACCGACATTTCTTGTGCAATTGATGATATTTTTACAGAAGTAAAGCCATATATTGGTGAATATGAGTTTTCAATTTTTGGACATAGCATGGGAACTGTTATTGCATATGAAGTAAGCAAAAGAATCAAAGAAATATATGGAATAGAGCCTATACATATTTTTGTATCAGGAAGGTATCCACCACATATTGCAAAAAAAAGTAATCAATTGCATACGCTTGAAGATGAGAGGTTCAAAGAAGAAATTTTGAAAATTGGGGGGACTCCAAAAGAAGTGTTTGAAAATAAGGAGTTTGCAAAATTATTCTTACCCATTTTAAGGGCTGATTATAAGTTAATAGAACTATATACATTTGATGGAAGTCTTACTAAATTCAATTCAGGAATCACTGTTTTTAGCGGTAAAGATGACAAAATTACTGAGAGAGATGAATTGTTCGAATGGCAAAGATATTCACTTCATGAAATAGATATGTATGAATTTGATGGTGGGCATTTTTTTATAAACAATTATATTAAAGAAATAGCAGAGATCATAAATTCTACTTTAAATAGTAATAAGGTACGATATGATTTGCAAAATTTAGTTTGAAAGGGTGTTAACATGTTTAGTAATGGACTGTCAATTACAATGATTATTGTTTCAGCTGCTTTTATACTTGCAACTATGTTTTACATTATTATGATACTTAAAGATATTGTTACGAAACAGCGGAGTTTCCATACGAACGGAATCAAAGATGTTGGTTCTATATTTATATCTCTTGCGCTTATAGCCGGGATTTTTTATTGCCTTTATATGGCGCCATATTCATTGTATTATGGCACATCTTGGGAAATGATTGACGAATTTGGACCTTCTGCTCTTATTAAAGGAGTTGTGTGTTTGTGCATAGTTATCCCATTATTCTATTTGTATTATTTACTTTCAACTTTCTTTGTTAAAGAAAAGCATGACAGACCATATTTTATGATTATAGCACTTAGTATAGCAAGTGCATTAGGAAATTCAATTGTTATATTTATGATAAACCAAGCATTAAATAGGGTTGTGAGTAATGAGAGCAGATGGGCAGCCATGGATAGTGGACTGTATTTATACGTAATAATAGGAATTGCGCTGTTTACTGTAAGTGCATATGTTGTTAGAAAAAAGCTTATTGCTATTACAAGCGAAGTGGTATACGACAAACGAATAGAAATAATCAACAATATACTTAAGGCTCCATATGATAAATTTGAATCGCTAGAAGACGGAAAGGTACATGCTGCATTAAATAATGACACTGAAACCGTAAGTGGATTTGTAAATGCATTAGTTAATGGATTGACCGGTGTCATAACGATGATTACTTGCTTTATCTATTTGGGCACATTAAATTTCTGGGGTATGATTTTTACTTTACTTATGATTGGTTTAGCTGTAGGACTGTTCCTTGCTGTAAGCGATAAAGCTGAAAAGAAGTTTGAGCTAAACAGAGATGTACAAAATAAATTTTTCAAAAATATAAATGATATGATAGATGGTTTTAAGGAACTATATATCAATAAAAATAAGCGTCGAGAGTTCTCAACGGATATTAAAAAAAGCTGTGAGGAATACAGAGATTCTCGTATTGATGGCGAATATACCTTTGTAGGAGTCTCAATATTTGGAGAGATTATTTATATTTTAGCGATTGCCATTGTAGTTTTTATTTTTCCATTGATTTTTCAAAGTTTGCAGAATAACACGTTACAAAACTATGTACTGGTGTTCTTATACATGGGTGGAATAGTAAATAATGAAATTTATCTTATACCTGGATTAATGAGAGTTTTGGTTAGTTGGAGAAGGATTATAAGTTTTATTAAGGAAATTTCATTCAATGAGGATAATAAGCAAGCAGCTGAGCCTAGAAATGGTGAGGACTTGGAAATTAGTCTTAATAATATAAAATTCGCATATAAGAACGAAAATGGAGAATGCTTCGAAGTAGGTCCTATCAATTGTGATTTCAAATCAGGAGAAATTATCTTTATTTCAGGTGGAAATGGCAGTGGAAAATCAACTCTAGCTAAGCTGATAACAGGTCTGTATGTGCCGGATGAAGGCAGCATAACAGTAAATGGAATTCAAGTCGATAGGGAAACGCTTGCAAGCAATTTCTCAATTATTTTTAGTGATTTTCATCTCTTTGATAGAATGTATGGAATAGATTATGAAAATAAATCTGAAGAGATTAATCATTATTTAGACGTGTTGCGTATTCGCGATAAGGTTCAGCTTTGTGATGGAGTTTTCAATACAGTCAAGCTTTCTACTGGGCAGAGAAAAAGGTTGGCATTATTAATTTCATTTTTGGAAAACCGCCCTGCATATCTTTTTGACGAATGGGCAGCAGACCAGGATCCAGAATATCGTAAATTCTTCTATATGGTATTATTACCAGAGCTTAAAGCGAGAGGTAAGACTGTAATCGCAATAACACATGACGATCGTTATTTCAATGAGGCAGATAAGCACATAAAGATGGAAACAGGAAAAATTGTAAGTTACCAAACAAACAAAATTGAAGCAGTACTTTTATAACAAAGAACAGTGATGGCTATAAAAATGATAAAGGGGTAATCTGAATGAAAA
Source organism: Bacillota bacterium (assembly GCA_023391425.1). Lineage (GTDB taxonomy): Bacteria > Bacillota > Clostridia > Acetivibrionales > DSM-1351 > Ruminiclostridium. The sequence goes on along the minus strand of JAEWAX010000150.1, from coordinate 34,133 downwards.
CAAAGTTTTTAGCCGTATGTCTGGTATTTATACTCCTACTCCAAGCAGGATGTACTAGTGAAATACCTATAGCTACTGTAGAGAATAGCAGCTATAAAGTTGATGGGGTAAGCATAACCAATGAAGGCAATTACTATAATGTTGTACTTGATTATACTAGTGGTTTGTCACATAAGCAAATTGGAGAGGCCTTTGCAAAAGGAATATTGCAATTAGTGCCTGATTATGAATCTCTTGTGGATTCCTATATTGCTGAGAACTTGATTAAATCAGAATATAAATACGCATTTTACCGTATGGAAGACATCAAACCTCAAATAGATTCTAAATATGCAGAAGAAATTGAAGGAATGGCATCAGTTTTTTCTGGAGGAGATAGAGATTTGAGAAGCGATAATAAGATTTCTCGGAATGAAATGTATCTATTTAACCTTTTCACTGATGCAATCCGTGGTACTCAATGTTGCTTTGTATCGGCATTTGGAGCGCGGTCAGAAACACAAAAAACTATTACGGGAAGAAATCTCGATTGGTATGGAGGAAAGCAGAATCAGCTTCCAAGAATCCAAGCTGTAATTACATATGTGTATCCAGATAAAAAGATATGCTCAATAGGGTTCATGGGCTATATGGGAATTCTTACAGGTTTTAATAACGATAAGGTTTTTGCAGGAATTCTTGATTCGGGATCAAATGCAGCATATTCATCTGAAGGAAGGCACTCTTATCCTATGGATCTAAGGTATGCATTAGAAAATACAGATACAATGACTGATGCAGCGGAGTACATGAGAGATCCTAAAAAACTTTATGCATTCAACCATATCATAGGGTTTTCGGATCCAGACAGTAGTATAATACTGGAAAATAATTTCAGCGGAAATGGTTCGGATGGGAATAGGGTAAAACGTCAAATTAGAAAAAGTGACTCAAAACTGAATAAGAATATAACTTGGGGTATCAGCGATGCAGTCGCTGCTGTAAATTCTTTTGTACTCTACGGTAACAATAATAATCATACAATAAATAAGTACAATACAAAAAGATGGGAAAATATAAAAACTCTGTTGCAGAGAGATGGTTCTAATATATCTGTAGATAAAATAAGGCAAATTATATCTTATTACCATGGTAGCACGCCTGGCGTATTCTCAGAGAGTGGTGACATCTATAATAAAATGACTATTCAAATGGTGCTTTTTCAGCCAGATAGTCTTTCTCTTGAAGTCTTCTTCCGTCCAAAAAATAATAGGATAAACCCCAATAACCCCACTTTTGAAAAGATTCAAGTCTTTAAATAAAGAAACAAGAATAATGTAGTGCTCAGTAATAACTATTATTAGGAGGAGTAGCATATGTCCGAATATAAAACACTAGTAGAACTGATTGAAGCGAGAAAAAATGAAGATCAAGTAGGAGTTACTTTCATACTTAATGATACAGAAGAGAGGTATGTATCATATAAGGAAATGTTCCAAACATCCTTAAGATTATTATATGTTTTTCAGCAATTCGGGTACAAACAGGGAGATGAAGTTATATTCCAGATAGATGATAACGAAAAGTTTGTATATTCTTTTTGGGCATGTATCCTTGGAGGAATGATTCCTGTTCCTGTTGCTACAGGTAATAATGATGAACATAAGCATAAGCTGTTTAAAATATGGAGCATATTGAATAATCCAAGAATTTTAATGTCAGCTGCACTTTTGGAAAGTATAGATGTATTCGCGAAGGAAAATGAATTAAGCAGTCAGCTGGAACAAATAAGAAAAAGTGCTATATTCATGGATGATGCTATTCAGACAGAAAGATATGGAGAAATATATCATCCCCAGGAAAAAGACCTTGCTTTTATTCAATTTTCATCTGGTTCCACAGGCGACCCAAAGGGAGTAATGATTACACACAAAAATGTTTTTATAAATCTAAAATCTGTTCTTAAGTGGGATCATTATGATTCACACGATTCAGGTCTAAGCTGGTTACCGCTTACCCATGATATGGGATTAATAGGTTTCCATATAAAGGAAGTGCTTGCGGGCATCAATCAATACAGTATGCCAACACAGCTATTTTTAAGCAATCCCCTACTATGGATTCAAAAGGTTAGTGAACATAAAGCAACTATATTGTATTCTCCTAACTTTGGATACAAGCAGGTTTTAAAATCGTATGATCCAGAGATTAGGCAGGCGTGGGATTTATCAAATGTACGAATTATGTACAATGGTGCCGAGCCAACATCGCTTGATGTAAATAACGAGTTTTTGGATAAGCTGTCTGTTTACGGTTTAAAACGTAATACAATGAAACCTGCTTATGGGTTAGCGGAATCCACTATTGCAGTATCTTTTCCTATTGTAGGAGAAGAATTTATTTACCATGCCTTAAATAGAAATCATCTTAGAGTTGGGGAAACCGTTGTTGATACGACAAAAGATGATATAAACGCAATTATTTACTTAGATGTGGGTTACCCGATTTATGATTGCTATGTGCGTGTTTGCGATGAAGAAAATAACGATATTGGTGAGAATAAGATTGGATATGTTCAAATCTCTGGCGGTAATGTTACTTCTGGATACTACAATAATAAGCAAGCAACAAAAGATACATTCACATCAGATGGATGGTTAAATACTGGGGATTTAGGTTTTATCAGAAACAAGCGACTCACTATTACTGGGCGTGCTAAAGACGTAATCTTTGTAGCAGGCCAAAACTTTTATTCACATGATATAGAGCGTACAGCAGAGTGTGTTGACGGCGTTGAACCTGGTAAGCTTGCGGCGGCAGGAGTATTTAATGATAAATTAAAGAGTGATGAATTGATTCTTTTTGTCATGTATGAAGAGAAGATAGACTCCTTTATAGATATTGCAATAAAACTGAAAAGGTTAATAAGTCAAAAAAATGGTATTGAGGTTTCAGAAGTTATACCAGTAAAGGATATTCCTAAGACATCGAGTGGAAAACTTCAGAGATTTAAATTAAGAGAGAATTATATTAATGGAGAATATGACTTAATAAAACAGCAAATGCATGCTTTATTGGCTGAAGAATTTAGTAAGAGAGAAATTATTCCGCCAGTTACGCCTACTCAGATTGAGCTGGTTAAAATATGGTCAGAGGTTCTAAATAGAAATCTAATTAGCATTAATGATAATTTTTTTGAGCTAGGCGGGGATTCTTTAAAGATTACCCAAATGCTTTCTAGGATAAGGGAAAGCTTTAAAGTTGAACTTTCTCAAACAGAGATTTTTAATTGCCATATATTAGAGGACCTTGCAGGAGTAATAGAAGGGGCTGTACAGAAGCAGGATAGTACAACCTGTGAGATTAGTAAAACCACCTTAGGCATGGAAAAAACTAAGCTTTCTTTTGCACAGCAAAGATTATGGTTTCTTGACCGTTTGAATTTGCAGAGTATACAATACAATTTAGCTATAGGATTGGTTTTAAAGGGAAGTTTAAATATAGATGCATTGAATGAAAGCTTTAATGCAATAATTAAACGTCATAAAGTTCTTCAGGCATATTTCGTTGAAGATAATGGTCAGCCAGTTCAGGTATTTAATCAGGAAGTAAAAATGCCTATGGAATTTATAGATTTACAAAACATTCCATATAATAACAGGAAAGCAAAAGTCGTTCAGTTAGCAGAACAGGAAGCAAAAACGCCTTTTAATCTTGAAAAGTGTCCTCTTATAAGGAGTAAATTGGTAACTGTTGATCAAAATGAACATATTCTTATATTAGTTGTACATCATATTGTTTTTGATGGATGGTCATTTGGAATTCTCCTTAAGGAACTAAATTATTATTATGATGCATATCTTAACGAGACGGTACAACCTTTACCAGAATTGACAATACAATATGCTGATTTTGCACAGTGGCAAATTGAAAACATCCAGGCAGGCAGTCTGAAGAATCAGTTAGCATACTGGAAGAAACAGCTTGAAGGAAGTGCGACTGTTCTAGAGTTGCCTATAGATAAACAAAGGCCTCCAGTACAGACATACAATGGGGCAAAATTTACAAGCATAATTCCTCTTGAATTAGTGGAGGAACTGCAGAAGTATGCAAGACAAGAAAATGTTACATTGTTTATGGTATTATTGGCAGCATTCAAGGTTCTACTTTACAAGTATTCAGGACAAACTGACATTATTGTTGGTTCGCCGATTGCTAACAGAAATACAAAGACTATTGAGGAGTTAATCGGATTCTTTGCTAATAATGTTATCTTGCGCACTTGTTTTTCAAGTGAAATTAAGTTTAATGAACTATTGAAACAGATTAAGAATGAAACTCTTGAAGCTTATATAAATCAGGATGTTCCATTTGAAAAGATAGTTGAAGAGCTCCACTTAGAGCGCGATATGAGCAGAAATCCTTTATTCCAGGTGCTTTTTGGTATGCAGAATACACCTATGGTAAACTTGGAATTGTCTAAACTCAACATTTCAACACTAGAAATAGATCCAGGTTATTCAAGGTTTGATTTAGCTGTTGATATTCGAAATGTTGGTGAAGTATTAGCTGCTGATTTCGAATACAATACTGATTTATTTAATGAAGAAACTATTGTCAGAATGGCAGGACATTATAAACAATTACTTGTTGGCATTTTAAATAATCCAAATTTAGAGCTAGATAGGTACAACGTTTTGACAGAGGAAGAAAAGAATACCATTATTCTTGATTGGAATAATACTAAAGAAGATATAGGTGATTTTTCAAGTTGGACGGAACTTTTTGAAAAGCAGGCGGTGGAAACGCCAAATGCTATTGCAGTAGTTTGTGGAAAGCAACAAATGAGCTACACTCAACTAAATGAGAGTTCTAACCGACTTGCACATTATTTGAAATCATATGGTATAGGGCCTGAGAGTATTGTTGGAATTTATCTTGATCGGTCTATAGACATGCTTATTGGACTTTTGAGTATACACAAGGCAGGAGCTGCTTATTTACCCATGGATCCAATTTTCCCGAAAGACCGTCTTGCGTATATGATTGAAGATGCAAATGTAAGTATAATTTTATCTGAGGAGAAGCTAATAGACACTCTTCCAAATCACAATGCCAGAGTTATATGCTTGGATTCAGAGCAGAACATTATTTCTAGATACAGTGCAGAAAGTATAGCTCAGAATAAAGCTTCCAACAATTTAGCATATGTAATTTATACATCAGGTTCAACGGGAAAACCAAAGGGCGTCCAAATTGAGCAGCATGCATTAATAAACTTATTATTGTCTTTTGCAAAAAAGACTGAAATGAAGGAGACAGATGCTCTGCTAGCAGTAACGACATTATCCTTTGATATAGCGGGATTAGAACTATATATGCCTCTGATTCGCGGTGCAAAGTTAGTAATTGCACAAAGGGATGATGTAATGGATGGTAGCAGCCTCATCAGAATACTGAACGAACAGAATATTACCATGATGCAAGCCACACCTGCTACATGGAGACTTCTGATAGAGTCAGGTTGGACAGGTTGTAGCAGCTTGAAAGTACTATGTGGCGGAGAAGCACTTCCAAAGGATTTAGCAAACCAACTCATAGACAGATGCCATACGCTCTTAAACGTATATGGACCTACAGAAACTACCATTTGGTCGACATTAGATAGTGTTGAGGCCAATGAAAAAATGATATCTATTGGAAAGCCTATTGCAAATACGCAGGTGTACGTTGTAGACAAAGCCATGAACCCTGTTCCAATAGGAGTTCCTGGTGAGTTGCTTATAGGTGGCGATGGACTTGCTCGTGGGTATATGAATTTGCCTGAACTTACGAAGGAGAAGTTTATACCTGATATATTCAGTAACAAGCCTAATGCATTTTTATATAATACAGGAGATATTGTTAAGTTTACATCAAATGGAAAGCTTGAGTATGTCGGGCGTAAAGATAATCAAGTTAAAATCCGTGGATTTAGAATAGAACTTGGGGAAATAGAAGCACTAATAAATCTAGAACAGGCAGTAAAGGAATGTGTTGTTGTTGCAAAAGAGCTTATTCCAGGCGAACAAGCTTTGGTAGCATATATTATACCTTCATCAGAGACAATGTGTACAGATACTGATATAGAGTACATACGTAAAAGCTTAAAAGAAAAGTTGCCAGATTATATGGTACCAACTGCATTTATGGTTATGGATTCTTATCCAATGACACCTAATGGAAAAATTGACAGGAAGGCCTTACCTGTTCCTGAAAGAGTTAATAAAACATATGAAACAAATTATGAAGCTCCTTCAAGTAAAATTGAGAATCAGCTAGAGGCAATATGGAGAGAAGTACTAAAATTAGACAAAATAGATGTAAATAGTAGCTTCTTTGATTTAGGAGGGCATTCTCTGCTACTGGCACAGGTGAGAAGCAAAATAGGAAGTGTATTAAATAGAGAAGTATCAATAATGGACCTTTTCAAATATCCAACGATAGCTAGCTTATCAGGATTTCTCTTAGGTAGCAATGAAACAGTAGCTGAAGCTGAGGAAGCATATAAAAAACAAGATGATAGATTGAAGAGTACAGATACAAAAATTGCTGTTATAGGTCTTAGCGGAAGATTTCCAGGTGCAAAGAATACTGCTGAATTCTGGAATAATCTTTGTAATGGTGTAAATTCAATATCGCATTTTACCGACGAACAGGTTATTGATGAAGGAATTACACCTGAGATGGTTAAGAAACCTGGCTATGTAAAAGCTTGGGGAGCGCTTGAGGATATAGATAAGTTCGATGCGCAATTCTTTGGGTATAATCCTAGGGAGGCAGAAGTGCTGGATCCACAACAAAGGGTATTCCTTGAGGAGTCATGGAAGGCACTTGAAGATGCTGGCTATACTGCAGAAAAATATAAGGGTTTAGTAGGGGTGTATGCAAGTGTAGGCATGAATACCTATGCACAAAGGTTAAAGGATGGGTATGCTTCGCAGGGTTTGGCAAGTGATTATCAGATCATGACCAGTAATGATAAGGACTTTTTAGCTACGCGTATTGCTTATAAATTGAACCTTGAAGGCCCTAGTATTTCGGTTCAGACTGCATGTTCTTCATCACTGGTTGCTGTTCATTTGGCTTGCCAAAGCTTAGTAAATGGTGAATGTGATATGGCATTAGCAGGAGGCGTTAGCATCAGATTACCTCAAAAAGCTGGATACTTGTATCAAGAAGGTATGATTTTATCTCCTGATGGCAATTGTAGAGCATTTGATGAACATGCAAAAGGTACTGTAGGGGGCAATGGTGCAGGTGTTGTAGTATTGAAACGTTTTGAGGATGCAGTAGCTGATGGAGATGATATTAGTGCTGTTATTCTTGGAACTGCAATTAATAATGATGGTGCAATGAAGATCGGGTATACTGCACCACGAGTTGAAGGACAAGCAAAAGCTATCGCTAAGGCACAGGCTAATGCAGGAATAGAACCTGAATCCATTACATATATAGAAGCACATGGAACAGGAACTCCTCTTGGGGATCCAATAGAATTGGAAGCATTAACACAAGTATTTAGAAAAACTACAGAGAACAAAGAATTTTGTGCCATAGGTTCTGTAAAAACAAATGTTGGACACCTTGATGCAGCTGCAGGAATAACAGGATTTATAAAAACTGTATTATCGCTGCGAAATAAGATGATACCACCAAGTATAAACTTTACAAGTCCAAATCCTAAATTAAACATTAAGGAAAGCCCATTTTTTGTAAACCAATCCCTTAGAACTTGGAGCAATGAATCAAAGCCTTTGAGAGCTGCAGTAAGTGCATTTGGAATCGGAGGGACAAACGCTCATGCAATACTTGAAGAGGGTCCGGTATTTAATAGTGAATCAAATGACGGAAAACCATTACTCTTTGTATTATCAGCTAAAAGTAAAAAAGCCCTTAACTCTGTAACTACTAATTTTATAGACTTTTTGGAACACAACAGTAGTGTTAATCTAGCAGATGTAGCATATACACTGCAGATGGGGCGTAAAGAATTTGAATTTAAGAGATGCTTTGTAAGTGCATCCATTGAAGAAGCTTTAGATTTGCTAAAAAATATTGAGCAATATCCACAGAGAGTTCTTGATAGCACAGAAGAGCAAAACCATTCCAGTCAGCAGACACTTGAAAATCCAGAGAGTTATCCTTTAGAACAGCTAGGAAAATTATGGCTTGGTGGCGTACGTATAGAGTGGGAGAAACTGTATCAGGGACAGAAGAGGAAAAGAATATCACTTCCAACATATCCATTTGAAGGACAGTCATTCTGGGCTAAAAAAGCTGTTCTAACAGGATTTGAGAAACCTGTGTTAACAATGAACAAGAAAGCTGACATTTCGGAGTGGTTTTACACTCCTATATGGAAGCAGTCAGTTGATGGTGGTAGCTATGACAGTGATAATGATGACTACAGAAAAGAAGTATTGCTATTAATAAAAGATAGTAATGAGTTTTCTGATCAGTTCGAGGCCAAATTAAAGGAATATGATGCAGATATTGTTGTAGCTGTATCAGGAAAAGAATTTAAGCTGTTAAGTGATAAAAAGTATATTTTTGACCCTGAGGATTCAACACATTATGAGCAGCTATTTAGTGAACTCTCGAGGCTAGAAAAAATACCTTCAAGAATTCTTAATTTACTTGGTATAGATCAAACTGAGGTAGGTACAACAAATAACAGCTTGTATTTGGGAGAAAGATTGTTCTTCAGCATGATGTATACTGCACAAGCTATTGGTAAAAAGGGTGTTAGCAAGTCGATACAGATAAAAGTATTAACAAACAATTCTCAAAGGTTATTGTGTGAGCAAGAGATTAATCCTGAGAAGGCACTTCATCTTGGAGCATGCAGGGTTATACCTGTAGAGTATCAGAATATTAAATGCTGCAGTATTGATTGTGTATTGCCTAATAAAGGCAGTATGCAGGAATTAATTGAGCTACTTATAGATGAGATTTACTTCATGCCATGTGAGGGAATGATTGCGTACCGAGGTATGGAGAGGTGGAAGCAAGAGTTTGATAGTATAAAACCAAATATTAAAAATGACAGCAGCATAAAGCTTAAAAATGACGGAGTTTATGTAATTACCGGGGGCTTGGGAGGTATTGCACTAGAAACAGCGCAATATATTTCGAGTGAAATATTACGGGCAAAGCTAGTTTTGATTGCGCGCTCTGAGTTCCCTAAACTTGAACAATGGGAAGACTGGCTGGAGACCCATAATAAACGAGATCGCATATCACAGAAAATACTGCGGTTAAAGAAAATCACTTCATCTGGAGCTGAAATATTCATATGTCAGGCAGATGTAACTGAACCTACCCAACTTAAAAACGTTCGTGAAATAATTCTTAATAGGTTTGGAAAGATAAATGGAATTATACATGCAGCAGGTAGCCCTGGCGGCGGTATGATACAGCTTAAAAACAAGGAGCAGGCTCAAAAGGTTTTGGCGCCTAAAGTAAAGGGGACAACAGCACTGTATGAAACATTTAAGGACTGTGGAATTGATTTTATGATACTCTACTCCTCATTAAATGCTATTACAGGTGGTTTTGGACAGATAGATTACAGTGCTGCAAATGCATTTCTAGATGCTTTTGCACAAGCACATGACAGTCGTAAAGGTACAAGGTTTATTTCTATTGATTGGGATAGATGGCCAGGAATAGGAATGGCATCTGGCACGGCTCAAGATACAGCTGTAGAAATGCCATATGTACACCCACTTTTAGGTAAGTGTTTACTGGATAATGAAGATAGAATCATTTACTCAGGAGAATTAAGTCCTGAAAATGATTGGGTATTATCAGAACATCTTGTACTTGGAACCCCAACTATTGCAGGAACAACATATTTAGAAATGGCCAGAGCAGCATTTGAAGATATTACAGGAAACAGTAGGGCTCAAATATCTGATGTATTATTCCTTAATCCTTTGGCAGTTAAGCCAGGAGAAAAGAGAAAGGTTTATACTATTTTAATTAAAAGTGGGGATACTTACAAATTCCAGATAATAAGTAAAGACAGTCTGGAAGAAATAGATAAGGCAAAATGGCTAGAACATATACGAGGGAAAATATCACCTTCCGTACAAAGTAACGGTATGCATATCGAACTCGAGGACTTAAAGGAAAAGTGTGGAGTTAAAACAGTATTTTCAATTGATGGACAACATAAGCTCTCAGAAGAATTTATAAGCTTCGGCAGTAGGTGGAGGTCACTCAAGAGATTCTCTCTCGGTGATAATGAGGGCTTAGTAGAAGTTGAATTGAATCAAAACTTTATTAATGATCTTCAAAGTTATAAATTACATCCATCATTATTGGATGTAGCCACTGGTGCGGTGAGATTGGCTGCAAAAGGTAATTATTTGCCATTTTCATATGAGAAGCTAGAAATACATAGTGTCTTACCTGAAAAGATATATGGACATATTCGATTTAAAGACGATTATGAATCAGCTAAAGAAATAATAACCAGTGATATTGACATAATTGGAGAAAATGGAGCATTGCTCATAGAAATCAAGAATTTCTCAATGAAGTTAATTAGTGAAACAGCTGCGGAAAATATCAAGGGCAGATCGTCGTCTGGCTCACATAATGCTGAAGTTACGTTTGCAATTAAGCTTATTGAGGAGATAAATAGTACAAGAAAAGGAATTTTACATGAGGGAATAAATGTATCAGAGGGATTACAAGCATTAAACATTATTCTTAATGGCTGTTTCAAATCTCAGATAATTGTTTCTACGAAGGATATAAAAATTGCGTTAAATCAAGCAAACTATCTCGAGCAGCCTAACGTTATAGATGCTCTCGACGAGGCGGCGGTTTCAAAGGAGAGACATCCAAGACCTGAAGTGGAAAGTGAATATGTGCCGCCTAAAAATGAAACAGAGAGGAAATTAGCACAACTATGGCAAGATGTACTTTGTATAGACAAAGTTGGTATTCAAGATGAATTCTTTGCACTTGGTGGCGATTCATTATTACTGATACAGTTCCATACGAGACTAAAAGAAGCTTTCACTACCGATATAGCGGTTGTTGACTTGTACAAATACAATACGATAGCATTGCTGGCTAAACAACTAAATAGTGAAAGTAATGAAGAGGAACAACCTTCATTTAATGAAGTAAATAGCAGAGCAAATAAGCAAATGGAGCTTTTGAAAAAAAGAAGACAACAGATGTTGAGAGGAAAAGGAGTGATATCGGATGAGTAATTTTGATGAAAGCAATTTTGATGAGAGTAACTCACTTGGTGCAGTTGCAATAGTAGGAATGTCAGGACGTTTTCCAGGGGCAAAAGATATGGATAGCTTTTGGGAGAACCTTAAAAACGGTATTGAATCAGTGAAGTTCTTCGGAAGAGAAGAATTAATAAAAATGGGGATAAGTGAAAACTTAATAGACAATCCGAGATTTGTTGCGGCAGATGCTATTCTTGATGGAATGGAAGACTTTGATGCATCGTTTTTCGACTACTCAGCGCGAGAGGCTGAAATTATGGATCCTCAGCATCGTTTGTTTCTGGAGGCTGCATATGAAGTGCTTGAAAGTGCTGGATATAATTCGGAACTTTATGACGGAAGAGTTGCGGTGTTTGGAAGTGCTAATTTAAGTGGATATATGCTGCACAACCTGTATTCAAACCCTGATTTTGTTGATACAGTTGGAAGCTTTAAAATCATGTTAGCAAATGGTCAAGACTTTTTATCAACCAAGGTATCCTACAAAATGAATTTAATGGGTCCAAGTGTTAATGTAAATACTCTGTGCTCATCTTCGCTTGTTGCTGTTCATTATGCATGCCAAAATCTACTAAACTACGGATGCGATATAGCGCTTGCCGGAGGAGTTAGTTTTCAAGTATCTAGAGGTGATGCCTTCTTCTATCAGGAAGGTGGGATAGGTTCCTCTGATGGTCACTGCCATGCTTTTGATTCAAAAGCAAGTGGAACTGTCAGCGGAAGCGGGCTTGGAATTCTTGCTCTAAAGAGATTAGAGGATGCTATAGCAGATGGTGACCATATCCATGCTGTCATCAGAGGAACAGGAATTAATAACGATGGATCTAATAAAAACAGCTATACTGCACCAAATGTAGATGGACAAGCTGAGTGTATTGCAGAGGCTATTGCAGTTTCAGGAGTAAACCCTGAGACTATTACATATATTGAAACTCATGGAACTGGAACCGACCTTGGAGACCCTATTGAGGTAGCCGCTTTGTCAAAGGCATTCCATGCATATACAAAGAAAAAGCAGTTCTGTGCTATCGGGTCTGTAAAAACAAATATCGGACATCTTGTAAATGCAGGTGGTGTGGCAAGCGTAGTAAAGACCATTTTGGCTATGGAACACAAGGTTTTACCACCTAGCCTCAACTTTGAACAACCAAATCCTAAAATCGATTTTATGAACAGCCCATTCTATGTAAACACTAAGCTGTCAAAATGGGAAACAGAAGGGTTCCCTTTAAGGGCAGGTGTTAGTTCTTTTGGAATTGGAGGTACAAATACTCACATTATACTGGAAGAAGCTCCTGAACAAGAGCCATCAGAAGCATCAAAACGGCCTTTCCAATTGGTTACACTATCAGCTAAGACAGGTACTGCTTTAGAAAAAATAACAGGTAACCTTATTGAATTTGCAAAGAAGAATCCTGATACCAACCTTGCTGATATTGCTTTTACACTTCAAATGGGAAGAAGGAACTTTAATCATAAGAGAATTATAGTTTGCAGAGATACAAAAGATTTAATTGAGAAATTAGAAAGTATGTCTCCAAAATCAGTTTTAACACGTTTCCAGAAGCCAAAGGAGCAACCGATTGTTTTCATGTTTCCTGGCAATGGTGAATATGTCAATATGGGCTTGGAACTATATAATTCAGAAAAGGAGTTCCGCGATACTTTAGACAAGTGTGCAAAGGTTATACAAACTATTATTGGTACTGATATTCGTAAGGTGCTTTACCCTGTTGGGGAAAATAAAGATGAAGCGAAAGAGCAGCTATATAACAGAAGTATTGGAAAGGGTGTTTTATTCTCAATAGAATATTCTTTGGCAAAGCTCTGGATGAGTTGGGGCATAAAACCTCAGAGTATGTTGGGAGAAGAGACAGGAGAATATGTAGCAGCCTGCATTTCAGGAGTTCTAAGTTTAGAAGACGCTTTAAAATTAGCAGTTTCAAAAGATGAGAACCTACCTGATACTGTTTCAAAACTAAGCTTTAATAAGGCGACCATTCCTTTTATAGCTTCAGTTACTGGCAATTGGATTTTAGATTCTGAAGCAGGAAGCCCTCAATATTGGCTGAAGCAAAGAACTGCTTTGCATTTTACAGAGGGTTTACAGGAAGTAATGAAGGATGCGTACCAGATTAACATTGAAGTTGGTCCTGGAAATAAGCTAACAATGGACGCAAATACATTTAGACAACAGGATGTAGATCAAGCAGTATTAAGCTGTATGCCAGCAAATGAAGAAGTTTCTGCTTTTGAAGAACTGCTTATTTGTGCTGGAGAGCTATATCTTGTGGGTGCAAAACTCGATTGGAACAAGTACTACTCCAATGAGAAACGCCACCGTATTTTATTACCTACATATCCATTTGAAAGACAACGTTATTGGATAGAGCCAGGAAAACGTGATGCATCAAAACCAGATATGTATATAGCTAAGAAAGATGAGATAACAAAGGATATTATTGATTCAGAACTGAAGGAAGGAACTATCACTTTAACTGTTAACTTTAATCAAAATGATGGGGAGCAGGATACTGAAAAACGTAAAAAGCAACTTGAAGAGATGTTCGCATTGCGTGAGCAGTTAGAAAAGTTAAGCAAAGAGTTCACTTCTATAAGTACTAATCTTAAAGTATCTGAAGTAGGTTTGAAGAGTCTAACAGGACTATCTGGAGCAACAAATAATGAGAAACTAAAAATGAGACCACGCCCGGAATTGGATACAAAGTATGTAGCTCCAAGGAATGAAGTGGAAACAGCAATTATAGAAAAATACCAAGAAGTATTAGGTTTTGACAGGATTGGTGTAAATGATGACTTCTTTGAATTGGGAGGACATTCATTGATTGCAGCGGCTGTAGCTAATGACCTCAGTAAAAAGTTCGATGTTCAGATACCAATGAGAACTCTTTTTGAATCGACAACAGCGGCAGAAATTGCAAAATTGATTGAAACCTACAAATGGGCTGGTGGAAGTTACAAAGAGTCAGCTGCGAGTGAAGAACTCGATGGGGGAACAATTTAGCGTATGAATTACTAATGTTAGGGGAGAGGGAGTATGTCTACTATTAATTTTTTATCCCGTCTTAGAGAATTAGATGTTCAGCTTTGGTTAGAAGGGGATAAGCTCAGGTATCAAGCTCCGAAAGGAGTTGTAACGGCAGAATTGCTTGCTGGAATTTCTGAAAGAAAAAGTGAAATTATTTCTTTATTAAAACAGATAAATATGCAACAGCAGGCAAATAAGGAGCCCATACCAAGTATACCTAGAGACTGTGAGCATGAATTGCCTCTTTCATTTTCGCAGCAATCCATGTGGTTTTTTGACAAGTTTACAAAGGGCAATCCAGTATTCAATATATGCAATGCAGTACATATGCAGGGAATTTTACATAAGGATAAGTTTGTAAAAGCGCTTAATCAACTTATAGCAAGGCATGAATCGTTGAGGACAACGTTTACTAATATTGATGGTAAACCCGTGCAGATGATTCATACGGCTTTTTCCGTAGATATTCCTGAGATTGATATAAGACATGTAGCAAAAGCAGATGTAGAAAATCATTTGAAGATAGTCATAAAAGAAGAAGCTAGGCGTATTTTTAATCTTGAGAAAGGGCCATTATTTAGATTCTGCCTTTTTGTATTAGGAGAGAATGAGTATGTATTTTCAATGACAATACATCATATTATCGCTGATGCATGGTCAAATGCAATATTTATTGGAGAGTTTTTCAAACTTTATGAGGCATATATTAACGAGGAAAATTTATCTTTGCCTGAACTCAAGATTCAGTATGCTGATTATGCCTGTTGGGAGAGAAAGAGGTTTGAGGAGGAAATGCCAGAGGAATTGCTGGACTATTGGAGAAAACAGCTTGCAAATCCGACAACGCTGCAGCTCCCTACAGACTTTCCTAGGGCAAAAAGCAAGGACTATGAGGGAGGATATGAAACATTAATTGTTCCTCCAAATATTTGCCAAAAGCTACAAGCAATATGTAAAAATGAAGGTACAACATTGTTTATGATAATTCTTTCAGCCTTTCAAACGCTTCTGTACCGATATTCGGGACAGACCGACATTTTTATGGGAACAGTAGTTGCGAACAGGAACAGGAAGGACGTTGAGGATCTTGTAGGGTTCTTTATGAATACTCTTGTGCTACGTACAAGTTTTGAGGGCGATCCTACCTTTATTGATGTGCTCCAAAGAGTAAAAAAGATGACACTTGATGCTTATACATATCAAGAATTACCTTTCGATAAAATGCTTGAAGAAATAAAGCCTGAAAGGGATGTTAGTATGACTCCACTTTTTCAGGTAATGTTCATATTGCAAAACACACAAAAGGTCGAGCTTGAACTTCCAGGACTCAAAATGCATCAATTAGAAGCTCAAAGTGGTATGTCACCATTCGACTTAAGGCTTCAACTTACGGAAGTGGATGATGGACTAAAAGGTGGCTTCGAATACAGTACAGCCCTTTTTAAGCCTTCTACTATAAAAAGAATTAGTGAACATTTGCTAAGTATTCTTGAGTATGTAGTAAATTTCCCTGAGGTTAATGTATCAGATATACCAATTATGACCAAGCAAGAAAAGAGTCAAATTCTTAATGAATTTAATAGTACAGCTGCTGATTATTCAAAGGATAAGGTGATATATCAACTTTTTGAAGAACAGGCGCAAAAAAATGCCAATAGCGTAGCGGTAATATTTGAGGATAAACAACTAACATACAAGGAATTAAACGAAAAGACCAATCAACTAGCAAGATTCCTACGTGAAAAGGGCGTGGATCAGGGAAGTATTGTCGGAATTATGCTTGAGCGTTCATTAGAAATGATAATAGGCATAATGGCGATAGAAAAGGCGATGGGGGCATATCTGCCAATAGACCCTCACTATCCTATAGACAGGATAAATTATATCTTAGAGGATAGCGGTACTACACTACTTTTGACAAATAAAAAATTTGATTCCATTGAAACAGAGAAACAAATCGAAAAGATTTACCTTGAGGATGAAAGCTTGTATAAAGGAGATTGTTCTAATTTACTATACAAAGCAGATTCAGATAGTATTGCATATGTAATTTACACTTCAGGTTCTACTGGAAAACCTAAAGGTACTATGATAGAACACCATTCGCTTATAAATCGTCTAGAATGGATGCAGAAGAAGTATTCAATAGACGAAAATGATACAATCCTGCAAAAAACTACCTTTACATTCGATGTTTCTGTGTGGGAGATGTTCTGGTGGAGTATACAGGGAGCAAAGGTTTGTTTCCTTGAACCTGGAGCCGAAAAAGACCCTGGCATGATTGTAAGAGCTATTGAGAAAAATAACGTAACTGTAATGCATTTTGTTCCTTCTATGCTTACATCTTTTCTTGAACACTTAAAAGATACAGGAGAAGCTGAAAGAATATCATGTCTTAGACAGGTTTTCGCTAGCGGTGAAGCATTGACACCAACTCAAGTTGGACTTTTTAACAGCCTTTTAAAAACTAATGGTACAAAGCTGGCAAACTTATATGGCCCAACCGAAGCAACTATAGATGTTTCATATTTTGATTGCATCGAAGAGGATTGTGTAAACAGTGTACCTATAGGAAAGCCAATAGATAATATCCAACTATACGTTATGGATAAAAAAATGCAGTTACAACCCATCGGAGTACCCGGGGAATTGTGCATAGCAGGTGTTGGCTTGGCAAAAGGGTATTTAAATAGGCCGGATCTGACATCAGAGAAGTTTATAGAAAATCCATTTAGCGAAGGTAAGAAATTATATCGGACAGGTGATCTTGTAAAGTGGAGAGAAGACGGAAATATTGAATACTTGGGAAGATTGGATTTTCAAGTGAAAATCCGAGGACTAAGAATTGAGTTAGGTGAAATTGAAAATGCTATTCTTTTACACCCAGGTATCAAGGAATGTATTGTTAATGCTTGGGAAAAGCAGCCTGGAGATTTACACCTAGTTTCATATATAGTTTGTGAAAAGGGAACCAATATAGAGTCTGCAGAACTTCAAGGATTTCTGAGTAAAACTCTACCAGACTATATGGTTCCCAGGATTTTTGTATTTATGGATACTATGCCCCTCTCAGCTAATGGAAAGGCGGACAGAAAAGCACTTCCAAAACCAGTATTGGAGAAAAAAGCAGAGTATGTGGCTCCACGTAATGATATAGAAAGCATTATTACAGATATATGGAAGGAAGAATTAGGGCTTAATACTGTAGGTGTAAATGATAACTTTTTTGAGGTAGGCGGACATTCTTTGCTTTTGACAAAAGTGCATAGCCGTTTGAATAAACAATTCCAAAGAGAACTTTCACTCATAGAATTATTTACACATTCCACTATAAGTTCGCTTGCCAAATATATAGCTGGTGATAGTGACGAGGCTGCGTTCCATAAAAATGACGATAGGCTGCAAAAACAAAAAGAGGCAAAGATGCTTAGAAGAAAAATTCACGGGAGATGATTTTTTGGATAATTCATACAATAATGATTCCTTAGACGGAGTTGCTATTATAGGTATGGCTGGACGATTCCCTGGAGCTAAGAATATACATGAGTTCTGGGAAAACCTAAAGCAAGGAGTCGAAGCAATTACATATTTCACAAAAGATGAAGCTAGGGCTTGTGGGATTGACGAACAGCTATTAAATGATCCTAATTATGTATTTGCAAGTGGTATCTTGGAGGATATTGAATTGTTTGATGCAGGCTTTTTTGGATTTACCCCGAGAGAGGCCGAAAATATGGATCCACAACAAAGGCTGTTTCTTGAGTGCTGTTATGTGGCTTTGGAAGATGGAGGATATGCTAGAAATGATTATGAGTATCCTGTCGGAGTATACGCAGGAAGTAATATGAGTTACTACTTTTTGTATCACCTTCTAAATAAGATCGGAGTAAAAGATGACCTAGCGATAGCTGTTGGAAATGATAAGGACTATTTAGCAACACGGGCATCCTATCAGTTCAATCTCAAGGGACCAAGTATTAATATACAGACAGCCTGCTCCACATCAGCGACCGCTATAGCAATGGCATATGAAGGACTTTTGAACTATCACTGTGACATGGCGATAGCTGGTGGTTCAGGAATTAAACTTCCACAAAAAGCAGGATACTTATTTCAGGAAGGTTTTATTGGTTCTCCAGATGGACATACAAGGCCCTTTGATGATAATGCTCACGGTACTGTATTTACAAGCGTGGCAGGAACAGTACTAATGAAGCGTCTTGAAGATGCAGTGAGGGACGGTGACCATATTTATGCCGTAATAAAGGGCATGGCAGTCAACAATGATGGATCTGACAAAGTTGGCTTTACAGCTCCAAGCAGAGAGGGCCAAGCTGAGGTTATTGCTGCAGCCCAAAATCTAGCAGGCGTTAATCCAGAGGATATAAGCTATATTGAGACACATGGTACTGGTACTACTTTAGGCGATCCAATAGAGGTATCAGCACTAACGAATGTGTTTAAACAAAGCACTAAAAGAAAATCCTTTTGTGCTATTGGATCTGTGAAAGGTAATATTGGACATGCAATATCAGGTGCTGGAATTGCTTCGGTAATTAAAACAGCTTTAGCATTGGAATATAAACAGATACCTCCAACCATTAATTTTGAAGTTCCTAATTCAAAAATTGACTTTGAAAATAGTCCCTTCTACGTTAATACGCAACTCAGTGACTGGAAAAGCGATGGGTCACCAAGAGTCGCGGGAGTAAGCTCCTTTGGGTTTGGAGGGACGAATGTTCATGCTGTTGTTGAGGAGGCTCCAGAGGTAGAAGCATCTCCAGATACTAGACTGTGGAAGTTGCTTACAGTTTCAGCAAAAACAGCTACGGCATTGGAAAGTATATGTAATAACCTTGCTGTACATTTTAGGAATAACCCAGGGATTAACTTCGCAGATGCTGTATATACTCTCAATGTTGGAAGGAAGGAGTTTGAGCATAGGCGTGCAATAGTTTGCTCAAGCTTAGATGAAGCGGTTAAAATTCTTGAGTCTGGTGATTCCCAAAATGTTATATCTGGTTTAGCACAAAACAGCGAGATTGAAAATTCAACTGGAAATGAGCTTATTATGTCAGGAGATATTGTATCAAAAGAAACCTTACTTTCTCTGGCAAAGCTTTGGGTAAATGGAGCACCGATAGATTGGGAGTCCTTCTATAAGGAACAAAGAAGGCTACGCATTTCACTTCCTACGTATCCTTTCGAAAGAAAAAGGTACTGGGTGGAGCAATATAATCTTAAAGATTCTATGTTGGGAAGCAGCAAGGAAGCCTCTATGATTAGAGACTTCAATGATTGGACGTATTTTCCGTCATGGAAAAGAGCTGTATCACTACCTTTTGATAGCAAAGAGCTTGTCAAAGGTGAGACCTGGCTGATTTTTACTGATGAAATGGGCTTGGGTAACAAAATAAGTGAGTTATTAGAAAAGGAAGACATTGAAATCATTCAGGTTTCAAGAGGAAATACCTTTAGAAAAATCAATACTAAACAATATGTGATAGATGCCGCTAACAAACAAGATTACGGCTTGTTGATAAATAATATCATTGATGCTGGAATTAAGATTAAAAAAATCTTACATCTTTGGGGCGTTACTGATAGCAAAAATAATGTTACAAGGCTTGAGTTTTCAGAGCAATGTCAGCAAAATGGTTTCTTCAGTATGATGTATTTGGCTCAAGCACTTGGAGATAAAGGTTTAGAAGATAGACTTAGAATTGTAGCTATTACAAATAATATGCATTTTATTTCAAGTGAGCAGGAGTTACAACCTGAAAAAGCTCCAATAATAGGCCCATGCAAAGTAATACCAAGAGAATACCCCAATATCTCCTGTCAAAGTATTGATGTTGTACTGCCTGAACTCGGGAGTCATTCTGAAAAGAAGCTTATTGAGTCGATTATTGCAGAAATAGTAACAAAAGATCCGGAGTTCATAGTTGCATTAAGAGGTTCAAGCAGGTGGCTGCAAACTTACGAAAGATTTAAAGTTGAAGCTGCAGATAGAACAAAGCTAGCTAAAGATGGTGCTACTTATCTTATAACAGGCGGTTTGGGTGGTTTAGGTCTAGCGATTGCGCAATACATGTCAAAAATAGCAAAGGTCAATTTTATTTTGACAAGGAGATCTGCCTTCCCTAAAAGAGAAAACTGGATGGATTGGCTTTCGGAACATGGCAAAAATGATAAAACCTCAATTAAAATAAAACAATTGCTTGAACTTGAGAAGGATGGCTGCAAAGTAATGATTGCAAATGTTGACACATCAGATTTGGAACAAATGAGACAGCTTATTGAGCGTGCAGAATTGGAGTTCGGTTCAATTACTGGTGTTATTCATGCAGCAGGGATAGCAGACAACGGGCTAATTTCAGACAAGAGCTTTGAAGTAGCTGAAAATGTTCTAAGTCCTAAAGTAAAGGGTACTCTTGTTCTAGATGAAATATTCAAAAACAAAACTCTGGATTATACTGTTTTATTCTCATCGAGTAGTGCAATATTAGGTAATGCAGGTTTTATTGATTATTGTGCTGCAAATACCTTCCTTGATGTCTATGCTCAATACAAAAGCAACAATTCACCGAATTATACTGTTGCAATCAATTGGGATGAGTGGGATGAAGTTGGTATGGCTGCTGAAAACAAGACAAAGGATCGTGTGAGGAATAAGGTAACTCTGCAGGAAGGGTTGACATTGTTAGATAGGATTGTATCGACAAGATCCTTATCACAAGTAATTGTTTCTTCAGGTGATTTGGTAGGCATGCTCGGAAATATACGTGATTTCATGCGTGCCTCTTTAGAGGGTAGGGCGTTAAAAGAGCAAGGCGTACAAGTTGAGAACAACAGGCCCGACTTGCAGACAGAATATAAAGAACCATGCAATATTACAGAAGAATATATTGTTGAGATTTGGCAGAACCTGTTGGGCATATACCCAGTAGGAATAAATGATGACTTCTTCGATTTGGGAGGAGATTCTCTGCTTGCAACAACACTTGTTTCAGAACTTGCAAAAAAGTTCCATCAAACAATATCATTGCAGAATCTTTTTGAGAGGTCAACTGTTGCACAGTTGGCGGAAATATTCCAAATGGAAGATGATTCTGAAGGTGAAGAGGGTTATGAGGAAGGCCAGATTTAATTTGATTGTTAATTATATTTTTAAACAAAAATGTGAGGAGGACAAATTTATGAAAAAGATTGCTATTGTATTTCCTGGGCAGGGTTCACAGTATGTAGGAATGGCAAAAAGCCTTTGTGAATCGTTTAGAGAAGCAAAGGAAACATTCGAGGAGGCAAATAATGCACTTGGATTTGACATTAGAAAGCTTTGTATAGATGGTAATATAGAAGAACTAACCAAAACTGAAAATACTCAACCAGCGATTTTAACAGCTAGTGTAGCAGCTTTCAGGGTATATATGAGTGAGATAGGAATCCAACCTGTAGTTGCCGCAGGACACAGCTTAGGTGAGTTTTCTGCTTTATGTTGTGCTGGAGCAATCAAATTTACAGATGCAGTTAAAATTGTCAGACAAAGAGGTAAATTCATGCAGGATGCAGTACCTGTAGGGGTAGGAGGTATGGCAGCCATCAGTGGTGCGAGCCAGGCTATGATTGAAGCAGAATGTGTGAAGGCTTCAATTTATGGAAAGCTAGTCGCTGTCTCAAACTATAACTCTTCAGAGCAAATAGTTATTTCTGGAAATATTGAAGCAGTAAATCAAGTCGGAGAAAAATTAAAAGCAACGGGCGCTAGAGTTATTCCTCTGAAGGTAAGCGCGCCTTTCCATAGTTTATTAATGCAGCCTGCAGCCGACAAGCTAAGGGAGGAACTGGGTAAATATAGTTATAGTGAAATGGAGTACCCAGTAATATCCAATGTAACTGCACAGCCTTATCCAGATAAGGACAGTATCGTTGATTACTTAACAAGGCAGATTATTAACCCAGTTAGATGGCAAGAATCAATGGACTATGTTCAGAGACAGGGAATAGATTTGGCTGTAGAACTAGGCCCTCAGACGGTTCTACGTAACCTAATGAAGAAGAATGCCCCTAACCTCAAAACATATTCTTTTGATCAGGAACCTGATGTACAGGCGCTGAAAAGACAAGTTAATGCCAGTGAGCAGGGAGTAAGTGCAGGCCTTGAGGTTATTAAACAGTGTATTGCAGTAGCGGTATGTACAAAAAACAGCAATTGGAATGACCAGGAATACCAGAAGGGCGTTGTGGAGCCATACAGGGATATCAAAAAGCTGAAAGAAGATATAGAGAAAGATGGTAGACAGCCAACATCTGACGAGGTCATGCAGGCCTTGAATATGCTGAAAAGTGTTTTTATTACAAAGAGAACACCTAAGCATGAGCAACTTCAAAAATTTAATGAGATATTTGAAAAGACAGACACAAGGCAACTATTTTCGAGTTTTGAAATGCCCGCGTGAAATTAACCTAATGTCTAAGCTTTAGATGGAGTAAAAACTCCACCTAAAGCCAAACAATTATTTGAGTAAAACAATAAGGCGACTTATTGGTACGATATGTGATTCAAACTATACTCATAGTAATTTAGGGGGGATCGATTTTGATTAAAAATGAAGATATAAAGATTGTAACTCAATCCATTGAAGAATTTACATCTGAACTTGAAGGTAAAAAAATTAAACTTTGGGTGGATGGAGACTCACTTAAATACAAAGCACCTATGGGTATAGTAACAAAAGAAATACTAGAAAGCCTTGGTGATAGAAAGGCTGAAATAATCGACTACTTAAAGACGAAAAGTACTGGCGGAAATTTTTATTCTCCGATTAGCAAGGTTGAAGAAAGAGAATACTATCCTTTATCAGCTGCGCAGATGAGGATGTTTTTACTAAGTCGATTGGACAGCGATAGCACTGCTTACAATTTAACACAAGCCCTTAAAATTAATGGAGAGTTTAATATTGACCGTCTTACTGAGGTTATTACACAACTGGTACATAGGCATGAAGCCCTCAGAACCTCTTTTGATATTGTGGAAGGAGAGCCAGTACAAAAGATACATAATTCTGTAGATTTTAAAGTGGATTATCAGGTAATTGAAGAATCTAAAGAGGTAATAGAACAGGTTATAAAGGAATTTATTAAACCATATGACCTTACTAAAGCACCTTTATTTAGATTTAAGCTGATGAAACTAATTAACGGTACAAATCCATCATACATATTGATACAGGATATGCATCACATAATTTCTGATGGCGTTTCCGAGGCTTTATTAACTCGTGAAGTAAATGAACTCTTTTTGGGAAAGTATTTACCAGATGTAAAGATTCAATATAAGGATTATGTTGATTGGCATCGAAAGCTTTTGAGTAGTAATGAAATACAGCATCAGAAACAGTACTGGCTGGAAAAGCTGGGAACTGATATACCACTATTAAATCTTCCCACAGACTATATTAGGCCGCAGGTGTTTAGCTTTAAGGGCAATTCTGCAAAATTTAAAATCGAAAAAATTGTCACCGACAAGCTATACAGCCTTGCACGTGAGAATAGGGTAACTTTGTTTACTCTGTTGATTGCCTCCTATTCTATTTTACTTTCAAGGTACACAGGCCAGAATGATATAATTATAGGTACACCTACCGCAGGAAGAAGGCATGCGGATATCAACAATACCATGGGGGTATTTATAAATTCACTTGCATTAAGAACTTCATATATGCCCCAAAGTGTATTTGAAGAATTTCTACAAAAGCTTGGGCGCGAGGTTTTGGAAGCTTTTGATAACCAAGACTATCCATTTGCCAACTTGGTTGACGATTTGCTGATTAAGAGAGATATGTCTAGGAATCCAGTATTTGATACCATGTTCATTCTCCAAAATATGAATGTTGATAGCATTAAGGCAGAGGGGATGGAGATATCTAACTATTATTTTGATAAAGGAGTAGCACAGTTAGATATTACAATTATAGCAATAGAGACAAAAGATGGAATAGATATAGAAATAAATTATTGTACGAGCCTATTTAGCAAAGAAACCATCAATAGATTCGGTGAACATTTTATTAATATTTTAAAGTATGTAGTAGAACGCCCGACAGCTTTGCTATATGAAATCGACATGCTATCTGAGACCGACAAAAGTCAGCTGCTATATGATTTTAATAACACAGAAGTCCAATATCCTAAAGATAGAACTATAAATGAACTTATTGAAGAACAGGTAAAAAGGACACCTGAGAGTATTGCTTTAGTTTTTGGGGATAAGCAGCTTACCTACAGGGAACTAAACTCTAGAGCGAATTGTATTGCAAAAAGGATACGAGAAAAAGGTGTGGTAGGAGACAGTATTGTTGCAATTATAGTAAACCGTTCGTTTGAAATGCTGATAGGGATTCTTGGTATACTTAAATCGGGAGGGGCATATCTACCAATAGATCCGGAGTATCCAGAGGATAGAATCAACTATATGCTAGAAGATAGTGGAACAAACATACTGCTTACAATGAGTTCTTTACAAGATAATATTACATTTAGTGGTGAAACTATTTTACTTGACAAAGCAGATTATTCTGAGTCTTATCAAGATAATCTAGAAGTAATAAATAGCCCTCAGAATCTTGCATATGTAATTTACACCTCTGGTTCTACAGGAAAACCCAAAGGGGTTATGCTTGAGCATAGGAGTGTAGTTAATTTCATAACTGGCATAATAGAAAAGATAGATTTTACACCAACGAGTACAATATTAGCGTTAACAACTATATCCTTCGATATATTTGTTCTGGAAACATTGTTGCCGTTAACACAAGGGTCAAAGATTGTTATTGCTAATGAAATCCAGCAAACAGACCCTAATATGCTTAGCAAATTAATCGCAGAAAGTGGTATAGATATGCTACAAGCTACACCATCAAGGATGCAGATGCTTCTCAGCATGGAAAAGTATCATGCGTGTTTACGTAGTCTAAAGTATATCATGATTGGTGGAGAAGCCTTTCCACCTACATTACTTCAAGCCTTGAAAGGTTTGACAAATGCCAGAATATTTAATATGTACGGACCAACAGAAACAACCGTATGGTCGACAGTACAGGATTTGACAGAACGTGAAGAAATTAATATCGGTAAGCCAATTGCTAACACAAGTATTTGTATAGTTGATAAATATAATAATTTGCAGCCTATTGGTGTGGCAGGAGAACTTTGCATAGCTGGTCTTGGTATGGCTAGGGGATATTTAGGAAGGCCAGAACTGACCCAGGAAAAATTTATCCAAAATCCTTTTTTACAAGGTCAAAAGATGTATAAGACTGGGGATTCTGCAAGATGGCTACATAATGGCGAAATAGATTGTTTAGGCAGGCTGGATTCTCAGGTTAAGATAAGGGGATACAGAATAGAACTAGGGGAGATAGAAAGTCAATTAATAAAGTATGAGGGAACAAAAGAAGCAGTAGTGACAGCCAAAGAAGATGGAGAAAAGAACAAATTCCTTTGTGCATATTTAGTGCTAGACAGAGAGCTAGACATAAGCAGTATAAGAGAACACTTGAAAAAAGAATTGCCAGACTATATGATACCCTCTTACTTTATACAGTTAGATAAATTACCTCAGACCCCTAATGGTAAGACAGACAAAAAAGCATTGCCTGATCCCGACAGAAGTATCTGTGCTAGTGTTAAGCATACTAAACCTACAAATGAGATAGAAGAAAAGATGATTGGGATTTGGAAGAGCGTCCTAAATGTTGAAGAAGTGGGAATAGATGATGACTTTTTTGATCTTGGCGGTAATTCTCTTGTTGCCATCAAACTAGAAGTTGAATTGGAGAAGAATGAACTAATTGTTCAAACTTCAGATATCTTAAAATTAAGAAATATACGTGGTTTAGCCTCTATAATTTTACATAATCAATCTATAAACCCTATGGAGGATAATAAAATCACAGAACCCAAAGTTGACATAAAAATGCAAGTGCTTGAAACTAATGAGAGGGAAAGCAAAAATATAAAATTACTAAATGAGATTGAACCGTTTAATGATATATTCTACAAAAACTGTTTTTATAATGCTGCTTTTCCTGTACTTAGGTTTTATAATAGAAGTGTTCTTCTTTTTCTAGTTAATGACATTATTATTTACACAAGAAATGAGCAAAACAATGGAGAATACATAAATACCGAATATGTTTCTAATAAGCCGGTTGAAAAAATATTGGAGGAAGAAGGGTTAAAATATCAAACTAAAAAATTATGCAATAATGTAATAGAGGACATAATTAATGCAATTTCAAACGATAGATTGCCAATAGTCTTCATAGACTGTTTCTATGAACCCATAAAGCTCTCCTCATATATGAAGGAGCATTGGAATCATTCACTTTTAGTATATGGCTATGACACCGATCAACGTGTATTTCATGTTATCGAGCATAGGCATCGCGATAACTTAACCTATGAAAAGAGAACATTAAGCTTCGATGATTTAGAAAAATCATATGAGGGCTATATTAGAAACTTTTACATAGATTCGGACTCTATGTCATATATAGAGATTTATTGTGATGATACTAAAAATAAAAGTGATTTAAATATAGTTGCGGATATGAAGAGGTATAGACATATTTTATTTGAAAATACTGATAACCAGAAAAAACTTATATTCGAAAGGCTTAAGATTTTTGAAAAATTTATTCGAGAATATGAGGAGATATCCTCAGACGAAACTTCATTACATGAAAATGCATTAAAGTTGCTTAATAACTTTAATGATATTATTAATTCAAAAAATGTTGAGAAATATAAGATTGAAAATTTATTTGGAATTGAATCTGATTATTCTAAATTAATTGAAGAAATTTGTGGCAATTGGACTTATGTCCGCAATGCCTTGGCAAAGTATCTTTATTCATCAGTTTTTAAGAAAGAGGTCTTTGAGACTTCAATCAAAAAGTTATATGCAGTTTATGAAATCGAGCTAAAATGTGTTGATAAAATATTAGCATTTGATAAATAAACAATAATATTTATAATTTAGGAGGTATTAACATGAATGATGTGCAAGAAAGGACTCTTGTAATAGTAAAAAAACAACTTCAGGACACAGCTCAGGATACCGAAATTGGGCTTGAAAGCGATCTTTCAAGTATAGGTCTTAATTCGGTTATCTTTATTAAGATAGTTGTTGATTTAGAGAATGAATTTGATATTGAGTTTGCTAACGAGGATTTGGAATATGGCAGGTTTAAAAATATTAATGATATATGTGATTATATTAGTAATAAATTTGAAAAGGCTTAATATAGTGTACCTATAGATAAATTAATATAGAAAAGAAAAGGGGGATGGATATGAAATTGAGACATAATATATATTCAAGAACTATACATGTAAAAATGTTGTTTTCCTTTGTATTATTACTTGTACTAATTCCAATCCTAAACCTAAATACATATGCCTGCACAATATTCACAAAGCAACAAGGAAATCAAGTGCTGGTTGGAAACAATGAAGATTTTAATTATGCTTATAAATCATATGTTTGGTTTGTAGCTCAAAGTGAAGGCTCTTATGGAAGAGTGTGCTTTGCAAACTCTTCCTATGTACAGGGTGGAATGAATGAAAAAGGTTTGTTCTATGATGGAGCGCAGTGCCCTGCCACCGAGATTCCATATTCAGATGATAAACCTACTTTGGGAATGGATTTGGGCGAGGTTGTTTTATCAAAGTGTTCAAACATTGATGAAGCTGTTGATTTTCTGAAAGATTATAATATTCCAAGAAGCTATGGAGACCATATTCTTTTTACAGATGAAACAGGCAAATCTGTAATCATCGAATGGGTAGAAGGAGAAATGAAAATAATTCCCAAAGAGCTAGACTACCAAATTGCGACTAATTATTTTCTATCCAATCCACAGTTAGGAGGTTATCCTTGTAACAGATATGACACAGCAAAATCAATGTTGGAGGACGAAAATGAAATTTCTATTGAAAGTTTCAAAAATATTCTTTCTGCAACATCTCAAGTATGGGATGGTGGAGGGACAAAGTATTCAAATATATATGATTTGAAAAATAAACTGGTTTATGTGTTTTGTAAAAGGGATTATAGTAAGTATGTATATTACAACCTAGCCGATGAGTTAAAAAAATTGGAGCAGGGTGAAAAAAAGATCTATGAAATAGATAAACTTGAGTATAAAGTTTTCGAGAATATTTCTTCATATGCAACTATGAAAATCAATGTAGTAAGTGGTGATAAGAGTTTAGCTGATTCATCAACAAAATCATCCCAAACTAATAAATATGATAATTCCATTAAGCAAGCAAAAGGACCAACTCAAACAGAAAGATATGATAATTATATTAAGCAAGCGAAAGATAACTGGGGTTATAGTATCCCTGTTGCTGTGGTTGTTTTAGCTTTTGTTTACTGGATTTTCATTAAAAAGCGTGTAAATAATAGAAATACAAAAGAGTAAATAAAGCTCTTGGTGAGAGAGTGAAACTAAACTATAAAATAGATACTGCTTTTGGTATAAAATCTTCCACGTCAAGAATAGTGGTTTTATAAAAGGACTCTTTATTAAGCGTACATATAGCATAAATAGTATCATTAGATAAAAAGGATTGATGAAAATGGTAATCCTTTTCTTTTTCATTAAGGGTAATATTGAGTTTAAGGTTTTCAGGTTTTATTTCGAAAGAATTTAAAGGAATACTTAACCCTTTTCCCTCTGCTTTTATATAGCTTTCTTTTAAAGTCCAAATCATATAAAAATACCTTGTTTGCAGTTCCTTAGGCTGATTTATAAGTGATAGATATTCAGCTTCTGAAAAAAACTTTTCTGCAATGTGCAAATCAATAGGTTTTACAACCTCTACATCGATACCCACTACCTTTTTATCTATTGCACAAACAACCCAGTTTTCTGAATGTGATATATTAAAGTGAATTTCATTTGGTGCAATCAATATAGGTTTTCCAAACTTATTTGTATCAAAGTGTAACTCTTTATTTTGTACTCCAGTTCTTATACAAATTGCGTATCTTGCCAAAATATCTCCTAATAAAGTCCTTTGGGCGTCTTCAAATCTATGAAATCGTAGTATACGTTGCTTCTTTTCCTCTGAAATATAGCAAAACAGTTTGTTGATGTCATCTTTTCCAATGTAATTATTAAATTTTAATATATAAGTATCAAGCTGTTCAAGATTATTAGTATACTCGCTTAGCATCGTGGTGGATACCCCCTTATATGAGATATTTGCAAGCATTTTATTTCAATATTTTATACTAACCCTTAGTGTAACACATAACATAAAGTGTAACAATATTCAAATGATGGTTGGAATATACAATTTAATATTGGCATTATATGTAATAAAATGTTAAAATTAAATAAATATGTAAAAAATATAATAAAGTTTAGATAGATGGAGGATTCTTATGCCTTACGAAAAAAATATTTTATATATTGAATGAGAAAGGAATGTTTTTTATGATACTTAGAAAAGAACTACCAATGATTTATCCTAGCATAACATCTTATCCGAGACATGCTAATATGTTGGCATGTGTTGGACAATACGAGAACTCAATACAATGGTTTTATAATTACTATGTACAACTCCATACAGGAAAAAATCCACAAGATCAAGGAGGTTTCATTGATTTTTGCACGCCTCTTGCATGGAGAGGTTGTCCTTGGCTTCATACTCAAATAATAGATGGAAGTTTTATGAAAAAAGGATGGAATTCCGCCTCAAAGTTTATACTCGACGGTATTGATTCAGACTACTACATATATCTATATCTTGATCAATTTTATATTCCAGACTCATGGGCATTTCAAACACAACATTTTCCACACGACAGTTTTATATATGGATATGATTGCTATAATAAACAAATTAACATTGCAGATTTTTACAAGTACTCCAAGTACAGTTTTTCGACGGCCAGCTTTTCCCAAATTGATGAGGCATGCAGGGATGAAGAACTGTTGCATGCCAATGACCAGCTAGGTGGAATTATACTTGTCAAACCTACAAAATATGATTATTTTAATTTCGATTTAAAATTACTAAGGGCGCTTATTGAAGATTACCTACAATCAAAAGTTAGCAGCAAAAGCTATACTGATAATTATAGAATAGAAGTAGGTGATAATAGGAGTTGGTGGGCCTATGGATTGGAAGTTTATTTGCATTTTGTAGAATTTCTAGAACATGTTATTCAGCAAAAGGTAGAGATGGATATCAGAGGTTTTCAAGTACTGGTAGACCATAAAACGCTAATGCTGTCAAGAATCAAATTTCTAGCAGAGCAAAAGCTGCTTACCAGTGCAGATTCCATTTATGGAGAATACGAAGCAATAATGCATGAGTGTGTGAAAATTCGTAACATAGCTATAAAAAGTTATATTACCAGAAATGTAAAAGGAATTCAAGAAATAATAGATGATATTCCAGTAATAGTGGCAAAGGAGAGGGATGTGCTCGAAAAATTGTTGGATAAATTAGTTGATAAGTCATAAGCAGACAGTAGGTTAGAATGTTAGGTAGTCAGTAAAAAACGCAGTATTATCGTATAATTACTATATTAATTAGTGAAAAGCTAGAATAACTATCTGAATGTTATGGCATTTTAAAGACTTTTGGAATTTTCCGAGAGTCTTTTTTGATTGCGCATAGTTTTTATCTGATGTCTAAGCTTCAGATAGAGTAGAATTCCACCTGAAGCTTAGAACTCTGTTTATAGCAGAGAAAACATGACATTTGTCATATTAAGTGTTGATTTCAGACACTTATTTAGTTAAAGGGTAATGCTGTAGAATATATTTAAAGAAAACTAGTGAAAAATGAAAAGTTAAGAGAGATAAGTTTGGGAAAGTCGGCTTTTGCCAACTGATTTTTAAAGAAAAAGATAAAAGCCGGTTAAAGCATGAAAAAAATTAATGTATATTGGAATTATGGAGGTTAAGGGTATGATTGTTAGTGTTAAGAACTTAGTAAAAAGATATGGCGATTTAGTGGCAACAGACCATCTATCATTTGAAGTAAAAGAAGGAGAAATATTTGGACTCTTGGGCCCAAACGGTTCAGGAAAGACTACAGCTATTAATTGCATTCTTTCGCTATTGAGTTACGATAAAGGTGAAATTAAGCTTTTTGACAAGCCTATGGCTCCTGATGCCTATGACATAAAGCGTGATATTGGTGTGATAATGCAGGATGTTGCAGTGTTTGAAGAACTCACAGTTTATGAAAACATAGATTACTTCTGTGGGCTTTATATCACAGACAAAACAACTCGTAAGAAATTAGTAGAGGAAGCGTTAGATTTTGTTGCGCTAAATGATTTTAAAAAGTTTTATCCAAAGAAATTGAGCGGAGGCTTACTACGTCGATTGAATATCGCATGTGGAGTTGCTCATAAGCCAAAGCTGATTATATTAGACGAGCCAACAGTTGCAGTTGACCCTCAAAGTCGAAATAATATCCTAGATGGTATTAAAAAGCTCAATGAAGAAGGTGCAACTATAATCTACACATCTCACTATATGGAAGAGGTAGAGCAGTTATGCAGCCGTATAGTAATTATGGATAAGGGTAAGGTTATTGCAACTGGAACTAAAGAAGAGCTTAAAGCAATGATTAAGCTTGGTGAAACAATAACAGTAGAAATATTCGGGTTAAGCGATAGCTACGTTAATAATATAAGGCAGCTACCAAATGTGAATAGTGTAGAGTATGATAAAAAACATATTGTAATCAAATACAATAAAGGTAAAAATAATCTCAATAATTTATTAGACTTCTTTAGAGATAATGATATTAATTATGGCAGGATATATTCAGAACTACCAACACTTAATGATGTTTTCTTGGAAATAACCGGCAAAGAGCTGAGAGATTAGGGGGTAAACATATGTTTTGGCATATATTTAGAAATAGATTCAAATGTATTATTAATGATAAAGGATTAATGTTCTGGACTATGATATTCCCGACATTAGTTCTTGGTACTCTTTTCGGTATGGCTTTTTCAAACATCGCTGAAGCTTATCAGTTTGAAACTGTAAGTGTTGCAGTAGTAAATAATGATGTATATCAAAAAGATGATAGTTTTCAGAAGTTTTTAAATAATGCAACTCAGGGAGATAAAAAACTATTTAATGTAAAAGTAACTACAAAGGCTGAAGCAGAAGAGCTTCTTGATAATGGTAAGGTGGCTGGATATATAATTGATGACTCTCAAATTAAGATGGTTGTAAAGGAGTCGAATATGAGCCAATCCATTATAAAAATAGCGATAGATGAGTACAGTCAGGCTTTGAGTACTATTAATACTCTTGCGGCAAGTGACCCAACAGCTATACACAGTCTTGTAGAAAAAGTTAACGATAGAATAGAATATACAAAAAATGTTCAGCTGGGTACAAAAGAAAAACCTGATGGAACGGTAAACTATTTTTATACTCTTATAGCGATGGCGTGTTTATATGGTTCGTTTTTTGGATCAAAAGAGATTATTGATACTCAAGCAGATCTCTCAAAACGGGCTGCAAGGTTAAACGTAGCTCCTGTACACAAACTTAAGGCTCTTCTGGCAGGTTTACTTGCAGGGTATATAGTGCTCGTAATTGAAGTCCTCTTATTAATATGTTATCTGTCTTTTGTAATGAAAGTCGATTTTGGTAACCAAATAGGTTATATTTTATTGACTTGTTTAGTAGGTAGTGCAACTGGCATATCGTTTGGTGCTTTCGTATCAGCAATTATAAAAAAGGGAGAGGGTATCAAGACGGGTATTTTAGTAGGAGTTACAATGGCTGCCTGCTATTTTGCCGGAATGATGGGTAGTGATGGTAAAGAAAATGTAAGATATATTATTCAAGAAAATGTACCGATTCTCTCATATATTAATCCTGTAACATTAATTACTGATGCCTTATATGCACTATATTATTATGATACACACACTAGATTTTTGATAAATATTAGTCTGCTTTGTGGATTTACAGTTTTGTTTTGTATATTCACTTACATGATAATAAGGAGGCAGAAGTATGCAAGTATTTAAAACATATTTTAAAGTAATAAAAAGACATTCAGTGCAACTTTCAATATATATATTTATTTTTCTTGCGCTTGCAATAGTTTTCTCACAAATGTCATCTTCAACCGATGTTGGAGATTTCACACAAGCCAGAACACGTGTAGCCTTTATAAATGAGGATGAAAATTCTGAACTTATTGAGGGGTTTAAAGAGTACTTAGGGAATTATTCAGAGTATATAAAAATAGAGAATAATACTGAGAAATTGCAGGATGCATTATTCTTTAAGAATGTAGAGTATATTGTAAGAGTTCCAAAAGGGTTTACGAAGGATATTATGTCAGGTAAAGGTGTAGAAATAAAGAAAACGGTAATAACCGGTACTACAAACGGCATTTATACCGATTTGCTAATAAACCAATATCTTAACACGGCCAAAGTATATTTGAGCACAAATAAAGATATAACACAGTCTGAATTAGTTAAACTAGTTTCTAATGATCTAAAAAAGGAGACTAAGGTTGAAATAAGAGAAACTGAGGCAAAGCGTACACGTATTGATAGTTTTTTCAACTTTTTGGAATATGTACTAATTAGCGTTATTATATTAGGCGTAACTTCAATTATGATGGTATTTAATAATAAGAACCTAAGAAGGAGAAATCTTTGTTCTCCAATTAAAAATACCTCTATCAATTTTCAAATAATACTTGGTAATATTGTTTTTTCA
>JAEWAX010000126.1 GCA_023391425.1 Bacillota bacterium | reverse complement strand
CTATAGACAACACTAATTTGTTGTGATATGATTTCTCTAATAAGTTAATGATTTACCTTTAAATTAGTCCAGAGAGGCTATAAGGTGAGATATTAAGCACATATGATTTTTTTATAATCATTTGTATGATTATATTGTGATATGTTTAAGCTTCTTGCCTATGGCGGGAAGCTTTTTTGATATACATTTTACCAAGTAAAAGTGCAACTAAGCTTCTATCTGCTCCTATGGTTTGATACAAGCTAAGTTTTCTTTACACTTTTCAAGTATAAGTGCAACTAAGCTTCTACCTTCGCCACAGGCTCGGTACAAGCTAAGTTTTCTTTATAAATATGTTTGTTATTAGTTGTAAATTATATATTTAAGTATTGAATAAAAAAGTGAGGGGATGACGATGGTGCAAAAGACAGAAATAATGGATGAAAGTGCAATGTCAAGGGCTATCACAAGAATTTCTCATGAAATAATTGAAAAGAATAAGGGCGTTGAAAATCTTGTGCTGATGGGAATTCAAAGAAGAGGGGTTCCACTTGCAAGAAAAATTGCGGAAAGAATTAAGGCAGTAGAAAATGCTGAAATTCCGGTTGGCATATTGGACATAACTCTTTATCGTGATGATTTGAGCTTGCTTAATGAACATCCGGTTATAAATGGAACTGAAATAAACTTTGATGTTGCTAACAAGGTTGTAGTTTTAGTTGATGATGTAATATATACTGGACGAACTGTAAGAGCAGCTATTGATGCTATTATGGATATTAACAGACCACAAATGATTCAGCTTGCTGTTTTGATTGACAGAGGACATAGGGAATTACCTATTAGAGCTGATTATGTTGGTAAAAATGTTCCAACCTCAAGAAATGAAATAGTCCATGTAAATGTGAAGGAAATCGATGGCGAAAATAGCGTTACTATTACGAACAAAGAATAGGAGTAAGGATATATGAATTTGAAATCTAAGGACTTACTTGGACTCAGAGATATTTCACCTGAAGAAATAGAATATATTTTAAACACTGCTAAGACAATGAAATATATCTTAACTTCAAATAATAAAAAAACTGCTCACCTCCAGGGAAAATCGATTATAACACTTTTTTATGAAAATAGTACAAGAACAAGACTTTCTTTTGAGCTTGCTTCGAAATATATGGGTGCAAATGCCGCAAACATCTCAGCTTCAAGTAGCAGTGTGCAGAAGGGTGAAACACTTATAGATACTGGGAAGACCATTGATAGTATGGGCTCAGATGTGGTTATTATCAGACATCCAATGTCTGGAGCACCGCATCTTCTTGCAAAAAATATAAAATCTTCAGTAATAAATGCTGGTGATGGTATGAATGAGCATCCTACACAAGCCTTACTGGATATGTTTACTATAGTTGAGAAAAAAGGAACACTTAAAGGACTAAAGGTTGCTATAGTAGGTGATATTCTTCATAGCAGAGTAGCTAGAAGTAATATCTGGGGTATGACAAAGCTAGGAGCAGAGGTAAGTATCTCTGGACCTGCAACTCTAATTCCACCAGGAATTGAAAGGCTTGGTGTAAAGGTTTTTAGTACGGTTCAAGAGGCTATATTGGATGCAGATGTTGTTATGGGCCTTAGAATACAGCTAGAACGCCAAAAGAAGGGACTATTCCCAACCATAAGGGAATACTCTAGATTCTTTGGACTTGATGATAAAAGGCTAAAACTAGCAAAGGATGATGCAATAGTGTTACATCCTGGACCTGTAAATAGGGGAGTAGAGCTTTCATCCACAGTAATCGATGGAGAACAGTCTCTAATAAATGAGCAGGTAACAAACGGAGTTGCAGTTAGAATGGCTTTGCTTTATCTTTTAACTAGGAGGGGATCCAGCAATGAAATTATTGATTAAGAATGGACATGTAATTGATGCTAAAACTGGATTGAACAAGGTTTTAGATATATTAATAGATAATGGAAATGTTGTTCAAATGGAAAATGATATCGATTCAACAGGATGTGAGATAATAGAAGCAAAAGGAATGTACGTAGTACCTGGACTGGTTGATGCACATTGCCATTTGAGAGATCCTGGTTTTGAGTACAAAGAGGATATTGAATCTGGAACCAGAAGTGCAGCAAAGGGAGGCTTTACTTCAATTGCCTGCATGCCAAATACAAACCCCGTATTAGATAATGAAGCATTGATAATGTATGTATTAAATAAAGCTAAATCAGATGGATTGGTGAATGTATATCCAATTGGTGCAGTATCAAAGGGTTTGAAGGGTGAGGAACTAAGTGAGATTGGTGAGCTGAAGTTTGCTGGTGCAGTTGCACTTTCAGACGATGGAAGACCGGTTAATAACTCATCTTTAATGAAAAAAGCTATGCAGTACGCTTCTATGTTTGATATAACAATAATTTCTCACTGTGAGGACTTGGACCTAGTAGATGATGGACTTATGAATGAAGGCTATTACTCCTCAATACTAGGGTTAAAGGGTAATCCTGCTGCAGCAGAGGAAGTAATGATAGCTAGGGATCTAATACTTGCTGAATATACAAAGGCAACAGTTCATATAGCACATGTTAGCACTGAACTTGGTGTTGATTTGATCAGAAATGCAAAGAGAAGAGGGGTTAATGTTACAGCAGAAACCTGCCCGCATTATTTCTCACTAACCGATCAAGCCTGTGAAGGCTTTAATACAAATGCAAAAGTAAACCCACCACTGAGAACACAAAAAGATGTTGATGCTATTATTGAGGGCTTGAAGGATGGAACGATTGATATAATATCAACAGACCATGCGCCACACCACATAGATGAAAAAAATGTAGAATTCAAGCTAGCTTCCAACGGAATGGTTGGTTTCGAAACAGCATTTCCATTGGCTATAACGCATTTGGTTAAGCCAGGACATCTGACTATTGAAGAACTTGTTAAAAAGATGTGCTTAAATCCATCGAAAATGCTAGGCTTGAATAAGGGAACTATTGAGTTAGGAACATGCGCGGACATTTTAATTTTTGACATAAATGAGCAATATACTGTGGATATACAGATGTTTGAATCAAAGAGTAAAAACTCACCATTTAACGGATTCAAGCTCTATGGACAACCACAATATACAATTGTAGGTGGAAACCCAATAGTACGAGAAAAGGTGCTATTATAAAAATCCTGGATTGCGGTTAAAATCGAATAATTGAAATTTTAGGTTCAGAAGTAATAATAAGAGAAGGTTAAACACTGTATGAAAAATGGAGGAGATAAATATGTTTGTTGACAGACTTATTGATAGTATTCGAGAGAAAAACAATCCAACTGTTGTTGGCTTGGACCCTAAAATTGAATATATACCTGCGTTTATTAAAGAAAAATCCTTTAAGGAATATGGCATAAACCTGAAGGGTGCTTCAGAGGCAATTATTCAGTTTAACAAAATGATAATTGATGCTATATATGACCAAGTTCCTGCAGTAAAACCCCAGCTTGCATATTATGAAATGTATGGCGTTGATGGCATGTACGCCTTTGACGAAACCTGCAAATATGCTAAAAGTAAGGGTTTAATTGTTATAGCAGATGGAAAACGAAATGATATTGGCACAACAGCTGAAGCCTATTCAAAAGCGTTTTTAGGTACAACAACTATTAATCAGGAAATCAAGCAAAAGGCTTTTGATGTTGATGCACTAACAGTAAGCCCATATCTAGGCGAAGATGGTATAAAGCCATTTATCGATGATTGTATAAATAACGAAAAAGGTATCTTTGTGCTCGTAAAAACTTCAAATAAGTCCTCGGGTCAACTTCAAGATCTTGTTACACAGGACTGTAGAAGTATTTATGAGGTAATGGCTGAGTATGTAAATGAGTGGGGCAAGCCTGTTACAGGTAAATATGGTTATAGTAGTGTTGGAGCGGTGGTAGGTGCTACTTATCCAAATCAGGCAAAGTTACTTCGGTCAATAATGAAGAAAGCATATATATTAGTACCTGGTTATGGTGCACAGGGAGGAACTGCAAGAGACTGCGTAAATTCCTTCAAAAAAGATAAATTGGGTGCGATAGTAAATGCTTCAAGAAGTGTAATGTGCGCATACAAGTCGGATATTTGGAAAAATGAATATAGTGAAGAAAAATTTGCTGAGGCTTCAAGAGCAGAGGTTATCAGAATGAAGGACGACCTGAATGCCGCACTTGAGGAGAAGTAAGTTGGGCATGAAATATTCAGGGATATATAGTTTATTAGTGTTAAATTAGCGTACCCATTTGAAAAGTATTAGAGTACAATTCTATATCAATGGTGAAGATAGGTTAAAAATAATTGCATGAATTCGTCGGTGAGACATAAGTGAGTTTGACGGAAAACCTACACGATGTAGGTTTTAGCATCACTATGAACCACGGATGGTGAATGTGTGCGACGGCAAAAACACTTATGATGAACCATTACAATTCAATCAATTATTTTGGTATCAATACCACTGATATAGAATTATACTCATGGAAATACTTCCCAAATGGGATAGCTGAATATTAAAGTTTATAGAGGTGAAATATGAAGGCTTTTTTATTACTAGAAGATGGTACAGTTTTTGAAGGAAATAGCTTTGGAATGGAAGGTAATATTGTTGGAGAGGTTGTCTTTAATACTGGAATGACAGGATATCAAGAGGTATTGACAGACCCATCCTATTGTGGACAGATAGTATGCATGACCTATCCTTTAATAGGCAATTATGGTGTCAATTTAGATGATGTTGAATCAGTAAAGCCTCAAGTAAAAGGATTTATTGTTAGAGAACTATGCAAGACGCCAAGCAATTGGAGGTCTATAGAAAGTCTAAATGAATATTTGCAGCGAAACGAAATAATTGGCTTAGAGGGAATTGATACTAGAGAGCTTACAATAATTTTAAGAGAAAAGGGTACTATGAAGGGTACTATTGTCACAGGTGAAAACCTTAGTGATATTCAAGAAAAGCTATCTGAACTAAAAAGCTATACTATCAATAATCCTGTTCTTCAAGTAACTACACCGCAATTAAAGCATATTGATGGAAATGGTTATAGAATTGCTCTTGTAGACTACGGCTTGAAGAAAAACATTGTAAGGTCGCTTTTAAAGAGAAATTGTGAAGTCAACATATTTCCTGCTACAGCTACTGCAGAGGAGATATTAAGTACAGAACCAGATGGTATTATGTTGTCAAATGGACCTGGTGACCCAAAGGATTGCCAATTTCAAATAGATACAATAAAGAAGCTCATTGGTAAGAAACCAATTTTCGGCATATGTCTAGGGCATCAGCTAACAGCACTAGCTAATGGCGCAGATACAGAAAAGCTAAAGTATGGGCATAGAGGCTGCAATCACCCGGTTAAAGATTTAGAAAAGGATATGACCTATATTACATCACAAAATCATGGATATACAATTGTAGAAAGCTCGCTTAACAGAGAGACTATGAGTATAAGCCATATCAATATGAATGATAGAACTATTGAAGGTATTAAGTATAAAAATGCTCCACTCTTTACTGTGCAGTTTCACCCAGAAGCATCACCAGGACCGGGCGATACAGCATATCTGTTTGATGAATTCATGGAAATGATAGCAAAGGAAACAACTAAATAATAAAATTTAATTAAAAAAGAATCTTTATATTAGTTGAATGATTTAAAGTAAAAGTGAGTAGCAAGAAAAATATTGTAAAGTGGAGGAGTAATAAATGCCAAAACGCAGTGATATACACAAGGTACTAGTTATTGGGTCAGGCCCGATTATAATAGGACAAGCTGCAGAATTTGACTATGCTGGAACACAGGCATGTCAAGCTCTAAGAGAAGAGGGAATTGAGGTTGTATTGGTAAATAGTAATCCTGCAACAATAATGACTGATACCAATATTGCAGATAAAGTATATATAGAGCCACTTAAGGCTGAAGTAGTAAAAAATATTATTAAACTTGAAAAACCTGATAGCATTTTACCAACGCTTGGAGGCCAAACTGGATTAAACCTGGCAATGGAATTAGCTGAATCAGGTTTCTTAGAAGAGCAGGGAGTAAAGCTTTTAGGTACAGCTACTGAGGCCATAAAAATGGCTGAAGATAGGCAGGATTTTAAGGATACGATGGAACGCATTGGTGAGCCAGTTATCGCCAGCGAAGTTGTAAATACTATTGAAGATGCAATAGCTTTTGCAAATGAGATAGATTACCCTGTTATTGTCAGACCAGCGTATACGCTAGGTGGTACTGGTGGAGGAATAGTAGCAAATGAAAGTGAACTTAGAGAAGTTGGTGGTAATGGACTAAGACTGAGCCGTGTCCATCAAGTGCTGATAGAAAAATGTA
>JAEWAX010000100.1 GCA_023391425.1 Bacillota bacterium | reverse complement strand
ACACCCGTTCCCATACCGAACACGGAAGTTAAGCATCTCAGTGCTGATAATACTTGGCTGGCAACGGCCCGGGAAAGTA
Organism: Bacillota bacterium; assembly: GCA_023391425.1. Lineage (GTDB taxonomy): Bacteria > Bacillota > Clostridia > Acetivibrionales > DSM-1351 > Ruminiclostridium. The sequence continues at coordinate 32,992 of JAEWAX010000100.1, read as the reverse complement.
AGTCTCTGCCAGATTTATATCAAGACCCTAAGCTAAACAGCTTAGGGTCTTGTGTTATGTGCAGATATTCTATTTACTGTGATGATGTCAATTTATATATAAGTAAGTTTTAGATAGATATATATTATTCTAATATAAGTACATTACTAGGGATACCATATACGACTTCCTGCTATTCTTAGACTATTGAATTATATAAAAAAAGAAGTATATTCATAGAGGGAATTTTGATATAATTGTAGCAATGTCTTAAAAAATGAATGAAGGAAGATGAATTATATGCAATATTTTAAAAAGGATATAGTAGTTAATACTACAGGGAAGTCAGATTATACAGCAACCTTACAAGCATATATTCCAGATAACTCACCAGAGGTTGATGCAGAGCGTATTCGTCCAGCAGTGCTAGTCTTGCCAGGAGGAGGATACCGATTTACTTCTGACAGAGAAAATGAGCCAGTAGCTCTTAAGTTTGCATCAGAAGGAATTTGTGCTTTTGTGCTTAAATATAGCTGTGCACCTGCTTGTTTTCCACAAGCATTATGTGAGGCACTCACATCAATTAAATTTATTAGAGAAAACGCTGAAGACTTCTTCATAGATACAGATAACATAGCTGTATGTGGATTTTCAGCAGGAGGACATTTAGCTGCATCTGTAGGCGTATTTTGGAACAGGGAATTTATAGGTGAATATATAGGTGAATATGGTGATAAGTTTAAACCGAATAAACTTATTCTTTCATATCCAGTTATTAAAAATGGTGAATACGCTCATCAGGGATCTTTTGATAATTTATTGGGTGATGACAACAAATCAGTTAAATTGTTAACCCTCACAAGTCTTGAAAAGCAGATTAGTTCAGATACACCACCATCATTTATATGGCATACATATGAGGATGACTGTGTACCAGTTCAGAACTCGTTGGTTTTTGCAAATGAGCTTGTTGAGCATGGCATACCATTGGAGCTACATATATATAGAAGGGGTGGGCATGGCCTATCACTAGGCAATCATATTGTTGATAGTAATAGAGCCTTCGATGATAAGCACATTACTTCTGATTGGATTGACAAGGCAATTAGATTTATTTTTGACTAAATTATTACTAAATTAAAATACTAGTCAAAAGTGCATAGTAAAGTATTCAAAAATACTTTTTAAAAGAAGTCGTTAAAAGAAGTCGTTAGACGTGCAATGTCAAGTCTATCGGCTTCTTCTTTATAAACATATATATGAATACTAGTATAAGTACAAATCAGGGTATAATTTCATAAATTCAATATTGCTGAAATTCCTAGATTCTACAAATTCAATATTGCTGAAATTCCATAATTCAATAAATTCCAGCTCGAAATTATTGAAATGTAGTAGTATAAACTCATAATTAAAGCTATAATATTAAAGTTACTATTCTTTTACAAAAAACAGGTACGGGTAAAATTATTTTTCCCGAATCGGACAAGGAGAAAAAACTATGTCAGCTGCAAACCATCCGGCCTATAAGCAAGAGCTTGAAAGGTGCAGATACACTCTGGACTATGTAGAGAAAAGCCTAGAGCGTGCATTAGAAAAAAGAAAGAAGGTAAGTAAAGAATTAGAAAATGTTCAGAGACACATGACTGGAGACAATAGTGCAGACTATACAAGTATTATGGTCAATACATTGCTACAGGATTCATTGGCTCTGAAAATTAAAAACCTTTATACAGCTAGAGGCAAGCCATACTTTGCTAGAATTGACTTTCAAGAGGCTGGAACTAACAAAATCGAAGCTCTTTATATAGGGAAGATGTCTCTTGCAAATGATGAGAACCAGGAAATAATAATTGTTGACTGGAGAGCTCCAATTGCTAATCTATACTATGAAGGTAGACTAGGATCATCTAGCTACATATGCCCAGATGGAACCATTGAGGGACAACTTCTGTTAAAGAGACAGTTCTCAATTAACAGCGGAGAATTAGAAGAAATATTTGACATAGATATAACCACAAATGATGAATTCCTTCAAACTTATCTTGGAGCTAATGCTGAGAATAGACTGAAAGAAATTGTATCAACTATTCAAGAGGAACAGAACAAGATAGTTAGAGCACCAATGTGGAAACCACTTATTGTTCAAGGAGTTGCGGGTAGTGGTAAAACAACTATCGCGCTCCACAGAATAGCCTATTTAATTTATACTTTTGAAAAGAGCTTTGAACCTGAAAACTTTATGATAATAGCTCCTAATAGACTATTTTTAAATTATATTTCAGAGGTGTTGCCGGAACTCGGAGTTGAAAGAGTTAAGCAAACAACCTTTGAAGATTTTGCAATGGAGCTTATAGGTAAGAAGTTTAAGCTCACTGACGCCAATGATAAGCTAAATATGTTTGTTAATCATAATGCTACAAGCGAGCAAATTACACACAATAGTTTAGTAAGGCAGGCCTCAGTTCTGAAAACTTCAATGTTCTTTAAAGACATTATCGATGAGTATATTAAGGAAATAGAAATATCGTTTATTCCAAAACACGATTTGACCTTAGGTACAAAAGTCATATTTTCTTATGAAGAAATAAATCAGTTGTTTTTAACGCAATACGGTATGTGGCCAATAGCTCAAAGAATGAATGAAATAAAAAAGAGTATAACCACAAGACTAAAAACAAGTAAACAGCAATTTATTTCCCAGATAGAGGCAGAATGTGATAGAAAAGTTGCTAAAACAAGGGCAGCAATAAGTGATGAGAAAGAAAAACAACAATTGATATTAAAAGCATTTGAAAAGAGGGATAGGGTATTAGATAAGATAGAAAAAATATCTAAGACCTTAGTTAAAGAGTATGTAGATAGTCTTCCGAAACTAAGCGCATATCAGTATTATAAAGATTTGATGGAAGATAAGATTGCATTTAACAAAATAGTAAGCAAATACGCTGATAAAGAAGTATGTGATTTTACAAGGGAATATACATTAAATATATTAGACAGCAAAATGCTAGAACTTGAAGACTTAGCCCCGATTATATATCTAAAATACAAAATATATGGAATGGATGAAAAAATTCCTGTTAAGCATATTGTAATTGATGAAGCCCAAGACTTTAGTGCTTTCCAATTCTATGTATTAAAAAAGATAGTTAAGGATAGTTCATTTACCATACTCGGTGACTTATGTCAGGGAATACATTCTTATAGAGGGGTACGCCAATGGGAGGAGATTGTAAATGAAGTGTTTGAAGGTAAGAAATGCGAGTTCCTTACTCTTGAGCAGAGTTATAGAACAACAGTAGAAATTATGGAAGCAGCAAATAATGTAATAGATAAACTTGAGAATAATGCTTTATTAAAGGCAAAGCCTGTTATTAGGCATGGTGGGTCAGTTGAGTTAATACAAAAAACAGATATTATTGAAACAGCAGAAGATATTGTGGAGAGGATAAAAGTTCTGAAAGAAAATGGGCATAAGACAATAGCAGTAATTTGTAAAACTATTGAAGAATGCGAGCAGATGCTACCCTTGCTCAAAAAAGCTGATAAGGATATAAGTATTATTACGGGAAACGAGAAGGAGTACAAAAGTGGTATCGTGATTGTACCTTCCTATTTATCTAAGGGCTTGGAATTTGATGTGGTAATTATATCTAATGCAAATAAGGAAAACTATACTGAAAATGAATTGGATATTAAACTACTATATGTTGCAATGACTAGACCATTGCATAGGCTTTTCATATATTTTGTAGGAGAGAAATCTTTATTGCTAGAGTGATTTGCAGCCAAACCACGGTGCCCTTTAGCTTTGCCGACTAAAAACGTAAAACGAGGCACATCTCTAATAGGAGCTGTGCCTCGTTTTGTAAAATATGATACTATTCATCATTTGTGCTTTTGCTGTTACGAGCAGCTATTTTAGCAGCTTTAACCTCTTTTTTACTCATCTTTGGTGTTTTTTTTGGACTACCTTTGTCTCCCATGTATTATCTCCTTTCAGAAATGATTTATCATTGATAGTTTTTCCACTGTTTCCTAATAAAATACCAATATACTGGTAAAAAGTAAAAATCTATATTGATATAAAAAATTAACATAAAAATACCCTTTACCTATGTAAGGTAGAGGGTGTTTGTTGCTTTATCATATGTATTTTTTAGTTTAAAAGTTTTACTAAAGTAATCAATGCTTATATAATGAGTCTCGTTTATTATAATGCTCTGCATCTGTAAATTGTTTTCTATTGCTTCGTTTGACTTATCCACAGCAAGGATTTTAGCATCCTCAACAGAGATATATTTCTTATTATTTTGTGTTACAATATCCTGCTTAAGACGTACTAAAGAATTTTTGTATATTAAAGCAGTCTTTTTATCACCATTGAATTGAGTTTGTTTGAGTAATTGTTTTGAAATTCTCACAGGAACCAGTTTGTTTTTTTGCCATATTGAGCAATAAGAAGACCATGGAAGAGGCTTAGATAACCCCTGCTTACCGCCAATTTCAAGAGTAAAGGAAGGAATTTTAAGTTTTTGTACACACCAATCCTTAAATCCAGAAGTGGAGGACTTATAGTTATTAGTGCTTACAAGGCTGTACCCTGTTGTGCTTTTGAGTAAATTTGCGTAAGCTAAATCTCTTGATTTAGCGATGCCTTGCTGCCCATAGTACCAATAAATAATATCTCCAGCTGCGTGATAAGCAATAGCAAGATCGAATTCAATGTTATCGCATAGAGCCTTTACTGCTTGGGTTTCAGGTTCTGAAAAAGCAGAGATTCCGGTAGAATATGTCTTAGTAATTCTTTTTGACCAATCTGCATCGTAGTTATGGTTTAGGTCTACCTTATTTGCATTAAAATAATATGAAGGAGTACTATTCACACATATTTGTACGCCATCTGGGTTAACAAGAGGCATAAAATAAAAGGAGACTTCATTATCAAGAAGACTTTTTATGTTAGAGCCATCAATTGTTTGATTACCTGCATATGCTTCCAATATGTACTGAATTTGATTCAATGTTAATATTGTTCCCATATATTCACGAGGGTGATGGGCAGCATTTATAAATATTTTTTTTGAACCGCTACCCACCTTTAATACTGATAGATCTCTCTTCTCGACTGATTTTCCTGAAGAAAATAAATAGGTGATATTACTGTACTTTTTATTTAGTTCAATTAGCCGATTCTGTGTGTACTTGTATACGTCTTTACTCTTATAGATCTGTTCTAGAGTATTGGAATAACTAGGTTTTGTTGCTGGTGCTGCATATGTAACAAATGAAGTTAGAGTAAAGATAATAACGAGAATAGTAACTTTGATTCGCCGCGCCATGGTGCCCCTCCCGACAAAATTCTATGTTTGCTCTTATAATATTACATCATTTTTAATAAAATGCAAAACATAAAAAGCTGAATTTGGAGATTAGAACCAAAATTATCAAAAAGGTGCTGCTAAAGAAAATTCATTACAACCACCAAATACTATTCTCCTAGAACTAGAATTTTACAGACAGCCATAATAATATAACTGTAATAGTTTTAGGAAGTAACCCAGCTTTTAGAGCTGGGTTACTTTAATTCGCTATCTAATATTTTTCTAGACTCTATACTATCTAGTGTAAAACCATATAGCATATTTCTTTGTGTCAGCCTAGCTTCTTGGTTTTTTAGTATCTCTTTAATATCAATATTTTTGATGGTACCTTCCTTTAAATCTTTTAACCGTACTATTTCTGGCACAGTAGTATAAGATAGTTGCCCAAGATAATATATATCAATTGAATTATGTGATGGGCTACTTAAATAACGGTCTACATTGTACTTGGCGATAATGCGTTCTGTATTAGTCAGGCTTAAAACACAAACACTCAAAATTACTGTTAAACCAATCCATTTCATTAAATCAATTTTATCTACAAAGCATTTAATTATAATCCATGCAAGACATAGGCCGATAATACACATAAACCAGAGGGTCAATACACGCTTGACACTTAGTCCATAGACATCCACGTAAAGTAGCATTCTTTTAACTGCTGACACTAGTAATACGCTATTACAGACACATAGGCAAACAGTAGTGAACTGAATCCACAAGGGAAGTTTTTCACCCTTCCTCTTAGTCATAATTAAAACAAAAAGCGCGATTGCAAAAATGATACCTGAAGCAGTTGAAAGCTCAAAGAATCCACGTCTAGCATAGTCGGCATAGCTCATTCCGGAGGCTGTAATATTCACTGTTCCACCAAATAGGTATACAAACTGGAAGGCAACAAAGGTAATTATAAAAATATTTATAATTATTAGAAAAGTTCCAATAATAGTGCTTTCAATATTATTGCCAATTTTTTTTGCAGACTTTTGTTTCTCACCACTATATTTTAGACCTAGAAGCATAGCGGCAAAAAATAAGCCAAATATGAGCCCAAATACAATATCCAAAAAGATATTAGTAAAATCTAAGCCGATAAAGTCATAAACTGTATTCATACTATCAGCAAACACAGCATCTGCGCTCATAAATAGACTCATAAGAATGGCTGCAACAGGTAAAGCTAATGCTAACCCTATCAAAATATAAATAGCATTTCTAACTGCTTTTGATTTATTACCCTTTAGAATTGTAAATGAATTGAAGGGCATCCCTAAATTTGAAAATGGCTTTCCAACAAGATTTACAATAATCTTTACAAACATATCGAAAGAAAAGATACCATTCACTTGAATATTTGATAATAAAATAAGCTGAATGCAGATAAGGCCTATCAATGTTAACCAAGTTATAAATTGTGTACTAGGATTATAATGGATGAAATAACTAAAGGCTAAAAGTAGTACAGGGGCAGTTAAATAAATAGCAACTTTGTTAAGTTGTTTTTCATTTTCTCTAAAGAAATAAAATAGTACACCATAAAATGCTATTGCGAAAATCGGTATAGAGACACCGGCTGAGCCAAGCAAAATAGTTTCTGTAAACAAGATAGATAGTAGAATACTCAACACAGTAATAATTAACCCTTTTGGAGAGGTAACTCTAGCTTTAAATGCAATATATGCAGGTCTTATATTCCTAGGCACATAGGGCGGATAAGACTGTGCTGCAGTTGCTGAAGGGTTAACCGCAGCTTTCTTAATCTCTGGATGAACTTCTTGTGCCGTTATCTTTGCTTGCGAACTTAATGACTCAGTCTGGGGCGTTTTTTGATCTTCCATATTGTTATTACTCCTTTTCTTGTTATTATTCCTTTTCAATTTCACAATTTGAAAAAAGACATACTTTAAGACTGACTTGTAATTACTCTAAATTTTTTTAGACTAATCTAAAAACAATATAAAAATTAATTGTAAGAGTTTATTTTATTCTTGATTACTTTCATTCCCTGGGACATATTCTAGAATATCAGCAGGTTGACAGCTTAGGGCTTTACAGATTTCTTCTAGAGTAGAAAATCTAATTGCTTTTGCTTTGTTGGTTTTTAATATTGAAAGGTTGGCAGTAGTAATTCCTATTTTTTCTGCTAATTCAGTTGAACTCATTTTTCTTTTAGCGAGCATTACGTCGACGTTTACAACAATGGGCATATCTTTTCTCCTTATCCTTATAATAACTTGCATTTAATGAATGTAACCAATAATAACTACTATTTTCGTGCTAAGTAGAATTATATGGTCAAATCGTTTTCCTGCTTGTAATTAACCGCCTGATAGAACAACTCTGCTATGATGAAAATACAGGCGGCTAGAAATAAAAATGTTAAACCTACAAGAAGGACAAATGCTGATGGGATAAAGAAAATAGCCACGAGATAAATAAATGCAATTGGCAAGCACCAATATGAAATATATTTAATTCTATTTGCAGTATCAAATGTAAATGGGTTTTTGGTATTAATGCTGTGAAGTACTTTTTTCGCTTGATGCAATATAGAAAAAGCACACACACCAGAGCAAAATAAAAGTATAATCATGGAGTAATACACGTCAGACTCAACAAAGCTGTGTTTATATAGCAAATAGTAATTTATTGTCCAAGGTAAGGAAATAACTAATATAGTACCTACCACTTGAAAGAAAGTACATAGTATTTCCATGACATGGCTTAAACTCTTCTGACCTAGAACCTGCAAATTCATACTTCATAACCTCGCTTTTATGATAATAATATTTATTATGTATTCTATAATTGTAATATACAACTGTTATTATCGTTTGTCAATAATAATTTATTAAATTTTAATAAATTATATCTGATATACAATATTAGGAGGGTGAATTGTAATACGAGATTATGAAAAATGTGATATTGTACTAGTCTCACAAAAGAAATGAATTTATAAAAGAAATTAAAGACAAATGTAACTGTATAATAACAGTAGGAGTAGAAAATTAAAAATTCGTATATAAAAATTCAATAAATAGAATAATAAAAATCCAATTAGCTTTATATAACAATATTACGAAAAAAACCATAAAAAATAACGGTCGGATAATTTAAATTACTAATCCGACCGCTACTTTTCTTTCAGGACGAAAAATTGATTTGTATTACTTTTAAAACCACTTACAAAACTACTTGCTAAACTACTTCTCGAACTACGTACAAAACTGCGATTCAATCTACTTACTAGACTTCTTCTTGAACTACTTACCAAACCATTTACTAAACTGCCCTTAGAACTGCTTGCCGAACTACTAGGCAAACCACTTACTAAATTGCCTTTTAAACTAGTCTCTAAAACACTTACCAAACTAACTTACCTCTTACTTTCTACTACCTTGGAACTAATCACCAAACTTGTATTCTGGTGGACTCATCCCCTCTCGGTAATTCTTTATTTTATCAACCTTTATGGTTGTAATATATATATACCTCGTAATTTTACCTTGAAACATAAAAATAAAAAAATATTTTTAAATTTTTAATAATAATAAAATGTAAATCATTCGCAGTTAAAAAGTAAAAATCATCTTTTATACTTAATAAGCAGCTTATAAATAATAGAAGCAACCATGATATAATATATATTATAGTTTTGGGTATATGCAAAAAACTAAGGATTGGAGTAAATCATGAAGACATATTTACCGTCGGAATTGTCACACCTATTTCATATACACCCAAACACTGTTAGATTATATGAAAAATGGGGATATATTTCTAAAGCTGAACGAAAGTCCAATGGATATCGGGTGTATACTGAACAGCATTTCATGCAGCTAAAAGTTTGTAGACAAATATTTGGTTATCCATTTACGAACATAAAAATAAGAAATGCTGGGAATTTACTGATAGAGGCATCAAGTAAATGGGATATTGAGCTAGCAAAAAAATATGCGCTTGAATATATAAATTCAATTGAACTTGAGATAGAAATTGCACAAAAAACAGCCTGTACTTTAAAAATATGGTCAAATCAAGAGGCTGTTATGGGTGAGGTAATTCCTTGTTCTAAAAAAGAATATAATCGCAAGGAGATTTCCGGTTTATTAGGAATTACAAGTGAGGCAGTACGTAATTGGGAGAGGAATGGACTTATTATAACAACGAAGGTTGGTATAAAAGGAGAAAAATTATTTGATGAAGTAGATTTAGAAAGAATAAGAATCGTATATATGCTAAGGCAAGCAGGATATAGTATATCATCCATTCACAGATGTCTATCTATGTATGATAAAGGATATTCAAACTTAATTTTGCCTGTCTTGAATAACCCAGAAAATAGAGATGAACTATTATCTGTAGGCGATCGTTGGCTATATGAACTAGAAAAGTTAAAAAAGGCGTCGAAGGAGATACCTTTTTTTCTTGAGAATATGCAGACAATATAATTACTAAACCTTACACTTGTACACCACCCTTCATTCTGATGCTAAGATAAAATCAGTTAGGAACGGTATTGCATTTATGTAAATGCCTCCTCACAAAATAATTATAATGGAGGAACAGTATTATGAACAGTTTGGATTTCCTTAATTTTTTCTCTCAAGAACGTCCTGTAGGAACTCCCTCAAATGGAGTTGTTCTAGATTTTTTTGAAAAAGAATTTTATAGTGTGGGGTATGAAGTTGAATCTCTGCCTTTTAATTGTATGTGTTGGGAAAAAGATAAATCATTTTTCCAAATAAATGATAAAGCATTTGAAATCTTTCCAAGCCCATTTTCAAAACCATTTGAGGGCAATGCTGAAATTTCTATTATTAGATCTATTGAGGATTTGCAAAACTTAATGTGTAAAGATAAGATTGTTATTTTATGTGATGATATTGCAAAAGAACCAATACAGCCAAAAGATTTTCCGTTTTACTATCCTGATGAACATAAAAATCTGATTACTTTATTAGAGAAACAGAGCCCCAAAGCTATCATTTGTGCTACGGGAAAGCATCCGCTATGTGGTTTGAATCCTTTTCCAATGTTTGAAGATGGAAATTTTATGATTCCATCTGCTTATATGAGCAAGGTTTTACTGAAAAATTGTAAGCAATTGGATTTGCCTGCATCAGTTTACAAGTTATCGATAAAATCAAAAAATTCATCTGTATGCAGCAGACAGATAATCGCTGTTAAAAAGGCCCAGAAACAAGCAATAGGAAAGATTATAGTATGCGCTCATATGGATTCCAAATATAACACACCTGGTGCAATTGATAATGCAGCTGGAGTAACAGTAGTGATGAATATAATGAAAGGCTTAAATCAATTTAGTTGTGATTATAACATAGACTTCGTACTGTTCAACAGTGAGGAGTATTTCGGAGTAAATGGGCAATTGGAGTATTTAGGCTATATAAAAAGTAGGCAGGATAATATTTCACTGGTCATCAATCTTGATTCACCATGTCATATCAATTCAAAAACCGCTATTTCCTTGTATAATGCAAGTGAAAGAATAACTGCTATAATTCAATCTCAGTTAACAACTAGAGGAAAAATTATAGAAGGTGATCAGTGGTATGCTGGAGATCATGCTATGTTTGTTTCCCAAGGAATCCCTTGTATTGCTGTCACTTCATCAAATTTATTTGAAACTGTATTAGGATTAACCCATACTCAATCAGACACAACTAACAATATTAGTATTGATTTAGTAAAAGATACCTCGGAATTTCTTATAGAGCTAATTCAATCTTTTGCAAATTAAAGCATAGTAAGGGATACAAGACACCTAACATACAAAGTCTTTAAAACATACTTACTTTTATAGGTTTTACCGCAGAAATGAGGACAGCGTGACGATTTGAAATGATTGGTATTGTTAAACTAAAAGCTGCCTCAAAATATTTGAGGCAGCTTTCACAAAAATTATTTATATTTGTCCGATTTCTAAGTAGTGTTACTTACACTTAATCTGGTTTGTGCTATCTTTATTTTGCTATAACAGCTTTAGCCTTTGCAACAATATTCTCAACTGTAAAGCCAAAGTGTTCAAATAGCTTTTCAGCAGGTGCTGAAGCACCAAAGCTATCAATAGCAACTACTTCGCCCTTTAAACCAACATATTTGTGCCATCCAAAGGAGGAAGCAGCTTCAACACCAACTCTATTAGCTACGGAAGCAGGTAATACACTTTCCTTATAATCAGCAGACTGTCTTTCAAAGAGTTCCCAAGAAGGCATGCTGACAACTCTAGCATCAATTCCTTCTGCTTGAAGCTTCTTTCCTGCTTCTAAGGTTACATGAACTTCAGAACCTGTGGCCATCAAAATTACTTGTGGAGTAGTGTTCTTTGAATCCAACAAGGTGTACGCGCCCTTTAAGGCAATCTTACCGTCGATATCGAGAAGAGGTAGATTCTGTCTAGTTAGAACCAAACAAGTAGGTGATGATGGGCTTGTTACTGCTGTAAACCAACCAGCTGCAGTTTCATTTGCATCAGCAGGCCTAAATACGATAAAGTTTGGTATACTTCTGATTGATGCTAATTGTTCTATTGGTTGGTGAGTAGGTCCATCTTCACCTACACCAATGCTATCATGTGTCATTACATAAGTAACAGGTACTTTCATTAGAGCTGACAATCTCATTGCACCCTTCATGTAATCAGTGAAAACAAAGAAGGTTGAGCAGTATAGTTTTAAACCGCCATAAACGGTCATAGCATTAGCAATAGAAGCCATTCCATGTTCTCTAACACCAAAGTGAAGATTTCTTCCACTGTAATCAGTTGCTGAGAAATCGCCCATATCCTTCATAGCAGTCTTATTTGAAGGTGCTAAGTCAGCAGAACCACCAACAAGGTTAGGAATTCTTTTTGCTAGGTAATTAATAACATTACCTGAAGCAGCTCTGGTTGCAATTGGCTTTGAGTCATATTTCCAGAAGCCTTCGTCATTTAACAATAACTCTTCATAGCTGCCATTATGCCATAAATCCCATTCTTTAGCCAAGCCTGGATATTCTGCAGCATATTTTTTAAACATTTCATTCCAACTGTCTTCAGCCTTAATTCCAGCTTGAACAAGTTCTTTCATATAAGCTGAAACCTCATCAGTAACATTAAAGCAATCATCCTTGCACATTCCATAAAATTCTTTTGTCTTGCACAAGCCTTCTTCACCAAGTGGTTCTCCATGAACTGATGAACTACCAGCCTTTGGTGAACCATAACCGATTTGAGTTTTTACTATAATGATTGAAGGTTTGCTTGTATCACTCTTCGCATTATCGATAGCAGCGCTGATAGCGTCTACATCATTTCCAGCTTCAACAGTCAGAACCTGCCAACCATATGCTTCAAAACGTTTAGCAACATCTTCTGTAAATGCGATACTAGTATTTCCTTCAATAGTGATATTGTTGCTATCATAGAGTAAAATCAATTTTCCTAGTTTTAATGTACCAGCTAGCGAAGCTGCTTCGCCTGAAACACCTTCCATCAAGCATCCGTCACCGGATAAAACGTAAGTATAGTTGTCAACAACTTTATATCCAGCTTTGTTGAATTTAGCTGCCATAAATTCTTCAGCCATAGCCATACCAACACCGTTTGCAACACCTTGACCAAGAGGCCCAGTTGTTATTTCAACACCAGGTGTATGCTTGTATTCTGGATGCCCAGGAGTTTTGCTATTATATTGCCTAAAGTTCTTTAGATCCTCCATTGATACATCATAACCGAAAACGTGTAGCATTGAGTAAAGCATAGCTGAACCATGTCCAGCAGAAAGAACAAATCTGTCTCTATTAGCCCAATTTGGATTTTTAGGGTTATGCTTCATGTGTTTAGCCCAAATTGAATATGCAATTGGAGCCGCACCAAGCGGTAAACCAGGATGCCCTGAAGATGCTTTTTGAACTGCTTCTGCAGCCAATATTCTTATAGTATTTATACATGCTGTGTCAATCTTGCTCATTATTAGTCCTCCCCGAATCTTAGTAATTTCACTAAATATATTAACACAAAAACAAATTAAAATAATCATATTTAGCTAAAAATATTAACTTTTTTCTACCTTTTTTTATTGTATATAAAAAAGTACAGGTGAATTTGTTGTATTTATACAATACAGTGTTATCAATAAGGAATAATTTATTCTGAAATTTTATGTTTTAATAAAATGGTATAATTTTTTAATTAATACGTGAGATATATAAAATAGTGCTATTAAAATAAAAATTATTTTATAAGAGGAATGTGTAGTTTTTTTTGGTATAATAATTTAGTATATAATTCTGTAACTATATAACCGATTATAAATCGTTTTAGATGCAGAACAGCAAAAGGTTTTCGAGAGGAATTATTAATGGAAGAGTTTATTCAGAAACATAATGGAAAATGTGAATTAAATAAAAATTGCGGTGGTTATTGCTGCACTAAGATACAGGGCTTCTCAGTTAAGATTGGGAAAACGGAAATACTTAGGGATGTAAATCTTCATCTGCATTGTGGTGAGATGACAGCCTTAATAGGACCTAATGGAGCAGGAAAAAGCACTCTGCTCAAAGCAATATTAGGTGAAATTAAGCATGAGGGAACAATTGTATTTGCTGGAGAGAATGAAGTTAATTCAAGAAGACCAGTAGTAGGATATGTGCCTCAACAGCTTGAGTTTGATACGGCAGCACCTATAAGTGTCAAAAATTTATTTGCCTCCTGTATGAGCAAAAAACCAGCATGGCAAAGTCCTTCAAAACAGCTCAATCAAAGAATTCTGAGTTGTCTTAATAGAGTTCAGGCAGAGGGGCTCATTGATAGGCGATTAGGAGCATTGTCAGGTGGAGAGTTACAACGTGTTTTACTTGCACTTGCACTTGAGCCTATGCCGCAGTTGCTGCTATTAGATGAGCCAGTATCAGGTGTTGATAGGAAGGGTTTAGAAGTTTTTTATGATATTGTTTCAAATATACGAAAGCTATATGATCTTACAATCATTCTTGTCTCCCATGATTTAGATATAGTAAAGAAACATGCTGACAGAGTAGTACTCCTAGATAAGACAGTTATTTTAAATGGAACTCCTGAAAAAGTATACAGTGATAAAAGGCTACATGAGACCTTTGGGCTATCAAACTTTTTTGACAGTGATATACAAGAGAATGGGGGAAAAGAAGATGAGTCAAATATATAGTTTACTAGATACTATTCTCCCGTTTCAATGGCTAGGCTATGAATTTATGAAAAATGCATTTTTAGCAGTATTGCTAATAACACCGATATTCGCAATACTAGGAACAATTATTGTTAATAATAGAATGGCATTTTTCTCTGATGCCTTAGGGCATGGTGCCTTTACTGGAATGGCAATAGGTACTGTATTAGGTGTGTTTCAGCCAATATGGTCTGCTATAGTTTTTTCAATAGGTTTCTCTGTACTGATTACCATTATAAAAAATAGAACTAAGACTTCTACCGATACCGTAATAGGAGTATTTTCATCTGCTGCGATAGCATTAGGTGTAGCACTAATGACTTCGGGAAACGTTAGTTCTAACAAATACAACGCTTATTTAGTAGGTGACTTGCTGAGCATAAGGCCAATTGATATTGGCATATTATTAATCCTTGCAATAATAATTATTGTACTATGGATTGTATTCTATAATAAAATATTATTGGTGAGTCTAAACCTGTCATTAGCTAGAAGCCGTGGAATAAGAACACTTGCAGTTGAACTAGCCTTTACTTCGATAATTGCAGTAGTAGTAACGATAAGCATACAATGGGTGGGTTTGCTGATAATAAATTCTCTACTGGTGCTGCCTGCTGCAGCCGCGAGAAATGTGTCAACAAACGCAAGACAGTACAACCTTATAGCATTACTAGTATCAATAGTATCAGGTGTGTCTGGATTAATACTGTCATATTACTTTGAAACTGCCACGGGTGCAACGATAGTACTTGTCTCAGCAATAATATACTTTGCTACATTAGTGATGAGGAAGAGGTTTGCGTAGTTCAAGATTTAAAAACATAAATAATAAGTACAAAAAAATACGCCGGCATAAGCCGGCGCACAATTAACTTTTCACTCTTCACTAAAGTTTTTTCCTACTTTCCCATCACAACCAACACATCATTAGTATCAGCTAAGTTTTCATAGCCAATATAGCAGCCCTCTAGCTTCTTGCCATTAATAATTATATGCTTAACTCCTTTTTCAATGCCCTCTTTATTTTCAACAATAATATTAAGTAGCTTACCTCTAAAGATTTTATTCATTTTGAAGTTCTTCCAAGAGGACGGAATACAAGGATTTATTATAATTCCATCATATTGAGGTTGCAGGCCTAAAATACCATTTATCATTGAAACCATAACCGTTGAGGCTGTACCTGTAAGCCAATGGACATGAGAGCGTCCATGGTTTAGTGTATCGATTCCTTCAGTTGCCTGACCATGTACATATGGTTCTAGCTTTCTAATCTCAGCGTGATCATTCATAGCTGCGGGATTTATCTCTGTGAAATATTCATAAGCTCTATTGCCGTTTCCAACGATAGTTTCAGCAAGAATAAGCCATCCTTGAGGTTGAGAGAAAATACCTGCGTTTTCCTTTGTTCCTGCATTATAGAGCACCATTCTTGCAACAGGTAAACCATATTTTCTAAACGCAGGATAGAATAACATTGCTCCATATTTGGTATTAAGCTTGTTGTACACCATATCAAGAGCAGCTTTTGCTTTTTCGTCCTTGGCAGCTCCGCTTATAACAGACCAAGTCTGAGGATTTAACCATATATTTGCTTCTGCATTAGCCTTAGCGCCAATAGTGTAGCCATCTTCAGTAAAACCACGAACATATTGATCGCCTTCCCATGCATACTGATCAAAGGCTTTGCTCAATCTGTCTAAATGCTTATCAGCCCATTTAACATCTGTATCTAGTTGTTTCTTCTGTGCAAACTCCTTAAAGATATCCAAAGCATAATAAAGCTGGAAAGCAACAAACATGGACTCACCCTTTGTTCCTAGCCTCAAGCAATCATTCCAATCTGCAAATAAACCAGCAGGGAAGCCATGACTGCCTTCTCTATCCAAATTAAATTGAATAGCTTGCTTTAAATGATTATAAACAGATGCTTCACCCTTATCGGCATAAGGAATTAGCTCATCTATGAAACTCCACTCGCCACTCTCTTTTATGTAATTAATAACTGTTGGGAAAAGCCATAGAGCATCATCAGCACGGTAGTAAGATTGTCCTGTTGCCTTTGCATACTCGGACTCATCAGGTGTAGAAACTTCTCCAGGTTTGTGGTCGAACTTTACAAGAGGAAGTCCACCACCATTGGAAACCTGTCCGCTAAGCATTAGCCATAGCCTTTCCTTTGCAAGCTTAGCATCAAGATGAATAATACCCTGAATATCCTGAACAGTATCACGATATCCTAAACCATTTCTAAGTCCACAATATTGGAAGGATGCTGCTCTTGACCATAAGAAGGTAATAAAGCACTGATAAGCATTCCAGACATTTACCATATTGTCAAAATTGTCATCTGGGGTATCAATTTGCAAATTATTAAGACGAGAATGCCAGAAACTCTTGAGTTCGGCAAACTGCTGCTGAGCAACTTCCTCTTTCTCAGAGCCGGCTATTGGTTTATATTTTCCAATAACACTCTTAGCAACTTCTTCATTACCAGCACCAAGAAGGAAAACCATTTCCTTTTCTTCACCAGGCTTCAAATTAATATCAATTTGAAGCGCACCGAAGGAATTACAATTATAAGCAAGAGTATTTGAGCATTTGCCTGACTCAACAGCTACAGGATTACCATAATTTCTGTAGTTACCAATGAAAGCATCTCTCTCTCCCTCAAAGGCTGAGACAGTTTGACCTGCAACACCAAAGAATCTGCAAGTTGGGTCACCCATTGCATCACAGTGTCCATCAACATCTGCACTTGCCTCACTACCATTTTCATTAATGACTTGTAGGATATGGTCACCCTTAAAATATGTCTTATTGATAAATTGTGAGTATTGCAAATTCACAGTATCATTTTCATAATGGTCATGGTTTGTGAACTCAGCTATTCCGTATACAGATAAGTTCTTTGGCTCACTTCCGCTATTCTTAATTTTGAATTTCCATACCTCATAATTCCCATTAAGAGGTACAAAATAAAGAGTACTTGTTTCAACATTTCTGTATAATGATGAAATTTGAGTATAGGCAGTACCATGACGGCATTCACTTTTATATGTATCCAATGGTTTGCAAACAGGCTGCCATGACCCAGACCAATAATCTCCGTCTGAATTATCACGAATATAAATATATCTACCGGGTTGATCATTTGATGTGGAGTTAAACCTAAATCGAATAATTCTCCCAGAAGCGCCAGATTTAACAAAACTATAGCCAGTAGCGTTGTTTGAAATAATAGCGCCGTATTCAACTGAGCCTAAGTAATTACACCAAGGGGCTGGTGTATCAGGACGAGTAACAACATACTCTTTGTTTAATTCATCAAAATGTCCATAATTCATATCAGAAAGCACCTCCGAATAATAAATCGTGTTTTACTATAAAAGTATAATATAAATTGGAAAACTTATGAAGAAATAATATCACAAATTACAGAAAAAATGGTAAGAAATTTAATATAAAACTAAAGATTATATATATTATTTGCTTCTGTATTATAACAATAATAAATAATTATAATAAATTGTAATTTTAATAGAGTATTTTAAGGATACGAGAGGCATACAATACGTAGCTGTATTTAATATTGTGATATTAGTTCCAATTATAAGTGCGTTTATAATATATATAAAAGATGGCGGAAATAGAGTAGTTAGATGTGTTACGCTGATATGATTTATAAAAAAGTTAATGAATATTGCCACTGCTGCAAAATGGAAAAAATATGCTGAATAACATTTTTCGAGTTTTTCTGAATAAAGTGACGTTATTGATATAAAATTACAATTTACTGACAAAAAGTCAGTAAATATATTGAATACTTTGGGGATTTAGTATAGTATATTAATGTCATTAATTATACAATTTTGCAAGGGGAGGAAAAATATGAGATTACAAGCAAAAAAAATGTTAGCAATTATTCTTGCATTTGCTACAGTGTTTAGTGCAGCAGTGCCGGTGATGGCTGAGACTACTTCGGGTAACATACCAGCAAGTTCTTCAGCAAGTGTGATTGATACGGATTCTACTCAAGCCGTAAAGAGTATTACCATTCCGCTAACCTTTGATGGGAGCAATCCAGACAGTTCACAGGTAGTGGTTGAAAAAGCGCAGGATACTTCTAAAAGTAATATGAAGCTATTCAGTACAGCGTTCAATTCCGTTACACCACCATCCAGTCCATCCAGTCCCGGTGTTCCAGGAGGTTCTGGTACAGGTACAACTGACGATGGATTGCCGAAAAAAGTTATAACCGATGTAAGTACAACAGGTTCTGCAATTAAGATTGTAACTTCAGACAGATATTTCTTATACACACCTGAGGACGGTACACAACAATATCCTTTCGCTGCAGAATTTGAAGGTTTATCTACAGGTGATTATTTCGTTACTTTAGATTCAGAAAGTACAACAACATCAAGCATTACATGTGATATTGATAAATATGGTAATAAATATTATTTTAGTGAAGATATTAAAAGTATTATAGGTAATGTTACGACTTCTGCTGCTATAAATTTGTCAGTGTGGCAACAGGGTGACAATGATACTAAAATAAAACTTTATGGTCCAGTTGCAGTAACTGTTAATTATGTAGAAAATAATTTAATGACTCCAAATGTATCTAGCTATTACAAATATGTTAGTAGCGATAGCAATTCTTTTGAGATAGAACTTGGTATACCAGGAAAAGCTTTTGCTAATTATATACCAATAGTTTATTTAGTGGACAGTTCTGGAAACATAATGGCAAGAGATACAGGGGGTACCAAATTTATATATGAAGATAAAACTATAGATTACCGTTATAAAGATGTATTTAGTTACGAAGGTATACTACCAACTAATAACAGCTGTATTTCAACAGTGTTATACCGCACGGCAGATAATATTCAACCTGGCATGTATGGGTTAATGATATACGCTAACGGTAAAGTACAGCATACTTATAATAATATTGTGCAGGTAGTAGACAGCCCGCTTATAAAGCAAATATATAACACAAGTCCAGGTTTTGCTACGCCTATATATGGTGGAAATGAAGCATATGCATTTGTCACTATGGAAGGTGCAGGAAAAGACGATTTTGAGGTTTCCATTCTTGATGAGAAGGGTGAAACTATTGGAAATAGTGTAGCAAGCAAATATATTGTCAGTGTTCCTAATACAGTTGCTTATAAATTACTATTAAAAGATAATTTAAAATTTAAAAAGGAAAAGGATTATTTTATAAAGCTTAGTATTGAAAATGGGACCATGCACTATGCAGGGCCTAGTGCTGGCATACATATAACTAGTGATTTTGAAGTATACGATTATAGCTTCTATGATGATAATACAGTTGCAGATTTTAATTTCAAGGCTATAAATATACCATCAGATACGTCTCAAATACAACTTGGACTTTTTAAGGTTTACGATGATGATCCTATTAGTATAGTTCAGGTTGCCCCAGCTGCTGAAATGTCACATGTACAGTTTAAAGATTCAGCTGGTAAGGTTATCTCCTTAATTGGAGGAAATAGCTATAGTATTAAGTTTAAAGATTCAGCTGGTAATTGGAAAGATGTTGCAGAAAATTTTTATGTTAAAAAGGGTCAAACATCCAATAATACTAAATCTCCTATTGCTATGTTGGGAAAATCATATTTTTATGCCAATGATAAGTTTTATGATTTTGATATTGCACTTCGAAAAGATTTAAATAAAATTACAGAAACTAGTAAATATGTTGTGAAATTAAAAAATGCCGAAGGTGATATCGTAGCTAATGTAAGTGGTGAAATGAAAGTAGAGGATACTACAATAAGCTATTCAGGAGCCAACGGTGAAAAGAATGTTCCAGCTGTAGCACTTTCAGGTAAACTAGAACTTCCAGTCAATGGTATGACAGAAGGTCTTTATGATTTAAATGTAGAAATTGATGGCAATGATAATGTACAAGCAAGTATAAACGTACTATCACCATATAATAATTATGCACATTTTTACTATTATGATTTAATATATTCTGGCGCAGGATATAAAATAAAAGCAACTGCATATATGTTAAAGAAGGATCAAAGCTACGATGCAAGCAAATTTAAATATTCTATGTATAATATGTCTGGTATATCGATACCAGTAACAACTGTTGCTACATATCAAGAAAGCTATTCAAGTGATGAGGGAGAATACTTTGATATAGTTGGTACTATCCCAGATGATACACCTTTATCATATTACAGATTGAGTCTTACATATGGCAATAACTCTATTAAAGATTTTTATACTCATAACGATATAGCATCTACTAAAATTATACTACCTGCACGCAGTTATATCAGCAGCTATTTTGGTGACGGAGAGGATGATAATTGTACAGGAATTAATGTATCAGGAAAAATGACTGAGAATGATAAAATAACAGCAGTTATTTATAACTCTAATGATAAGGAAGACTTCATACCGGTAAGAACCCTATCGCTTTCAAAGGATGATAAGAATACAGGATCATACTTACTACCAAATTCAATGTCTGATCTATCTGGAATTGATGGAAATAAGTCATATGACATAGTATTCTTACTAAATGGTAAATATTTTGGATCTATAGAAAGCGAGAAAATAGCTGGAGCATATAAGGCTGCAAAAGCTATATCCCTCAATATGGCCAGTGCAGCTCTAACAGTTGGAAATACACAGATGCTAAATGCAGTAGTAACACCAACAAATGCAACAAATGCAGGGAATATCACATGGACAACTAGTAATGCAAATGTAGCAACTGTATCAAAAGGTGTTGTTACTGCAATAAGCGCAGGAACAGCAACGATTACTGCAAAAGTAGATGATGAATCAGCAACATGTGAGGTAGTAGTAAGTGCAGCAAGCAACACAGGTGGAAACAATAGCGGGAACAATGGAGGAAGCAATGGAGGAAGCAATGGAGGAAGCAGTGGTGGAGCTGCCGGTAACACCCCTGCAGTAACACCAAAACCAACGACAACAAGCACTACAGAACCTAATCTGGTTATTAATACAGATTCTTCTGGAAAAGCAACAGTAAAGGCAGAACAGCTTGAAAAGGCTGAAAGCCTTACAATAAAAGGAGAAACAAACCTTACCTTTGATAAGGCGGCTATTGGAGCTTTAAAAGGTCCTAAAGGTGATTTAGCCATAACTATTAAAAAGGCAAACGTAGAAATTCCAGCAGATATGAAAGCTATTATAGGTGACAGACCAGTTTATGATTTCACTGTAACAGCTGGAGGCAAGACAATATCTGACTTTAATGGTGGCAGTGTAAAGGTTGATGTTCCGTATACGTTGAAGGATAATGAGGATGCCAATGCAATTGTAATCTATTACATTGATGCAGAAGGTAAACTTCCAATTGTAAATAATGGCGTATATGATCCAGCAACAAAGATGGTTACATTTAAAACAACACACTTCTCAAAATATGCTGTAGGCTATAATAAAATACAATTTACAGATGTATCTGGATGGGCAGCTAATGCTATTACCTATCTTTCATCACGTGGAATAACTAGTGGCGTAGGAGTTGACAAGTATGCGCCAGCAAATAAAATAACCAGAGCTGACTTTGCAGTTATACTTGCAAAACTTGCAGGAGTTGATCTAAGCAAGTATACTACTTCAAGATTTGAGGACGTAAAGGTTAGCGATAAATATGCAAAAGCTATCGAATGGGTAGCAGATAATGGTATAGCTAATGGTGTAGGAAATGGTAAATATTCACCTAATGCGCTAATCTCACGTCAAGAAATGGCAGTGATGATAACTAAGCTTGCAAAGGTAATGAACTATACTCTTCCTACCACTAATGCGCAAACGGACTTTGCTGATCAGTCGACTATAAGCTCTTATGCTCTTGATGCTGCAAAAGCAGTACAAGTGGCAGGTATAATCAATGGTAAGGCGAAAGGTGAAAAAGGAAACTTCTTTGCACCTAAGGATAATGTTACCAGAGCTGAAGCTGCGCAAATGATTTATGTTCTTATAAAAGAAATGGTGAAATAAATAATAAACTAAAAAGAAGCTATTTCTAACATAGACATCCAAATGCTTTATTAGGGATAGCTTCTTAATATTAATTACACAAAACAATCAAAAGAAGGGTATCAGCCAATGCACAAATGAACTGGCTAATACCCTTTTTTACCTAAAGGTTTTAATATAAAAGTACGCTGGCGAAAGCCAGCGCACCATAACTTTTTACTCTTCATTCTTCACTGTATTTTAATCTGATTTTGACATTGATTAAGGTTTTGGGATCACTCCTGTAAATACTTCATCAGTGTACGAAGCTTAGGGATAACTGCTCCAGGTAAATACTCGTGTCCAAAATATCGATATACATCAATTTCTTTTGAGCATACCATATGATTGTATGCTGCAAAAACTGTAGAAGGTGGTACAATATCATCAACCAAGCCAGTGCTTATCAAAGTATGGCATTTAATTCTGGGAGCAAGGTTCATAACATCAAAATATGACAAAGTCTTTTTTGCCTGAATTTCTATCTCAGGTGCGGTATTTCGTCTAAAATATTCATTAATCTCATTGTAAGGGTTACTTAGAGCTATATCTATAGCTCTCTCAAAGTTTGATAGATATGGATAATCAGCGACAGCAACAACGGGGATGTCACTAAGCGCAGCAGCGACAAGTGACAAGCCACCACCCTGACTGCCACCTTGTACGCCAATTTTACTGGCATCTACATTATCAATTGCAGCAAGCACCTCTAGAGCTCTAACTGCGTCTAAATATACTGCTCTGTAATAGTATTCCTTAGGGTTGAGAATCCCTTTGGTCATCCAGCCCGACGCAGCTCCTGTAGATGAAACAACATTATCAGAGCTATAACCCTGTTGCCCACGAACTAACATTTGAAATGCAGCGTATCCGTTCAAGGCCATATTAACAGTTTCTCCAACATTACCGTCTAATGCCCAGTTGTAGCCGTGATAGAGCATCAAACCAGGATGTGGGCCTACTTTATCTGGGATAGCAAAATAACCTTGAATATTTGCATTGTTAAAACCTATGTAATTAATAGTAAAAACCTTTACACCTTTAACCGGAAAATCAAATGGTGTCAAAGTATACTGTAGAGGTATATCTGATAACTCTTTTAAAGAATTATTCCAAAATTCGTCAAAGTCAGGTTGTTTTGTTAGGTTTGGTTTATAGCTTTTAAGTTGCTCTAAGGGTAAATCATAAGGTTGAAGCATTTTAATATCCTCCTTTATTTTTATTTAACAATTATAACCCCAAGGAAATATGAAAAACAAGACAAATACAATGCATGTAATATGCTGTAGTTGAGATTATTTTTACTATGGCTTTTTATGGGTTGTAAATTTGAGCAAAATTTAATAATATTGTATTAACAGTATAAAGGAGGCAACTAATATGAACAAGAGAAAAATTATAAAAATTTTAGCGATTGTAACAATAGTTGGATTACTTAGCAGTTGCAATAATTCAGATAAAACAGAAGAGGTTTTTTCAGAGAATACAACTGCAACTCCTACATATAGTGAAGAAATAATAGACTTAAAACTATTATATGATAGTTCAAAGTCAATTGACGATAATATAGCTACTTTTCTAGACAAAATGACTCTTCAGGAAAAAGTAGGGCAAATGCTGCAGGTTGAGAGAAAAAATATTTCAATTGCGGATGTGAAAGGCTACTTTATAGGGTCAGTATTTGCTGCAGGAGGATCTGCCCCTGACGAAAATACTTTAGATGGATGGCGCAAGATGACCGATAAATATAAGCATGCAGCAAAAGAAACTAGATTAGCAATTCCGCTAGTCTTTGCTGTTAATGCTGTACATGGGAATAATAGTATGAAGGACACTGTTATTTTTCCTCACAATATCGGTTTAGGTGCCAGTGGAGATACGGAACTGATAGGTGAAATGGCCGCAACTATTGCAAATGAGTTAACTGCATCGGGTATTGACTGGACATTTTCACCATGTGTTGCCGTCAGTAATGATATTAGATGGGGAAGGACTTATGAAAGCTTTGGTGAGAACCCTGACCTGGTGAGCATAATGGCAATCCCTTATATAACAGAATTGCAGAAGCAAGGTATTATCACATGTGCAAAGCACTATGTAGCTGATGGGGAGGTGCAGTTTGGAACTGGTGACAGTGGTTACCTACTAGATCAGGGTAATGTGAATATAAACCAAAAAGAATTATATGATTATTATATTTCAGTCTATAAGGAGGCTGTTACTGCGGGAGTAAAGTCTATTATGGTTTCATATAGCAGTATAAATAATGAAAAGAATCATGCAAATAAATATTTAATACAAGATACATTAAAGGATGAAATAGGTTTTACTGGACTCGTTATAAGTGATTTTGAAGGTATTCATCAGCTAGATGGGGATACAGTGTATACTAAGGTTGTTGATGCAGTGAATGCCGGCATAGATGTACTTATGGAAGGCTCCTCATGGAAGGAATGCTATGATGCATTAATTAGGGCTGCAGAGAACAGAGAAATAGGAATAAAACGTATAAATGATGCTGTCTCTAGAATACTGAGAGTTAAGATGGAGATGGGTAGGTTCGATAATAAAGATGAAGCTATAAACCAAGGTTTTAAGCTTAGAAACTTTAACAGTAAGCAAGTTGCTGAGAAAGCCATTAGAGAGTCTTTGGTTCTGCTCAAGAACGAAAACAATGTATTGCCTTTAGACAAGAAGCAAACTATTGCAGTGATAGGTCCTGCAGCAGACAATATAGGTGTACAATGTGGAGGGTGGACTAAAACTTGGCAGGGTAGCGAGGATAATAAGAATACTGGCCGTTGGATGAGTGGAACAACAATATTAGATGGATTTAAAAAAATTGCAAGTCAAAATGGTGGAAATATTATTACAGATACAGACAAATTAAGGGATGCAGATGTGATTGTTGCTATATTAGGGGAATATCCTTATGCAGAAGGCAAGGGAGATGATAAAAGCCTTAGTTTGGGGCAAGGGAAAGTATTAGCGAGAAATGAGGCTACACTCAGGGCGGCATATTCAGCGAAAAAACCTATTGTTGTAATTCTTGTATCTGGAAGACCTAGAATAGTAACTGATGAATTGAAAAAATGGTCAGCCTTTATTGAAGCATGGCTTCCTGGAACAGAGGGGGGCATAATTGCAAATATGTTATATGGTGAGTATGAATTTCAAGCTAGACTTCCTGTAACATGGCCAAAAAATCTGAAACAGTTGCCAATGACATTAAATAATCAACCAAATGGTTATGACGCATTGTTTTCATATGGTTATGGTCTTAACATAAAGAACTAGCAAAAAAATGAATAAAAATTTCATTATGAAGTTTTTTATATGTTTGTTTTAATTAGTTATCCACAGCAGTATGAAGTGCAATATTACGTTATTAACAGACTTATACACATTTTCCACATGTCCATTTGCACAGGATAATAACATTAACATAATGCGTAAACCGTTTAATTTACTGCATGTTCGGAAATTTGTACATTGCTTTTCGCTCGTTTTTTCACATATCCACATATTGAGTAAAACAAGTAATTCAAAAGTTATCAACAAATAAAGAGGCGAGGATATTATCCTCGCCTCTTTATTTATTATTCGTCTTCTTCATCACTAATTTCATCATCATCAATTAAATCTGAGTTTTGCACAAGTTTTTTCTCTGTATCATCCAATTTTTCTAAGTATTCATCAATAAGATCTACAGCCTCAGACTTGCTCAAAGCTTCAAAATTAATTTCGCTGATATCCTCAGACAATTGGTCTGCTAGCTCCTTAATATATTCAATCTGTTGAGGAGTAGCTAATTCAACCATTGATTTAATATGCTGATCGCATTTCTTGTTTGTACAACTACCATTAACTTTTAATGAACCGCATTTACAAAATTCCATAAACAATATCACCCCGCAATTATCGCATTAATAAAATTACTTTATAAGTGGATATCGGATAAAAAGCATTTGTGACCAAGCCACAAATAAAAAACAGATATATATAATAATACGTGCTATTTATTTTAATGTAAATATATAATTTCTATTTTTTCATAACTTACTCTGATATTTACTAATTGAAGGTGATAATTACAAGCGTTATGCTATATTTTCCTTAGTTATACAATTAAAAAATACTATTTCCCAGCTATATGGTTCAAAAGTTTACCTACTGACTTATAAATCAAGAGAGTTATAAGAGAGTTTATTCCTGCCTTTAAAAGATTAAAAGGTAGCAGAGCAGGTACAATAAGCTGTTTGACAGTATCAATTGGCATACCATAAAATAGTGGGTCCAGAATGAGATTAAGTACAATCATTATTGCTGTCATAGCAAGGCTTCCACAAGTTAAGCCTATAATAGCCCATTTTAATGTTTTCTTTTTCGAATATACTATTCCGGCGATACCTACTAGAGCCGATGTGGCAAAAATGTGCATAAAGCAACCAATCCATCCACTAATACTGCTGACTGTTAAAGCTTGAACTACAGATGCTATTACAGTTATGATAATACCTGCTAATGGACCATAAATAAGGCCACCGATTAAAATAGGAATATCACCTGCGTCGTATTCCAAAAAAGGTGCTGCTGGAAACGGAATTCTCAATAAAAAAATAAGGACAATTGAAATAGCAACTAAGATTCCCATTGTGGTAAGCTTCTGAATTTTACTTCTATTCATACAAAATTCCCCCTGTTAATTGTTTATGCGTATTTAGGAATCGTTAAAATTATGAAAGAAATACAAAAACCCTGTGAAATAAATCCACAGGGTACAAGTCGGCAATTTTGACACCAATTCTTCTTCCATCCAGACTGTACTGTCGGCCATGGGATCTCACCATGTCTGCTTTCGCTCGCGGGCTAATGCAATTGCTGCACATTACCGCCGGTAGGGAATTTCACCCTGCCCTGAAGATACGCAATATTAAATTAATACATTTTATTCATGTGTTGTGAAAATTATAACACTAAAAACAAAATAACGTCAAGACTACAGCCAATAAAAATAATAGTAGATATTTGGAAATAATGTTGTTAGATAAAAGGTATTTGTGTTAAAATTGGAGCATAATAAAAATATAGTACTTGTGGAGGACTTTATGAGGGTAAGAAAGGCAATAATACCGGCCGCAGGGCTTGGAACTAGGTTTTTACCTGCAACAAAGGCACAACCTAAAGAAATGATTCCTATAGTAGATAAACCAACGATACAGTACATAGTTGAGGAGGCAGCTGCTGCAGGAATAGAGGATATACTTATTATTTCTGGAAGAAATAAAAGAGCTATTGAGGATCATTTTGATAAATCATATGAGCTTGAAGAGGAACTACACAGAAAAGGAAAACAAGATCTCTTGAGTGTAGTTGAAGATATATCAAATATTGCAAACATACACTATATTAGACAGAAGGAAGCCAAGGGTTTAGGACATGCAATTTATTGTGCAAAGTCATTTATAGGAAATGAGCCCTTTGCTGTGTTGCTTGGAGATGATATAGTTGATTCAAAAACACCATGTATCAAGCAACTTATGAACGTATACAATGAATATCAAACAACCATTTTAGGAGTACAAAAGGTACCGCTTCAGGCTGTATCAAAATACGGTATCATTGCGGGAAATCAGATAGATGAGAGGGTATACAAAGTAAAGGGCTTAGTTGAGAAACCTGAGATTGAGCAGGCTCCATCAAATATTGCAATTTTAGGGAGATACATTATCTCTCCGAGGATTTTTGATTTTCTAGAGTCAGCTACACCAGGTAAAAATGGAGAGATATGGCTGACGGATGCACTCGAACAATTAATGGAGAGAGAAGCAATGTATGCCTATGATTTTGAAGGTGACAGATATGACGTTGGTGATAGAATAGGCTTCCTAAAGGCAACAGTTGAGTTTGCCCTAAAGAGAGAGGATTTGCGTGATGATTTTTCAGCATTCTTGAAAAACAGGATAGAGCAAATACCGTAAAAGAAAATGAAAATTAATACTAAAATGAAAAGCAAAAAATTATGAATGAAAAGTTAGGTAGAGTTGGCTTATGCTAACTCCAATTAAAACGCCAAATGCATAGTGAAAAATAACTTTAGAGAGCCAGCGTATGCTGGCTTTCTTTCACTCTCGACGGTTTCTTATTCACTTTTTGGCAAAGTTTTAAGGTTTAAAAAAAAATACGCTGGCAAAAGCCAGCGTACTGCAACTCTTCATTATTCATTTTTTACTCAGACTTAAATCTTGACTATCCATTCTTCACTTTTCACTAAGACAGAATTTTTCATTATCCATTCTTTACATTTTACTAAGATTTGATTTTTCTTAGTTAAATGATTTAAACTGATAGGTTACAGTATTACCCTTTACCTTTACAGTTACATATTTCGCAGCGCTTTTACTATTAGTAAAGCCAGGACTGTTAAAGCCTGCTGTGGTAACATACTTAACTCCACGATCCATGTAGCTTGAGTTAGTTGAACCATTATAGAATACCCAAACATTCTTGCTTGGATTTTGTTTTTTATAGTTTGTGAGTGTTTCCTTAAAAAGAGCTCCTTCTTGAGAGTCTTTGAAGTCATCAGGGTTCATTGCCAGAAATACAAACAAGTTCTTTCCCTCAAAGGTGCTAAGCTGATCTTTGAACCAGAACCATTGATTGGAATCAGTGAGTCTCAAGCTATCGCTCTTGATTGTCTTAAGCTGAATAAGTCTGTTGCCATTTTTGTCAAGGGACTTATAGCCAGAAGTTGTTGATAGTAGTGGTATGTTTATGTTTGGTGAAAGGTTATCAACAGTGCCTACGACTACCGAAGCTTGCATGTACTTATTAATCTGTTTTGCAAGAGTACTAAGCATCGTAGTTTGAGTCTTATTTTTATCTGCAGCTTCAGATTGTCCAAATACTGAAAAAATAAATGAATCTGAACCAGAAACAGAGCTTTCCTTATAGTCAGCATCTTTCGGAACAGTGCTTGTCGTTGCCTTTGTGGCAGCTACATCTGGATATCCGGAATATACCATTGTAAGGTTGTCAAAATACAAAGTACCAGATGCTTTTTGTTTTGTTGCCTCAACAGCGTATATTTTAGTAACCTTACTTGGTGAATTGACATCATCGAGTGAAACTTGAAGGTACTTCCAACCAGTCCAAGTTATACCTTTTGAGAAATACTTATAATGTACATTCCCTTTTTGGTCATATACCATTGCACCTATCCAAACAGGCTTTTTAGCTGAACTATAAACCCACATACCAAGCTTTGAAGTACTAGGGTCAAGGGTATAACCTCCATTTGGGAGATTTATGTAGGCAGATCTGCTGGTTTGAACGTTTTTAGTGAAGTCATAGGTTAGTTTCCCAGAATACTTAGCTGATTTATATACATTTGTGGCTCGTGAATACTTTGCTGTTACAGTCTTAGAGGATAAGTCAACATTCATAGTCTCAGCACTAAAATCCTCAATAATCTTATTTATACCTGGCTGTGCTATTGATACTGGACAATAAACTGAAACCCCTGCAAAGGATGCTGAAACATAGCCAGTACCGGTTTTCCCAGCAGTGAAAACATTAGAAGCAACTGTTCCAACTTTTCCAGTTACATTCCATTTGGCATGGGAAGGAACAATGCTTGCACTATAACCATCTTTACTCCAGCCCTTTAACGTAAAACTAGTTGACGCACTAGCTTGAGTATTTAATTTATCATAATTTAGCTCCAACTTAACTGGAGAGCCTAATACACTTATTGGACAAGTACCTATTACGGTTTCACCAATCTTTGCTGTTACAACTGCCTCACCAGCTGTGGTTGGATAAAAAACATTGCCCTTAAAGGTACCTTTTACACCAGATACAGACCATTTAATGTCATCATAATCTATGTCAACTGGATTCAAATACCTGTCAAGGCCTTTTACTGTAAAGGCACGGGAAGTATTGACAAAAACACTATCTTCATAAGATGTGACAAGAAGAGTATCTACAGGGCCTTTAGGTCCAATTGAGAAGATACCAAGGCCGTTTGCTACACCTCCCACACCATTAGAAGGAGAGTTTACAACGGAGAGGTCAGTTGTTCCCGCAGGTCTTGCAACCATTACAGTAGAAGTGCCGCCATCATAATTAATTGCATTAGCACAGCCAAGTTCCTTCATATATGCGGCTAATTCTGCCACTGTCATACCTATGCTCGTTTTTGATCTGCCATCAACAGTAACCACTATCAACGTTTTGCCATCCGCAGTTGTACCCACTGCAGTGCTTGGATTTCGATCGTTTACACCATCTGGATATTTAGTGAATTTGCTTAATACTTCGCCGTCTTTGACCAAAAGAGTACCGCCAGTAAGTGCCATCTTCATATTTGTTTTATCTACATTCAAAGTGACATCATATGCAACGGGATCACCCACTTTAAATTCTTTCATAAGTTTCTGACCTTGACCAAACGTAGCCAGAACAACATATCCATTTTTAGGAATATCAACCCCTGGTTGATCTATTCTGAACTCCTTTACAACACCATTTTCTACAACCATTTCATACCAATCCTTAGGATATGTAGATGTAACTCCAGGTGTTTTTGGACCCCATTTGGAATCAACAATATACATGTTCATATTGTAGTAGCCACTGTATCTGTTATAGGCTGCAATGGGTTCCCTTTCACCAGTTGGAGTTATTAATTCAACCTTTGTATCCCAATATGCAAATAGAGCTTTATTCATATTATCAAGAGAAAAGGTAGCTATATCATCTGTATTGTTTATGGTATTTGCAAGGTCAAAGGTACCAGATGACATAACAGGACCATAGGCATTGCCTGTAGCATAATCAAAATAGCTACCATTAACTGCAGCTATAGCTCCATAGGTTTTTGCAAGATTTTTTACAGTAGTTAGCGTAAAAGCAGAAGTTTTGTGAACGAGGCTATCCACCTTAACATTCTCATTTGATAAATCTACTCTAAGTACATTGGATTTTATCCAACCGCTAGTAGTAAAGCGATTATACTTCTCTAATACTACTCCAGAGGTGATATTCTGTTTTTGAACTGTTTGATCAATAACTTTTGGTGCCGCGAAAACAGTAGAACTAAAGGAAACTAGTAAAATAGCCAACACTAATATAAGTGTGAGACTTTTTCTTATGTATTTATTCATTTAATATTTTTACCCCCAACAATGAAATTATTTTTGTAGGCATAATAGCATAGCCTACATATAATATTAATTATTCGTGCCATCCATCAATTTCTGCACGTTTAATTGCTCCAAACAGAGTGTTCTTTATATCGCTTTTTTCCTTTTGAAACTCAAAAATTAAATCTTTAATATACTGGCGTTTTGTTTTACCATCAATGTGACACGGACTTTTTACGATAGGGAACTGGCCTGATTTCGCAAGAGACTTAATCTGCTTTTCATCAGTGTATATAAGTGGCCTAATTAGATATAGGTCCTTCTTATTTAGATAAGTTACTGGAGAAAAAGTATGTATTCTACCTTCGTAAAAGGTACTAAGCAGTAAAGTTTCGATTGCATCATCTTTGTGATGCCCAAGAGCTATTTTGTTGCAGCCTAACTTTTTTGAAAGATTATGAAGGGCACCTCTTCGAAGATTTGCACACATGGAGCATGGATTCTGCTCTTGCCGTATCTCAAAAATAATTTTACCTATATTAGTCTCTTCCACAGTATAATTAACGCCTATCTGGCGACAGTACTCAGCAACTGGGGTGAAATCAGCATTTCCTATACCCATAGTAAGGCTGATTGCCTCAAGCTCAAATTTTTTAGGATAAAATCTTTGTAGCTGCTGTAGAGTAGTAAGTAATGTCATGCTATCTTTTCCACCGCTTACACCTACTGCAATCTTGTCACCAGCTTCTATCATATTGTAGTCCTGGATTGCTCTTCTTACTTGTCCCAATATTCGTTGTATATACACCACTCCTTTCCAACCTGGACTTACTTAATTATAGAAAAACTACCATGACGTATCAAGTCAAATAACATTTCAATTTTATTACAGCTGCATAGTACACATGAAATAATTGCTAATATTGTGCTGTTTGAAGGCTTACAGTGCTCATATCTCAATATGTTAAGGTGATATTTTATTAATAATATATAGACGTGGTAATAAAACGGCGCAATAATGAGAATAATAAAGAAATAGAACGGTAAATTCAAATATAAATACAAAATAAACATTGATAATATTTTTATGCTATAGTACAATACTTTTGCGCTTGAGAATATCAAGCGGGTAATTTACGGGGTGTAGCGCAATTGGCAGCGCGCTTGGTTTGGGACCAAGATGCTGGAGGTTCAAGTCCTCTCACTCCGACCA
>JAEWAX010000070.1 GCA_023391425.1 Bacillota bacterium | reverse complement strand
AAAAATTGCGGTAGAAATATGATACCAATGAGGTGATGCCAATGATGTGCAATGTGAACCATACGAACCTGTATTATGAAAAATCTGGAATAGGCAAGCCGCTTATTCTTCTTCATGGGAATGGACTTACACACAAAATTTTTGATAAGGCTATTCCTCTGCTTGCAGAGCATTTTACTGTATATTCGCTGGACAGCCGAGGACATGGACAGAGTGATGCTGTTTTAGAATACCACTATGATGATCTTGCCGAGGATGTGAAATGCTTTATTGACGAGCTGGCGCTGAAAAGTCCTATCGTTTATGGATTCAGCGATGGTGGGATTATCGCTTTACTGCTTGCGGTAAAGTACCCGCAGCTACTTTCTCAAATGATTATCAGTGGCGCAAATACTGTGCCGAAAGGTATTCGAACAGGCTGGCTTAAGCTATTCCAATGTATTTACGCCATTGTAAAAGATCCAAAAATGAAAATGATGTTGAGAGAACCAAATATTACAGTAGATATGTTGCAAAGTATTGAAATCCCCACCACGGTGCTGGCGGGAAGCCGTGATATGATTAAAAGAAGCCACACAGAGTATATCGCCAATCATATTCCGAAAAGTACGCTTCGCATTTTACAGGGCGAGGGGCATGGAAGTTATATTGTCGACAGCACGAAAATTGCAAATCTGATTTTGGACGCAACAGTTTGATTTGCTAAAGTATTATTCTACATAGAAGGTTCAATTTTAAGTCGTAACTATGACATTCTCTTCCTTATGAGTGACAGTATAAAACTGTTTATTTACAACATATGAAGCAAATGAAAAATCTATCTATAAAAAAAGTCACTCAGATTAATAACTGAAGTGACTTTTTTAGCTAGTGTTTCGCCATATTCAAAATGCATTAGCTAATATATTGTATAATCAGCGAATATGTATTATAATATAGCTAATAATAATTAGCTAACAAATATGTAAATGGAGTGATAAAGCATGAGGGTAGCTTCTACTGAGGTTCAAAATAATTTTGGCAAATATCTGAATTTCGCAGCTGCGTCGGAAGAAATCATTATCACAAGAAATGGCAAAGACATAGCTAAAATAATACCATGTAATAATGACGATCTAGTAAATGAAGAAAATGGGATATATGAAAATTCTGATAAGCCAAAAGTAACCTATGAGGAATTTCTAGAGCTTACAGAAAATTCTGACTTAAGATATGAGCTAATTGATGGTGAAGTTTTTATGCTTGCCTCACCTAGTTATGCACACCAAACTGCAATAGCTGAAATATTTAATCAACTTTATAACTGGTTTAAGGGCAAAAAATGCAGACCTCTTACATCACCTTTTGATGTTACCTTAATAAAAGGTGAGGACAATAAAAATGTTGTACAGCCAGATATTATTGTAATATGTGATACGGAAACTGTTGATGAAAAGGGCAAGTACAAAGGAGTACCAACTCTAGTAGTAGAGGTGCTTTCTCCATCTTCAAAGAAGCATGATATGCTTAGAAAACTTGATCTATATATGAAAACCGGAATTCGAGAATTTTGGTTAGTGGATACTCAAAAAAAAGCAATATATATTTATAACTTTGAGAATAAAACCATAATTGATTATACATCATTTTTATATAATGATTCAGTTAAATCAACAGTATTTAAAGGCTTAGAAATAAGGCTCGAAGATGTGTTTTTATAAACATAACATCAAAATACATTATTTACAGAGACATTACATTATATTTAAAAAATGGTTAAAATCTGTTTAAGATAGTATTTTATAACAATAAAAGGAAAAACTTCATGATATAATCAGTTTGTTGAAAATTTTCACAACTATAGTTTAACAGAGGAGATGTTATCATGAAAAAAGAATTAAAAGGTTTTCTTGTAGGTGTATTAATTACTAGCACCGTAATGCTTGGTATTCCAACATTTGCAAAAAGTATTTCTCAATCAATTTATGTATCATTTAATGCTGCCCAAATTGCACTGAATGGGAAAGCTGTAACATTAGACAATTTCATTTATGAGGGTAGTACATATGTTAATCTAGCAAAAATATGTGATTTGTTAGGTAAAACTACAAGTTGGGACAGTAAGACAAAGACTATAAATATTATAGACAAAAATGCAAATGACTCAAAAGATAGCGTGAAACTAGATGCAACCAAACCAGAACCAGATGCAACCAAACCTGCAGATAAAAATGACAGTCAGGCACCGAAAATTATATCAGTTGATTCACTAGAAGGAGGTACAGCAGTTGAAGTTACATTTAATGAGGTGGTAGATAAAGCTTCAGCTGAGGATATTTCTAACTACACCCTCTCATGTGGAAGCAAAAGCACAGAAATTGTACTTCAAATATCATCAGCAGTATTAGATTCAACTGGAACTAAAGTTACTCTTAATACAGAGCAACAGAAAAAATATACTGTCTATAGATTGATAACATCAAATGTTAAAGATTTAGCAGGAAATATAATACCTAAACGGCAAAATAGTCTATTAGGATGCAAGCCAAGTAATCTTAACTAAATGGTAATTAGCAAATCTAAACAGTACTCATAGTGGAAAATAGTTTTGTATGAAAGCTAATTATGATTGGTAAATCATAATTTTAATACTTAAGTTAAATAAAGGGCTTACCTATAGGTAGGTTCTTTATTTTTGGAACTTTAGACTGCTAGCTAGAACACCTGCATATAAATCAACCAGCCACCCGTATTGGTATGGGCCTCTATTATGTATGAAACTTTAAATGTTCTTACTTTTAATGCAGAATAAGGAATGTACTGACACTGATATCTTCTGAAATTATTAACATTTCATCAATTGTATTGAGCCACTATAGATGGTAAAATATAAATCTAAAAGAAATATCTATACTAGTTTCATATATACGGTTAATGCTGTTAAAATGTTTTTCTGTTTTGTTAAGACATAAGTAATAGAGCGGAGGGTTTATGACCAAAAAGAAAATTATTGTGAAAACAACAGGTTTGCTTGTTGCGATTGTTTGTATGACTTCAAATGTTTTTGGTGCGAGTAATGTAACTTTACAAATTAATGGAAAACAAGTAAATGATTCTGTTAAAGTGATAGATGGAAAGCAGTACATATCAGTTGATAGTTTATCAAAAAATTTAGAGAATATAACAGTAAGCAAAAACAGTAATTCTATTAAAATAAGTTCTGAAACAAATAGAATTTCAAACGTTATTTCAAAGGTTAGCCCTTCCGTTGTTGGTATTATTGGAAAGATAAAGGAAAGTAGTCCAGAATATAATGAGCAGACCGACAACTTGGTTTTTGGAACAGGCGTTATCTACAGGACTAATGGCTACATAATCACAAATGCACACGTTGTTAAGGAAATGGATAGTATTGTAGTAGTGCTCTCAAATAGTAAAGCATATAAAGCTAGACTTAAAGCGATAGATGACAGTTTGGACTTAGCAGTAATAAAAATTGACAAGGGTGGACTACAGCCTGCGACATTTGGTAATATTTCAGATGTTTCTGTTGGACAAGAAGTCGTGGCTATTGGTACTCCATTATCTTTTAATTTGAGAAATTCTGCTACAAAAGGAATTGTTAGCGGAATGAATAGATCAGCAGATGGGGAATACAGATTTATTCAGTCTGATGCAGCCATTAATGGCGGTAATAGTGGAGGACCTCTGGTAAATATGAAGGGTCAAGTTATAGGCATAAATTCAGTTAAACTTGTTGGATATGGCGTAGAAGGCCTAAACTTTTCAATTCCAGTAGATACAGTGAAGTATGCAATAAGTCATTTTGAAAAATTCGGTAGAATTGAAAGACCTTTTCTGGGTATAATTTTTGCAGACAGCGTAACGGCTCAATATGGATTGCCAAGTACATCAGAAGGTTTGACAGTTAAGGATATTGAGGAAGGTTCACCTGCAGAAAAGTACAATATAGCAGTTGATGATAAATTGATATCAATTAATGGGTCAAAAGTAAATTCGATTATTGATTATAATGAAGAAATGAAAAAATATTTGCCAGGTGATAAAGCAACTTTTAAAATACTGCGTGATAAGAAACAGTTTAGTGTTAATGTTGTATTTGATGAAAAGCAAAAGTAAATTATCGGATGTCTAAGATTCAAGGAGTAAAACTCTTTCTGAATCAAAGAATTCTGTTTATTAAGGAAAAAGCTATAAAAACTCAGAATCGATAAGGAAGCGTGATTATGAAAAATAAAAAATCCATTATAAGCATTTTAATAATAATATCTATATTAGCAACCTGCTTTATCAATACATATGCAGCAGACAATGATAAACTGGTAATTGAACTAAAGGTAGGAAGTGCTATAGGCAAGATAAATGGGACTGCATCAAAGGTTGAAAAGCCATATTTGACAGACAAAACCATAATGGTACCATTATCTTGGGTTGTTATGGCAATTGGTGCTGAGATAAACCAAAAAGCAAATAAGAAAATAGAAATAATATATGGAGAGATGAATGCTGAACTTGTAGTCGGCAACAAAAGCTATACAGCTAATTCAACAACCTACAAGTTAACTGCAGCGCCAAAAGTAATAAATGGCAATACAATGATTCCTCTTGAATTTATAACTAAAAACTTTCCTGTAAGTGTTACTAGTGATATAAAAAAAGGTAACATTAAAATTGTTTTAAATGATGATGGTGCATTAAGCGATTTATCCTTCTTAACAGGTGGAATAAGCAGTGCAAAGCTTGGAAATAGCTATTATGGTTGGAGTATAAATATTCCAACTGGCTCGAGAATCATATCAAACAGCTTTAAGTCAGATAAAGTAGGTATAACAAACGAAAGCAGAAGCCTATATTTCGAAATTTGTGTTGAGAATAAAAAGGACAAAACTTTGTCTGAATTGTATAATGATGTTTTGTATAGCAATGATATACGAGATTCAAAATTAGATTTAAAAGCTGATATTCCTTATTTTCAGTATACCAGGTTAACTGAATATGATGAGTCATTGCGTGTCAAAGTATTTGAAAAAGGAGAATATTATTATTATTTGACGATAAACAGCTATGATAGTGCTGTAACTCCCGAAAAACTAATGTCAGATAAATATTATGATAATATAATTAATTCCTTTAGCTTGAGTTACAAAGGGAATGTTAAGGGAGTTGAAGATATCTCAAAGGTTAGGGATGGAGAGGTAAGTTTTTATAACTATGTAAGTTTAGATTCTGATAATAAATATTTACCATGGACCATTAATATACCAGTAAAATGGGAACAGGTATTAGCAAGCAGTGATCCTTTAACTACAAATTTAGGCGTTGATAGTCAACATTATGCCAAAATAACTATAAGTACTCTTAAAGAGGAGACATTGGATGAGTATGTGGAGAGCATCAAGAAAAAATATAATGAATATTTTAATCCAAAAGCATACACTTTCGTTAGCTCAGGTTTAATTAATATTGCAGATACTGAGGGACAGAATCTTAAATTCACTATTAAGCAGGCTGATAAAGTCT
>JAEWAX010000022.1 GCA_023391425.1 Bacillota bacterium | reverse complement strand
TGAGGAGAATATTTATGTGGAATAAAATCCTAATCATAGAAGATGAGGAAAGCATACGAGGATTCTTAAAAATAAATTTTCAAAAGAATAATTTTATAGTAATTGAGGCTGCTTCAGGAGAAGAAGGCTTGAGTAAAGCTAAGCTTGAAAAGCCAAATGTAGTTTTGCTGGATGTTATGCTTCCAGGAATTGATGGATTTCAAGTATGTGAGATTCTTAGAAAAGAGTTTGCTGATATAGGGATTATTATGCTTACTGCTAGGAGCCAAGATATTGATAAGATTAAAGGTCTTGAGAATGGTGCGGATGATTATGTCCTTAAACCATTTAATACTATGGAGCTAATTTTACGAACCAATTCATTATTAAGGAGAATAGCTGGTAATGCCAATTCAAAGGAGGAGACCATTAACAGCGGGGCCTTCAGATTTGATTTTTACTCACAAAGAGTATACAAGGATGGTAAAGAGATTTTACTAACTCCAAAAGAATACCTATTACTAAAAATATTTCTTGAGAATCAAAATAAGGCTTTTACTAGAGATGAACTTTTAGACAAAATATGGGGTTATGATTTTTTAGGGGATACCAAAATAGTAGATGTAAATATAAGAAGACTTAGAAGTAAAATTGAAGACAAAAAATCTCCAACAATGTATATAGAGACTGTATGGGGTACTGGGTACAGATGGAGAAAGGAAACGTAGTATGACTTTAAAAAATAAAGATAATACTCCTCAAAAAAGCATTAAATCTAGGTTAGTTAGTAGTTTTATCGTTATTATACTCATAAGCGTATTAGCATTTGAAACACTGCTTATATATTTTACACGTTTTTATTTTTATAGCAATGTTGAAAGCATTTTAACTAACCAAATTAAGACTGCATCAGATTTTTATTCCCAATACTATTCAAATGTACCACTAGAAGTGAACATAATTGATAATGCTGATGTATTCTGGAAACAGACTTCAGCAGAGGTCCAAATAGTTCAACTTTCGGGAGAGGTGATACTAGACTCTGAGGGAATTATACATAAAAACTTATTACAAAGTGACGATTTCAAAACAGCACTAAAAGGTAAAAAAGGTGTGTGGACAGGAAAAGATAATAATTCTGAACATATAATGGCAGTTTCTTATCCACTAGAATCAGCTTCTGAACAAGTTGGAATTTTACGGTTTGTGACTTCGTTAGATGAAATAGATAAAATAATTTTCAATATATCATTAATATTTATATGTATTGGTATAATTGTAATTATAGTAGCTAGTGTAATTAGTATTGTTCTTGCACACAGTATTATTCAACCAATAAAAAATGTAATGCATGGTGCTGAGCTAATGGCATCGGGCAACTTAGAAGTTAGGATAAATAAAAATAAAAATGACGAAATAGGCAGGCTTTCAGACACACTAAACTATATGGCAAGTGAAATCCAAAATAGAGAAAATATAAAAAATGATTTTATTTCAAAGGTATCACACGAACTGAGGACTCCTCTAACATCAATAAAAGGATGGGCAGATACTATAATCGATGATGACTTTAATGACCGGGAAATACTTAATGACGGATTAAATATCATTGTAAAGGAAAGTGATAGACTTACTAAAATGGTAGAAGAACTGCTGGATTTTTCTCGATTTGTATCTAGTAAGGATGAACTAAAAAAGGAAGAAACTGATATTATTGAACTTGTTGATTATGTTAAGAAACATATGAGTACGAGAGCAATTAAAGATGGAATAGATTTTATTGTTAATTGTGACAAGTTACCGGTGATTGATTTGGATAGAAACAAGATAAAGCAGGTATTAATTAATTTACTTGGTAATTCATTTAAATTTACTCAACCAGAAGGGAAGGTATCATTATGTGCTTTTAAAGATAATGATAGTCTAGTTTTTAAGGTTGAGGATACTGGGTGTGGTATTAGTGAGGAAGAGTTACCAATGGTAAAGGAAAAGTTTTTTAAGGGGAAAAGTAGCAAATCACAGACTGGACTTGGACTCACAATATGTGATGAAATTATTAAAATGCATGACGGAAGCCTAAACATAAAAAGCGAATTAAATAAGGGGACAGTTGTAGAAGTTAGACTTCCATATAAACAAGGGGTAAGAGGGGTATTATGAAGCCAAAATATAAATTTCTTTTAGTGCCATTAATATGCTTTTTCTTCTTATGCTCGGGATGCAAAAGTATTGAGTTTAATGTTGAAGATACAATAAAACCACCTGTGAATGTGAATGCCACTATACAAGGGACTTGGAAAATTGAAAAATTTACACCAATAGTGAATGAGCATAAGGATATACAAAAGCTTGAAGAAACTAAACGAATACTCTACGTAGGTAAAGAAGCAATATTTGATAATGAAATAGCTGCAGTTGGAAGAGAGGTATGCATTAATCCAAAATATAAGATAATAAGAACACCAGCCGATACGTTTGTCCATAATAAGTATCGGATTAATAAAGAAAGCTTGGGTCTTAAAAACGATAAGGTGAATGTGTTTACAATAACTTCTAATAATCAATTCTTCTACGAAATTATTGTTACTGATAAGATGATTGGATATATTTACTTTGAAGATGGATTTCTTGTGCTCAACAAAATATCTGATGTAGTAGATGAGAAGCTTAAAGAAAGTAGTTTTGGGAATGTCGGAATGAATGTAGAAGATAAATTGGAAGAAGACCCTTTATTGAGGTCAGGTGTGTTAATAGGTATTCGCTCATATAATAATAAATATCGAACGTTATGGATATATTCAAAAAATAGAGAAATAAAAGCTGTAAGCTATAGAGAACAGCTTATGGTGCCTAGAGCAAAGGGCTTTTGGGAAATAGGAACTATAACGAATAAAGATGGTAATGAAAGTATTTATGCTGAGCCTTTTGGTGATGCTACTCTGTACGAAACTTCACAAAATGGCAAAAAAAATAACTCACTTACTGAAATGCCTGGTACAAAAATGCTGTTTATAGGAAATGACTATATTGGTATTGAACATAATTTGAAGCTTAGCGTTTTAGCTACAGATAATTTGAGCGTGGGAAAAGGAGTAGCGTTTTCTGATATTGTCAATGAAAATTCATACAATGCATTTGAACAATCAAGTGATGCTTTCGTTTCAACTCTAGACAGTGATGAGTCAAAGAAAATTATTAGAGTGCCAAATGAAGAGAATTTTACACTAAAAAGACGTAATGGGCATTGGATAATAAAAAGCAGACTATATTATAAAGAACCATTTAAGGGTCAGAAATATGAAGATTTTGATTTAAATTTAATGGTGCCGTCAGAACTTATACATTATGATGAAATGAATATTCCTTGGAATAGTATAAAGTCTAAATTACCTTGGATTACAGATGCATATATGTCTCCTAATAAAGATATAGCACTATTGGTATCAAGTGATAGCTTGCATATTTATCCTGTTCAAAACAAAAGTATTGTTAATAAGCAGATTGAAAATATACCTTTATCAAAAGGCGATTCCATTATAATGACAGAATGGGCTATAGGAAAGTATGCAGATATATGGTCAAATTTTACTGAAAAATCATTTGCTGGTAATCAAGAAAGCTGGGTGAATTATTGATTGAAATACTTGGCATAATAGAATAGTATATCATTTCCTAAGATTACCATTATTTATGTTAGGGTGAAATAATCATACGATAATCTTAAGGGTGAAATTATCACAAATTAAAGACAAAATAATAAATTACACAATTTACATTCGTGGTTTATTGGTGTATTATTAAGTATACATAAGTACTTTTAATAAATGATAAAAGCTTTCGAAAGATTTTCGAGTTAAGAGTTTTCGACATAATCCGCCTCATTCTTAATTGTTCTATAGCAAAATTGCAGTGGATACGGTTAAAGGTAGCACTTATTAGTGCTTTAACATATCAATGCTTTTGTGAAGAAGTTATAGATTTAATGTAAGAAATCCAGAAAATATCAATATAGCATTTCAAATTGAACAGTGATTGCGTTATCTGCTAAAGACATTGATAGCGATACTTTGAGTATATTGACACTCTATTGGGAGGATAAATCAATGATACCTGAAAACCAAGATTGGATAAAAATCCCTGAACCTCAGAAGTTTAAAATGGATAGTCTCATGGAAAATCTGAGTGATGGTTTGCTAAC
This sequence comes from Bacillota bacterium, assembly GCA_023391425.1. GTDB lineage: Bacteria > Bacillota > Clostridia > Acetivibrionales > DSM-1351 > Ruminiclostridium. The sequence goes on along the minus strand of JAEWAX010000022.1, from coordinate 37,663 downwards.
AAGTTTATTAACACTTGTGCAGGATGGCATTTGCTTCTTGGATAGGGATTTAAACATCATATACATCAACCCGACAATCTTGTGTTGGTATCCTGACTATGTACCAACAAAAGGGCGAAAGTGTTTTGCAGTCTATCATCATCGTTCAGAACCATGCGACAACTGTCCTGTTTTGAAGGCGATTAAGGATAAAAATCCAACTACAGCCGTAGTTCCGTTTGAAAATAGTAAGGCTACTTTTGGTTGGCAACAAATTTATTGCGTCCCGATACTTAATAATGACAACGAAGTCATTATGGCCATTGAATATATTCGAGACATCAGCAAATTCAAACATTTAGAACTCTCTTCTGAGCTGATAGAAAGTCAAAATAAACTTCTGTTGGGCTTTCTTGAAGAAAAACGGAAAGAAAAAGAAATAATGGAACGTAATTTTGCTGTCAATATTGATCGCATCATTCAGCCGGTTTTGCGGTATTTAAATAATGTATTAGATACAGAAGCCATGAACATTGTTAAACGCCAATTGGATTTATCGACACAAACAATCACTGAGAAGAAAGAATATTTGTTAGATCGATTATCACCGAAAGAAATCCAGGTAGCAAAATTAATCGTTCAAAACAAGCTGAGTAAAGAGATTGCTGATCAATTACATATAACAAAAAAGGCAGTAGACTTTCACCGCACTAATATCCGTAAAAAATTAGATTTAAGTCCAGAAGACAATTTGCAGCGATATCTTGAAATGAATATGTAAATGAAAATGCATTAGAAACAATGATGAGAAAGTATAAATCTGAAAAATAAAATAGTTATATAATAGCGTCCGAATTTCGATTTGGACGCTATTTTTTTGCTTCTTTAAGCTTTTGCTACAGTTGCTTTGTCTTATATGTAAATATATGCAAAATAAATAAGTTTATTATAGGATTCAAGATAGCACATTTACGAGGTACTAAAATTTACTGGTATTTCTCTATTACATTGCTGGGATAGCTAAATTGTGCATATTGCATAATAATATGCATATAGCCAATTGAAATTTAAGCAAGAACACTAAAAAGCATCAAGTCACTATCAAATGTTTGAATGCGATACTTTATATTCGAATGTGACATAGTATCGATGTCAAAGTGTATTTTTGGAAATTTTACATATTAGTGCACGGGGGAGGTGCAAGTAACAATGCAAAGCAAAACGATACTGGAGATGGAGGGTATTTCAAAGTCATTCCCAGGTGTAAAAGTTTTTGATAACTTGTGTTTTGATGTGCGGAAAGGGGAAGTGCATTGTATTTGTGGCGAAAATGGCGCCGGCAAATCGACTTTGATTAAAATACTATCTGGAGCACATATGCCAGATAGTGGGACAATACGTATCGATGGCGAGATTGTTGAAAATAGTTCGCCTCATTTAGCAATGGAACTAGGTGTACAAACCATCTATCAGGAGCATAATCTGTTCCCACTATTGAGCGTATATGAAAATCTATTTGCAGGAAATGAATATACGAAAGGTGGATTTCTCATGAAGTCCGAAATGGTACAGAAGACTTCAGAGATATTAGCGTTTTTAAATTCTACCATATCGCCATTTGATATTGTTGGTCAACTTGGAAGTGGTGAGCAAAAAACGGTTGAGGTTGCAAGAGCATTTATAAAAAAATCAAAAGTGATTATTCTTGATGAGCCAACAGCTTCTTTTAGTCAATCAGAAATCAAAAATCTTCTGTATATTGTTAAGAAGCTCTCTAACGAAGGAATCAGTATTATCTATATCTCTCACCATCTTGAAGAAGTATTTGAAATCGCTGATCGCGTCACTGTCATTCGTGATGGTGTGAAAATCAATACATATGATATCAAAGATTTAGATGAATGCACCTTAATCAATGATATGGTTGGGCGTGATGTATGCTCCTTTTTTAATCGTGAAAAGGTGGATATTGGAAGCGTCAAATTCGAAGCAATCGATTTCACAGGAAATGGTGTCAGTGATGTCTCATTTTTTGTTCGTGAAGGTGAATTGGTCGGTTTCTCGGGTATGGTTGGATCGGGCAGATCTGAACTGGCAGAGCTTTTGTTCGGTGTCAAAAAGGCCGACACTGGTAGCATTAAAATAGACGGGAAAGATGTTCAAATCGATTCTCCCATAGATGCTATTCTAAATGGCATGTGTTTTATTACTGAAGATAGACAATCAACTGGTCTATCACTACAACATTCTATTCTTAGTAATTCTAATATCGCTATGTATCAAAAAAATAACAAGCGATTTGTAAAACCTTCAGATGATTTAAAGGTTGCACAAAAATATTGCAAGAGCATGAATGTTGTTTCCCCAACTGTTTATAAGAAGGTAAGTCTCCTATCTGGCGGAAATCAACAAAAGGTAGTTCTAGCGAAATGGTTTGCAACCAATGGCAGCATATATATTTTTGATGAGCCTACCCGAGGAATCGATATTGGTGCAAAAGAAGAAATATATAAAATCATGACACAACTGCTTAAGGAAGGAAAAAGTATCATAATGATTTCTTCTGATATGCCTGAATTAATTGCAATGAGTGATCGTGTATACGTTATGCGCAAGGGGAGATTGGTTGCTAATATATCCAAAAAAGAAATGACGGAAGAAAACATTTTAAAATTTTCAATAGGTGGTGGTAGTGATGATTAAAAGTGACTTAGGCAAGGAAAAAAAGAGAGAAAATGTACTGACCGTAAAACTTATGCATCATGAAAATTCATCCATTTTATTTGTATTGCTGCTTGTAATTGTTTTAGTTGTCCTCGCCGAATTCTTTTTCGCAAGAGGCATGGTATTCAAGGACCTTGCTTTTCTGTCATCAAGAAATATTTCAAGTGTATTGCAGCAGGTATCAATCACAGGCATTCTCGCAATTGGTATGACGCTTGTCATGTTGATGGGTGGAATTGACCTTTCAATCGGCCAGCTGATGGGCTTTATAGGTGTAATGATGGCTTCTCTGATAAAAGCAGGTCACTTACCAATCTGGTCTATTGTGCTAATAGGTATGTTCACGGCTATTGGCTGTGAGCTGTTGATGGGTTTGATTATATCTCGTACGAAACTAGAATCATTTATTGTGTCATTAGGATTTATGAGCATATATCAAGGTTTAATCTATCTAATTACAAATGGCCGAGAGATTAGCATAGGAGATAAATTTGAATTTATAGGAAAAACCTCAATCAATATAACGAGCGACTTAAAAATATTTTCATCCGTTATTTTTTACATATTACTAACGGTCATCATATGGTTAGCAATTAAATATACTAAGTTCGGCCGTCGTCTTTATTTTGTGGGTGGAAATGAAAATGCTGCATTCTTAGCAGGTATCAACGTCAAAAATTTCAAATTGTGGGTTTATGGATTGAATGGTTTTTTTGTTTCAATTGCGGCGATGATTATGATTTCTAGATTGAGTACGGGTGGTCCCAATATGGGACAAGGTAAAGAAATTGATGTAATAGCTTCAGTTGTTGTTGGTGGAACTGCGATGTCTGGCGGGAAGGGGAATGTCTGGGGAGCTCTGATAGGAGTCATCTTACTTGGATGTATCTCAAACGCGTTAAACATTTTGGGAGTCAATCCTTATTATCAATATATTATGAAAGGAGGATTAATTGTTTTATCTGTTTTCATTGGATACTATAGCGGATTGAGAAAGAAGTCAAAAACAAGATCGAATCAGAAAAGTATCGCCTGAAAGTATCTTTAGAGAGTTCTTAAAAATAACTTGTTCACGATGAAGGAGGAAACAATGAAAAAACTTGCAACAATATTTATGGTGATTATTATGGTATTGTCCATAAGTGCATGTTCATCCAACGTTCCAGTTGCTGAAACATCAACAGAAGCTGCTGTTACAGAGTCAGCAACCACGGCTGCAGCGTCAACGTCAAATACTGTCGTAGACCTTAAAAACAAGAAACTAGCCTTTATAAATGCTGGGCCTGATGATTATTATGCTGCTTTCGGTAACGCATTTACAGCAGTAGCAAAATCTTATGGCATGAATGTCACCGAATTAAACTCTGCATATAGTGCAGATAAAGAGTTGGCCAATGTTCAGGATATGATATCTGCAGGAGTTGATGCGATTGCAGTAATCAGTGCAAATACCGCAGGTAGCTCTGCTGCTATTGCAGCTGCAAATAGTGCCAATGTTCCAATCTTTTATGTTGGTGGCAAGCCTGAATTGCAAGCAGGATCTGAAATTCAAGGACATGTAACAGATAGCTATGTAATGATGGGCTATATGGCAGGACAATGGATCAGCGAAAAATATCCCAAAGCCAAATGTGTCACAATACCTGGTCAGCTTGGTCAGAGAATGGCTGAAGGCGAAGTGGTCGGTTTTGCAATGGCTCTTGAAGAAGCTGGCATGACACCTTTAAAGGTTTTGGCAAGTGGCGAGTGGCAGAAAGAAAAAACCGTTCCGATTATGGAAGCATTAATCGATTCTGGAGAAAAATTTGATGTTGTCTTTGCTGCAAACGATGAAACTGCATTTGGCGTGATTCAGGTTCTTGAAGAACGTAACATCCCGATTAAGCAATATCCGGATGACGGAAAAGATGGTGTAGTTGTTGTTTCAAACAATGGTAAAGACTCTGGTTGGGATGCGATGAAAGCTGGAAAACTTGCAATTTCTGTTCCAAATCCTCCTTCATTAAGTGCTGACCTATGCGTACAGCAAATTGTAAAGTATTTCTCAAAAGAGTCCTACGAAAAGCAAATTCAAATTACACCTTCCGTAATTCTTGATGCAAAGAATACAGATAAGGGTATTTCCTGGGTGCTTGACACCTACATGGATCAACGTTCCAATAATGTTTTCGAATGGAATCTATCTTATTATGAAAAAAGTTATGACAAGAACAAGGTTAAATATGAGGCATTTGACAAAGCTGTAGACGATTATATGGCAAAACATTAGTTTTAAATAAAAAATAAGATGTGGAGGAAATGACATGAGTGAATTATTGTTTAAACCGCTAAAAATAGGAAAGAAGGTAGCTCCAAATCGTATCGTTATCAATGCGATGGAATGCTGCGATGCACTACCAAATGGTGACCCAAGCCCTTTAACCTACAAACGTTATGAAGACTACTTCAAAGGCAAAGCCGGCGTAGTTGTTTTAGAGGCTATTACACCACAATATGATTACATTGCACGTAAAAATCAGCTTTCTATTAAGGAACACAATCTTCCTGCATTGAAGAAATTCGTTAGTCACCTCAAGGCTATTAACCCAGAAACTATTTTCTTGTTCCAAATCACACACTCAGGTGAAATAAGCAATAATGTGTATTCACAAAGAATCCGCGTTACTGAAGAGCCACTTGCTGGATATGAGGATGCCATACTTGTTAGAGAGGCTGAAATCGAACAAGTTATCAAAGATTATGTGCTTGGAGCAAGATATGCTTATGAAGTTGGAGCTGATGGTGTTGACCTGAAACTTTGCCATGGTTACCTAGGAACACAGATATTACGCCCATTCAACAAAGATAACTGGAAATACGGAGGAGCTTGGGAAAACAGAAGACAGTTTGCCGTTGATATTTATGATCGCGTACGTCTTGCTGTAGGCGATGATGATTTCATTCTTGGATCCAAAATCTCAATGTATGAAGGTTTCCCAGGTGGTGTAGGTACGATGGGCCCAGACAGTGCTTGTATGGATTTGACAGAATCAATTGATCTCATCAAAACCTTAGAAGCGCATGGAGCACATTACATATTACAGTCTGCTGGTTCACCATCCCATACATTGGATCTTGCTCATCCTGATCGTCGCACACCTGACTATGCTTATATGCACTTCTACTTTCAGAAGACATGCAGAGATAATTTGAAGCCGGAAACCGTTGTAATGGGTTCTGCATATTCAATCTTCCGTGATGGTAAACAACCATTCTGCGCTGTAAAGGCAGAAAAAAATACACTTCGCTTCTGGGGTAACAAAAATATCAAGGATGGTGTTGTGGATGCAGTCGCTATTGGTCGTCAGGCATTTGCTGATCCTTATCTGCCTGCGAAAATGATGGAAGACAAGGATAAGGAAGTACACTGGTGCACCCTTTGCGACCACTGTGTAGAGTTACTCATTCGTCAACATAACTGTGGCTGCGCTACATATGATAAGCACTACACAACTGAATATGTTGATATGATTAAGGCTGAAGGAAAACTGAAGGCAAAACACACTTGATTGACAGATATGATAATGATTTACCGATATGAAACGGTTTAAATATTGAAAGGTGGAGATAATTATGGCTAGAGTTATAGATGAGGATTGCATTAACTGTGGAATTTGCATAAAATTTTGTCCTGTTGGAGCTATTTCAAAGGGAGAAAAGCATATGGAAGTTGACAAGGAAAAATGTATTGATTGCTATGCATGTGAAATTGAATGTCCTAAAAAGGCAGCATATCTTGGATAACTTATGACTTTCTCTGGAAAAGGTGTTTTGATTTTTAATCAAAGCGCCTTTTCCAAAATTCAGTTTAAAAAATTATTTAGTTGAATGTGACACAATATTTGTCACATAACAGAAATCGATAGAGCAGGAGGATAGAACGATGGGGAGATTGTTGACTCTTATGACCTGCCAATGGGCAGATCTTGAAATGGAGACCATGTGTGAGAAAGCGAAAGCGATGGGATATGACGGACTTGAACTTGCCTGTTGGGGCAAACATCTGAATTTGAAAAAAGCTGTTGATGATGACCAGTATATAGAGGATATCAAAAAACTACTTCTTCAGTATGATCTTAAGGTATATGCTCTCGCAACACATATTATCGGACAATGTGTAGGGGATTATAATGATCCTCGCTTAAACAATTTTGCACCGGCTGAGCTTGCGGATAACCCTGAGGCAATTCGTGAATGGGCAGTTACTAATATGAAATATGCTGCTATTGCAGCAAAGAAGCTTGGATGCAAAGTGGTTACTGGTTTTACAGGTTCACCGATTTGGAAGTACATGTATAGCTTTCCGCAGACAACGGAATCAATTATAGAAGCTGGCTACCAAGAGATTTATAATCTTTGGTCGCCGATACTGGATGTTTTCAAAGAATCTGGTATTAAATTCGCTCTGGAAGTACATCCTGCCGAAATTGCATTTGATTACTACTCTACACAAAGGCTTTTGAAAAAGTTTATTGACAGACCAGAATTTGGATTGAATTTTGATCCTAGCCATCTAATCTGGCAAGGTATCAAACCAGAAATGTTTTTGATGGACTTTGCAGCCCGTGTTTATCATGTCCACATGAAAGATGCGGCAGTAACGCTTGATGGCAGAAATGGTTTACTTGGCTCTCATGTTGATTTTGGAGAATTAAACAGGGGCTGGAATTTTAGGTCTTTGGGACACGGTGATGTCGATTTCGAAAACATTATACGAGTGTTGAACAAAGTCGGATACAAGGGTCCTCTGTCTGTAGAATGGGAAGATTCCGGAATGGAAAGGGAATATGGTGCAACTGAGGCAGCGGCGTTTGTTCGTAAAATTGATTTTGAAGCATCAAATATAAAGTTTGATGAAGCGATAGCGAATTAGGAGGTTTATATGATTAAAAGATTGAATTATGGCATGGTCGGCGGAGGTTTGAATGCTTTTATCGGCGGCGTTCATAGAGTAGCTGCTTCCTTTGATGGGAGAGCTCAATTGGTAGCGGGATGTTTTAATTCTAATCCTGAACCGAATAAAGAGTGTGGTGAATTTCTTGGACTTGATTTAGATCGAGTGTACAAGGACTATATGGAAATGGCAGAAAAAGAAAGCGCGAGAGAGGATGGTATCAATTTTGTGACAATTGCTGCACCAAATAATATGCACTACCTGGTCGCAAAGACTTTCCTATTACACGGCATCAATGTTATGTGTGAAAAGCCGCTCTCTTTTGAAGTTTGCGAAGGTGAGGAACTGAAAGAAATTGCAGATGAAAAAGGACTTTTATTTGCTGTTAGCTACGCTTACTCGGGTAACAACATGGTCAAAGAAGCAAGAGAACTTGTTGAAGAAGGCGTTATAGGTGATATCATTAATGTCAATGCTGAATACTTGCAGGAATGGTTAATTGATGATATTGGCGCTGGTGACAAAACCATGAACAAGCTATCCGTCTGGCGGAAAGATCCGAAATTATCAGGCGGCTCCAATTGTGTAGGCGACATAGGCACTCACATTGAACATACGGTTTCTTATATCACAGGCTTGAAAGTGAAAAAAGTTGCTGCAAAAATGGATTATTTCGGACAGCCTCTTGATTTGAATGCCAATATACTTGTAGAGTTTGAAAATGGATCACACGGCGTGTTTTCTTCATCTCAAGTGTGTGTTGGACATATGAATGGTCTTGTCGTGCGCATTTTTGGAACAGAGGGCGCAATTGAGTGGGTACAAGAGAATCCCAATATCCTTTCAGTGACATTAAAAGGAAAACCAACCCAGATTTATAACCGAGGCATGTCATACGTGTCGAAAAGATCAGCACAAATGAATCGTATTCCGTCTGGTCATCCAGAAGGATTGTATGAAGCATTCGCCAACATTTACAAAGTGTGGATTAATACAAACTTAAAAAAAATTAATGGTGAAGAATTAAGCAAATATGATTATGATTTTCCATCAATTGATGATGGCATCGCAGGTGTAAAATTCATCCATGCTTGTCTGGCGAGTAATAAAATCGGTGGAAATTGGGTAGATGTTGACTGAGAGATGAAAGACGTATAGCTATGGCAATCTTTACCCCACCAACTTAGGTATACGCTTTTTGAAATTCAAAATTTGTGATATTACGTATAATATAGTGATTAGTATTGCATTTTGCAATATAATTTAGCTTCTTAAGCTGCCTAATTCAAATTTTTATAGTACATATTCCTGTAAACGGGAATGCCGCAAAACTACTTTAGAAAAAGTAGTAAGCGGCATTCCCTTTTTTATTAATACTATTCTAGGCCGTTTTTACTTCATGAAGCTCTTTGAATTTTTGAATGTAATTAGTTTATATTATAGCTAAACACAGCAGGATAAATTCATTTTAACATTGTTTTTCCCTCGTATTAAAAATCAACTGAAATTGTGATCGCTTTTTAGAACGTCAAAGGTTCCTTCCACTTGTATGGAACGATTTTGAGTGATCAGGTTTTGATTCACCATGCAACTGTAAAGACCTGTGGAATTCTATTAATGGTAAAAAAATATGAAAAATATTAAATAATCATATGAAAAATAAATAAAAATTAACATAGAAAAAAACATATGAAAACCACAAAAAATATTCATCTTTCGACATTATTCATAAATTTAGACTATAAATATTGACAGAATAATGTGATAAATATATACTAATAACATAAAATATATGTTAAAGAACAAATAAATACATATTATTTTACAGACAGAAACCATAATATCTGTATCTAAATGCTTATAAATTTAAATGAGATTGTAATGAAAAAAGCGAGTAAAGTTGGTGAATGAAACATGAAAGTTACAATGATGGATGTTGCACAAAAAGCAAATGTATCTATAACTACAGTGGCTAGAGTTGTTAGAGAAAACGGGTATGTATCAGAAAGTGTAAGAAATAGTGTGAAGGAAGTAATTGACCAACTGGGTTATGTTGCACCAAAGAACTTATCCTCTAGGAAAAGCCTTAAAGAAGGGGTAATTGGTCTTGTAGTACCACATAGTTGTTCTAATATGTTTTTTCAGATTCTATCAAGAAGTGTAAATCAAGCTGCACGTGTTAAGGGCTTTCAAGTGCTAACAGTAAATTCTGGAGAAGATATATCAGAAATACCTTATTTGGTAGATAGCCTTATTAAAAAAAATGTTGATGGAATAATATTTAGCTCATTTATCCAAGATGAAGTTCCTACTGATATCAAAGAGTATATGGATAACCTGGAAAAGTCTGTTGTTATGATAGAAAGACCAGCAGAATACTTTGGAGTTGATAAGGTATTGGTAAATAATACTGAGGGAACCTTTGATGCAACAAATTATTTAATAGGAAAGGGGCATACAGAAATTGCTTATATAGGAAAGAAACAAATTTTTAATGTTGAAAGGGAAAGATATTCAGGTTATTTCATGGCCATGGAAAAAAACCAGCAGGAAGCATATGCAAAATCCCATTCATATTTTGTAGAAGATTATATTCCTGAATATGGTTACCAGATTGCACAGAAAATATTTGAGCAACATGAGTTCCCAACTGCTTTAATGGTTGCAGCTGATATACTTGCGGTTGGAGTGCTGCAGTATATGTATGAAAAGGGTATACGAATACCAGAAGAAGTTTCTATAATTGCACATGATGATACAATTTCAGAATATCTGTCTCCAGCATTGACATCAGTACGGCTTCCTATAGAAGATATGGCTACAGAAGCTGTAGAAATGATTATAGGTAAGAAGAATAACGCATATCATAATGCAAGATGCATTTCAATAAGTCCTAGAATAATTGAAAGAAACTCAGTAAAAGATTTATCTAAATAAATTTCACAAATAATAATTTAATATTACTATGTTACGGAGGTATCAAAATGAAGCTGTCTCGTAAATTGGACAAATACACTCCTCTAATTATGCTGCTCCCAGCCTTGTTAGGAATAGCTTTTGTTCAAATATATCCAAGTTTGGATTCAATCAGGATGTCTTTCTTTGACATCCAATTGTTAAAGCCAGATAAGCCATTTATATGGTTTGACAATTACTTAAAGGCAATCAGTGATCCGTCTACAATTAAAATTATTGTTAACACATTATTCTTTACAGTATTTTCATTGATTTTTGGTGCAATATTGGCAATTGTTGTTGCAGTCGAACTTAATAAGGGGTATAGAGGAAGAACATTCTTTAGGGCAATTTTTTTGGCTCCATGGGTTACTCCTCCACTTGTAACCGCAACCGTTTGGAGATTGCTGTTAAGTGAATCCTTCAGCCCTATAAACAGGCTACTGATGGATATTAACCTCATTGACAAACCAATAAATTTTTTGGGACAGACTGATGTATATTTTGGATTTATTTCACTACCCATGATTATGGTAATACTCATCAATGTCTGGAGCATTTTCCCTTTCATGATGGTAATGTTTTTAGCAGGCTTACAAACTATACCTGGTGAGTTATATGAGGCAGCAAATGTTGATGGTGCTAGCAAATGGCAGCAGTTCACAAGAATTACAATTCCTTCACTTCTACCTGTAGTTGAAACTTCTATTTTGCTGGAGGGTATCTGGCAGTTTAATAACTTCAATATAAGTTATTTAGTAACTAAAGGTGGTCCTTTAAACCTTACGGAAGTTCTGGCAGTACGAGTTTACAGTGAAGCATTTACTAACTTCAAATATGGTTATGCTGCGGCTATCAGTGTAATAATGCTCATTATTGTATTTATACCATCATTGTACTATATAAAGAGGTCGATTAAAATCGATCATGCTGCATAAAGAAAGGAGCATACATTAAATGTCATCAAAGACTATTAAACCAGCATTAAAGCATTATATTGTAATGACAATTACCTCTATTTTCATATTACTCCCATTTTATTGGATGTTCATTACATCAATAAAGCCAAGTAATGAGGTTATGCTATCCCCACCGACATATTTTCCTAAAGTAATTAATTTTCAAAACTATATTACTGTATGGTCTACGCTACCTTTGATGAAATATATGTCGAATTCTCTATTCGTATCAGTAATGACAACTATAATATGTGTTGTTCTGGCTACCTTGTGTGGGTACAGCATAAGTAGATTTGCAAAGAGAAAGCTCCAAAAGTCAGCAGTTGTACTTATGTTACTGACACAGCTCATACCTGGAGTGCTACCTTTTATATCATTCTATTTTATAATGTTTGATGCAAAACTAACCAATACCTATGCTGGACTTATAATTGCATATTCAATGTGGGGTATTCCATTTTGTACATTAATGATAAAAAGCTATTTTACATCAGCTATACCTGTTTCGCTGGAAGAAAGTGCTACTATAGACGGCTGTACAAGATTTGGTATATTCTTTAAAATTGCTCTTCCCATTTCCTTGCCGGGAATAGTGGCAACGGCAATATTCTCCTTTATACTTGCATGGAATGAGTTTATGTGGGCAAGTGTAATCTTATCAAACAATGATTTAAAACCAGCATCAATAGGGATATATGATTATATTGGTCAGTTTGGTGGAAATTCAAATATGGCACTCACAATGACTACCTCTGTAATTATAACTTTACCAGCAATACTACTGTTTGCGTTCTTGCAGAAGTACTTAATTAGTGGATTAACCGCTGGTGCGGTTAAGGGATAAATAATATACAATTTTAAGGAGGAAAAAGGAATGAGGAAATTATTAAAACTCATCGGGGTAGTACTTGTAATAACAATGACGGTGGTTAGCTTTACTGCATGTGGTTCATCAAAAGTAACAACAGATGACAGTCAGCAGGCACAGAGTTCTTCTACAGCCAGTGATACAAAGTCAAACGAGCCAAAAGAAATTTCTTTCTGGATACAGAAATACGGCTCAGATCCTGCTGTACAGGATCAAATGCTCAAGGATATGACAACAGATTTTGAATCAAAAACAGGTATTAAGGTCAAATACTCAATTGTTGACTGGGGACAGGCATTAAACAAGTACACCCTAGCATGTACAGGTGGAGAAGCTCCAGATGTAGCGGATGTTTTCTTTACGGCATCATTAATTAAAATGAGTGGAGATAAATACGGTCCGATGCAAATTGATGATGTAGCTAAGGAAATGGGAGAAGATTCATGGTTCCAAGCAGGTAAAGATGAAGCTTACCAAAACGGACACTGGTACGGTATTCCTTGGCGTTTTGACACAAGAGTACTTCTTTATAACAAGGATTACTTTGCTGAGGCAGGAATTACAAGTGCTCCGAAAACATGGGACGAAATGATTGATGCAGGCAAAAAGCTTACAAAAACAGATGCAAAGGGTAATATTACAAGAGCTGGTCTTGCATGGTTCAACATGATGGCAAGATTTGACCAAACATGGTTTGCACTTCTCGGCGGAGCCGGAGGTAACCTTATGGATGCAGGATATACTAAGCCAACCTTTAATACACAGGCAGGCATAGATTCCTTGACATTAATGAGAGATGTTAATGTAAAACACAAAATCGCAGTGCCAAATATGGTTGACCCTTCATATGATCCTATTTCAGAATTTATGGCAGGAAAAGTAGCAATGGTATTTGGTGTAACTGCAGAAACAAAAAACAATATTGAAAATCAAGCTCCGCAGCTCAAGGATAAGTTTGCATCAGCAGTAATGCCAAGTAAGTCTGGAGAAGGCGCTTCCTCAATTGCATTCTCAGCTCCAATAGTTGTATTCAAAACTACAAAAGATGCAGATGCATCAAAACAATGGGTGAAATACTTCTGTAGTCCTGAAAATCAGCTAAAAGCGTCTAAAGCATTGTCGCTTCTCAACTCAAGTAAGGCTGTTATGAGCGATAGCTATTTTTCAAAGGATGAATGGTTGAGCGCATTTGTTAAGCAATCAGAGAGAGCGGTACCTGGAGATATGCCTGTTGCGCAGTGGAGCCAGATAGATGCATGGCCTAACGGTCCGTTGCCTACTCTATGTACAGAGGTTATTGCAGGTAAGGATATTCAAAAATCAATTGATAAAGCTTTTACGGAATTTGAAAAGCTTATTAAATAGTTACTAATATATAGCTTTAGAATTAGCAATAAATAATAAATTTGACACTAGTTTTGAGTAAGCCTCCTTGTGTATGTTTATTCAAGGAGGTTTATCGGAACAAAATATCGTTCTACTGTTGAGTACATATCAGTTTAAGGAACGGAAAACCAAATATTGCTATAGAAAAGGGGAAATCATACATGAAGATAATGGTTTACGATGGACCAAGGCAGATAACGGTACAAAACGCTCCTGAACTGCCAATGAAGGAAAATGAAGTTAGAATTCAGACTATTTGTTCTGGATTAAGCCATGGAACGGAAATGAGTGTTTACAGAGGAGCGGCACCATTTTTCAGAAGAAAATACGATCCAGATACAAGGTTATTTGAAGATGCTGATATCACTGAAACTTGGCAGTATCCAATAAAAAGCTGCGATCCTGGAGTATGGTATATGGGATATGCAAATGTAGGAAAGGTAATTGAAGTTGGTACAGCAGTTAAAAGTGTAAAAGTTGGGGATGTTGTTTATTCTTCAGCACCTCATCAGTCTGAAGTAGTTAGGGCTGAAACTGATGTAATTGTACTACCGGATAGAATTAAACCTGAAGATGCAATATTCTTTACAAATCTTATGACCACTTTTAATGGAATTTTGGACAGCCATATAAAGTTGGGAGATACTGTTGTGGTAATGGGACTTGGGGTATTGGGACAGCTTGTATCGCAGATGGCAAAAATGAGCGGTGCCTTTAGAGTGTATGGTATAGATATGTTTGAAACAAGGTTGGAGGCTGCTCTTGAAAATGGATGCGACCAAGTTTTTAATCCTAGTAAGTATTCCGACCTAGCAAAAGAAATTCGTAAGCTGACTAATAACAAAGGTGCTGATATCGTAATAGAAGTTACAGGAAATTCTATGGCTCTCAATGAGGCTGTCAGAATAGCAGCACCAGAGACCAGTGTTATAGCACTCAGTTGGTATCAGGGAATGATAAAGGGCTTGGACTTGTCCGAAGAATTCCATCACAATAGAATCGGAATAAAACAATCCCAGACAAACAATATAGATCCTGCGCTCAGAAATCTTTGGGACGATAAAAGGAGAACGGAAGCTTGTTTGAAAATACTTGAGGATTTAAAATTAGATAATTTAATTACACATAAAATACCCTACGATGATGTTGCAGCTGCATATGAAATAGTAGATAAGAATCCAGAAAAAGTAATTCAGGTATTAATGACCTATTAGTATACTAGTATACGCCACAAAGAAAGCATCTGTAGCGGCTTGGCGGTTAGCCGTCTTAAGCCGCTTATTACAATTCAAGATATTCAAAATTACATAAAGAGAGGTGTCGCATATGAAAATATCAATCTGCGTTGATGCGTTATACTTTGGAAAAGACATTTATATGGGATTAGAAGAAATAAAACAATGTGGTTACGATAATTTTGAGATTTGGTGTTGGTGGGATAAGGACATAGACAGACTTATAGAGTTAAAAAATAATCTAGGAATGAAACTTACAGCATGCTGTACAAAGTTTATTAGTCTGGTAAATCCTGCTGAAAGAGAGGAATATATAAAAGGACTTAGAGAGTCTATTGAAGTGGCAAAAAAGCTTGACTGTAAAGAACTTATTTCTCAGGTGGGTAATGAAACCGGAAAAAGTCGTGAAGAACAGCACAAATCATTGGTTGAAGGGTTAAAAGCATGTGCGCCTATCCTTGAAGAGAATGACATAACACTTGTTGTGGAACCATTAAACACAAGAGTTGATCATCAAGGTTACTATTTATGGAGTTCTGATGAAGGTTTTCAGATAATTGATGAGGTAGGCAGTCCGAACGTAAAACTTCTTTATGATATATACCATCAACAGATAATGGAAGGAGACCTGCTGAGACGAATAATACCTAATATTTCTAAAATAGGTCATTTCCATGCGGCTGGTAATCCAGGTAGAAACGAGCTTTATTACGGGGAGTTAGAATATAAAAGAATATTTGAAGAGATAGGAAAGACAGATTATGATGGGTATACAGGTTATGAATATTTTGTTAAAGATCCTGTAGCAGAAGGACTAAAGAAAACAAAGGCTTACATTGAAGGGTAACGCAGTTATTTAAGTTTGATGATATTTCAAAGGCATTTTATACATTTGATAGTTAAGCAAATAGATATTATAAGAATTATAGTGATTATGTAAACAAATTTCGTTAAGATGGAGGCAAAGAAATGAAAATAGGAATAATCGGTTGTGGAGCTATTACTCATTTCCGCCACGCACCTGAGTGCGAAAGTAATCCAAATATAGAAATTGCAGGTTTTTTTGATCTTGTTGTGGATAGGGCTCAGGAATTGGTAGAAAGATATGGTGGCAGAGTATATAAGACCTATGAAGATATGCTAGAGGACGAAACTGTGGATGGAGTAATTGTTTGTACATCAAATGCCACCCATGCTGAGGTAACTATTAAATCTTTAAAGGCAGGGAAACATGTTCTATGTGAAAAGCCTTTAGCAACTACTGTTGAAGATGGTAATGCAATGGATAAAACTGCAAAAGAAGTTGACAGGTTGCTGATGATAGCACAGAACCAACGAATGGACATAGCACATATGAAAGCAAAAGAAATTATTAGTTCTGGTGTGTTAGGCAAGGTTATTTTCTTTAAAACTGAGTTTTCTCATAGTGGTCCTGAAAATTGGGGAGTTGATAAAACAAAAAATACATGGTTCTTTAATAAAAATGCAGCTATTCTAGGAGCTATGGGAGATCTAGGTGTTCACAAAATTGACCTTATGAGATGGATGCTAGAAGATGAGTTTGTTAATATTTCTGCAATTGTAGGAGCCTTTGATAAAAAAAATACAGATGGAGATCCGATAGGCGTAGATGATAATGCTATATGCCTATTAGAAACAAGTAGCGGTATTGTGGGTACAGTGACTGCCTCCTGGTCTAATTATGGGATAGTTGACAATTCAACTACAATCTATTGCGCGAATGGAGTAATTAAGATTTATCAAACACCTAAGTATTTGGTCGAGGTGACTAAGAAAAATGGTGAGAGTATACTGTATAAGCTGTCCGAGCAAACCCGTTCCGGTATAGTTGACGCTTTTGCTGATGCAGTAGCAAATGGAAAAGAATCACCGATATCAGCGGGAGATGCAGTTAAAACCCTTAAAGTAATATTTGCAGCATTAGAAGCATCAGAAAGTGGGAATAGGGTGTCAATAGAATATTAGCATTATTTATTTTGGAGATATAATATGAGGGAAAAAATAAGGGCTTTGATATCTGAAATGACGTTAGAGGAAAAAGCAGATATATTATCAGGGAGGGACTTTTGGCATACAAAGTCTGTGGAGAGACTCGGCATACCTGGAATAATGGTGTCAGATGGTCCGGCAGGACTCCGTAAGCAGGATTTTATTGATGGGGCCTTAACTACCATTCCATGCACCTGCTTTCCGTCTGAATCTCTGCTTGCTTGCTCCTGGGATACAGAACTGATGGAGCAGATGGGAAGAGCTATGGGTGAGGAGGCAAGGCAAGAGGGTGTAAATATAATTCTTGGACCAGGCTGTAATATAAAACGCTCTCCTCTTTGCGGAAGAAATTTTGAATACTTATCAGAGGATCCATATCTGTCCGGGGTTATGGCAGGATATTTAATTAAAGGCATACAATCAAATGGAGTTGGTACCTCCTTGAAGCATTACATTGCTAATAATCAGGAGCATAGAAGACTTTCTGTTAATGCGGTTATTGATGAACGTGCACTAAGAGAAATTTATTTAAAAAGTTTTGAACTGGCGGTAAAAATCGGAAAACCGTGGACTGTTATGTGTTCATACAACAGAGTTAACGGTGAGTACGTGTGCGAAAGCAGAAAATTGCTCACAGATATTTTGAGAAATGAATGGGGCTTTAATGGAGTTATTATATCAGACTGGGGAGCAGTAAATGACAGAGTAGATTGCCTTAAAGCAGGACTAGATTTAGAAATGCCTTCGTCAGGAATGGTAAATACACAAAAGCTACTTGATGCTGTAAAAAATGAAAAACTTGATATAGAAATATTAGACAAGTCAGTGGAAAGATTGCTTCTTTTGATTTTAAAAGCTACCGAATTGAAAAACATCGATACATCTGGTGACATCAAAGGTATAAATCATAAAAAGGCTCGGAAAATTGCCAGTGAATGTATAGTATTATTAAAGAATGAGGGTAAAGTACTTCCTCTATCTCAAAGAGAGGATATTGCTTTTATCGGAATGTTAGCTAAGTATACAAGATTTGAAGGGGGCGGCAGTTCCCACGTTGTTCCGACAAAAATCGAATCAGCATATGAAGAAATGTGTAACCTTATCGGCCGTAAAATTCCCTTTGCTCCAGGGTATGATTTAAATAATGATATTCCTGATGAAGGATTAATAAATGAGGCTAAGAAAATAGCCTCAAATGTAAAAAAAGTAGTGATATTTGTCGGACTTCCAGAAAGCTATGAGTCAGAAGGATATGATAGGAAGCACATGGATATACCTGCTTCACACAGCAGTTTAATAAATGAAATTTATAAAGTTAACCATAATGTAATTGTTGTTCTATCAAATGGTGCACCCGTTACCATGCCATGGATAGATAATACAAAAGCTATAATAGAAGGTTATTTATGGGGACAAGCTGGAGCAGGGGTTGTATGCGAGCTTTTACTGGGTATGTCTAACCCGTGTGGTAAACTCGCTGAGACTTTTCCAGCTGTTGTAGAACACAATCCGTCATATCTAAATTTCCCGGGACAGGATGATGAGGTATACTATAGAGAATCTATATTTGTAGGCTACAAATACTATGAAAAGAAAAGGATAAAACCTCAGTTTTGCTTTGGACATGGGCTGTCATATACAAGTTTTGAGTATAGTTCTTTAAAGTTGGATTCTCAAGTTTTTGACATAAGTGAAGATATAGCGATTAACTTCAAGATAAAAAATATAGGAGACAGGCCAGGTAAAGAAATATATCAGGTTTATGTTAGGGATGTCGATGGTGAAGTTAATGGACCAATAAAGGAACTAGTACAATTTGGGAAACTGGAGTTAATGCCAGATGAAGAAAAAGAAGTATTGGTGAAACTTGATTACTCATCGTTCTCACATTTCTGTATGAGAAAACAGACATTTAGGGTTGAAGCGGGAGATTTTGAAATACTTATTGGTGCATCTTCAGAAGATATAAGACTAGCTGCCAGAATAAAAATTAATTCTTCAGATAAAGTAAAGAAAGTATATCACAAAAATTCTACTATTGGAGACATAAAGGAAAACCCATTAGGGAGAAAACTATTTAAGGAACTTGAAGAACAATATCCAGAAGCATTCGAAATGATTTTTAACGGCATGGAGGATGACGGGAGTGATTTTAAAGACAAAATGGTATATTATACAGTTCTTAGATCTCTAGTATACTTTAGTAAAGGTCTTATTAGTGAGCAAAAAATTGAGGAACTCGTAGGAAGGCTGAATAATAATTAATTATTTAATGAATGGACGATCTTACAATGAGAAAAGCATTTTTAAGCCCAGGCAAGATGAATTGGTGTCTGTAGCTTAAAAAAAGCATATATTCCGAAGGTAGAAAAATTGTCGCAGCTTAATTGATACTGCAAAAAATAGTTGTTTATAATCATCAAAATAGTCATAATTACCAGAATAGGTTCATTTCATATTTTATATGGAGTGGGCCTGTTTTTGTTGTTTCGTGAAAAGATAACATAAATGGAGGAAGAGGAATAAGTCAAATTACAGTCTAGTTTATATCCAATCACGAATACACGAATAAAAGTATAATTAATAAGCGTTTGCTAAAGATACTATTATCAGAAGCTGATGAGATAATTATTACTAATGGTCATTAGGGAGGTTAGCAGATGTTTGGGCAAATTTTGCTGATAAAATATTTACTCAATGACAATTCAGTTTAGTAAATTAATAATTGAATTACTTAGAATAATAGAATAGTATTATTATAAAGTTGCATGATTATTTATAGTTTATAAATTCTATGTTAATTTCAAATTTTATCTGTTTATTAATGTTGATATGTAAATAAAAATGAAAGGTAGATAAAAACGAATGATAGAGTTAGAAGAAAGAAAAGATCGAATAGTAGCATTCATGAAAGAGGAAGCGTATAAGCCTCTTTCACTTAAAGAGCTTGCTATGATACTTGATGTACCGAAAAGTGATATTGATCTGTTTAAGCAAACTCTAGCTGAGCTTGATAATGAGGGTAAAATTTTTAAGACGCATGCAAACAGATATGGTATACCAGCGAGGCTTAACTTGGTAACTGGGAGAATTCAAGGACACGAGAGAGGGTTCGCCTTTGTTATTCCAGATGAAGAGATGGAGGATATATTTATTCCTGCAGAGAGTCTTAATGGTGCTATGCATGGTGATAAGGTTGTAGCTAGAGTAAATAAGACAAGCTCTTCTGACAGACGAATGGAAGGAGAGATATTAAGGGTACTCAAAAGAGCTAATGTTACTCTTGTAGGTACTTTTGATAAGAGTTTAAACTTTGGTTTTGTTGTATCTGATAATAAGAGAATCTCTGGAGATATTTTCATACCCAAGAGTGGATTTAATGGTGCCAAAAAAGGTCAGAAGGTAGTGGTGGAAATCACTAAATACCCAGAGCAGAGAAGAAATGCAGAAGGAAAGGTTATTGAGATAATTGGAAATATTAACGAGCCTGGTACAGATATACTTTCAATCATCAAATCTTATAATTTAGAAGAAGAATTTCCAGAAGATGTTATAAAGCAGGTTAATAAGATAGGCGATACCATTACTGAAGATATGCTTAAGGGACGACGAGATTTGAGAAACCTTCGAATGGTAACGATAGATGGTGAAGATGCAAAGGATTTAGACGATGCAGTATCTGTGGAAGTGCTTGAAAACGGAAATTACCGACTGGGAGTGCATATTGCAGATGTAACAAACTATGTAACAGAAAATTCTCCGCTTGATTTAGAAGCCTTAAAAAGAGGAACTAGCGTTTATTTGGTTGATAGAGTTATACCTATGTTACCAAGAAAACTATCAAATGGAATATGCAGTTTAAACCCTCAAGTGGACAGACTAAGCTTCACATGTATGATGGAAATTGACAAGAGTGGTAGGGTTAAAAACCACGAAATTTTTGAAAGTGTAATCAACATAGATGAAAGAATGACGTATACAAACGTATATAAAATACTAGTTGATAACGATGAAGAGCTTATAGAAAGGTATAAGCATGTCGTTCCTGATTTTAGAGTAATGCACGAATTAGCGCTTATTCTAAGAAAGAAGAGATTCGCAAGGGGTGCGATAGATTTTGATTTTGATGAGGCTAAGGTAGTTCTTGATGAGGAGGGTAAACCAGTTGAGGTTAAGAGGTATGTGATTACCATTGCAAATCAGATTATTGAAGAGTTTATGCTGATATGTAATGAAACAGTTGCAGAACATTTTTTCTGGACCAATACACCTTTTGTTTATAGAATTCATGAGGACCCTGATGAAGAGAAAATCTCTGCTTTAAATGAATTCATTTACAATTTGGGTTACAGCATAAAGGGCATTAATAAAATTCACCCTAGAGCATTACAAGACTTGTTGGAGAAGGTAAAAGGGACAACATACGAAAGAATTATTAGTACAGTTATG
Source organism: Bacillota bacterium (assembly GCA_023391425.1). GTDB lineage: Bacteria > Bacillota > Clostridia > Acetivibrionales > DSM-1351 > Ruminiclostridium. The sequence goes on along the minus strand of JAEWAX010000022.1, from coordinate 16,165 downwards.
TTAAGATCATTACAAAAGGCAAAATATAGTAATGAAAGTGTAGGACATTTTGGACTTGCCGCTAAGTATTACTGTCACTTTACATCACCTATCAGGAGGTATCCTGATTTAATTATTCACAGAATAATGAAGTTATATTTAAAAGGTGGAATGACGGAGCAGAAAATAGCACAGTTAGAAGGCCTATTACCAGAGATAGCAAAGCAGTGTTCCGAGCGTGAGAGAATGGCTGATGAGGCTGAAAGAGAAACTGAAGACCTTAAGAAGGTTGAATATATGAAGGCTCATGAGGGAGAAATCTTTGAGGGTATCATTTCAAACGTTACTAATTTTGGTATGTTTATAGAAATGGAAAACACGATTGAGGGGCTTGTTAGAATGAGTAGTATGGAAGATGACTACTATAATTATGATGACCGACATTTCTGTCTCATTGGCGAACGCACACACAAAACCTATAGAATTGGTGATGTCGTAAGGGTTATACTTGCCAAGGCAGATATCTATGCTAAAAAGATAGAGTTTGTATTAGCTGAGACTAAGGAAGAAAGTGAACTTAAAAAGCTTAATGGAGCTGCAGCTGTTAGTTTTGTAGCATCTAAAGCTAAAAGAACAAAAGCATCCTCAGGAAAACAGCGACCAAATGCCGATTCAGACAGAGCATCAAATGCAAGTAGATCAAGTAAAGGTAGAACATATAAGGGCAAAACAGAAAGAGGTAGAACAAGTTTAGAAAGCTCAAATTCAGGTAGAAAAGATAGAAACAGTGTAAATTTAGACAGAAGCAGTTCAGACACGACAAATTCAGATAGGGCTAGTTCAGATAATCAAAATTCGGTTAATAGACCTGCAAAAAAGGGTAAAGTTATTGACAAAAAAGTATTAGACCAGATTAGTGGCAAGCGGAAAAGAAAAAAGAAGAGTTAAGGTAGCAAAACGATAAAGTGATTATGAGGATGGTATAAAATGATAATGGTGAGTGCATGCCTTGTGGGGCTTGATAGTAGGTACAATGGAGAAAGTAACTATAATGCTAATATTGAAAAGTTGGTAAAGGAAGGCAAAGCAATCGTAGTTTGTCCAGAGCAGATGGGTGGTTGTGCTACACCAAGAAATCCCTGCGAAATTGCTATGAATTCAACAGGTGAGGAAGTTCTTCTAGGAAATGCCAGAGTAATTGATTCACAAGGGCAGGATTATACTTGTGAGTTTTTGAAAGGAGCTGATGAAACTCTGAAGGTTGCAAAGCTTTTCAATATAAATATGGCTATCTTCAAATCGAGAAGTCCATCATGTGGATGCGGAAAGATATATGATGGTACATTTAGCGGAAGATTAATTGATGGAAATGGTGTTGCTGCACAAATATTAATTAATAATGGTTATAAGGTTCTTACAGAGGACAATTACCCCAAATGACATAACCAAAGCAAAAAGCGAATGGAAAATCCATTCGCTTTTTATGTGTGCAATATTTGCGTATTACATTCAGAATTAAAATTTCAAAAGAGCTTAAACTATAAAACGTTTAATTTCCTCACAGAAATTTCCACAATCTTCAACCTGAGTCTCTAATCGAATAGATTTGCTTAAGTCAAGGCTAAAGATGCCCATAATTGACTTTGCATCAACGATATAACGTCCTGATGACAAATCAACATCAAAATCGTACTTGTTAACAATATTAACGAAATCCTTTACATCATTAATAGATTTTAAAGAAATATCAAATGCTTTCATATTATCCATCCTCCTTAAAAGGTAAAAATCAAATTACTAAATTTATACTTTAATATTAACTGCTTTTTATATTTAAGTCAATGAAGATGTTTCCTAAACATAAAGTATATTAAGCTTTGATGCCATACAAACTAGGCATACGAGGAGTTTACAGGGTTATTGTGCATATGTAACAAAGTTTTTGTTAGGTTTTCATTCAATAATATCTTTAAATTTTCCTTTTTTAGCCTTTGAACATATTGACTACTAATATATAATTAACAAATGGGAAACATAATGAAATGAGGAATACGAGAAAACTATGAAAACAGTTGCATTTTATACTTTAGGTTGCAAGGTAAACCAATATGAATCAGAGGCGGTTTCTTCACTATTTGAACAAAATGGATACGATATAGTACCATTTGAACAGAACTCAGATGTCTATATTATTAATACATGTACGGTTACAAACCTTAGTGATAGAAAATCAAGACAGGCAATTAGAAAGGCAAAAAAGAATAATCCCAATTCTATCGTTGTAGTTATGGGATGTTACGCTCAGACATCATCTGCTGATGTGCTAAAAATACCTGAAGTCAATTTAGTAATAGGCACAAAAGACAGAAATAAAGTTATTGAATATATTTCAAGAATTGAAGCCGGTGAATGCAGAATAAATGCCGTTGATAATATTATGTCTTCTAGAAACTTTGAAGAACTAAAAGTGAGTTCTTATAAGGAGCGGACTAGAGCATATCTGAAGATTCAGGAAGGCTGCAGCCAGTTTTGTTCATACTGTATAATACCTTATGCTAGAGGTCCTATAAGGAGTAGACAGCCAGAGGACATTATTCAAGAAGTAAAAGACCTAGCTCAAAATGGATTTTTGGAAATTGTTTTAACAGGTATTCATATTGCTTCATATGGAAGAGATTTAAAAACTACAAATCTACTTGATATCATACAAAGACTAAACATGATTGAGGGAATCAAGAGGATAAGACTTGGTTCAATAGAGCCAACTACCATTACAGAAGAATTTGTCAGCGCTGCTGCCAAGATGCCGAAGTTATGCCCCCATTATCATTTATCTTTGCAAAGTGGATGTGATAACACACTAAAAGCTATGAACAGAAAATATACAACAAATGAATACATGAATAGCGTTAAACTCCTAAAAAATAATATTCCAGATGTAGCAATTACTACAGACATAATGGTAGGATTTCCAGGAGAAACGGAGGATGACTTTAGGACTTCATTAAATTTTGCACAAGAAGTAGGGTTCTCAAAAATTCATGTTTTTAAGTATTCTCCCAGAAAGGGAACACCAGCAGCGCAATATGATAACCAGATAAGTCCGGAGGAAAAAGAAAAGAGGAGTCAGCTAATGCTATCTCTGTCAGATAATCTTGAAAGACATTATTTCCAGGACTTTATCGGTAGAGAAATGGAAGTACTCTACGAACAGGAACTACACGGAAAGGAAGACTATATTGAGGGCTTAACAAAAAACTATATAAGGGTAATATCAAAAGGAAGTATTGAGTTAAAAGGAAGCCTAAAAGTAACTAGACTAGATAAAATAGGGGACGGTCTATTCGAAGGAAATATTATATAGCGTTTTGTAAAATTGTTGCAAAAGGTTGAAGTATGTATTAGTATAGATATATATAGCTTATCCATTTAATATAACAAAATAAATAGGATAAAACAGAACAGTTGCTCTAGGAAGGTGATATAAATGGGCATAAATGAGACTATGATGTTTAAAGTAGAAAAAGAAAAGGACAATGAGGCAAAAGCCATTCTAGTTTCAGTGTATCAGGCGCTGAAAGAAAAGGGTTATAATCCAATTAACCAAATGGTTGGATATATTTTGTCTGGAGATCCTACTTACATTACAAACTATAAAAATGCAAGAAGTATTATTAGAAGACTTGAAAGAGATGAATTATTAGAGGAAGTTTTAAAGTTTTACCTTGAGAGTAACAATAACGCTTGAGAATAAATATTTCAGAAATTTTAGGCATTCTCATTTATAGAGAGTGCCTATTAATTTGGCTGTGTCCAGTGAAACTGGGCATATAATCATGGAGGGAATAGATGCGAGTTTTGGGTATAGACTATGGAGACTCGAGGATAGGAGTTGCTATTAGTGATCCTATGGGTTGGACAGCACAAGGACTTGAAACTGTAAAAAGTAAGGATGGAATAAAAAAGGCACTTGCTCGGATATTAGAGATAATTAATCAATATGAGGTGAAGGATATTGTAATTGGATATCCACTCAACATGAATGGTACTAAGGGTCCAAGGGCTGAGAAAACAGAGGAATTTATTCAAAAGCTTCTTGAGTTTGGTGAATATAACATTATCAAATGGGATGAAAGACTTACAACGGTTTCTGCACATAGAGCCATGAATGAACTTGGGGTTAAAGCTTCAAATAAAAAAAATATTGTGGATACAATGTCTGCAGTTTTTATTCTTCAAGGATATTTAGATAGGCAAGCAAATTATAAATAAAATAAAAAAACTTAATATTGGAAATTAAGTGCAAGTATGTTATTATAAAAACGTGTTTTTGCATAGTTCAGACAGAATTATTTAATACTATTTAAAACATTATTTTTGTATAAAAGCAATGATTATTTCTAGGAGGAAATAGATATGAGTGAAGATGAAAGAGATGATATTATCGTTTTAATTGGAGAAGATGGAGAAGAAGTTGAGTTCGAACATCTAGACACAGTTGAAATGGATGGGAATGAATATGTTGTTTTGCTCCCACTTGATGAGCAGGATAATGAAGAGATTGACGAAGTCGTTATTCTTAAGGTAGATCATAACGAAGAAGGCGAAGATGCTTTTGTTACGGTTGACGATGAAGACGAGCTAAACAGTGTGTTTGAAGAATTTAAAGAAAGAATGGAAGAAGAATACGATTTTGATGAATAACTAAATAAATTACTATACAAAAGACTATAGATATATATCCTATAGTCTTTTGTATTATAAACCTATATAATTAATCCGTATCTATAATAAGCTAAAAATTTGATGAGTATGTTGAATAATTATCAATAATTTGCTATAATGTCAGTAAATATTGTTAATATATTAACATATATTGTGAAATTTTTGTTTTGGTTTGTGAATATATTAACACATCTTGCTAAAGGGAGGTCTATTAAATGAGTGAAAACAAGTGCTGCTGCGGTTGCGTGGATGAAAACGGCTTGAAACTCAAAAAGATTATTGAGAAATATAAGGATACAAGGGGTGCTCTAATTCCTGTATTACATGAATCCCAGGAAATATATGGGTACTTACCTGTGGATGTACTAAAAAAGATTTCTGAGGAGCTGAATGTTTCACTAGCTGAAATCTATGGTGTTGTTACATTCTATACTCAATTCTCACTAAATCCAAAAGGACGATTTAAAATTAGTGTTTGTTTAGGTACTGCCTGCTATGTAAAGGGTTCAGGTGCAATACTTGATAAATTCAAGGAAATCTTAGGCATAGATGTTGGACAATGTACGCAGGACGGAAAATTTTCACTTGACGCTTGCAGATGTATAGGCGCGTGTGGCTTAGCTCCCGTAATAATGATAAATGACGATGTTCATGGCAGATTAGTTGCTGATGACGTTAAAGGAATTCTAGATAAATATAAAGATTTATAATACATATTAATTAATGAATTAACTGGAGCATAGTATGAGGGATTTATCACTTCACATTCTAGATATAGTTCAAAATTCTATAAAGGCTAATGCATCAGTTATTACTGTTCGTATTGGTGAAGTGGCACAGAACAAACACCTAGTTTTAGAGATTGAAGATAATGGTGTTGGTATGGAGGATGATTTTTTAATAAGGGTTGAAGATCCATTTATGACTTCGAGGACTACTCGAAAGATTGGATTAGGAATACCTTTATTGAAAGAATCAGCACTAAAATGTGGCGGTAAATTTAATATCTATTCTAAAAGAAATGTAGGAACAAAAGTATCTGCTACTTTTTCAATTAATCATATTGACAGATTGCCAATTGGAGATATAAGTGACACTATGATTACGTTGATATCTGCAAATCCAAATATACAGTTTATTCTGCTGATGGAAAGCATGGAAGGTACATTTAAGCTTGATACAGAAGAAATAAATAAAACGCTCAATGGCGTTAATATTAACGAATTTGCAGTTTTGCAATGGTTGAAGGAGTATATTGATGAAGGTATAAAGAATATTTTTGGAGGTGTACTTAATGAAGTCGATAGCTGAATTAGAGGAGATTAGAAAGAAAACTCTTAATCAGATTTCTCTTAGATCAAATGCTGAAGGGTTTAGAGTTATCGTAGGGATGGCTACATGTGGTATAGCAGCAGGAGCTAGGCCAGTTATGAATGCATTTTTGGAAGAAATAAACAAAAGAGAATTAAATAATATTACCGTATCTATGACAGGGTGTGTTGGTGTTTGTAGGCTTGAGCCTGTTGTAGAAGTTATTGACAAAGAAGGAAACAAGGTAACCTATGTTAATATGACTGCTGAAAAGGCGGCGAGGGTAGTTGTTGAGCATATTGTTAATGGTAAAGTGTGCCTTGATTTAACTATCGGAGCTGCTGAGAAAAAGAAATAATATATAATGTTTATTCTTAAATTATTGTGAGGAGGTTTTAAAATGCAATTATATAGAGCACATGTGCTTGTTTGTGCAGGTACAGGTTGTACATCCTCCAACTCTTTAAAGATTATGGAAGAGATGGAGACGTTACTCTCAAGCAATAAGTTGGACAAAGAAGTTAAAATAGTTAAAACAGGCTGTTTTGGTCTTTGTGCAGAGGGTCCAATAGTTGTAGTATACCCAGAAGGTGCAATGTACACCAGGGTAGAGGTTTCTGATGTAAAGGATATAGTTGAAGAACATTTACTTAAGGGTAGAATTGTACAAAGATTACTTGCTGGTGAAAAGGAAGCTGAAGATATTTCTAAATCACTAGAGGGTGTGGAATTCTTTACAAGACAGACGCGTATTGCACTCCGGAACTGCGGACGCATAAATCCAGAAAACATCGATGAATACATAGCTTTTGATGGATATAAGGCACTTGAAAAAGTGTTGACGGAAATGACACCTGAAACCGTCATTGACACAATGAAGAAATCAGGTTTAAGAGGAAGAGGCGGTGCAGGCTTCCCTACTGGTGTTAAGTGGAGTTTCGCTGCAGCACAGGTAAACGAGCAAAAGTATGTATGTTGTAATGCTGATGAAGGTGACCCTGGAGCGTTTATGGACAGAAGTGTTCTTGAAGGCGATCCACATTCTGTAATTGAGGCAATGTCAATAGCTGGTTATGCTATTGGAGCAACACAAGGTTTTATATATGTAAGAGCAGAGTATCCTATAGCAGTTAAGCGATTGCAGATTGCTATAGATCAAGCTAAGGAATATGGACTACTTGGAGATAATATCCTTGGTACAGGTTTCAAATTTGATTTGGAAATCAGACTTGGTGCAGGAGCATTTGTTTGTGGCGAGGAAACTGCATTAATGACATCAATCGAAGGACACAGAGGTGAGCCTAGACCAAGACCTCCTTTCCCTGCTGTTAAAGGTCTATGGCAGAAACCATCAATATTAAACAATGTTGAAACATATGCTAATGTACCTGTCATTATATTAAATGGTCCTGAGTGGTTTTCCAGTATAGGAACTGAGAAAAGTAAAGGAACAAAAGTTTTTGCTTTAGGCGGAAAAATAAACAATACAGGTCTTGTTGAGGTTCCTATGGGAACAACTTTAAGAGAAGTTGTTTATGATATAGGTGGTGGTATTCCAAATGGAAAGAAGTTTAAAGCAGCTCAAACAGGTGGACCTTCTGGAGGATGTATCCCAGCTAGTCATTTAGACACACCTATTGATTATGATTCCCTAATCGAAATTGGTTCAATGATGGGTTCTGGTGGACTTATCGTTATGGATGAAGACAATTGTATGGTAGATATAGCAAGATTCTTTCTAGAATTTACAGTTGACGAATCCTGTGGTAAATGCCCTCCTTGCAGAATTGGAACTAAGCGTATGCTTGAAATATTGGAAAGAATCACTGAAGGGAAAGGTGAGGATGGAGATATTGAAAAGCTTGAGGAATTGGCGAAAAATATTAAAACTTCAGCATTGTGTGGATTGGGACAGACTGCTCCAAACCCTGTTCTCAGTACATTAAGGTATTTTAGAGACGAGTATGAAGCGCATGTGTACGACAAAAAATGTCCAGCAGGTGTTTGTAAATCAATGATGAAATACACTATAGATGCAAGCAAGTGTAAGAGCTGTGGACTGTGTAGCAAGGTTTGTCCTATGAACTGTATTAGCGGAGAAAAGAAGGTTCCTTACGTTATAGATTCAGCAAAATGTGCAAAATGTGGTGCTTGTATGGAGAAATGTCCATTCAAAGCTATTTCAAAAATATAGGGGAGGAGAGTGTAAAAATGGCAACAGTTAATATTACTATAGACGGCAAGAAATTGCAGGTTGAACAAGGTAAAACTATTCTAGAGGCAGCTAGGCAAGCTAATATAAAAATACCAACACTTTGCTTCCTCAAAGATATAAATGAAATAGGCGCTTGTAGAATGTGCTTAGTTGAGATAAAGGGTGCAAAAGCGCTTCAGGCATCATGTGTATATCCAGTAGCTGAAGGCTTGGAGATATATACTCAGAGTCCAAATGTAAGAGAAGCTAGAAAGGTTACATTAGAACTGATTTTATCAAATCATGATAAAAAATGTTTGACTTGCGTTAGAAGCAGAAACTGTGAATTGCAGACTCTTGCTGATGAATTAAATATTAAGGATATTAGGTTTGAAGGAGCGACGAATAATTCTCCAATAGATGATTTCTCACCTTCAATCGTTAGAGATCCAAATAAATGTATTCTTTGCAGACGTTGTGTAAGCGTATGTAAAAATGTTCAAACTGTCAATGTAATTAGTGCTACGGAGAGAGGTTTCAAATCAACAATCTCTTGCGCTTTTGACAAGTCTTTGGCAGATGTTCCTTGTACTAATTGTGGTCAGTGTATAAATGTATGTCCTGTTGGAGCTTTAAAGGAAAAGGATGATACAGAAAAAGTTTGGAAGGCTTTATCAAATCCAGAGCTTCATGTTGTTGTTCAAACTGCTCCTGCAGTGAGAGTTGCTATAGGTGAAGAGTTTGGTTTGCCAATAGGAACAAGATGCACAGGAAAAATGGTTTCAGCACTAAGCCATTTGGGCTTCGAAAAAGTATTTGACACAGATACTGCTGCTGACTTAACAATCATGGAAGAAGGAACTGAGCTTCTCAATAGAATCCAAAATGGTGGAAAGCTACCTGTTATTACATCTTGTAGTCCTGGATGGATTAAGTTCTGTGAGCACAATTATCCTGAGTTCCTAGATAATTTATCATCATGTAAATCACCACATGAAATGTTTGGTGCTGTTTTAAAAACTTATTATGCTGAAAAAATGGGAATAGACGCATCAAAAATCTTTGTTGTTTCAGTTATGCCTTGTACAGCAAAGAAGTTTGAAGCTAATAGGCCAGAATTATCTGCTAATGGTTTAGCGGACGTAGATGTTGTTCTGACTACAAGAGAATTGGCAAAAATGATAAAAGAAGCCGGTATTGACTTTAACAATCTTGAAGATGGACAGTTTGATGACCCTATGGGAGAAGCAACTGGTGCTGGTGTAATATTTGGTGCTACCGGAGGGGTTATGGAAGCGGCACTGCGAACTGTAGCAGAGATTGTTGAAGGTAAGTCCTTAGACAAGTTTGAATACACAGCTGTTAGAGGAATAGAAGGTATCAAGGAAGCTGTAGTAGAAATGGGCGGCATTAAAGTAAAAGCTGCAGTTGCAAGCGGTTTGGGTAATGCAAGAAAGCTACTTGACAGTATAAAGGCTGGTGAGGCACAATATGATTTTGTTGAAATAATGGCGTGCCCAGGTGGATGTGTAAATGGTGGAGGACAACCAATACAACCATCTTCAGTAAGAAGCTGGACTGATTTAAGGACTGAAAGAGCAAAGGCTATTTATGATGAAGATGTTAGTTTGCCAATAAGAAAGTCACATGAGAGCCCAGTGATAAAGAAAATGTATGATGAGTATTTTGAGAAGCCAGGAAGCCATAAGGCTCATGAAATTTTACATACTCACTATACAGCTAGAGAGAACTACCCAGAAGAATAAAATCTTGTTATAAAGATAAACATTAAGATGTAAATAAAGGCTTTCGAGGTTTATTCCTCGAGAGCCTTTATTTACTCAATGGATCCAAATATATTTATAGAGACTGCTACCATTCGATTACAACTCCGCCATGTGTTAGACCACCACCAAATCCATACAATAACAGCTTATCACCTGAATTAATTTTTGATTCTTCTAAAGCAAGCCAAATAGCAAGAGGTATTGATGCAGAAGATGTATTTCCAAAATATTCATTACTTATTAGAGTGTTTTCAATTGGAAAATCAAGCCTTTTACAAATAGCCTCTATCATACGCAAATTGGCACTATGAGGAACAAGCCATTTAATGTCATCAAGAGTCAATTGAGCCTTTTCTAATAGCTTACAAATACCGGTTGGAACAGTCTTAACAACATATTCATATAAAAATCTACCATCTTGTTCAAACATTCTTTTTTTACCTAGTACTAGACCATTTACATTATCAGATAAATTGCTACAAGTCACCTTTTCAGCAAACTTTCCATCCGAGGTAAAATATGATGCAATAAGACTTCCTTTTTCATCAGTGAGTTCAATAAGTGTTGCTACTGCGGCATCACCAAAAAGTATACAGGTGCCCCTGTCTGTATAATCTACAACTTTAGAAACGGCTTCAGAAGCAATAACTAATATCTTTTTATTATTTCCAGTTGCTATTAAAGAAGTAGCCACACATAAAGCATATTCGAATCCTGTACAGCCCGAGTTTATATCCATAGTTCCAGCTTGTTCAATGCCGAAATGTCCTTGAACTAATGCAGAAACACTTGGTGATAAATGGTCAGGGGTAAAGGTAGATACAATAATCATGTCTACATCACTAATAATTACGTTATGCTTTTCAATCAAGTTTTTGACGGCTTTTATAGCCATATCACTTGAAAACTCGTCTTTCTCTGATATTCTTCTCTCTTTTACACCTGTACGACGGACTATCCATTCATCACTCGTATCAACCATCTTTTCAAGGTCTTGATTGGTTAACTTTCGGTTTGGAAAGTATGCTCCCAAACCAATTATTTTTGAATTTGATCTATTTGTCATATTTGCCTCCATAACTTATGTATATTAATATTACATGGTGATATTAGCTGGTAATAAAAATATACCATGAGCAGTACATTGATTCAATATATTTTCAAAAATTATTAATCTGTTTACAATGATAAGATTTGAGAATAAACCTAAGGTAAATCTAATAATATCTAATAAAGCCATGTTTAAATATTAACTTGAGGTTTGGATAATAATGTATTAAAATATAAATTGTGGTAAGAATACATCTTTTTTAGGAGGCGTTTTTATGCAAAAGACTAAATTGGGTATTACAGTTGCTCTTATGGGTGCAGCTCTTTATTTTATGGGGCTTATAAATATTTTAGGCTTAGTAATTTTAGCGGGCTATGTACTTCTGTTTGAAGAAAATGAGTGGCTAAAAAAGTCTGCTGTAAAAGCTGTTACAATTGTTTTTGCTTTTGCTTTAATCTCCGTTGTTGTTAGCTTTAGTAATGATATTTTTGGAGTTATCAATAACATAATATCTTGGTTTGATAGTTCTGTTAGGATTTCCTGGCCTCTTAGTTTAGATTCTATAGTTTTAAATATTATTAATGCTCTTGAAAAGCTAATACTTATTATTCTCGGATTTAAAGCTTTCTCACAGAGCTCATTATCCATTGGTCCAATTGACAAAGTGGTAAATAAAAATATGAATATCTGATGAGGTGAGATTTTAATGGCTTTGTTTGAAAAAATTGGAGATAAGATTAGCAGTGCAGGTAAGGATGTGGCAAAGAAAACTAAAGAAATTGCTGATATTACCAAGATTAACTTGCAGATTAGTAATGAAGAAGATAATATTAAAAACCTTTATAACGAAATAGGTAAGCTTTACTATGAAGTACATAAAAATTCTCCAGATGCGAAAATGGCAGTACTTTGTGCTTCCATTACAGAGTCGATAAATAAAATTGATTTGAGTAAGAAACAGATACAAATTATAAAGGGTATTATAAGATGCCCAAAATGTGGAGCGGAAAACGCAGATTCTTCTGCCTTCTGTGGTACTTGTGGATACAAAAATAGTATTACACCTGAAGTTATAGAAGATAATACTACAAAATCAAAATGTCCAAATTGTGGAGAAGTGTTTGATGGCACCGGGTCATTTTGCTCTAATTGTGGAGGAAAAATATAATATATCCAGTAAATGTTACAAAAGATGATTTCTTGTTCAGAAGTCATCTTTTTCATGTCTGATTCCATTGATATCTAGGCATATAGTGCAAATATAAATCCTATCTCGCAAACAATAGAAACCAAGGAGGGTATTCGAATATTATGTAGAATATATTTATTGGTTATAAATAAATTTTTAAATTTTAGGAGGGTTTTATAATGAGTGTTGCAAATAGCAGTATAAATTACAGTTTATTGTTAGCAGCTACATTGATACCTTTGGTATTAATGTTTTGTCTTAATGTAGTTTTTGGAGTATTAGCTCTCAATATGGCAAAGAAAAGAGGACTTAAAACTGTACCTGCCTTTTTTGCTGGATTATTTGGGTCTTTTGTATCATTATTCATCATTGCTATGTTTCCTGTCAAAGAATAGACTCTATATAAATTATTGGGGTGAGTTTCCTATAAAATATTTCATGTAATATTACTTAATAGTTTTTCTTCATTTGCCGATTCAAATTATGATAGTTATTGGAGAAAACTTACCTATGGATAAGCTCATCATGAAGGAACTCAAAGCTACATATATTTTGTCATCAAGAAATGTATTAGACTTGAAAAAATACATTTCTTTTAAGTATGCCGACTTATCCGCTAAGGAAAAGGCAAATATATTAGCTGATGCTATAAGGAAAACTATTGATGAAAGAATTCCTAAGGTTGAAAAATCACTCAAATCATGTTTAATTGATAATATAATAAAAACTTCTGTTAATCAGGGTTCCTTTGATATAAATTCAGAGGATGTTTTTATTGAATGCTTAAACTTAAAATGTGATGAAAATGAAGAGTTATTTTTATCAGAATTGTGTAGTTGGCTTAATAAGCTAACAGTAAATAATATTGAGAAAGAAAATATGAAGAAATTTATCCAAAGTATATATAGCTTGGATATGAAAACTTATAATGCTGAAAGTATAAGCACAGTTTTGGAAAACTCCCTTCAGGAACATGATAGTAATAATACCGATAATGATATTTCGAGTCATATTTCCAATAATATTTTAAGTGATATTTCAAATGATAATTTACACGATAATTCAAACGATAATTCAAACGATATTTCAAACGATATTTCAAACGATATTTCAAACGATAACTCGAACGATATTTTAAGTGATAATTCAAATAATAATTCAAATAATAATTCAAAAAAACATTTTGAGAGTAAACACCTATCTCCAGAAACTGAGATTAGTCCGGATTACCAATTAACAATAAAAGAAACTGAAAAGTCTCAATTTGGATTAGTTTTGAATAAGCTGATTGAAAAAAATCATGGAATAATTCATTTTAGAAGGGATAACAAAATATTTAGCTTAAAAAGTATAGCATTGGTAATGTCTTTACTGTTTGTTTTTTTAGTCAAAACAAATACTATTGGAAATATAATAGGCATTGATACCAATAATTATAAAAATGAACAACAACAAATTATTCTAAATACAATTAATTTAAAAAATTTTCAAAGGTCAACAGAAGAAACTAAGATAGAAAGTCCGAGTACAGAAAACTTTAGAATGAAAGCAACAGCCTATGATCTTTCAGTAGAATGTTGTGGAAAGCCACGCAATCACCCGTTGTACGGAATTACTTCTTCAGGAACAAGAGCAGCTATAAGAAGGACAGTTGCAGTAGATCCATCAGTAATACCTTTAGGTAGTAGACTTTATATTAAATTTCCTAAATCATATAGCAGTTTAGATGGAATATATGTTGCTGAGGACACAGGAAGTAAAGTAAAAGGAAATATCATTGATATTTTTTTGGGAGAAGATAAGCTTGGAGAATCAATTGTCCACAAAAAAGCTGATAATTTTGGAGTACAAATGGTTGAAGTATCCTTATTAAAAAGCTTTGAAAAAAAATAATACTTTCATGCAAAAATGCTATATAATAGATTATGGATTTTTAAGGTTAAGTTAAATTTCAATAATTGATAAGAAAGTAGTGTTGTATTTATGTATTGGATCAAAAAAATAATATCCCTTACTTTGGTTGTTAGTATGACATTTACAATAGCTTCCTGTGCCTCTAAATCATCAGATTCGTCTATTTCGTCAACAACTCAAAGTACAAGTGCTGATACAAAAGGGGCTGGACAAACAGTAGAGCAAGAGTTAAGTGAGGATATTCTTATTAATCAAATAGGTTATAAGAGTTCAGATAAAAAGATAGCTATTATAAAAGGTCAGCATAGTTCTTTTCAAGTTGTTGATGCAATAACTAAAAAAGTAGTTCTAACAAAGGATTTGAACGGAAAGGTAAGCGATAATTCAAGTGGGGATTCAGTAAGATATGCCGATTTTTCAGAACTTACTATTACTGGACAATATTTTATTTCTATACCTAAATTAGGAAAATCATATGAGTTTAAAATAGGTGATAAGGGCATTTATACAAGCGTAGGCAATGCAACACTCAAGGCCCTGTATTTCCAACGTTGTGGAACGGCATTAAATAGTAAATATGCAGGTGAATATGCTCATAAGGCGTGTCACAAATCATTGGCAAAGTTATATGAGGATGAGAGTAAGGAAATTGATGTAAGCGGCGGTTGGCATGACGCAGGTGATTATGGAAGGTATGTAGTTCCAGCAACGGTTACAGTGGCTGATTTATTACTGTCATATGAGTTTTATCCAAAAAGCTTTACTGATACTAATAATATTCCTGAGAGCTCAAACAAGATACCGGATATACTTGATGAAGCAAAATACGGCATTGAATGGATGCTAAAAATGCAGGATAAATCATCAGGAGGTGTTTATCATAAAGTCACTTCAAGGGGCTTTCCTGGTATGTCAACAATGCCTGATATGGATGTAGATGATCAGATTATTATGCCTATTTCTACTACCGCAACGGCAGATTTTGCTGCTGTTACTGCGATGGCAGCAAGAGTTTTCAAAGATGTTGATTCAATTTTTTCCCAGACGTGTTTACAGGCATCTGAACTAGCTTGGGGTTGGTTAGAGAAGAAAGATTTTGTTGAATTTAAAAACCCGCAGGACATTACAACAGGGGAATATGGAGACAGCTCAGGTACAGATGAAGTATCATGGGCAGCAGCAGAACTTTTCAGAACAACTGGTAATCAAAAATATAGTGACAATTTCGTTGCAAATTTTGAATCTAATGGATTTGGACTTGGTTGGCAGAATGTGAGCGGCTTTGCGGCGATAGCATATATGTTTTCTGATTCAGATAAGACTGATATTAAGAAATCTGAAGAAATAAGAAAAAGCTGGATTGAGAAGGCGGACATGTTTGTGTCTACTGCTAAAAAGGATGGATATTTGCTTGCAATGCATAAAATGGAATATCATTGGGGTAGCAATATGAATGTTGCAAATCACGCTATGCATCTATTGATAGCTGATAAGCTGAGTAATAATAAAGAATACATAGAAGCCGCTGAAAACTCTGCACACTACTTAATGGGAAGGAATACCTTGAGTCAGAGTTATATTACTGGATTTGGCTCCAAGCAAGTTTTACGACCTCATCATAGGCCGTCTATTGCAGACACAGTCGAGAAACCTATACCCGGTCTAATAGTTGGGGGACCTAATTCTGGATTAGATGACGATATCTCAAAATCAAAGCTATCTGGTCTTGCTCCAGCCCAATGCTATATAGATGATATGTCTTCTTATGCTACAAATGAGGTTGCGACCTATTGGAATTCTCCTGTAATTTTTGTTTTTGCATATTTAGATTCAGATAGGTAGCAAGAATAGAAAATATTATTCTGTTATTGTGAAAGATATTTACATATAAATATTATATTAGCTAGTAATTTGCTTATTTGTATCGTTTCGCGTAATAACAACATATTATACTTATAATTGTTGCTAATTCAAATTATAGCTACTTTTAATAATAGTATAAAACATAATTTTTT